>JADGEO010000100.1 GCA_016744335.1 Anaerolineales bacterium
CAGGGCTTACGCATGAAAATATCTAAAGTATTGTAAAATCTCCTTGTTTATCCAAAAGAAGGAGAAAAAAAATGCAAAAACCAGAAAATGCTATTTTATATGCCTATTTTCAAGGTCTTACAGACCCTCGAATGGAAGGAAAGATAAGCCATAACCTAATTGATATTGTCATGATTGCCATTAGCGCAGTGTTGAGCGGTGCTGAAAGTTGGACAGAGATAGAGTTGTTTGGTCAAGCAAAGAAAGAGTGGCTCTCAACCTTTTTGGAATTGCCTAACGGTATCCCCTCGCATGATACATTTCGAGAGGTTTTCAGGCGTTTAGACCCTGTGGAATTTGAAAAGCATTTTTTGATGTGGGTTCAGGCAATCACAGAGAAGGTAGAAGGGCTTATCTGCATAGATGGAAAGCAACTTCGCCGTTCCCATGACAAATCATCTGGGAAAAAAGCAATCTACATGGTTAGCGCATGGGCAAATGAGAACAAGTTAGTGCTTGGTCAAAGAAAAGTAGATGAAAAATCGAACGAGATCACAGCTATTCCTAAGCTGCTGGATGTTCTTATGCTTGCTGGGTGTATTGTGACCATAGATGCAATGGGCTGTCAGACCGATATAGCCCAAAAAATTATTGATAAAGAAGGCAACTATGTCTTATCCGTCAAAAAGAACCAAAAAACACTCTTGTCTGACATTATCGGCATCTTTGAGATGGTTGAAAGTATTGATTTTGCGGCAGTTATCCATAATTATTACAAATCTACAGAGAAAGCACATGGGCGTTTGGAAACTCGTGAGTGTTGGGTTATTACAGACCCTGAATACTTATCGCTTCTTCAAGGGCAAGATAATTGGGCTGGTCTAAAAGCGATTGTCAAGGTTAAAGCAACACGCCATCATACAAAAAAAGAAGTTTTTCGTTACTATATCGCCAGTATAGATGAAAAAGCGAAGTTCTTGTTGAATACTATTCGAGGACATTGGGGCATTGAGAATCAGCTTCATTGGGTACTTGATGTTGTTTTCAGAGAAGATGATAGTCGGGCTCGCAGTGAAAATAGTGCTGAAAACTTCGCTGTTCTGAGGCATATAGCACTCAATTTACTCAGAAGTGAGAAAACTACAAAAAGAAGTATCAAAAGCAAACGCTTCAAATGTGCTTTGAGCACCCAGTATCTTGAAAAGGTCTTGTTAGGGGCTAAATTTCATGCGTAAGCCCTG
>JADGEO010000101.1 GCA_016744335.1 Anaerolineales bacterium
TTCTCTACCCTACATGTAGAGCACTCTTGTCAGGTTGAAAACGAAAACAGACATCAAAAGGCTCTCCTTTCTTCAAAGTATATCTAAGCCAGTCTACGCCTAATCGAAAAATACTCTTATCCACTCGATCTGTGCGATCAATAAGTTTGTGTTTTCCATTAGAAAGGGTAAATAACCCGAGAGAAACCATCCAAATATAGGCAAGACATGCTGCAATTAATAAACGGCTAATGCGTTCTGGGCTAGAAAGGTGACTTTTATGAATATGAAAGCCTCTACTCTTTTGATCTGAAAAAAAAGTTTCGATACGGAAACGCCGTCGATAATACCAACAAGCATGGGCTCCATTGGGTAGATTAGAGACTAGATAGATAGGGTTTTCGTACTCTGCTCCCCACCAAACAATCAAATTGGCAGGCAAAGCAGATGTTTTTGTAAAGTCCACAGCACGGATCATCCGTAAACGACCTTTTCTAACAGTGAATTCTTTGATTTTTTCCCAAGTAATACCATTCTTCACTAAAATACTTGGAGAGGTGTGCATAGCAAAATGCCAAGAAGTCTCAGTTTCTACCCATGTGAGCATTTCTGTTGTATCGTACTCAGCATCACCACGCAATATGACTTCACTTTTCTCTGGCACTAAGGGCAACACTTTTTTCAGTACCTCAATATGCCGTTCAGCGGTTGTGTGACCTTTTTTACCTTTGTAAACTACCCAAGCTATAGGCAATAAACGGCTACGATAAATAACGCCAACCATTAAAACCATACACCCGCGTCCCACTTGACTTCCATCCATCGCTAGAGTTAGAGGCTCTATAGCCAAAGAAGTTAAGATATGTTGAGCAAAAGGCATGTAAGTGATCTCTACATCAACCTTGTCATGTTGAACAAAGCGGCTCATCCGCATTTCAATACTGCGATCCTTTGCATTATGCGGAATTTCTGCACTCATCACGGATAGCTGTGCTTTTTTACCCATAACAATACCTGTAATCATCATCGCTAGCGTAACCACATAGCCTTGATGAAACATCCGTAAATCTTTTTTGAGTGTTTTTAGTATTTGTGTGTATACTTTCATACGATCAGTCATAGTGGTCTCCTGTTTTGTTTTTGGTTAACAAGAGTTTACACTGTGACTGATTATTTCTCTGCTAGATGTAGGGTAGAGAA
>JADGEO010000102.1 GCA_016744335.1 Anaerolineales bacterium
CGGTAAATCTGCGAAGCATTTTTTCGGGGTTAGCACCCGAAAAGCAGGTATTTTTGCGTACTATTTTAGCATTTTACTTCGCTAAATGCACATTCTGCGAAGTAGTTTGGATGTCTTTTTGAGGATCTAATACCTAAATCAAAACTATTTATGAAAGCGGAGAAGAGATGAGAAAAGGTATTATTACCACAGTCAAGGTCATATCATATCGGATTTGGGCGCACTTATTCCCTATACCAAATGAATTTCAATCCTGACTGGCGTAAACCATTACCATCTACACCCTGTCAACTCTGCGGTAAACCAGGGCACTTAGAAGGTTATTGCCCTAATGCAAAGGGAATGGGGCCGTCACTATACCCATAAAATGGCCGGGGCTGGAAGCATAAAGTGACCGTGTTCTAGCCTATCTTGATTGTGCAAAACCAAGGGCTACAAGGTAGCCTGGAAGGATAACTTGGCCGCAAGTAAATCTTGGAAGCATAACGTGACCAAAGCGGCCACTTTATGGGTTAAACTACAGGGGCTTCTGGATTAAATAAAAAAGCCGAGATGCTGGATGAGGGGGGCATCCAACAATCTCGACTAACTCAATTCTATAAGAAAAGAAATTTCTTTTCAAGTGCGATTTTACGGGGAACCACACTCACTTCCATCAACAAGGCAAGGCAAAACCCAATAAGATGCCCCATCGCCTTCAGCCGTCCAGCCACTAAGACCGGTTTTTTTCGATGTCACATTCCACCAAACCCAACCCCCTGAACATTGGGGCCCATCTACGACTTCTACTAGCTCATTAGGTTGGATCAACCCCGTCTGAGAACTGGCAGCATCAGGAACCAACCGGACGATGTTAGGAGCAGGCGGAACGGGATTTACATAAGCATAGCCACCTTTAAACAAATGCGTTTCATAACCACCTTCACAGGGTGTCCAGGGTGTTGCCTCAACAGGAGCTACAAGTGGCACAGTTGTAGCGGCTTCTTCCACTGAGGCAGCCATGTCGATGGTAGGCTCTGCTGCCGCTGACCCTGCACGACCAAAAGCTACAAAGGTTGTCTCATCAGCCAACAGGAAGCGCAGGATGTCTCCTTCACGCTGCACAGGGAAGACATAGAAAAACCCTTCTGCGACCGCGCCAAATCCCAGCATAACGCCATCAGCAC
>JADGEO010000103.1 GCA_016744335.1 Anaerolineales bacterium
TAAGGAGAAAGAGATGGCAAAGGAAACATTTGATCGTACAAAACCGCATTTGAATGTAGGCACCATGGGACATATTGATCATGGTAAAACGACATTAACCGCGGCAATTACAAAATACTGTGCATTAGCTAACGGCGAAGGCGACTTCCGTGCGTTTGATACCATTGACAATGCTCCTGAAGAAAAAGAACGTGGTATTACCATTAACATTTCTCACGTAGAGTATGAGACAGAGAACCGTCACTACGCTCACGTAGATATGCCTGGTCACCGCGACTATATCAAAAACATGATTACGGGTGCCGCCCAAGTAGACGGTGCGATTTTGGTCGTAGCCGCTCCCGATGGCGCAATGCCCCAAACCCATGAGCATATCCTTCTTGCACGTCAGGTAGAAGTTCCTGCATTGGTTGTATATGTCAATAAAACCGACATGATGGATGATCCTGAACTCCTCGAATTGGTCGAAATGGAATTACGCGAACTTTTGGACGACCAAGGCTTTGATGGTGACACAATTCCTGTCGTGATGGGTTCTGCATTGCAGGCATTAGAAAGCGAAAGCGAAGATGCAACAGCTCCTGAATACGAAAGTATCAAAGAACTGATGCGCGTAGTTGATGAGTATATTCCTCTTCCAGAGCGTGATACCGACAAAGCTTTCATGATGCCAATTGAAGACGTTTTCTCGATTAAAGGTCGTGGCACCGTTGTAACCGGCAGAATGGATCGTGGTATTGTCAATGTTGGCGACAAAGCAGAATTTGTTGGCTTGCGTGATAAACCGATTGCAACCACCGTAACAGGTGTTGAAATGTTCCACAAACTTCTTGACGAAGGTCGTGCCGGAGATAACTTGGGCTTGCTCGTTCGTGGTATTGATCGTGAGCAAGTAGAGCGCGGTATGGTTATCGCTAAACCTGGCTCAATTGAACCCCAACAAAAATTCTTAGCAGAAGTATATATTTTGAAGAAAGAAGAAGGTGGACGACACAAAGCCTTCTTCAATGGCTATCGCCCTCAATTCTACATCCGCACAATGGATGTAACTGGCGACATTACCCTTCCCGAAGGTGTAGAGATGGTCATGCCTGGCGATAACGTCAACTTGACTGTAGAGTTGATTGTTCC
>JADGEO010000104.1 GCA_016744335.1 Anaerolineales bacterium
GAATATCGACTCTGCCAAGAACATAAGTCTCGTTTTAGCAATATCTGTGCCGAATTGGTCTCTATTGGTATCCCCGAAACCATTAATCATGGCGATTTTCACGATGGGAACGTACTGGTGAAAAATGGGCATATCACTTTCTTTGACTGGGGTGATGCAGATATTACCCATCCCTTTATTTCACTGCGAACCTTTTTTGTTAGTATTGAGATGTCTCTTGAACTGGATGATTATGAATTTACCCCAGAAATGGAAGTCTTACTCGATATTTATTTGAATTCTTTTAAAGAATTTGCGTCAAAAAAAGAACTCAGAAAAGCCTTTGCACTTTCAAAACCTGTCGCTTCGCTAATTACGACGCTCAAGTGGCGGGAAAGTATAGCCCGCATGACCGAACCTATGCGAGCAGAGCATGATTGGATCGTGCCTGAAGTATTACGGGAATTTCTTTATCGAATGAATGAGATTAAAGAAATATAGATTTTCTATTCCCTAAATCGCCTCAACACCTCCGAGATTACGTTTAGGATTCCTTTAACCAACCCAGTGCTTTTTCTCAAATCAAAAGTTTGGCGTACGGCGACCCAGCCCAAATCATGTATGCTGTGAGCCTGCCGAAGCACGTATGCTGAGCCCTGCCGAAGCACGTATGCTGAGCCCTGCCGAAGCACGTATGCTGAACCCTGCCGAAGCACCGTGGCACATCATCCACCGTCACACTTTATATAATAAATCCAAATACTTTTTCAACATATCTGAAACAACGCCGCGCAAGGGGAGCGAGCTTCCCATCCCATAAATTGGTGCCATACCGCCCCCCTCGTCAGGATTTTCGCGGACGAACGCGACCCCAGCTTGCAAATCTTCAATAAACTTCTCAGCGACACCTGGCTGGGTATGCCGCAAAGTGACGCATAAGTGAACGGCAGAGGGTTTATGAAGACCGTTGAGACTCCAGCCTTGCTTGGTCATATAATCCATCACCTTGAAGACGTTTACCGTATCTGAGCCAAAAGCAATCACATAAAGCGGGTTGCCTAAAATATACAATTCGGGGATTTGCCTGACACCTTTTTTGATAATTTCAGCGGTTTCCATAATACTTTTTGCCGCGCGTGTATAGCC
>JADGEO010000105.1 GCA_016744335.1 Anaerolineales bacterium
GCTATGAAGAGGTCAATGGTTTCGTGGATCAGCATGTAATAAAGCTCCTTGTTTTTTAAACACTCTTTTTACCCTATATTTTGCGTCCAAAGAAAAATGGTCAAGAGGTGTTTGTATTGGAACCCGTTGCTTCTATCTACTTAGAGACAAAAATGCCGAGCAGTGCAAGTAAATACACTCTCGGCAATGATGGCTCTATAATGTGGTGTTTCAAGAAGAAATCATAGCATATTTATATCTTCTTTTCTAACAAGAAGTTTTTTCACCTGCCATTTTTGTTTACTCTAGCTACAATTATGCTATACTTTCAGGGACAAAAAAACGCCGAGTAGTGCTATAACACTCTCGGCGCAAACCCACGCAAGCGGTGCGTGGTAAAAATATATTAGCATATTAACGCCGCTTTCTCAAATTGAGTTGGCGGCGTTTTTGATAAAGAAGACCTCAAGGGTACAGCAACGATGTTCAATATAAAGGTGGAATCCATCAAACAATTGTTTTTCAAGAAGCCCTAGTTCTCAACAAACCCAATGACAATATTACTAGACAATAAAGGACAAGGAAAAGTTGGCGATGCTTTAAGCAAAAGTATTGAAGCAGGTGCGCGCCTTTCTATCGTATCCAGCATATTTTCTATTTATGGTTATGCTGTACTTAAGAAAGAACTCACACGAATTGATGCCTTGCGTCTTCTTATCCCTGAAAATGATGCTGATATTGATAATAGCCTTGTTGGAGATGAAGGGGATAGGCGTTTTCGCAATTCTCTGAATATGACGAAAGTTGCCCGTGAGTGCGCTGGGTGGTTGGCTAAGAAAGCAGATATTAGAGCGGTTTCATTACCTGTTTTCCAAAATCTTTTTCACGTCAAAAATAAGGGCGAAAGTGCGGTAGCCATTCATGGCAGCTCTCCCTTTACTTCTTCGGGGCTTGGAGTCACACCATCGCTCGGTTACGAGATGAATACGCTCTTTACAACTCCTCAAGAGACGGCGAGTTTACTGGCA
>JADGEO010000106.1 GCA_016744335.1 Anaerolineales bacterium
TGGAGAATAGGTTGGCAAATACTTGATATGGAGTCCTTTTGTCTTCCATTTTTTCAACTCATTTTTGAACTTTTTGCTGGTATGTACAGAGGCATTATCAATAATAACAGTTGTTTTCTTCTTGATCTTTCGACTGAATTCATCAAAAAATTCGATGACCACTTGACTATCCACATAGCCTTGTACGGTCTTTTGAAAGAAGTCTAATTTCTTGTTAGAAAAAGCCAGTACATTGAGGCGTTTACTCTTTCCGCTTGGTATAGCAACTGTTTCTCCAATCAGTTGCCAAGCATAAGGTATTTCAGGTATTAGATTAAAACCAGATTCATCAAAATAATATACGTCTATCTCACCCTTTGCCTCTTCAGCGTGAAGGGCATCTATCTCATCTTTTGCCTGTAAAAATTCTGCTTTGTTGCGTTTCTTTTTGCTTATCTTCCGCATTCGTTTCCAGCGCAATCTATGCTTTTTAGCAATGCGCTTCAATGTCCATTCACTAATCTGTTTACCCATTTCTTTTTGGATAAGTACAAGAGCTTTTTTTGTTGAACGCGGGTCTTTTTTTAAAGTCTCTACAGCCTTGTCTTCCTCGTCTTCTGACAAGCCTGGAGGACGACCATCTCTTGGAGAATCATACAATCCCTTAATGCCATCCTTCTCCCATCGGGAGAATGTGTTCATGACCGTTTCTCGATGGATTTGATAAACACGGGAAATTTCATTTATTTGAAAACCATCAGCACTCAATAATACCGAATGAGCACGCCGACGAACATTGTGAGAGGCATGTCCCTTGAGTAAGGAATTTAATTTTTCTTTGTCTTTTTCCGAAAGGGTTTCTACATAACGCATCGCATATCTCCTCTATATATTTTGACCAATTTTACTTGATCAAAATGTCGAAGAACTTCTGCTCGGGTACTTA
>JADGEO010000107.1 GCA_016744335.1 Anaerolineales bacterium
AAAGCAGTTTCTCCAATGGATGCCAGAAGAACGGATTACTCGCATTCGTAATATGGCCCTTCTTGTAACGGCTCTATACAAAAGCAAAGAGATACATCTAGGTAAAATTGCCAACAAACTGCCACTTCTGGGCAAAGTTCCAAGCCTAACCAATAGGCTCTGGCGTTTTTTAGATAATGAACAAGTAAAGGTACGAGATTGGTATTCTCCATTAGCAAAAGAAATTGCGTCAAAATTGGAAAATGTTTTGCGTGTTTTTATACTCGTAGACACAACAAAAGTTGGTTTTAATCATCGTGCTTTGGTAATCGGAGCGGCATTCAAAAAACGAGCACTTCCATTGGCATGGAAAGTAGAAGAAGGTCCCAAGGGGCATACTTCTCATGAAACTCAGATAGCCCTTTTTCGATATGTAAGTCGTTTTCTCTCACAAATTACGGAGATTTGGGTCTTAGGAGATAGCGAATTTCAGTCAATTCCTTTATTAAAATGGTTTGGAAGACAAGGCTGGAATTTTGTTGTTCGCCTAAAAGGGAGCACTAAAATCAAGCTGAAAGGGCAAGATTGGATAAAAATTAACGCCTTGCCGCTCTCAGAAGGAGAAACTTATTATGTTGAGTGGGTACGTGTTACAGAGAAACATAACGCGGGCTGGTATTGGCTTATCCTTCATTGGGAAAAAGGCGAAGATGAGCCTTGGTATTTACTTTCCAATCAGGAAGGCAAAAAACGATTGATTAGATATTATCGTCGCCGCATGTGGATTGAAGAATTATTCGGCGATGTGAAGGGAAATGGTTTTGATTTGGAAGCAACCCATCTCAAAAATGCAGA
>JADGEO010000108.1 GCA_016744335.1 Anaerolineales bacterium
CTATAGATATGGTTGCCGAACTATGCCAAAGAGCGGCTCTTTTAGATCATGGTAAATTAGTCACAGTTGGTGATGCAAAAGAAGTCAGTGAGGAATACCGTAAATTGATTTTTTGAGATTTGCTACCATACATCTAACACCAAAACAATCAGTACGCGCTTTGTCTGAAGCAACTACGTTTCGCATGAAAATTACCGCTGTAGACAAACTAAGCGCTCCTTTACTTCAAACACAGAGTACCCACTCTACTAATCCCTAATCTGTGCATAACTCCGCATTTTCTGTGGATAACCCTGTTGGTACTGTGTATAAAACTTCGCCAAACCCGTGGAGAAGTCGGGGATTTCGTGCCCTAAAGCTGTGGATAGCTTGTTGATAGACAGTCGCAAATTCTGAGATCGCTTTGCTTTTAACCCCGCATCGGATACGGAGATGGGATTGATTAAGCCAGCATCAAAACCAAATTGATTAGCAATCGCTTGCCCAAATTTATATTTCGTAATCGCCCGTGACCCAACAACGTGGTACGTGCCCGACAAACTTTTGGACAACATCCCGACCAGTGTATCTGCCAAATCGCCAACAAACATGGGGCAAAAATAAACATCGTCGAAGCCATTAACAATCTTCCCCGCCCCCAAATTATTGACAAAGAATTCAGCCAGAGAACGTGTGCCACTCAATGACCAGCCGAAGAAATTGACGCGAGCAATAGCCGCATTGGGATTTGCATCTAAAACGACAATCTCACCATCTAATTTTGTTTGGGCGTAAACGCCAAGGGGGTTGGGGGCATCATCTTCAGTATAAATGCCTTCT
>JADGEO010000109.1 GCA_016744335.1 Anaerolineales bacterium
AGATCGTTGAGAATGGAACCATCGTGGTCGTTTCCCAGTGCTTGATGCAAGGCTTGTGCGCCTTCTGGTTTAGCAGCGTTATTGGCAAGGGCTGAGACTAAAAGCGGCATCGCGGTCGATAATAGTGAGCCGGCTTGGCCTTCATCTAAGCCGACTTGTTCGCTGATTTGGGATAAGCCACCTTGGGCGAGTTCTTGCATGAGTTCCTGAGTAATTCCGTCCATAGCATCCTCCTGCTTTTATGTTGGTTCTTTGATTTGTCGGGAAAGATTGAATAATTCTAGGAGAGTTTATCATGACTTATGTTTTGGTTTTCGCCATTCCCGAGGGTATTAGTAGATTGCAAAGTGTTATAGAAAAAAGACATAAAAAATCCCTAGACACCTGATATTTTGCCAAAACAAGCGTTCGTTGGTTGAGTAGGCGATGCTTTTCGCCGTATCGACATCGTGCCCTTCGGGTAAACCAACAAAGCGATAGAAATAGCTGAATTTTGTGGTTTCGATACGCTTTTCGCTTCGCTCAAACCTACTCAACCACCTTCAAAAACAAAAGTGTCAGGTGCCTAGTTCGTTTATAAGAATTAAAAAGAGCCGCTCAATTGAGCGGCTCTTTACATTTAATCACTGTTTTAAAGAAAAAACCAACTAATCAAATAATAGCCCAGCGCAGATCCCCAGAGCCATGTATCAATGCGATCAAAAATGCCACCGTGCCCGGGCAGGATATGGCTGGAATCTTTCATGCCAGCCTGGCGTTTTATCATGCTTTCGCCGAGATCACCGAGCGTGGTCAGGG
>JADGEO010000010.1 GCA_016744335.1 Anaerolineales bacterium
ATTTCTTGCGGAAACTCAAAAAAGGTTGCTAAGTCTTCCCAGTTGTTTTTCCAAGAACGTACAGCTGCTGCATATTTTTTAGCCCAGGTTTCTTCTAGTTTGATGAGATTGGCATCAGCTTCTTCACGGGTAGCGGCACGATAAATTTTCTTCAAATCAGCAACAAATGCTCTTCGGTCTTTCCAAACTACATATTTTAGACTGTAGCGTATCTGATGAATAATACAGCGTTGTACTTTTGTTTTAGGAAAAACTGAATGAATGGCTTCTTTGAAACCAGTCAAACCATCTATGGCGGCGATGAATATATCTTCTACGCCACGATTTTGTAAGTCAGTAATTACAGAGAGCCAAAAATTAGCGCCTTCTCCACCATCGCCTATCCAGTGTCCCAAAACTTCTTTGTGACCGTCCAGGGTGATGCCTAGAACATTGTAGACCGCTACCTTAGCTACTTTGCCATCTTTTCTCAGATTAATATGGATAGCATCCAAGTAAACAATAGCGTAATGAGAAGATAAAGAGCGACTTTGCCAACTTTCCACCAATGGCCAGATCTTGTCTGTAATTCCACTGATCAATGTTGCTGAAACAGATATGCCATATAGCTCTGCAAGAATGTCCTGAATATCTCGTGTTGACATGCCTTTGGCATACATTGCTATAATTTTTTCTTCAATCTCATTACTGTTTTTCTTCAGCAATTCTGACTGAAACTTGCCGTTGCGGTCTCGTGGAACATTGATTTCTGCATCACCACCAGATGTACGCATTTTGCGTGTATAGTGACCATTGCGACTGTTTCCTGAGTTATGCCCTTTGACTTCATGAGATTCATAGCCTAGTTTTTCCGTAAGCTCTGCCTCAAGCATTTCTTCAATCGTTCTTGAAAAGAGTTTTGCAAAAATACCATCTTTGCCATAAAAATCATCGATGGATGTTGCTTCGCCCAAAGCATCTAATACTTCTTTTTCTTCGGGCATTGACTGAAATTTAGTTCTCGTTCTTTTTTTCATTTTAGGGTTCCTTTTCTAGGGTGAATAGGATAACCCATTTACACAATAAATTTTACACCCTCGCAAAAAGTTCAAAAATGAGTTGAAAAAATGGAAGACAAAAGGACTCCATATCAAGTATTTGCCAACCTATTCTCCAGAGCTAAATTTGATTGAAATCGTATGGCGATTTATCAAATACAGTTGGCTTCCTTTGGCCTCTTATTTATCTTTCAAAAGCCTCAAAGACAATCTGAAAAACGTGCTGGATGGCATTGGAACAAAATACCAAATTTCTTTTGCTTAGGTACTTAGCAATTTCTCGACAGGTTGGCCTTATCTTGATCTGACCTATTTCGATCTGACCACAACGGATACCATTTCTAAAGACGAACAATACTGGGCAGACAATTATTACGTCGGCAAAACATCTGAAGGGCAATACGATGCAGCTTTTGGTGTCAACCATGCCACTGGGCATATCAAGGCTTACCCCGCATTGGTCACAGGACGGATGGGCAAACACGTCCGTTGTGTATCTGGCGCAACCTATGGCGAAAATATCCTTGTAGACAACGGCGATGGTAGTATCAGCGATGAAGCAACCGGGCTGATGTGGTCACAGGCTGATAGCGGTGAAGGTATGGACTGGGAAGCTGCCTTAGCCTATGCTCAAAGCCAAAACGAAGCCAACTATCTCGGCTACAGCGATTGGCGCTTGCCAAACGTGAAAGAACTTCAAAGCATTGTAGACTATAGCTATGCCCCCGATGCACAAGACGCAGCCTACGATGGTCCAGCTCTTGACCCCATGTTCAGTGTTTCTGAGATTGTAAATGAAATAGGCGTTGCCGATTACCCCTACTACTGGACAAGCACTTCTTCTCGCTTCCAGTCTGGTGGAAATTTCTACTACGCTTGGTATGTCGCTGCTGGTCGAGCAGTAGATGGAAATGGCAACGACACCCACGGTGCGGGCGCAGTGCGTTTTGACACCAAATATGAAGGTGGTCCCGCAGGTGAAGGCGGAGAACGCTATTACAATTACGTCCGCTTAGTACGTGGTGGAGACGTTACCGAAACGCCAAATGGTGATCCCAACGCCAACGATGTTGGACCAGAACTTGAGTTCTCAGCTGATGGTCCCGGTGCCCCGAACGGGCAGCAAGCCTCTGATGGAAATTCTCAGCCCGGGGGACAACCTGGTGGCCAGATGCCCGATTTCGCCGCCGCTGCCGCAACACTTGGAATCACCAAAGCAGAATTGCAAGCCGCGCTAGGTGATCCTCCCCCAGATTTCGTAGCCGTCGCCGCGGCACTTGGCATCACCGAAGAAGTACTCATGGAAGCCCTTGGTATGTCGGCTGATGGACCATCAAATGGCAATGGACAGCCCCCAGCAAACCAACCATAACTTTAGCAACATACAAAAAATGTTTTCAGGAGAAAACTGATGTTTAGAAAAACCAAAACTACGAAGTCATCCACATCTCCAGCGGCTACCTCAATTCCATCACCAGCCAAGGTGAAAATGCCTTTAGCGCCGAGCAGATTCAAGCCATCATCGCAATAAAGATTACGGCGATCATCCGTTTTTTGGAAAGCAAGATCAATAGCTAATTTAAGAAAGAACACTCCCCATATCCTTTAGATATGGGGAGTGCGGTATGGTCATTTATCGTTTTTTGCTTGTTCATTCCCACAAAGCAGTATCCCACAAGATTTACGAATTTTCTATCACCTAAAGCCAAATCCCCCTATATATGATGGTTAAAAACTACGCAGCCACAACCAGCTTCGGCCTAAATTTATAGCCATAAACCAACATCCCCCGCTCATCACCATCTTCGCGTAATTTGCGCGTTACCATCTCGACAGGCATTCCAATAGAAACATGCTCTTCGTCTACATCGGTTAGTTGTGCGGTTATCAAAGGTCCTTCTTCTAATTGTACTAAAGCAACAGTATAAGGGATTGTATGCTCAAACCCACTTGGCGCATTATAAATTGTGGTATACGAATAAACTTCACCCGCCCCGCTAAAAGCAAACTCATCTTTTGCTTCTTTGCCACAATCAGGACAAATATCTCGGGGTGGAAAAATTTTAGAATCACAGTGAGGGCAAACTTCACCAATTAAGCCATATCGTTGCTTCTTTAAACGCCAATGACGCGGGATTTCCATAATCAAGCTCCTTATTTGAGTAATACGGCACAAATATAAGCAAAAGAAGCTATCAGGAACTATCAGTTTTGAGTTTTATAATTATTGCAAAGAGCCAATATCTCATCTAGCTTTGATAGAAGCAAAAAATTTGCTATAATCAAAAATGTAAACGGGTATTTTCCCGACACCACTTACGCAGAATATAGGAGAAGCTCAATGGCAGATTACGGAAACAGAAGGAAAGAAGCTCGCAAAAATATAGTGGCATTTACCTTAGTACATGATCTAGAAAACAATCAATTATTAGGGTATTTGCGAGACTTAACCTTAAGTGGCGCAAGAGTAAGCGGAAAAAATTCTATAGCACCCAACACACAACTTACACTATCCATTGAACTTCCCGATAATCTGTCAGAAATAGCGGTAAAAAAGCTAGAACTCCCTGCGTTAGTTAGGACTTCAACAAAGATTACTGGAAATCCAGCAAGCTATGAGAGCGGCTTTGAATTCACTGCCCTACAGCCAGAGCAAGCTAAAATAATAGAAAATCTTTTAGAGCGGTATCACTTTCAGAGCAAAGAGTAAAAAAAAACAGGCAGATGACGAAAATCATCTGCCTGTTTTCTTTTGTTTACCTTTTACGCTTTAACAACCAATTCACAAACTCTAGCAATAAGAAGCGTAAGTGTAAGTCTTTTTTATCAAAAACTGACCCTAATCGAGCAAGAAATTCCCGTCTTCCAATACCCCATCTAAAATCACATTCATAGCGGGAGAGTTCTCAGGTGCCAAACGTGCTAAATCAAAATCTTTTAACAAGGCATGGGATGTTCGCACGCCTGTTTCCAAATACTCACCAAAAGGCAACGAAGAGAAATAGAGTTGATAATATAAAAATCGGCGGGCATTACGCTTGAACTCAGCTGGCACATCAATCTTTTCAGCGTTCAACATTTCTGCAAGTTTTTCTCGGTATGCCCCCACACTCTGTGGGAAGAAAACGGTGGGATATTGCGTAAAGCGCGCCTTGCCTGCACAGAGTACCGGCATTCCCATAATAGAGGCTTCCATCCCAATAGTCGAGTTATAAATCATCACAAATTTCGAGCGTTGGATTAGCTCATAGGAACTCAGCGTCTCATGCGGCGGCACAAAAAGCACATTTGGCTCATCATCCGCACGGCGGTCGGCAACCCAATTCGCCACCGTCTCAAGGCTGGCCTTTCGCAGGCGCATCTCGTCTGGGTGGGCGCGGATAACGAATAAAGTTAGCGGATTTTCTCGAATGACTTCCAACACAACATCGAGCCAAGTGAACATATCTTCAAAAACGGTGTTGGCGTGCGGCTGGCTGGTATCAAAAATGACATTGGTAAAAATGGGGATAATCTGCTCAAATTCTGCGGCTTTTGTCAGAAATGCTTCGTCCAACCCCTTCATATCTGCCCAAAACTTCATCCCCGCCATCGTGAAATCGCCTTGAAAACGTTTCGAGAGATATTCATCTAAACGCGCATTTTGCGCGTCATCTAATTTAAAATCTTCTGGGATATGAAGAGGGTACGCGGTTGCCTCTCCATCGGTGAAAAAAGCTGTTTGGGGACGTAGACCAACTTCGTGCGTAATCGCGCGTAGTTTATGCTTGCGTGCCACAAAAAGCGCAGTTGCTTCGGGATACATCTGCCCGTTAAAAACGACCACTGCTTGCGGCTTTTCCCGCTCAATCAGCATCTCAAATTCTCTAGCCACATTCCACGCCGAGCGGATATATTCTCGCAACAGATACCGAGTTGGCTCGTCATCATTGAGATGATGACGCCGCAGAATCCAGCGTAAGCCGGGAAGAGAAAGCGCACCGAGCGGTATCCCGTTGAATTCAAATTGCTGTAAATCGGCAAGTGGCAAGTTGCCCAACGCGTGATCCAGTTCTTCATCCCCCTTAAAAGAAAACCAATTTACATCTGCTCCCGTGTAGAGCGTTTTTGATTGATAAATGCACGATTTGCAAGGCGGTTTTTGGGTGACTACCTCACGATTAGTGCCGAGAACGCAGTGCGTCATCCCGCTTTTGCAGGCAAAAAACCGAACAGGGATGCCGCGCAAACGAAATGCCCACGATGTGAGCAAATGAAATGCGGCGTTCCACGAGAGATCGTCCACACCAGAGGAGGCTTTGAAGAAAATGACAGGCGCGCCCTCAGCAGGATGAACTGTTTTGGCAACGCGGCGTGCCATCTTCCAGATTTGAAGGTTGTTTAGGTGGCGTGTAAGCCGCCGTTGGATACGTTGGGTATAGAATTCTTTAAACATGATATTTGATACTCAATATTCGGAAATTGGTTGCAAACAATACTCGAATATCGAGTATCGTTTTTCTCTTTTACCAATCATTATTTTTTTCATACCCCAATTTTATCAATAAATCCCCACTGATTTCTTTAAATATGACTTTATTCTCTTCGCTAAAATGATTTACCCATCCACCTGTCTTCCCTGAGCGGAAGGTATGACTCTTTTTTGGATTAATTGCCTCTACTAAAATCTCTAATGCCCTATCTCTCGGCATTGGAATTTCATATCCCGTTCTCTCAACTTCATCAAGCATGGCGAGGAGGGTTTCATCCCGATTATTGATCAAGTCTTCAAAGCGAATGCACATTACCTGCGGCTGTTCCAGCCACTCAAAAACGCCTTCGTAGCGCTGGCGCACGCTGACCATTTTTAAACCATCTTGGTCGATGCCTCTAATAGCGACTTTCAACCGTGCATTAAAATCAGGCAGGGATAGGTAATAATCGTGCATTCCGTGTCCCTTGTGCATATCTGTTGCAAAGAAAACCTGCGAAACGAGCATATCACGCGGGTCACGGTAAATGAAGTAGTTGACACGATGTGGCTGGCATAAGACAGATACATTTTGCTCGTTTGCTTCAACATAGCCCCAACCAATGGCGTGTTTTGGTTGCTCCTGCAAATCTTCGGCAACATCTTTTACTGGTCGCCGCCCACCCTCACGATTTATCGTGCGAACTGGCTCCGCAACTGTATATGCGTAAGGCATAATCTGCGTAAAACCGTTCAAAATTTGGAGTAGAAGATGCGAGCCGCTCTTGGGTTTAGAGTTGCCAAAAATAAGAGGGGCTTCATTAAAAGATAATCTCCGCCAGCGTAAAACCGCCTGAGCATATTTGCCCGGTTCGCGAAGTTTTTGGCGAAGACTATCTTTTAATTTCATATAAAAATGTAGGGGCGCGTCTGAGCCCCGCCCCTACTAATACTTACTTTACGCGGCGAAGTTTTTCACGCGGTCCTTTTTCGCTTTCGTAGACCTTTTTCACACCATCGCCCAAGCCCTGCTCGGTGACGCGGATATATTTGACCAGTTTCCGCAATCCACCCGGTTCAACAGAAGCAGATTGATCACTGCCCCACATCGAACGGTCAGTGGTGATATGACGCTCAACCATGCACGCGCCCAAAGCGACTGCAACAGCAGAAGGCACTAACCCAACTTCATGCCCAGAATAACCAATGGGGATATTGGGGAATTCTTTTTTCAAAGTTTCAATCATTTTCAAATTCAATTCTTCTGGCGCACAAGGATAAGAAGAAGTCGAGTGCATGATACCCAAATTCTCTTGCCCAACAGTTTCAACACCTTTGCGAATTTCTTCCATCGTAGACATGCCTGTCGAGATAATAATAGGTCGTCCCGTTTCACGGACTTTGCGTAAAAGCGGATAATCTGTCAGCGAGGCAGAGGGCAATTTATAAGCATGGGTATCAAATTGCTCCATAAAATCTACAGAACCTTCATCCCAAACTGAGACGAACCAATCAATCCCTTTTTCTTTGCAATAGCGGTCTATTTCGGTGTATTCTTCTACACCAAACTCAACTTTGTAGCGATAATCGAGATAAGTGATATATCCCCAAGGTGTCTGGCGCATTTTCGATTGTTGGTCTTTTGGCGTGCAAACATCGGGAGTGCGTTTCTGGAACTTAATCGCATCCGCTTTAGCGTTTACTGCCGCGTCAATCATCTTTTTTGCGAGATCTAAATCGCCGTTATGGTTAATCCCAATTTCGCCGATGATATAGGTCTGATGCCCATCGCCCACTAATTTATTGCCAATCTTCATTTCACGTTTCATTTTTTTACTCCTGTTTTTAGATGTGCCCTGCACCTTAAAGGTGCGTTGCACATCGGCTTTTTGATAAACACAAAGTGCTACGTATCAAAAGCAGATACAATGCACTTCTCCATCATCTTTCTTTTATTGTAAATTTCTTCCTGTTTTTCTTAAAACAACTATAACAAACTGGTTTTATCATCGTTGCTTTATGTTCTTCTCCACAATTATGGCAGTGTTTCTCTTCGTAAGATGTGTTTGCGTATTGTTGCCATGTTTTAAAGCAACCAGAGCAATATGGGGCTTTTATACTCAATGGAATTTCTTTTTTACAGCGAATACAAAACCCCTTTTCCCCAGCAACAACACCTTTAGATTTTCTCTTTTCTACTTTCCCTGTTTTTATCTCTTTCTCTTTTGTAACTTTTTCTACAGATACCCGAATCTCATCACTAATTCTAATCAACCTACGTGATGCAGTATAGATTTCTCCGTAGAGTTCAGGATCATCTTCTTTTTTTACATATATCCCCATCTCTTCGTTATTAACTTGCGAAAACTCGTACAAATTCATCGAAGTCAAAATAGCTTCTTTTTCGTTCAGATAACACTTTGCGTGTAAATTCTCACAAAAACTGGTGCGAATAAATTGTAAAGAACGCAACCAGTCAATTTCTTTTGGAGCTAATTCATTTTTCCCATAAATCACACGAATATCTATTTTCATTCTATCTTTATCTTCAAGCGACTGTCTCAAACGATCGTTGATTTTCAAAAAAGGACTAATCAAAACCAAAGTTTCATCTGCGCTATCAACTAATTGTTGAAGAAAATAAGAAACGCCTGTAGTGTCTAAAAATTTTGCCATGATTTCTCCTTTTTTCCTTTGTGTTCTTCCTGTGCTTCGTGGTCAATCATTTTGTCTACTCAAAATCAAATCACACAATTCCCGTACAGCACCATGACCGCCTTTTTTGCTTAGCACAAAGTCGGCTTGGGCTAAAACTTCTGGCATAGCATCGGATACGGCGACTCCCCAGCCCACAAGTGGGAAAGCGGGAAGATCGTTCAAATCGTTGCCAACGAAGATAGTCTGAGACGGATCAAGCTTGCGTTTGGCTTGCTCTCGTTTAAGAATCCCTTCCTTGTCGTCAACGCCTTGCACATAAGGAACATCCATCTTTTTACAGCGTGCCGCTACAACGGGATTTCTCTCTTTCGAAATGACAATCACTTCAATGCCCGCTTTCTTGAGCATCGCGATTCCAAAACCATCTCCACGACTGGCGACCACCGTTTCTTTACCAGCTTCATCTGTCCAAACGCGGTTATCGGTGAGCACGCCGTCAAAGTCAAGAAAAAGTGCAGAAACAGGTTCAGGCATAAATCGGCGCGCGTTTCGGGGAGAGACGAAATCTAAGTCTCCGAATTTTACCAGCCATTCATAACGCGCCCAATCCGAGAGATTATCAATATCCACCGTATATTCTGGCGCAATGATGAGCGGGAAAATCTTCTCACCAGTCATAGACTTTTGCTCAAGAATTGCGCGGGGGCGGATTGCATCGATATGCCCCGTTTGCCAAAAAACAGGCGGCAAAATTTGACGAGGAGCGTTAAAAGGCTCGTCAATTCCATCCACGTTGAGCAGATTTTGCATGGCAGCATTTTCGCCATCGAGCAGTCGCCACATTTTATGCGGGTTTTGTCCCGCAGGCACAACGCCGCGCACCGAATCGGCTTCGGGGTTGTCGAGCAAAATGCGAATAGCATCATCCACGCAATCTACGGGGCGGATGGGCGAAGTAGGGCGAAGTTGGATGACCACATCGGGGTGATAATTCTCATTTTCTGCCAACCATTTGAGAGCGTGTTCAAACACGGGCAAGTCGGTGGTGTTATCTTCGGCGAATACGGATGGGCGAATAAAAGGCGTTTCTGCGCCAAATTCACGGGCAACTGCCGCTATTTCATCATCATCTGTGCTGACAATGACGCGCGTCACGAGTTCAGATTTTAGCCCAGCCGAAATACTATACGCAATCAGCGGGTAGCCCGCAAAATTGCGGATATTTTTACGCGGGATGCCCTTAGAGCCGCCACGCGCGGGGATAATTGCTAGGATTTCAGTCATAGGTTTTTGTAGGGGCGGGTCTGAGACCCGCCCCTACAATTGTTTTTTTACCAAGCCGTCCAGCCACCATCAACGACCACGTTTGAGCCAGTCATATAGGAGGAGGCTTCGGAGGCTAAATAAAGGAGTGCGCCGTTCATTTCATCTAGTTTTGCCATACGTCCCATGATGGTTTTTGCGGAATAATTCTTCGTGAAAGTTTCATCATGGTCGTTATACACACCGCCAGGAGTGAGCGCATTCACGCGGATATCGGTTTCGGCATAATACGCCGCCAGATATTTTGTGAAGCCCATCACGCCTGCTTTTGTGGTCGTATAATAAACGGGTTTAAACGCAACACGTTTACCATCTTTGAGATAAATGCGTTGGTCAGGTCCGTTCAAGCCATAGGTTGAGCAGATGTTGATGATACTACCTTTTCCTGCTTCTACCATTGGTTTTACGCAAGCTTGCGTGACCAAAAACATGCCCGTTAAGTTTACGTTTAGGGCATCGTTCCATTGGTCGAGGGGATAATCTTCAAATGCGCCCGGGGCAATGCCTTTCTCTGCTGCGCTTGCGTCAAATTTGGGGTCAAGTGCGGCAGAATTGACGAGGATGTCGAGGCTGGAAAAGGTGTTTAGGGTCGTAGAAACCAGCTCAAGACAAGATTCTTGGCTGGTCACATCTAATCCAAAGCTGACTGCTGGAAACCCAGCTTGGGTCAAGGTCGTCGCGGTCTTTTCTGCATCATCCTTATTAATATCTGCTACAACGACATTTGCGCCTGCTTCGGCAAGGGTGCGCGAAAATTCCGCACCCAATAAACCTGAGCCACCTGTTACGATGGCTGTTTTTCCTGTTAAATCAAATTTTTCTTGAATGGTCATAATTATTCCTTTAAGTTTTTAATATTATGGTACTTTCCTTGCAAAAAAAAGTAGAGGAAAGTACTCGAAAAGAAAATGGTAAGAAGTGCTGTTGAGTTTCTAGAAAGATATATTGGCTTTACTTGGTTGAATTCATAAGGGTAAAGCGTAGACCAATAGGCAAGGGAGAGCGTGATGATAAAGAGGGTATAAATCGCTTTTCTCTTGGTAGAGATGGGGCGAGGTAAATTATAAAGGAAGAGCATCATTGGAACAACAAGAATGGTAAGTTTATAATCGAAGCTCGCGGCGGGAATCATCAATGCGCCGATGGTGGCTATCAAAAAAAGATAGGGGTTGAAGCCTTTTTGGTTTTTTTTATAAAGCTGAAAAATGATTGCAAAGATAACGCTAAGAAATAGAAGAAGAAAAATATTTTCTATTATTCCTGCATATTTTGTGGCGATTATTTGTGCTTCTTCGCTGAGATAATAGCTAAATCCTGATATGGATAAATCCTCGTATCTGGAGCTTTGCATATTGGCTCTTTTGAAAATTTGCTCCATAAAATCATAAAAAAGTTGATAGCCTAGCACAAAAAGAAGGGAAAAATTTAAGGTAGCTAATGCTAAAAATCTCTTGAGATTATTTTTTATATCTCGCCAATCTCGCACGAGCATAACGATAAAAATAATTGGGTATAGTTTTAATTGCACCGCGATTATAAAAAAAATATAGGCAAAATAACGGTATTTATGCTGATAATGAAAAATATAAATCGCTAAAAGTATAAAAAAGAAAGCAATCACATTAAATTGCCCGCGCTCTAATTCAAATTGAAAACTATAAGAAAAAAGCCCGACCACGCCCAAAAGCGCAAGAATACCATATTCTTTTTTACGCAAAAAAGCTAAGGGAAGCCAAAAAACAGAGACCGCATAACTCAGAATCGTAATTAGTGTCAAAACTTTATAATAAGCGGGGTAGCCCAAAATAATAAAGGGCGTAAAAAGAGCCAGCGCAAAAGGCGTATAAGGCACAACCCCATCGGCGTAGGGAGAAACGCCCTCGCTTAGCCAAGCGTTAATATGGCTTACCGTCATCTCTACATCAAACCCGATATAGGGTGTCCACGCATTCGGAATATATTTTTGAAAATACCGAATATGGATTTCGGTAAGAAAAAGCGGGGAAATAAAAAAAAGTATATATAAAAACAAAAAACTAATCAAAAGCCAGAAAAACACAGGAAGGTCTAAGATTTTTTCTAGCACCTGCCCAATTTCTTTTTTAGATTTTTTATCTTCTTTTATTGTCTGCGCTCCCACACCAATAAGGACAAAGATAATGCCAATTTCTACGCTCAAAATTTGTGCAGCACCAAATATATTCTCATCTTGCCCTGCACCTAAAGAATCAGAAAATAAAGGGAAGAGGACAAAAAATATGCCAAGGGCTAGAAAAATGAGCGTGCTTTTCTTCATTTAAAAACCTATTTGATGGGATGAGGGGCACCGCGTCGCCGCGTACTTCGACAGGCTAAGCATACGTGTTTTGGGCTTGCGTGCTATGCCCCGAACATTCTTGGGGAGAGAAACTTTGGCGCGCACGATGATTGAAATCATCGTCTGAAAAACAAAGTGTGATAAATCGCACTAAAAAATCGCGCGAGAACTTGTTTCAACGCATGGCAATAATATCGACAGGATTGATTTACACTGAACAAATCTCTACTCAACCTTGCGATACAAATTACCCAATCCCGATTTTTGGATTGGCTCTAACCCCTGTGTTATTTCAGTTAGCCATATTTGATATTTAGGTGCTTCTCTATCAGGTGGATAAAAAATGGCTAAAACGCCCTTCCCCGAACGAATAGTATCGGATTGCTCAGATCCCCAAATAGCGTAAACGGGGCGATTGGTCCAAAAATAGACTGCGGGAGGTTGATTGGTATAGACTTCAACATCGTCTGGCAAATCACGAATTGCCTCCATCACTGTAGATTCACTCCAACGCCACGAGGCAAATCCTAGTGCAGATTCTTGCAATTCTACTACTGTACGATTTTTGGCAATAAAAGAAGTTGTTAGCAAAAAGAGGGCGAGGCTTATAGCCAAAAGACGTGGAAGTATTTTACCCGCTTCGTAAAGTTTGTGAATAAAATAAACCAGCATTATCAGAATAGCAACATAAATGGGAGAGAGTATACGGTCGTTGAGCGGCGTGGCGGCATCGAAATAGGAAAGTGAAACCAGCAAAGAACCAAGATAACCAAATATATATAAAACCGTAGTGAAGGAGATAATTTCTGGACGTGCATTTTTTTCTGGTTTTAGAAAGTATTTTATGCCACGCGGAAGCACCCAAATAAGGAGGCTAATTAGAAAGATAAGAAGGAAAATTGCTAAAATGGAGTATTCTGGGGTTTCAAAATAAGGGAGGATAAATTGGAACAAACTTCTTAATCCACGCCCTGCATTTGCAAGAGTAACGGGATGCCAGACAATCATGCGGTTTGTTGCTGTGCCGCCAACTATTTTGTTGCGCAACATCCATGCTAAAGTGAAGGGAAGAACGCCTGCTAGAAAATAAGCAAGAGAGATGAAGCGTTTTTTCCATGTTGGAAATAAGATAAAGATGGCAACGATAAAAGTGGCTATTAATGAGAGTGCGGCATAGCGGGTGAGGTAGGAGATTCCAGTGATAATACCCGTAATGATGAGCCATTTCCCCCCTTTAACTCCCCCCGAGGGGGGGAGTACTTTCTCCTTCCCCCTTCGGGGAAAGGTTGGGCGTTGTCCTGAGTTTGTCGAAGGGATGGGGGAAAAAACTCTATAAAAAGCTAAAAATGCCAACAAGCTAATAAAAAGATAAAGCGGTTCACTCAAGGCTTGGGCATGAAGGCGGAGAAGTGAGCTGTTTAATAAGAAAAGTGTGGCTAAAAGAAGACCTGCAAGGTAAGGTTCAAACCCGAAAGGTTTTATTGATACGTTTTTTATATCTAATGGTTTTGATGAAGTCTTTTCTGGTTTTGTTGAGGCGCGTTTGAAACCTTTCGGGTTTTGTTGAGAAGATTTTGTCATCTTATAGCCGAGCAAGCCCAAAACTCCTGCGTTTACACCAAAGATTAGGACATTTAGGACGCGCGCGCTTCTGTAAGGATCAATTTTCAGAATAGAGCTAATGATTGCTAGGCTAAATGAATAAAAGGGGGGCCAATGCGTGATTGGCTCTAATCCCGTTGCAAGCCAGATGCGCGTGAAACCTTGCCCTGCCAACAAAGCACGAGATGCCGCAATATAGGAGATGGCATCGTCTGTGAGACCGAGACCATGCGGCGTGCTAATTTCCAGCAACCAAGCTCCAGTTGCAGTGAGCAAGATCAATACAAGGGCGTACGCGGTTTTTCTATCCATAAAAAGAAAACCGCTAATCTTCACAAATCATCACTAATTTTATTTTTGCGAAGATTTGCGAGATTAGCGGTTAAATCGTTTCTGCTGGGGGGGTTATTTAATCAAAAAGCCTTGTTCTTCCAAATGTCCAATAATTATCTGGGCGTTCTCTTCGGGAGTAATGATGTCACCAGTGACGGTGATTTCGGGGTTGATGGGTTCTTCATAAGGATCATCAACGCCAGTGAAACCTTTGATTTCGCCACTGCGAGCCATCGCATAAAGCCCTTTCACGTCGCGAGCTTCGCAGACTTCGAGAGAGGTGTCTACGTGGGCCATAAGGAAGTTGCCTTCGGGGACAAGTTTGCGAGCTTCATTGCGGGCATTGCGATAGGGGCTAATTGCCGCACAAATCACGTTGCCGCCCTGACGGACGATTTCACCAGCCACATAGCCGATACGCATGATATTGGTATCGCGATCTTCGGCACTGAATCCGAGACCTTTAGAAAGGTGCGTGCGCACAACATCGCCATCGAGAACGGTAAGTTGTTTGCCACGCTCAAGGAGCAAATCGGTGAGAGCGCGAGCAGTAGCAGATTTCCCGGAACCACTCAAGCCAGTGAACCAAATACAGAAACCTTGCTCATGTTTTGCAGGATAGGCTTCACGCAAAATTTCAGCTGTTTCGGGGCGGGTGAACCACTCAGGGAGCAGTTTACCTTTGGCAAGGTAATCCTCACGGACTTGGGTGCCAGAAATGGTGAGTACTTTTGCGCCTTCGGGCTGGGCACCAGCTTCAACATATTCATTTGTTTCGGGCAGATAAACGAGCCATTTGAAAGGCACCATTTTTACGCCAAGTTCTTCTTCGTGCTCGCTGAGCATTTCTTGAGCATCAAAAGGACCGTAAAAAGGCTTACCCGTGCTGTCGTTGCCAGGACCAGCGTGGTCGCGCCCAACAATTAGATGATTTGCACCGTGATTTCTACGAATGATGGCGTGAAGGAGTGCTTCACGAGGTCCAGCCATGCGCATTGCAAGAGGCAAAAGGCTCAAACGGGTGGAGGTTTTATCGTAATAATTCTCGAGTAGTGCTTTATAAACACGAACACGGGTGTAATGATCTACATCACCTGGTTTGGTCAAGCCAACTACAGGATGAATGAGCAAAGAGCCACCAATTTGTTCAGCGGCACGTTTGGTCAGTTCTTCGTGAACGCGGTGTAAAGGGTTGCGGGTTTGGAAAGCGACTACATTCTCGTGCCCAAGTTCTTCTAAATCTGCGCGTACTTCGGCTGGCGTGTTGCGAATATCTACGAAGTCGTAGTATTTAGGAAGATTGATAATCTTCAACTCACCAGAAACACAAACTTTGCCCCAGCGGGACATTTCAGAAACCATCGGGTGACGGGAATCATTTGTGCCGTAACTATAACGAGCTTCTTTTTCTGCATCCCAAGTATAGACTTCTTCCAACTTCATAATACCGATGAGGTCGTTCAATGAATTGCGGATGACTAATTCTTCACCAACGGGGGGAAGGTCGGCGGGGTTAGCCGTGAGCGTAATAGGGAGCGGGAAAAGCGTGCCATCAATCAGACGCATATTCGTCAAAACATTTTCATAATCCGCTTTGCCCATAAAACGATCTAAGGGCGAAAACGCGCCAGTCGCAAGTAATTCCAAATCATTTATTGCACGTGCCGAAATTTGAATAGCCTTCAAACCTTTTACTCGCGCTATTAATTCTTCGCGCTCTTCGCCAGTGGCGACCAAATTTACCAATTCGCCGCCATAAGGGGCAATCAACTTACTTTTAGACATTTTTTCTCCTAGCTGAATTTCTATATTCAGTAACTGAATTTTGAACAAACGCCGCAATTATACACGCTTTACTCTTCTATACAATAGCTATCTTCTGCCAAAGTGCGCATTTCAGGGGTGATTTCCATCCCTCTCAGCGAATCACAGGCTTGTTCAAGAATATAAGGCTCATTTTTTAAGAATAATGCGATTTCTTGGACTCGCTCCGCATCCCCCAGCATCGCGGCGGCTTGAACAAAGGGGAGCCATTCAACAGCATCCTGCGGGACAAACGCGTTTTGGCTTGCTTGCCGATCAAAAAGCGCGACCGCGTTCCAGTCGCCGATTTGGCGCGCCAAAGTCGCTTTCTGGTAGATATAACACCAATTGTGAGCGGGTTCAAGTCCAAAAACGATTTCGGGCGGTGTGTGAAAATTTGCATCTGGCAAAATATGTTCCACTTCTGAGAATGCACCAACTTGCTTAATCCGCTCAATTTCCCATTTAGAGTATTCTGGCTGAAAGCCATCAATAATCTGAACACATGAACCCGAAGTTGGCTGTGTCAAAATCAAGATATTTCTATAGTTGGCATAAGTCTCAATTCCCCTACGATAACCAAACTCTTGTCGTTCCTTTGCAATGATCTTTTCTACAGATTCATCATTAAGCACTACAGCATAAACACCCGGTTGAACAACCCTTTCATTAGTTCCATTGGGGTAATAGATCTGGTTGGCAGGTCCCCATATAAAATAATCTTCTTCTGTCGCCACACGCGGATAATTCACGACCAACGTTGTTCTCTCCCCAAGGTGTGGAATTCGCCAACTCACCTGCCACCAAAATTCATTCATTGATTCAGTTTCAGTAACAAATTTTTTGGTGTTCGCTTTATGCGTTAAGATAGCGATTGTAATTAACATCGAAAAAAGAATAAGCCGAATATATTTTTCTCTAAATGTATAAAGCAACGCGACCAAAACCATCACCGCGCCTAAAGAACCTGGCAAGGTATACCGTGAATATGTCGGAAAACTAACTTGTCGGTTAACTAAAATAATGGGGAGTTGGCAAATAACCATGCTAAAAAACCCGATCCAAAGAGCTTCTATCTGCCAAGATGTACCCTCTTTAGATGGCTTTTTTTTCTGTTTTAAAAAATAATAAAGCTGATAAATAATTGCTGTAACAACTAAGAAGATGAGAAACATCTTTGTGCCGCTTAATAATTTGAAGTCTCTTTGGTAAAGTTGTGAGAAAGGCGTTATCCACGCACCAAAAAGAACAGCAACGCTATCTTCATAAAGGTGCGATATCCAGACAAGCGATTGAGCAAAGGGATCAGAGAGAAAGCCTGTAAGCTGTTTTCCCATATCCGTTGCGCCACGTTCACTCTCAAAGATGAAGAAACGCCAGATAATAAAAGGTACAGATATAAGTAAAAAAGCTGCACCCCGCCGAATAGCAGTCATCATTTTTGATGAAAAACTTCCCTTTTCTCGTAAGGAAAGTGCAAGAATAAGCAGTAATCTTAATGCTTCTATACCCAAATAGTATTCCATCAATCCCAAATAGAACCACCCTAAAAATATGGATAGCGCAAAAAAGATAATCCGTGCAGATTTTTTCTCAGTAAGAATTGCCTTAAGCGTCAATGCAATCGAGAATGTCGCAGAAGCCAAACTTACAAGATGAGCCTGATAATCAATGCCATTGGGTTGCGAGAGAAAGCCGGGGTAAATTAGAAAAAGAATTGCCATCAGCAATGTTGCGCTGCGCTCTTTTGGCCAGAAAAGGCGCAGTGCCCAGAGAAATCCAATGCCGCTTAGAAGACGGAAAAAATATGTGCTTAGGTTGTAATAAAGAGGATTACTACCAAATGCCCAATAAGAAGGAATCATGACAAGCGCACGCAATGGACGGTCTCCGCTAAAAATATCAAAAAAAACCGATGTTCCTCTCACCTGCCCCGCGTACATTAAATACCAATCGTCGTGGCTATAACCAAGTTCATAAATTAAAGGCAAGTATGCCATGGCAGAAAATATCCCCAAAACGAAAATTGAGGCAAATGGTTCAGAGCTAAAAAGGGCTTTAAGTTTTCTAATCATTTTCTAGTTTTTAAGTCTATTTTCTCATTCGTGCACACAATAAATACTTTCAGACAAAGCACGCATTTCAGGAGTGAGTTCCATTTCTAAAAGAATTTCACAGGCTTGCTGAATAACAAAATCTTCTTTTTTAATATAGGATTTGATTTCTTGGGCGCGTTCCCCATCCCCCAGCATAACAGCGGCTTGAATAAAGGGCATCCATTCGATGGGATCTTTCGGAGCGTCCCCCTGTGAGCTTGCTTGCTGATCGAGAGAGGCGACCAAGTTCCAGTCGCCAGTTTGACGCGCCAATGTCGCTTTCTGGTAGATATAACACCAATCGTGAGCAGGTTCAACACCAAAAACGATTTCGGGCGGCACGTGAGTTTCTGCATCCGTCAGAATATGTTCCACATCTGAATAAGCACCAACTTGCATAATTCGATCATTTTCCCATTGCGAATACTCTGGTTGAGAGCCATCAATAATATGAACACATGAGTTTAATGTGGGCTGAGTCACAATAAGGAGTTCTTGATAATCAGGAAAGATTACAGTTCCTCTTCGTCCACGCGAAGGTTGCGGTTGCTGTGCAAAGATATTCAACATAGTATCGTGCGTGAGTACCAGCGCATAAACGCCAGGGCGCACTCGGTTTTTGCTTATCCCTTCGGGATAATAAATTTGACTTGCTGGTCCCCAAACAAAATACTCTTCTTCTATTGCACTGACGGGATAATTTGCAATCAAAGTTGTTTCTTGGGCAATATGTGGAATGCGCCAACTAACTTGCCACCAAAAGTCTTGAAGACTATCTCTCTCTTGCGCAAAACTAACCGCGTTTGCATGATGTGTTAACGTAGCGATAAAAATTAGACTTGCTAGAACTGCCGTTCTTACCTTTTTGTTTGTAAAATAATAAGCTATAGCTACGAGAATAAAGGCAACGCCAATCGAAGCTGCTAAGGTATAACGTGAATGGCTGGGAAAGATGACAGAGCGATTAACAAGTGTGATTGGAAGTAGCCCCGCTATCAATGTTAGAAAACCAAGCCATAGCGCTTCTTTTTGCCAACGATTATCTTCAATAAGGGCTTCATCTTCTTGTAGCCCACTTTTTCTTAAGAAGAAAAATACGCCTATTACAAGAGCAACAACAATAATGCCAAGAGAAAAACCAACTATGGTCTCTTTTATGCGCATCCCAAAAGCAAGTTGGGAGAGAGGAACTCCCCAAGCTAAGAATAAAGTTTTTATCGCATCATGTGCGAGGTTAATAATCCAAGTTACTCCCATAAGCAAAGGCGATTCGGCAAATCCGCTCAATTGTGCACCTATATTTGTTGCGCCACGTTCGCTATCAAAGAGAAAAAACCGCCAAAAAATAAAAGGTAGAGGCACAAGCAAAACGGGAAGGCTTTGTAAAAATCCCCACTTCACCTTTTTTAGAAAATTATCCTTTTTACGCAGAGCAAATGTAAATATGAGCAAAAATCTTAAGACTTCTATGCCAATAAAATACTCAACCAAGCCTAAATAAAGCCATGCCAAAAGTGCAGAGACAATTAGATAACCAGACCGTACAAAAACATTTGAGGCTAAAAGTGACTTTAAAGTTAACGCAAGAGAAAAGGTTGCGGCGGCTAATGCGACCATTTGGGATTGATAATCGATACCATTTGGTTGAGAGAGAAAGCCAGGGTAGACGAGAAAGAGAAGAGCCATCCACAGTGTTGCTTGGCGTTGCTTTGCCCACAGGAGTTGTGTTGTCCACAAAAAACCTATGCCGCTAAGCAAGCGAAAAAAATAAGCACTTAAATTATAAAAAAGCGCATTCTCGCCAAATAGCAAATAAGCCGGCTCTAGCACAAAGGCTCGTAAAGGGCGATCTTCGCTAAAAACTGTATGGAAAATCGAAGCTCCCTTCACCTTTGCCGCGTACATTAAATACCAATCATCGTGGGTATATCCAAAATTATTGATTAAAGGCAAATATACCAATGCCGAAATAATTGTTAATAAGGCGATAAAACGAAAATTTTCGCTTTTTAAAACTTTCACAATCTAGCCCTTTGCCGCTAAAACTAACTCAACCGCTCGCGCGCCATCTTCTAGCGAGCAACGCGGCTCGGCATTTCCTTTAACCATTTCAATAAAATGCTTCATTTGCTCCACAAAAAGAGTGTTACGCTCAAAGTTTTTTGGCAAAGGATAATCGGTGAGGATAGGTTCATCAGGATTTTTACTCCATGTCCCAAATTCATCTGGCATATCGTAATGATGCAAAACGCCATTGGCGTTATTCCAGCGGATTGTCCCTTTTGTCCCGACAATTTCAAGACGGTGGACGGGTGGACGCTGGAAATAATTAACGTGTACCGCACCGACCGCCCCTGACTTTAGCTTGAGTGCCATTTCCCCAACATCTTCCACGCCCTTAACTTCAAGGGGGGAAAGATGCCCCGCAAAAGATTTGATTTCTTCAACCTCACCCAAAATATAGCGGATGTAATCAATGGGGTGCGTTAACGTACCAATCACGCCCCCGCCTAAATCGACGCGTGACGCGTAGCTTTCACGATAATCTTCCCACGGATGCCAGTTGGGCAAATACTCGCCCCAATGCGAGTGAAAACTTAACATCTTTCCCAATGCGCCTTCGTTGATTAAATCACGGGCTTTATTTAAGGTCGGGTGATAACGAAATTGAAAACCGACCAAGATTCGTGAGCCGCTCTTTTTAGCGATACGGCGCAATTCATCTATGCGTGTTAAATCGTCCGAAATGGGTTTTTCGAGCAAAATATGGCATCCCGCTTCTGCGGCGGGGATAGCCACATCCATGTGCAGGGATGTAGGATTAGAGATAACTACGGCACTCACGCCTAAATCAAGTGCGTCTCGCAAGTCCGTTTTTACAGGAATCCCCGCTAATTCTTCATCATCCAATGTTGATTGATGCGTTCTATATAAGACAATATCATCCTGCCCTAACTCACGCAACATATTCAAATGACGGCGACCAATTGAGCCTAGCCCAGCAATTAGAAATTTCATAAATCTCCTATTAAACATTCGTAATAGAGAAAGTATACTTGAAAACCTAAAAGTATTAATATGAGATACTTAGGAATGAGCATTAAATAACTTATCCATTTAAAGCATACCTCACTCAATTTTGCTTCATTAATGGGTAATTTATTTCTTCCTAAATCCTTATTGACAATCAAAATCGCAGGAGTAGATTATGGCAAAGAACGCTGATTATATGCACGGCCTTGGCGCAAATGAGAGAGCACTTTTAGAGCGAATTCCCCTTCTGCCTTTGAGAAAATTTGCCGCGGGGATGGTGCGAGCAAAGATGCGCGTTCAATTTACGGGATGGCTACAATATCTAATTCCCATCTTCCCCATGCTCTTACTCTTTCTGCTCGCTGGGATTACGCACCTGTTCAAAATCTCTTTTCTTGTCTTCATCTTCTCTGCACTTGGATGCTTGCTCGGCATCATCGTAATCTTCGACTTGGTGACCGTCAAATTCCAACTCCGTTTCCCCGAAAAACTACCCCAACGCAACGATGACCTTGATCTCTTCGACCTGATGCGTGCGCGTCACTCCTGCCGTTCCTTCCAAACCCGCAAGTTGACCAAAGCTGACCACACCGAGTTGATGACCTCCATTCACACCCATCTTGACGAACCTAAAATCGGCAAAGCCCCTATTCGTCTTGAGTATATTTCTGCCCCACTCACCGTCTGGCCCGTTGTCAACGCGACCGAATTCCTCATCGCCATTGCCCCGAAAAAATATGACCGTCACGCCGTTATAGACGTGGGACGCAGCCTGCAAAAAGTCGTCATGGATGCGACCCGTATGGGACTCGGCACCTGCTGGATCGGTCCCGGAGCAGACCATGCCAGCATTATGGCTAGTCTAGGCGAACGCTTTGACCCCGAAAAGGATCACATTATTTGTATCTCTGCTGTGGGGTATAAATCAAACTATATCCCCTTATTTATTCGCGCCTTCAACGCCCAAGCGAGCAACAGCCGTTTACCGCTCTCAGAACTCTTTTTCGCAGACACAACCTTTACACAGCCCTTAGATGTGCACACCGCCCCCTTCAATCGTTTCGGGCGCAATTACGAGATTTGCCAATGGGCACCCTCCTCCTATAATGGGCAAACCACCCGCTGTGTTGCCGTAACAGACGAAAATGGTGAACTAAAATCCTTCGATTTCTACGCCGCCACCGCCTCCCAATACTATGCCCCTGTCGCCCTCGGGATTTGGTCCGCCAACTGGGAAATGGGTTCCGAAGCACTAGGGCTTGAAGGTCATTTCGATGTGCGCTCAGAGGATGAAGGTGAAAATTTGCCGAGAGTTGATTTAAGCTGGGTGATCGATAAAATTTAAAGTAATTGCTCAAAATATTAGTGGTACATTGCATCTGACAGATACGTTGCACATCTAGCAAAATCATACAGCAAATACAGAAAACACCTCCGAAGTCTCAGAGACTTCAGAGGGACTTTTTTACTTTACTCCGCCGCCGAGGACGGCGACTAGAGCAAGGGAGGAGAATTTTTTTACTGAAACTGTCAATCCATTGCCAACAAATGTGTGACTGCTGTGGATGCGGGACCGCCCAGCGACTGGATCAAGGCGATTTGCCCCGATTCGCTCTCGTCCCGGAGCTTGGTGACTACTTCGACAGCTTGGTACACGCCCGTAGCACCGCCGGGGAATCCGCGCGCTTTTAGTCCGCCCGCTATGGCGCAGGGGATTGAGCCATTTTTTGCAATTTCGCCATCTCTTGCCAATTCCCAGCCTTTGCCTTTTTCAGCAAATCCTGCCGCTTCTAAAGATAAGGCGGCGTAGATGGAGTAGGCATCGTGATATTCAAAGAAACTAATTTGCTCGCGCATCACACCTGTTTTTTTCAGCACACTATTTACAGAACGCCGAGCCGCATTAAATGAGAGTATATCTTTTCGATCATGCAAAGATAACGCGTCCACAGCGGAAGCAGACCCAAGGACACGCACGGCGCGGAGTTGTTGATGAGCAGGCAAAAGCTCAGAGCGTGTAAGAATGACCGAGGCGGCACCATCTGCTGGGGGCGCGGCATCAAATAAATTTAAAGGCTCTGAAAGCATGCCAGCACGGGCGTAGGTAGAGGCTTTGATGGCGCGCCGAAACATAGCATTAGGATTATCGACCGCGTTGGCGTGCGCGGTGACGGGGAAACCCGCGAGGGCATCGGCGGGGAGATTATATTCGTGGAGATAGCGGCGCATGAGTATGGCGGCTTGGGAGGTGGGGGTGAGACCCTGCACGGCTTCAAAATCGCTATCGGTGGCGGTGGCAAGGGCATCTTCTACACCAGAATCGACCATATCGGTGAACTTCTCGACACCGACAACGAGCGCAACATCTACCATACCACTTTTGACGGCGAGATAGCCCTGCCGAAGCGCAGATCCGCCCGATGCACCAGCCGATTCCATGCTAATCGCTTCGATGCCTATCAGCCCGCTAAAATCGGCAATTAGCGCACCGAGATGGGCTTGTTTGGAGAGATTTGGTGCGAGCATATTGCCCACAAAGAGGGCTTGCGGACGTAGACCGCCCGCATCTTTGATTGCGGCTTCGAGGGCGAAATGCGCTAATTCGCGTAGCGAAAATTGCCAATGTTCGGCGACTGTTGTTGCGCCTATTCCTGCTATAACGATATTATCTGTCATATTATTTGCCTTAATAATGGAACGCGGATTCTCGCTGATTAAGCGGGTTTACGCAGTTTTTTTGAACCGCGAAGACACGAAGAGCGCGAAGAAAACAATTTAAAACTTAGCGATCTTCGCTTCTTCGCGGTTAAATCTTTGTTTTTAAATCAGCGAGAATCCGCGTTCTATCTCTCTACTTCATCGTAATTTTCCCACGCATCCGCGCATAAGTTGCGTAATCAATTTCTTTGCGGCGGGCGATATAATCTTGGGTTTTTAGAGCTTTGTCTCGGCGATTGAGTAGTTCGTCTGTGACGAGGATTGACATGCAATCCGCACCTGCGCCAGAACCGAAGGAGGTCATTAGGATTCTATCGCCAGGCTTGGCAATATCGAGCGTAGCGGTGAGACCGATGATCGCCGCACCAGAGTAGGTATTGCCGATCACGGGAGCGAGTAATCCCGGCTCCCATTGTTCCTGTTTAAAACCGAGCATCTTTGCCGCCCGCGTTGGAAACTTGGCATTTGGCTGATGGAAAATCGCATAATCATAATCATCAGGCGTTGTGCCGAGTTCGCCCATCAGCGTTTCGGTGGCTTTACTGACGTGTTCAAAATAGGCTGGCTCGCCTGTAAAGCGTGAACCATGCTCGGGATATTTCTGATACGCCCGTCGCCAAAAATCGGGCGTGTCAGTGACGTAGGAGTAAGTCGCTTCGATCACTGCTAACGATTTCTCAGCAGGTCCAATCACAAAAGCCGCGCCCCCTGCGGCGGCGGTATACTCGAGGGCATCGCCGGGTTTTCCCTGCGCAGTATCCATGCCGATCGCAAGGGCGTAATCCGCCATCTCTGAGCCGACAAGACCCATCGCGGCGACCATCGCTTCTGTCCCCGCTTTGCAGGCAAATTCCCAATCCCCGGCTTGGATGTGGGGAACAACCCCAATCGCCTCCGCCACAATCGTGGACGTGGGCTTGACGGCGTAGGGGTGCGACTCCGAGCCGACCCAAACAGCGCGTAGCTGATGCGCGTGGATGCCCGCGCGTGCAATCGCGTTGCGTGCCGCTTCAATAGACATGGTTGCTACATCTTCATCTAGCCCAGGGACGCTTTTCTCTTTTATCGGCACCGCTCCACCGCCCTTCCAGACACGAGCAATTTCGGTAGCAGGGATTCTATATCTCGGCACATACGCGCCGTAGCCGATGATGCCAACGGGGCGGGAGGGTTTAAGTAATAAGTTTTCGGTCATTTTTTCTCCTTAATAGGATTTCGTATCTATAAGTTTACAACCCTAAGCAGTTTTTCTCAAGGGTAGCATTTCTAAATAGGGCCTTTAAATTCGGGGATTTTCTTAATTATTTAGCCTTTTCTAAAGGTGGCGTTGCCCAAATACCTGCAATTGCCAAAAGAAAGAGAAGAATTGCAAACCCAGCTAAGGATATAAAGAATCCGCCGCTCATATCATAAGAAATCCCCATTAAAAATGGACCTATACTGCTCCCGGCTACAGTGGCAGTCCAGACACTGCCTCGAATTTTGCCAAGATGTTCACGACCGAAATAACGCACCCAAACTGTATTGTCTAAGCCACTAAATAAGCCCTGAGCAACTCCTAATATAAGTGTATAAACCAGAATAACAGAGTTGTTTGGCAGATATATTAAAGCCCCAATAGCCAGCCCATAGAGACCCATTGCGCCCAAAGACATCCAGCGAAGTTCTGTTCGGTCGGCAATTACCCCACCAAGAAACTGAAAAATAGCTGAAGCTATCATCAAAAACATAAAACTAGCCGCAGCTTGCTCATTACTCAACCCTTTATCTGTAAATATTGGTAACAAATTAAAGGCAATGGCTGTTGCAATAGCCGCCCAAGAAGCTCGGGATAAAATTAATATCCAATAGGCTCGTGTTTTCATTGCTTCCTTGAGCGTAAATTTTTTCTCTGAAAAAGATGCATCTGTTTCTCGAATATCTGACGCACTGTTTCCATCAATCACTTCTCCGATTTCTTCAGGTCTATTTACATAAAAAAAGTAGATAAGCGGTATCAAGATAAGGAAAACGCTCGCTCCCGATAAGATATAAGTTTTCCGCCAACCGACAATACCGATGAGGGCAAGAATCCCAATGGGGACTGCTCCAATCATCAGACTTACAACTACACTTTTAATACCTGAAACTGTTCCGAGCCTTTTACGAAACCACATGGGGAGCATATTAACCGAAAGAAGTTCTAAAGACCCTTGCCCTAACATCCTCAAGAAAAAGAAAGAGAGAACCAGCATTCCAAGACTGCTAACTTGTGAAATAAAAATGCACGCGAAGCTAAATAAACTTATAATTACAAAAATCGTCTTACGAATACCAAATCGGTCAGACAGTTGCCCTATATAAGTCTGAGGTAAAGAAGCGAGCATTGTGCCAAACATATAAGCTCCGGTGAGTTCTGTTAGGCTAAGGTTAAGTGTTTCTCGCAGGGAAGGGTTGAAAATTGAGACCATATAGGTTTGCCCAGGGCTGGTAAAGAAAGCCGTTAAGATAGAAATGGGCAAAATAATCCAGCCATAAAAAAAGTTTGTATGTTTTGAAAGTCGTAAATTGATTTTTGAGTGCATCTTGGGTGTTTTTCCTTTCTAGTACATAAATATAGGTATTTCGGTATCTCTATTAAAATTGGCTCTTTGGTTTCAGATAGGCAAATATAGACAAAAAAGTTCTAATTGCTCACGCCTTCCTTAGCATAAAACCAACGAAAACAGGGACTCCGTGCGAAGTCCCTGTTTTCGTTGGTTTTCACAAAAACACTGGGCAATTTAGGGAAAAAGCGAATGCTTATTCCTGCTTCTTACCCTCCCCCCTTCAACTTTTACCCTACGCTATCACGTCATTTGGTATTTTTAGCATTTCTCAAATTAAGGTGTATAGAATTGCCTCTGATATCGCCGATGGCGTGCGTAACCATAATGGCGTTTTTTGCGAGCCAGTCAAATGCGAAATATCTCTGTCCACACCCATTCGCGGGTGAGGGCATCGAGCAAAGAAAAAGTTAAAACTTTCTCAGATTTTATCGCGGTTATTTTGCACCTTTAAAGCGGCTATACCTTCTCTCCTGGTCTCAATAAAATCACCAGAAAAGGACCCAGAGCGGGCAAGATCAACGCCAAAAGCCCCCAGAGTGTATACGCCCCAAAACTGAGATTTCGATTTCTCAAATAGAAAATAGATAAGAGAAAACTGGCAATAAGGTAAGCCGACAAAAGAGTGCGTAAGGTTTCACTATTCATGGTCATATTGTATAGGGTTTGGGGTTTAAAATCAAGAAAAAATGTTCTATTTATAATTCGGAGTAAAAGGTCATATTTAGAAATGATTTTTTACACTAGGACAATTTAGGGGATTAAAGTATTATTGACAAAATTTATCTTTATTAGGAGAAAAAATGCAAATCACAAAACAAGCCGATTACGCAGTGCGCGCCGTTTTATATCTCGCTCGCTTGGGTATAGGCAATCGCGCCGCAACCAGCACAATAGCAAAAGACCAACATATTCCGCCTTCTTTTTTGGCTAAAATTATTTCACAGCTTTCAATTGCCGGGTTACTACAAACATCACGTGGAGCACATGGCGGTGTTACTTTAGCCAAAAAATGTGAAGAAATCACCCTCCTCGAGGTCGTAGAAGCCATCGATGGACCCATTCGGCTCAATGAATGTGCCCACTCTAGCGGCATGTGCGCTTATGCAGACGATTGCCCCCTCGTTACAATTTGGCAAGATGCCCAGCATGACCTTGTAAATCGTCTAGGTGGTGCAACTTTTGACCAGTTTGTTAATAAATAATTTTTCTGGGATGTGGGACAGCAGCGCGCGTGAACTTAGGCTTGCCCTCGTTAAATAAACTTCAGCGTAGCGTTGAGACGCTTTCGTTAAAATGCGAACAACTCACTTTAGTGCAAAACTCCGAGCATAATGCGCGGAGTTTTCATTTTAAACGCGTATAATTGAGCCGCCCCGTTCTATCAAAGGGAACGGGGGCAGCTCAACTACTTCCACCCTCTTGGAGACAATATGCTCATAAAGAAAAACATCACCCCTATCTCAGCCGTCTTTAAATTCATCTCGTTATTTGCCTTCACAACAATCGCCTGCTCAACTTCAGCCATCTCCTTTTCAGGCTCTTCATCAGAAACAGACCCAAACGAGCTCGAAACCATGATCGCAATCTCCCTTGCCGAAAAAGTATCTCAAACTTTAGAGGCAATGCCCCCAACAGATGCACCAACCGAGACACCAACTCCCTCACCGACCAAGACAGAACCTCCACCAAGTGCAACCGCCACAAAAGCCGATTATCCCGAAATGGGGAGTGACCTAATAGAAAACGCCGATGGCTCACTTATTTTTTTTGATTACCTGGCTAAATACTCACTTACCCCGCCCATAGAGTGGATGGCTATTCGCCCCGATTCCCCTGAATATCGTGAAATGTGGATTACAGAAGCCGCCGACCCAGTAATTATTAACATCCTTGAAAATATAGAGGGGATTGACCCCAAAACTCAGCGTTTGTATATAATAGATCTCAAAAAATGGCATTATGTAAACGGGTTTATCACCTATACCAACCTTGTCTTAGAAAACCAAAGTAACCAAAGACTTGAAGAAAGTTTTGCCGATTTTGTCCTTAACCTTCCTGATTATTACAACGATGTAAATGTTATTTCTTCGGATATTAGCGAAACATCTTCGGGCATTCCTTTCGGCGTTATTGAATTAGAATGGACCCCAGAAGGCTATGAAGAAGGCCTACGTGCTTATGATAAAGTTGCTATTTTTTCAGTTGAAAAAGACCACACTTTATTTATCTTCTTTAGCACCACAGTAACACTCAAAGATGAAACTTTGCCCATCTTCGATGGGATGATAGATTCTTTTACGTATTTAGAGTAAAGGAAGCGCAACAGATGCTCATGCACTTTATCTGCTCTTTTGAAAACAGCAAATCACCTAATGCGTTTATCCACCATAACTTTGTCTTTTTGTCGTCTTAACAATGACATTCACTCTATACCAGACTCAATCGGAAATATTTTTTTGGCTAAAACTCTCAAAATTTAGAACCGCTAATCTTCACCAATCATCACTATTTTTTTAACGAAGATTTGCGGGGAATTAGCGGTTAAGAATTTTATTCCCCATAGCGTCTACCGTATTTCTCCGCGCACGCTGTGGTGAGCGAGGGAGTGGAGGCATTTGAAGGTTCCTTTTGTGTTTTTTCAAGGCTATCTTTAACTCTCTGGTATACCCAAAAATCACTCTGCTACAGCAGTATAAATAAGAAAAAAGGGCACAACAGGATATAAAGTAGCGAGATTTCTTGGCGTCATATTTTTTGGTGTTGCGCGCCGAATATCGTAGATGTTCCGGACATGATAATGACCAGAATAGCTTGGTCCTGCCAGAAAACGCCCGATTTTATAAAGGAAATTCTCGGTAGGTCCCGAAACAATAAGCTCTCCATCCGAAGCAAGAAGGGATGCAAATTTTTCTAATTCCTTGTCTAAATTATCTACATGTTCAAGAACATCTAGAGCAATAATTAGCTCAAGTGATTTCTCTGGAACTTCTTCGTAAGTCTCTTGAAAACTGACATTTTTGGGGAAATTTATATATTGCTCAATCTTTTTTAAAGGCTCTAAATCTATATCTACGCCGATTACTTCTTCTGTTTCCTTAGCAAGAAAGGGAAGCATTACACCACTTCCACAGCCAAAATCTAAGACTCTTTCTAAAGCCCCTTTTGGCTCAATATAGTTCATCACACGATAAATTCGCTCCCAAAACAAAAAGTTCATCAATGGGTTTGGATTGCTATAAGCGGGAAACGCGGCTTCATCCAAATTTTCTGAGTGTTCGATGTCTAAAATTTTCTTTGTTGCTTCAACAAAATCTTTTTTATAGGTGTTAAATTCTTTTCTTTTCACGATGGTGTTTTCTCCAAGTTTTTGATTGGTGTCTTTAGGTATTGCATTGTAGATGATATAAGCAATTGTACTTCTTTTAGGACATTTTTTCTCCCGCTTTACAAAAAATTTACGCTTGCCCTATGCTATTGTAGATATTATCCCCAAACTTCATACAAAATTGTCAATAATGTGCAGTTTTTAGAGTAAAATATAGCAACCTAGCAACGCCGTGCGAATGCGGCGTTCACAAACTCTCTTAAAGGAGCTTTTATATGTACCAAAAAATAACAATTGTAGGTAATTTAGGACGTGACCCAGAAATGCGCTATACTCCCAGTGGGCAGGCGGTAACAAATTTGAACGTTGCGACCAATCGACAATATACATCAAACAGTGGTGAGACTATCAAAGAAACGACTTGGTTTCGTGTTTCTGTTTGGGGTAAACAAGCAGAAGCTTCTAACCAATATCTAAAATCAGGCTCAAAAGTTTTAGTCGAAGGGCGTATGAATCAAGATAAAGAAACTGGCGGTCCTCGTGTTTGGACTAGAAATGACGGCTCACCTGGGGCATCATTTGAAATTACGGCACAAACAGTACGCTTCTTATCCTCCCGTCAAGAAGACCAAGCCGCCGCGGCAAGCGGAGGCGGCGTCAACAGTGGTGGAGCGAACTACGGCGCAGGCAATGCCATGGAACCTCCGCAAGAAGATGAAATTCCTTTTTAGATAATTAAAGCCTTGTGAGAATGTCGAATTCTCACAAGGCTTTTTAAAAGCAGAGAAAATAATGACAGATCCCAAACAGCCCCTTCATCCTAAAAAAATAATAATGGAAATCTCACCAGAGCTTTCTACAACTTATGCCAACTTAGCGAGGATTGCGCACTCCCCCGCTGATATTGTCTTAGAATTTGCACATCTACTCCCTGGTTCACAAAAAGCCAAAGTCGGGACACGAGTGGTGATGACGCCCGTTAGTGCAAAGCTATTGCTTAAAGCCCTCAATGACAATTTGGCGCGCTACGAAAATGCCTTTGGCGAAATCACCATGCCCAAAGTCAATTCCCTAGCGGATAATCTCTTTCGTCCCTTTTTAAAACCCGAAGCAGATGAGGGAGAAGAATAATGGAAAAGCTAGAACTTATAGCCGAGCAGATTCGTGAAAAATTTGATGCACAAACCGAAGCGCGTGATAAAGCCCTCTCAACCTCGCGCACTTTAATTCAGCATTGCTCAAAAGCCATCCGTGCCGTACACCGAGACGATGACGAGGGCATGAACGAACATTTAGCGCAAGCCACGCTATTGGCAAAAACCTTCAAAGACGATCTCCTCCCCGAGCATCCTGACATCTATCATACTGGGTATACCCAAGATGCACTCAAAGAATTTGTTGAAGCCGAAGTAACCTGTGCCTTAATCAAAGAAAAACCCCTCGTTACACTCGATCAACTTGACGTGCCCCACGCAACTTACCTCAAAGGACTTTCCGAAGTTGTTGGCGAGCTTCGCCGCAGAACACTTGACGAACTCCGTAGCGGGTACTCGCAAGAAGCCGAACGTCTCCTAACTCAAATGGACGAAATCTACTCTGTTTTAGTTACAATGGATTATCCCAACGCCATTACGCATGGTCTACGCAGACAAACCGATATTGCTCGTAGTATCATCGAACGTACGCGCGGCGACATCACCTTTAGCTTGCGTGGTGAGCATCTCGAAAAAAAGATAGATGCCCTAAGAGAAGAACTTGGTGTAAAAGAATAAAAGGAACAGAAAATGGCAAAAGCAGGCAAAAAACACCGTCTTTTAATATACGACTATACCCTCAGCCGTTGGTATCCCGCTACGCTTTTACTCAGTATTCTCCTCTTTGTCCTCTGGTGGTTTCTCCCCAATATATATCCTGAAAAAAGCTGGAAAGACACCCTCATACTTTTTTCTGCCGGATTCGCTTTGCTAGTAACCATCTTCCTATTACTGGCGCGTAAAGCCGCGTATGTGCGCCCTTACCCAAAATACCTACGTTTAGCTACCCCGTTTTTTAGGCTCAACATATCCTATAAACGCATCATACAAACACGATCGAATGAGATGTTTCGGCTTTTTCCCCCATCCGAACTCTCCGATTGGCAACGCGATTCAATGAAATCGCTACTCAAAAAAACAGCCATTGTCATTGACCTGAAATCCTACCCTACCTCACGAAAATTTCTGCGTTTCTTCCTCTCACCCTTTTTTTTCAAAGACAAAACCCCTCACTTTGTTATTCTAGTTGATGATTGGATGCGCCTAAGCGTAGAACTGGAAAGCCTCCGCTCAGGTGGCGATATTATTAAAAAAGAAGAAGACCCTGCCAGATCAATTCTTAGCTCTATCTCTGAAAACAAATGAAAATATATTTTGCCTGTTCTATCACAGAGGGGCGTGAATATGAAAAAAAATATCAAGCCATTACCCAATTTTTATTAGATGGAGGACACGAAGTCCCGACCGCGCATTTGGCTGAATCAAATACCCTCGAACATGAGCATGCCATTATCCCCGAAGACATTTACGCGCGTGACGTAAACTGGATACTGTCCAGCGACATCCTGCTGGCGGAAGTCAGTGTTCCCTCACACGGGGTCGGTTATGAAATTGGCTATGCGCTAAACACAGGAAAGCACGTCCTCTGCCTCCATCACGAGAGCAGGGCAGCCTCTAAGATGATTACGGGCAATCCTCACCCTTTATTAACCATAAACGCCTATGAGAATATCTCGCAGGCGTTCAAGAAAACCCACTCATTTGTGAATAAAGTCACCATCAAGTCGTGACCTTTAGCTTTGTACCTTATTGCACAATGAAGTAAGATTTCTTCGGAGACTAAAAGACATACTCCTCCGTCTCCTCCTTTGGTGAAAGCCTCCGCTACCGATAATTATCGTGGCGGAGGCGTTGTGTTTAAAGTGGGAAATTTGCGTAAGTGCCCCCCAAAAAGACGCTTGAGAGTAGCGATTAGCGCATGGAGCACAGGAAGACTAATTTATGAAGATATAAGGAGCAAACGAAAAACTGAATGTCTTTTTATTTTCATCACACCAAAAAGAGCAAAGCAACACCAGCCATAGCGAGAAAAGTCCCGGCTATGCTACCCCAGCCAAACTTTTCTTTGAAGAAGAAGTAGCTAATTGGGAGCAAAAAGATAGGGGGCAAAGAAGTTAATGTGCTGGCAACACCTACCTCGATATGCTGAATAGCAAAAAGAGAGAGGGTGACCCCCAAAAAAGGTCCAAAAAACGCACCTGTCCCTGCAAGAAGAACGCCTTTTTTGTCTTTGTTTAAGGTTTGAAAAGTGCTTTTAATTTGGCGTTGTAAAAGAGTGAGTAACCACAAAACGATCATTGCGCTGAGCATCCGAATCAAGTTGGCAGAGATGGGGGAGAAATCACCTCCGAAGCCTTTTTTCGCGAGCACAAGCCCAGAAGCCTGCCCAACTGCCGCACCCAAGCCGAAGATAATGCCACGTTTATAATCACGCGCGCCGCCGTTCATTTTCTTCCCATCCACCACGACCCACATAATCCCCATTAGAGTGATCAAAATGCCTAGAACTTGTCCACTTCTTAGAGATTCTCCTAGAAATGCCCATGCTTGTAGCGCGGCAATGATAGGGGCGAGACTCATCATGAGCATTGCGATGCGTGGACCAACGAGAACAAAAGATTGAAAGAGAAAAATATCGCCAATGACCAGCCCTACGATGCCAGAAAGACCGAACCAAAACCAGCGTTCTGGGGCAACGTTGAAGGGAATAAGTGAGCCGAGCACAACCCAGTGTGTAAGGCTGAGAAAAATTACGGCAAAAACAAGGCGGATACGGTTGACGACAAGTGAGCCGATACGCCTTCCGGCGATGGTAAATGCGCTTGAGCCAAAAGAAAAACTGAGTGATGTTGCGAGGGCGGCGAGTTCGCCAAGATAGGCTTCCAAGAAGTTCTCCTAAGTGCTTTAAGAATATGTATTGAATTTTACAATTTTAAGCACTTGGAAGTATTGCAGGAATCGTTCAGAAAAATGGTTTTTCGTCTATAATCAATTTAATGAAAAAAGAAGAGCACTTTGCGATTTGGCGTGAAGCCTTTGGTGAAACCTTTACCCTTAACTCGATTCTTGCCGCGGCGGGAACGGCGTATTTTGCGTTTTTTTCTTTTTTCCCTCTTATGTTGCTCATTGTTGCCATTGCAAGCCGCTGGTTTGACCCCCTTTGGGTTGAAAATGAGATTATCACGCAATTAGAATTTATTATGCCCGGAATTACCGGCCTAGTAGGGGATAATATCGAAAACATTGTGCAATCGCGTGGTTCAATGACCACTACAGCTTTGTTGATTTTGGTCTGGTCTGGCTCAACACTTTTTAGCATTCTTGCACGGGTAATGGATAGTATTTGGGAGGGGAGAGACACACGTTCTCCGCTTCGCTATAGAGGGCTTGCTTTGCTTTTTGTCATTGGCTTGAGCGCTATTATTTTGCCCCTTCTTTTTCTTGGCACATGGATTACGCCTATGGCAGAGAATTGGCTCCCAAATATCCCTTCTTTTTTGCTTTCAGGCTCAACTTTCATTATTTCGGCATTTATTAGCATTATGCTTTTTGGCTTACTTTACCGTTTTATGCCACATAATAGCCCCGCGTGGCACGATGTTTGGATAGCGGCTATTGCGGCGGGTTTTTTATGGGAGCTTGCAAAGCGTTTTTTTGTTAATTATATTGCCAGTTTTCTGACCAGTTCTAATCTTGTTTATGGTTCTTTTTCTACCATCATTGCATTTTTGGCATGGGTACATTTAAGCGGGCTGATATTTTTCTTTGGCGCATATTTAGGGAAAGGATATAGAGGTGATGGAAAGCAAGATCGAAGAAAAAAAAGAAGAAGGTGGGATTGACTGCAATTTGGTTTTCTCTAGTTATTCAGCAGAGTTCAAGCATAAACTTATCTGAATTTCTAAGACCTCCTGACACCTCATGAACCTAAAAAACGACTCTATGTTCCCCCGTTTTGCCGCTTATGGTTTTCTTAAGAACCTGCGCTTTTTCGACCCTTTTATTATTCTTATTTTCCGTGAGGCGGGGTTGAGCTTCTTGCAAATTGGGCTACTCTACGCCATCCGTGATATAGCAACGAATATCCTTGAAATCCCCACCGGTGTATTTGCCGATTCCTTTGGCAGACGCAAGTCTATGGTGATGGCCTTCATCTCTTATCTGATTTCATTTTTCGTTTTTTATTTTTTCGCCACTTTTCACATTTATGCGCTGGCTATGGTTCTCTTCGCATTCGGCGAGGCTTTCCGCTCTGGCACGCACAAAGCTCTCATTCTCGAACATCTCAAAATGACGGGCAGAGAAGATATCAAAGTTGCCTATTACGGCAGAACGCGCTCATTTTCTCAGCTTGGCTCAGCAGTTAATGCCCTCATCGCGGCAGGATTGGTCTTCTACACGGGTAAATATCGCATCATGTTTCTTGCATCCACAATTCCTTATTCTTTGGATTTGTTGAACTTGCTTGCCTACCCCAAAGCTTTGGATGGTGACCTAAAGTCCGTGCCCTTTAAAAACATCTGGAGCCAGACGAAAAGCACCCTACGCGACTTTAGCGGGATATTCACCAATAAACTTGCTTTACGATCCCTGCTCAATAGTTCGGTAAATGGCGGTTCCTTCAAAGCCACAAAAGACTACCTTCAGCCTATTTTAGAGAGTTTTGCACTTGCTGTCCCTTTTCTTATATCCGCTAGTGAGATGCAACGTGGTGCGACGATGATTGGCGTGGTTTATTTTGTTATTTATCTTTTTACCAGCTACGCTTCTCGTAATGCAGCAAATTTCAGCGAGCGTTTTTCTTCGTTAGGACGCGCTATTAATATCAGCTTCTTGCTTGGTGCGGGGCTACTTTTTGTCGCTGGGGTGGCAACTTGGGCAAATATCATTGGGTTATCTATCATCACTTTCTTGGCTTTTTATGTTCTCCGCTCCTTGCGCCGTCCAATGGATGTGGGCTATATCAGCGACCAAATTGAGAGCAAAATCATGGCATCTGGGCTTTCGGCTGAGGCGCAATTAACCACTATTCTCACCGCCATTTTTGCGCCACTTTTGGGCTACCTCACTGATTCTTTCGGTGTTGGCATCGCACTTACGGTGCTGGGGGCAGGTATGATAGGAGGCTATTCTTTTGTGAAGGTAGATGAAAGCTAAAAAACAGGAGCATAAGTAAACCTCTAGCTACACATCACTTTTAGAAATAGAATAAAAAACGTACGGGAATAGGCTTGTTTAGTCGAAAACAATGCTCTATCCAATCTACACCAATCCGAAAATAGCTTTTATCTCGCCGACTTTTGACATCAACATAGTGCCGATAGCCTCGTTTGACCACCCAGCTTCCAAGCGAGATGAGCCAGACGAAGGCGATAAATACTGCCAAAGTGAGCCTATCGATGCGGTCTGCATTTTTGAGATGGGTTGCTTCCAAATCAAAACCATTTCCCTTCACATCGCCGAATAATTCTTCAATCCACATAGAGCCGTTACAAGAAGGGCCATATTACGAATGCGAGTAATCCGTTCTTCTGGCATCCATTGGAGAAACTGCTTTTTTAGCTTATGATAGATGGGAAGGTGGTTTGACATTGATGTCTCCTGTACTTATGGTTTGTTGGTTACTTACCAAGTGTACACGCTCAATGCGCCACCTTCATTTCGTTTTGTTAAAGTGATGTGTAGCTAGATGATTACTTAGATATACCTTCAAGATTATTCTCCTACTCTTCATTAAGCATGAAAAAAGCGGTCTATTGTGTTCATCTCTAGCCTTGCGGCTACGCAGGCGACCCCGTCCGCGCCTGCACTTGTTCTCACTCCACTGTGACGCGTTACCCAAATCGAATTTCAGGTACTATGCTTGACCGCATAGATATTCACATCGAAGTCCCGCTCGTAGATTTCGAGAAATTATCTGACAAATGCAGGGGAGAAAGTTCCGAAGATATTCGTGCTAGAGTAGAAAAAGCGCGTCAAATACAAAGAGATAGATTCACCGAACTTAAAAATGGTGTAATGACCAACACCGATATGCGCGGCGCATATTTGCGCGTGGCAGAAGTCCGTCAGTTTTGTGAGTTAGATGATGCGGGGCAAGCACTCATTAAAACAGTGATGGCACAATTGCAACTCTCCGCACGAGCCTATCATCGCATTTTGAAATTATCACGCACAAGTACTGATTTGGCGGGGGATGAGAATATAGTGTCCACGCATTTGGCAGAGGCTTTACAGTATAGCCCTAAGGGGATGATGGTTTAGTTTATCAAGAAAACTGAAACTCTATTCTTTTGCGCTAAAAAACATCTTTTTGAAAAAGATCTTGCTCGAGCGCATCTAAAATCTAGAGATTAAATGCCCATAAATTTTCATGCTCATTATATACCTTAATTTCTTTTGATACCGCGTCAACGCTTCACCTTCTAGCCCCAATTTTTCAAAAAACGCCCAACCAACACGCTTAGGATAGGGCTCTGGCAAGACATTATTTTAGCTGTCAATTTTGTGAATTAGTTCAGAATAGATACGAAAGACATCCTGCTCACTTTTTTTACCCCATATTTTTCTGCGGCATCGCGCAAAAAGGCATATTTGGGAAGACGAGCGTCCCGCCTGCGTTGAAGAGGAGATAAGGTTTTTTGATGTGGATTTAAGAGACGATTCCTGCGGAGGGAATCATGCGATCATAATGAATAAGGGGCTGACCGCGCCGCTCACCAGGGATAATTGCTCTGCCGCCTAAATAGTAGACTTGTGCCGAACCGCCGCCATCCAAGTTGATTGCGTGCCGTGCGCCCGTGTCTCTGAGCAGATGTGCCAACTCGACCAAGGATGCCCCTTGGCTCTCTTGGTCGGTGATCCCAATCCCCTTGCTGACACCTGCTACTGCTACGAGAATCATCTGTCCATCTCGACTGATGCCTAACCCAACTCGCGCATGGCGGTTATGAACATTGCTATCGTAATCGGTGGGGACTGCGCCCATTTGAAATTTGCCATTTTCAAGAGTGCGACTTGCCCAAAATTCTTCTTCTTTCTCTGAGTCATAATCTTCAATGCGTGCGATGCCATCTTTTACAAGTAGGGGACCTGTTTGGATGGCTTCAGTTATTTTTTGATTTTCGGAGTCTGCAAATTGATAACTCACTTCTATATTTTCTTCGAGTGCATCAAGTAGGGCTTTGTGTTCTTTTGCAGAAAGGACATCTTCCGAAAAGGAGAGGACGAATCCATTTTGGGGAATGTCTAAGCCGCCGCCAATTTTCCAGCCGCCAACACGGCGGGCTACAATTGTTAACTCAAAACGGTTTGGAGCAAGGGGCGTTTTGCCGAGAGCGTGTCCACGCGAAAAAACGCCAAAATAACGGGTGTAGACAGAGATGGGTTTTGGTTTACTAGGGTTGAGGACGAAGAGATGTTTGCAAGCGGTACCAAGCTGATGCAAAGGGCGGATCCGCAGAGAAGATGGGATGGTGATTTCGATGTCGTCGAGGCCGAAGAAGCCTAAATCCCAGATTCCCTCTGCATCCCCAAAAAGTGTAGCTCGTTTGTAGAGGGGCGGGCGTTGGATGATGCCATCGCCAACCCAGAGATTGAAGCCCTCGCCTAGCCCAGAGTGATGGCTGAAATAATCGTGAGTTTCGAGCAGAAAAAAAGTGGTGTTGAATGCGAGGCGGGGCGTGCGGTTATAAACAAGGTCGCTAAGTGTGCCGCAATTGGCAATGGGAACAAGGTTTTGAGCGGTGTCAAGATGAGTTTGGGCAAAATTGATTTCTGTGGGAGCTTCTTTGCCATAGCCCACTTCGAGATGGATGCGGTTTTCGTCAGAGAGTTTTTTCAAAATGATTTTGGCACGCTTTTTTTCTTTGGGGTGTGTAGCAGGAGCTTGCTCTAACCAATCTCCATTTTTGTATTTAATCCAACCTTCTCTAAAAATTTGACGCATGGTGTAGGTGATGAGCGAATTTGCGCTGGTGAGTGTTTCGCCTGTCTCTGTTTTGGCGTGGATATTTGGGAAAAGCTGTGTGCTTGGTTGGTCTTTTTCAAGGAGCAGAAAAGAGATAACTAGCGGATCGTTTTCGCCGCGCGTGTGCGCTTTGAAGTGTGAAAAATGGCTAATATCGCGCAATTTCACTTGCGGGTTGCTTTGGTTGATGTCGTTAAAGCGGAGTAAATTAGCAGGGAATTGGATTGTGATGTAATCTGAGAAAGTGCCGTCAGGGTGTTGAAGGCGACCTTCATTTTTGGAGAATGTAGGTGAGGTCATAGTTTTATTGGTTGTTTTAGTTATTGAGTTGCTTTGTGTTTCGTACAGAATTAAGAAAGAGATTTAACAAAAGAAGAAAGAAGAAAGAGGAAAGAAATACGGTACTCTTTCTTCTTTCGCTCTACCTTTCACACTTTCAAGCCCCACAAACTACCTTACCCAAATCAATCAACTCTTGGGCTTTTTTTGGGATATGCGACCGCTCCGCGCGCGTGTGGAGTTGGTTCAGCCCAAAAAACAATTCCTTAGCCCGAATCAGGTATGCGCCCAAATTCAACTCCCGAATGGTACGGATATTCCCAGAGGCTTCGGCATCTTCGATAATATCTACAATTTGTCCTTGTGCATCTCGGATGATGCGTCCATAGGGGAGAGATTCAGAAGATGTAGCGGTGAAGAGAGTTAGGTCGGCAGATTTAAGTTGATGTCGAGTTAATAGTCCTCGAAGTGAAGCAAGTCGAAATAAGGACGTGTCTCCGTAGAGAATGAGGAGGTCGCTGTTAAAGCCTGTTAAGGCATCTGTTGCTAAACGAATGGCATCGCCAGTCCCGTATGCATCTTCTTGGTAAAGAATTTTGTATCCTTTCTCAAGATTTTTGGCAAAACTCTGCTGGCTTTCATCCAAAACAAGGTAGATATTTTGGGGCGGAGCAATTTTCTCGGCAAGTTCTAAAACGTGGAAAACAATCTCTTTTTCACCGAGCATCTTCTTGGGCTTAAAAGCTGCCAAAATAATGATTTTTAATGACATTATTTTAGTCCTGTGGTTGCGATTCCTTCTACGATATAGCGTTGGGCGAGGATGTAGACGATGAGGAGGGGCAAAATGGAGATGACTGCGCCAGCGAGGAGGAGATTCCATTGTGCTCCGAATTCATTTTGAAAGGAGGTTAGCCCGATGGTGATGGTGCGAAGATTTGAGGAGGAAATATAGAGAACGGGGCGGAGAAGCTCATTCCAATTGTGGATGAAGCCGATGAGGAAGAGGGTGGTCATGGCGGGCATGGAAAGGGGAATGAAGATTTTACGGTAAATCTGGAAGGTGGATGCGCCATCGAGGTGGGCTGCTTCGACCAACTCTTCGGGGATGCTCATGAAAAACTCACGTAACATAAAAGTTCCGAATGTGCCGACAAGAAATGATGGCACGATGAGCGGGAGATAAGTATCGAGCCAATCGAGTTTTGCCATGAGGAGAAATTCTGGAATGATGATTACTTCGGTAGGGATCATGGTTGTAGAGAGGAGCAAGCCAAAAAACAATCCTTTCCCTTTGAATTCCATGCGAGCAAACGCGAAGCCAGCTAAAGAAGCGGTAAGCAATTGTCCGGTTGCCGCCATCCCAGCTACGAAGAGACTATTCCCCGCATAACGCAGAAAACTATATTTTGTGAGCACAGCGATGTAGGAATCCCACATTTCGGGTTTGAAGAGTAAATCGGGCATCATTGTTGGGGGCAAAGAGAAAATTGCGCCGCGCGATTTGAAGGTAGTGATTATCATCCAAAGGAAAGGAAAAATTGTTGTAAAGGCAAAGATGCTCAAGACAACATAAGAAAAAATGTTGCGGACTGAGCGTGGGATTTTAAAATTTAACATATTCATTGCTATATCCTTTCGTTAAAGATCGTAGGAAACCCAGCGTTCTTTCACTTTAAAAGAAACCAAGGTTGTGATACCAACAAAAATGAGCAGGAAGAAGGCTAGTGAGGCAGCGTATCCCATCCTAGAATAAATAAAGGCGTTTTGATAGATGAAATATGCCAGCGTAGTAGATGCGTAATTGGGTCCGCCACCTGTCATTGCAAAGGTGACATCGAAGGTTTTGAATGCGTCAATGACGGTGATGATAAAAACAAAAAAAGTAACAGGGGAAAGCAAAGGAACGGTGATGTGGAGAAATTGGGCGAGTTTGGATGCTCCATCAATTTCTGCGGCTTCGTAGAGAGATTTCGGAATCCCCTGCAAGCCAGCAAGAAAAACCATCATCTGAAAGCCAGCCGCTTTCCAGATGGCAACAATAGCGAGGGCAACTAATGCCCAAGTCTTCTCGGCAAGCCAAGCCGGAGGGCTACTTATATGCAAAAAATTTCTCAATATATGATTTAGGATACCAAAACGCGTGGCGAATATCCAATTCCAGACCATTGCGACTGCGACCATCGCGGTAATATAAGGCATGAAGTAAAGACCACGAAAAAAGGCGATCCCCTTGAGTTTCTGATTGATCATCATTGCCATCAAAAGAGCTAAAATCATCACGCCGGGGACGAAGAGGGCTGTAAAGAAAAGGGTGTTTTTGGTAACCAGCCAAAAAGTTTCAGAACCAATGGCTTCTACATAATTGGCTAATCCTAAAAATTTTGGCGGGGCTTGGACATTCCAGCGGGTGAAACTTGCACCAATCGCAACAGCAACGGGACCCAGTCGAAAGACAAATAAACCAACCAGCATGGGGAAGATAAAGATATAAGGGGTTATTTTTCCATGTTTCATAATCTTTTCCTTCTGAAAAAAGGGGGAGGGAACAAAAATTGCTAAATTAAAAATTTAGAGAAGACCCGAAAGGTTTCAAAAAAAGTCTGAGGGAGATAATTCTCCCTCAGACAACGAACTAAAACTTAAAGCTTAGGGATAGTAGCGTACCAAAACGGTGTTAGCTAATTCGGTCACATTTTTCATGGCAGAGTCAAGATCAGTTACGCCATTGAAAACATCACCAAGCTGTCCTTCTAAGCCTGCGCCGTCAGCATATCCACGCCATTCTCCCCAGCCGGGGGTAAAGCTGGTAGGACCAGTGTAGTCTGCCCATTCGAGCAAGAAATCTTTGTTAGCAGGTTGTTGGTCAGTTTCAAGGAATTCTTCAGAGAGTGCAACAGGTTTATAAATTGGCACTTTGCCACCAAAGGTCAAGTCGATGGTGCGTTCAGGACCGGTCATAAATTCAACGAACTGCCAAGCCTCGTCGGGATGCGCACAATTAGCGGCAACTGCAACACTGTCGGGCCAACCATAAGCTTTATCTGTTTCAGCTTGCGGGCCACGGGGCAATGGAGCAATGCCCCAGTTGAAGCTATCGCCGATATTTTCACGGTTGCCATTGATATTCCAAGCACCATCTACCCACATGGCGGCCATACCCAAGGGGAAGACATCTTGCTGGCGAACACCTTCCATTTCTTTAGGTTCAGGAGCAACACCATATTCATGGATTAAGCTATCAAGGAAGCCAAGGGCTTCAAGAGCATTTGCATCAGCTTCAAAGCGAGTTTTATTCTCGTTTAAGAGATTACCATTATTTTGGTAAATCCAAGATTCGATATGAGCATAACGACCGTAGAACCAGAAACCATATTGGTCAACAACGCCGTCGCTTTCATTATCTACAGTTGTAGCCTGGGCAGCTGCAAGGAAATCATCCCATGTCCAGCCGGCTTCGGGGTAAGCAACGCCAGCGGCATCAAAAGCATCTTTATTGTAGAACATAACGGTTTCAACAAAGGCGAAGGGGAAAGCGTGCATGTCGCCGGTGTTTTTATCACGAGCTACATCGAAAACACCAGTGTAATACTCATCGGGGTTGATACCTTCATCTACATAGTCTTGGATGTTATAAAGCAAGCCATCCATAATCCATTGGTCAACATAGCCTGCGCTCATATTGAAGACACATGGCAAATCATCAGCGGCAGAAAGTGCCCCAAGTTTTGTCCAATAATCGGGAGTGCCAACAGTTTCAAAATCAATGGTGATATTGGGGTTAGCAGCCATAAATTTATCAATCATGACTTGCTCTTTCTCTTCAAAAGAAGGGTCCCACATGAAGTAACGCAATGTAATTTCTTTGTCAGCTTCTTCGGCTGGTGCTTCTTCCTCAGCGGCAGGGGCTTCTTCTTCTGCGGCAGCGGGTTCTTCAGCAGCAGATTCTTCAGCAGCAGATTCTTCTGCAACGGGGGCTTTTTCTGCAGGAGCAGCACAAGCACCCAAAAGCATCGTCAAGACGATGATAAAGCTTAAAAAGGTGAATAGTTTTTGAGATTTCATTAATATTTCTCCTAATAGGTTTGAATTTTCAACAAAATTATAAAACACTTACTCTTTCTGAGAGGGCATCACCTCCTTAAATATAGGTACTATTTTTGGGATATTTCACAAAACATAAAAAATAGGATGAAGAGCCGCTCGTGACCTTATCTTGCGTGCCCTTGGTCAACACTTTCTTGGCGTAGGCATCTTTCAACTCAGGCTGAGAAGATGCTTGGACGCGGCACCCAAGCCCAAATCATGTGTGAATTACATCCGTTTAACAAATGCTCTTATTTAACTAATCTTACGCATTTTCCCATAAATGCGATTGAAACAGGTGCATGAATAAACAACCCTAGAACTGTACACAGATTATCTGTTGAGCACATTTTCTTATGCAATGGCGACTGGTTTATCACAAATGATGGACGGCGAAATCAGCCACGATAAAACCACTCGTTTCCTAAGCGAAGGTTACTACACATCAAAAGATTTGTGGTCGCAAGTTAAGCCCACGGTGCCAAAAGTAGAGAGTGACGAAGGTGTCGTGATTTTCGATGATACGGTGCAAGAAAATCCTTATACAGACGAAAATGAAGTCATGTGTTGGCATTATGATCATAGCAAAGGACATAGTGTGCAGGGTTTCAGTTTGCTTAACTGCCTCTACCATGTAGACGATATTTCTATTCCTGTCGCCTTTGAACTCATCAAAAAGCAGTGCAGTATAGTGACCTGAAGACCAAAAAGTGTAAACGCAAAAGCTTGGTCACAAGAAACGAGTTGATGCGTCAAATGCTAGCAGTTTGTATCAAAAACAAACTCAAGCTTCGCTTTGCGTTCTAAAATATATCTTAAAGCCTTGAAAAGTGCCTATAAGGAATTGCAGGTGCTCAAGGCTGCGTAACATCGGGTATTTTAGCTAAAGTGAGTTTCTTGCCTATAAATAGAAGCTCACTTTTAGGATGGAAATTTTCCTCTAATACTTTTTTACACGCTTAACAGTATTTGCGCCATTTACTAAAATAGAAGCAAGCGTTTAGATTTCAGATTTGCCGAAAACAACTAACTTGTGAAACTTTTTTGGCAGTTAAATACGGTGATACAATTGTATTATGTTTGGGGAATTTGTGCTTGGGTATCAATATGTTGTTTTTACTACTCTCCCGCGTGGATGCACGCATATTCCCCAGAGTTTTCTTGGGTAAAAACCTTCTTCTACAAGACCGGCGATATATTTTTTCACAGAGTCTTTGTCTTTTTGATAAGTGACCCCTGCCCAGCGTGCCTGTGTTCGAATTACTTTAACTTGGGCTAACTCCCTTTTTAATAAAGCGTTAACGACTTCAGGCAAAAAGAATTCAGCTTTGGTTGGGGGCAAAGATTTTTCTAGGAATTTCTCAAAATGTTTTTCTAACTCTTCAAAAATACTGGGGGTAAATGCCCACATATTCATAGATACTGTGCTGTCAAGAGATAGATCAATCCAAGTTTTACCTTTATCTTCAGAATACTTAGCTCTTTCTTCAAACATCTCAATATGCGTACGCTCATAAATCTCAGAGAGGTATCCATCATCATCTATAGAGCAAATTCCGCGTGCTACGTACCCATGTTCTGTGATTGTGTTCTTGAGTAAATAGCCAATCATTGAGTAATCATAAAGCCCCCCTTTGTCTTTTGCTCCATTCAAATGACTGCAAAGGGCTTCAAAAGAAGTTGCACCATAAAAATCATCTGCGTTAATGACCGCAAAATTCCCAGCCACAGTGTTTTTACATAGCAAGATGGCATGCCCTGTACCCCAGGGTTTCTCGCGCCCTTTGGGCACAGTAAATCCCTTTGGGACCATATCAACATCTTGGAAAACATAGTCTACATCACATTGTATTTCAATTCTTTTGCCAATTCTTTCCCTAAAATCTTTTGCTATAGATTTTTTAATTACAAAAACGACCTTAGAAAATCCTGCTTGTAAGGCATCGTAAACTGAGTAATCAATAATTAGTTCACCGTCTGGACCAAAAGCATCTATCTGCTTAAGACCACCATATCGGCTACCCATACCAGCTGCCATAATTACTAATGTTGGCTTTACCATAATTCTTCCTGAGCTTTCTGTTATTTGCACAAATTACCTGACCTGAGAATAATACCTTATGAGAGGCTGTTTTGGAATCAGTTCACCCCACTGTGACGCGCTACCCAAAGCGAATTTCAGGTATTATGCTTGACCGCATAGATATTCACATCGAAGTACCGCGTGTGGATTGCGAGAAATTATCTGATAAACGAAGAGAGGAAAGCTCAAAAGATATTCGTGCTAGAGTAGAAAAAGCGCGTCAAATACAAAGAGAAAGATTTAGCGAACTTAAAAATGGCGTGATTACCAATGCCGATATGCGCGGCGCATATTTGCGCGTAGCAGAAGTTCGTCAGTTTTGTAAATTAGATGATGTGGGGCAGTAGCTCATTAAGGCGGCGATGACGCAATTTCAACTCTCCGTGCGAGCCTATCATCGTATTTTGAAACTCTCACGTACGATTGCGGATTTAGCTGGAGAGGGTGTCGCGCAGGTAAAAAGTATATAGCTGTAAGGCGTTCTTAATTGGGGAATAGAAAAACTTGCTTTTTCTCTTCTCCTAAGGCAAAATATACGCAGATATGAAAATCCTGACCGTTAGTGACCAAGTTGTCGACAGACTTTATGGCCTCGCCGCAAATCATCATTTTGACGATGTAGATTTGCTTCTGGGCTGTGGCGATTTGCCTTACGAATACTTGGAATATCTTCTCACTATTACTCGTCTACCGCTCTACTATGTGCCTGGAAACCACGACCCAAAATATCAGGAATTTGTGAGTGATTCAAAAGCTGAAGGGGGGATAAATCTGGATCAGAAAACAGCCCGAGTTGGGAATATATTATTAGCCGGACTTGGTGGCAGTATCCGTTATCGACCAGATGGTGTCAACCAGTATACGCAAGCCCAAATGTACGCGCGTACCCTTAAACTTCTCCCCGCTTTATTACTCAATCGACTACGCTATGGACGAGCATTAGATATTCTTATCACCCATTCTCCTGCCTTTGGCATTCACGATGATGATTCTACGGCGCATCAGGGACTAAAAGCCATTAACCTTTTAATCCGATTGGCAAAACCGCGTTATCTTTTTCATGGGCATACCCATTTTTATCAACAAAATTTAGAACCTTCGGTCACTCAATGTGACGAAACACAAATTATGAATATATTTCCTTATAAAATAATTGAGATTGACCATGTCTGATTACGTCTCGACGCGTTCAAGTTCTGACTTCAAGCGGGTGCGCTTTAAATCTTTTTTAAATAACATCCGTTCTGTACTCTTGGGGAGACCTACCACATTGCTGTCTTACGATGAAGTCAGAGAGAAACTTTCTATTGGTGGGCCTATCTATCGTGGTATAAAAACAGTTGAGATAAAAAAAATAGCAGGCAGTCTCAACCGATACCATGAATTTGACCGCGCATTTCTCCCCAAACAAGATAATACATCTCAGCGCTGGCGACGTGTCAATAATGCCTTCTACAAAGAGATTAGCCTGCCCGCAGTCGTGCTATATAAGGTTGGGGATGTTTATTTTGTCGTTGATGGGCATCACCGCGTCTCTGTGGCACGAGAGCAAGGGCAGCTATATATTGACGCAATTATCCGTGAATGTTCCACAAAAGTTTCGATTACCGTCAATCTGCGTCCTGAAGATTTGGAAATACTCGGTCAAAAAGTCAATTTTCTAAAACGCACCGAATTAGACCAAATCCGCCCACAAGCTAATATTAAGCTGAATATCCCCGATGGGTTTTCGCGTATGCTAGAGCATATCGCTGTCCATCGCTATTTTATGGGGTTAGATCTAAAGCGTGATATTCCTGAAGATGAAGCAGTTGCTCATTGGTACGATACGGTTTATTTGCCCATCGTAAAAGTCATTCACGAGCGTGATATTCTCAAAAATTTCCCTAAGAAAACAGAAGGCGATCTTTACCTGTGGGTACTTGACCGCCAGCATTATCTAGCCCGAGAAAAAAGTCACCCCTTACTTCCACCAGATGCCGCCGCACACGATTTTATAGAAAATAAGGATGATTGATAGATTCGCGCGGCTACATACATCTATTTGCTCAAAAAGCATCTCCTCTTCCTAAGCATTTCCCAATCGGATTTTTTTTCTTGACTCTCGGCTTGCTACCTTTAAAGAAAAACGCCTTTCACCTTAAACTCTATAAATAGCTTCATCTCCTTCGTTATTTATATAGCTAATTGAAGATTTCATATCTTTAAAACCAACTCTCAATGTACAGATTTTCTCTCCTTTTTCCCATGAGAGCTTTACTTCATCATTAGCTGAATCTAAAACCTGAAATACTCCATCAAAGGCGGGATACTTATTTCTAAAGTGAATCAGCTTCAAGAGCCGTTGCACGGCATCTTTTTTGACTTCTTTCTCAATCTCGTTGAGGCTATAGTTGTGACGGTTGATGTCTCGTCCATCCCCACCTTTTTCAAGGATAGCCAAGTCATTTTCTCCTGCCAGTAAGCCTACGTAATAAATTTGCGGCACGCCTGGCGTAAAGAACTGAATTGCTCTAGCCGCCAGATAAGCATCATCATCCGCTCCGAGCATGGAGTAATAAGTGCCGCGAATCTGATGAACATCGAACCCGTTCTGGTCACGGTATTTTGGGGCTTTGATCAAGCTGAGGTTGGAATCGCGCTCGAGACAAGTATCTACTATTTTTCTCGCGGTCGTCCCGTCGTAGAGGTCATCCAAATCGGGTTTGATTGGTACGCCGTCATGACAATCTAGCATGGTGAATTGTTTTTCGGGTCGCTCTTTAAGATAGGCAATTAACCGTGTGCTGTTCTTGGTAAGCAGCGTTTCCAAAATGCGATAGGGCAGAATAAAATCGTAAATCCAATGCCCCTGCTCGGCGAGTTTATTCTGGATACTGTAATGAGCGTGGACTTCTGGAAGCAGCTCAATATCAAGTGAATGTGCCAATTCTGTAATCCAATCTAAAAACTGATGAATTTCTGGCTCAACAAAGAAGAAGCTACTACCGGGCTTTTTAGTGATATAGCCAACCGCGTCTAAGCGCACAATTTTCACGCCTTTTTTGCTGAAGTTTTCTAGAAATTGGGTCAGGAGTTGGCGAGTAAGTAGCGCGTTGATATCTAAATCAATCTGCTCAGAGGGGGTAGTTTTTCCAAAAGTTGTCCAAACACGTTCCGTTGCGCCGCTTTCTTCGATAGTAAAATCGGAATAAGGTTCGGTACGGCGTAAAAATATCTTCTCAAAGTCATCTCTGGGGATTTTGCCATTCGCCCAAATTTTATCAATCGTCAAAAACAAATCGGCATATTGAGATTTGCGTCCCTGTTTGAGGAAGTCTTGAAAATAAAGGGAGTGCGCCGAGATATGATTAACCATTAGGTCGAGCAAAATATCATATTTCTTGCCGAGTTTTTGAATATCCTCCCAAGTGCCAAAAGATGGCTCGATTTCAAGATAGGTTAATGGTGCAAAACCACGATCTCCCGATGACGGGAAGGGGGGCAAAATGTGAATTCCACCCTGAAAAACATTGGGGAAATGGGTTTCAAGAACAGCGTGCAGTGTTTTTAAGTCACCGCCGAGGGAGTTTGGATAGGTGATAAGTTGTACTTTATTTTTGACTGCCATTTTCTTTCCTATTCGACCACAATCACTTCATATTCTTTTGTAATTATAAAATCAGCTAACTGCTGATGCCCAGCGATAATTTTATGCTCTGTTTTCAGCACATTTTCGATAAAGGGATCCCCAACTTCATTGCCACGATTGCGTTTTTTGCGGTGTTCTAATGTATCCAGCCGATTTCTCGCAATAAAAATCTTCGTATCTACATTTTTAAGCAAAGAAGTATAAGTCCCCTCGGCAATAACCACTTTCACGCCTTCTAAATTCACCTTCTCTTCTTCAATGGCGTTGGCGTTGTAGTCTATCAGCGGCTTCGTGATTTTAGGTTGTCCATTAATTGCATCTTTCAGGTTGCCTTCTAAAATATCCAGCCGAACCTCAATGTGGGGTCCTAGCCATTCGGGGTTTTCACGCCGTTTGACATCGTTTGATTTTGGTGGCAAGACAAAGTAATCATCCTGCCCTAGTAGCACAGCTTTGATGCCCGCCTTCGCCAACTCATCCGCAATCGCCTTGCCCGTCTCCGATTTTCCGCTGCCAGATTCCCCTGCAACGGTGATTATATATCTTGCCACTTTTACTTTGATTTCTTCCAAAATCTCAGGGACGATTTTTTGTGCGGCTTTAATATGATGCTTTTCTAAAACGATGATGTCGCCTTTCATTTTTTCTCCAAAATATATGTGGGCATACCCTCGTGGTTGCCCAAATGTGCAGGTGCAAGGCACCGCCTTTACGAAATTATGGCTCTTTCAGCCAAAAGAAATGCGCCCAGAATCCCAGCTTTCCCCTCCAGCGCAACGGGGACAATATACTCATCAATTGGCGGCAATTGGATATAGCCATTTAGCTCTTCTAATGTTTTTTGACGGATAAGCGGAAAAAGTTGGGATTGCTCCATCACGCCTCCACCGAGAACAATTCTTTGTGGAGAGAAGGTGCAGATGAAACTTTGCAACGCCCGTGCAATTAGGCTGGCTTCTGCTTCCCAAGCGGGATGCTCGGCATCCAGCACCTCTGCCTTTAGACCCCACCTTTTCTCTATTGCAGGACCGGAAGCCAGCCCCTCGAAGCAATCATCATGGAAGGGGCAAACGCTGATTGGAGACCCAAAAGGTTTCTTTAGAGCGTCTTTTTTATCAGAAGATATTGAGGGTTTAGAACCTGGTTTTATTGCAAAGTTAGGAATGCTTTCGGATCTCATAGATATTGGAATATGTCCCATTTCAGGGTGCAATAATCCATGCAATAATTTGCCATTGACCATTGCACCGCCGCCGATTCCTGTACCGATGGTCAGGTAAATGAAATTGTCTAATTCTTGCGCCGCGCCCCAACGCCACTCGCCGAGTGCTGCCCCATTAACATCCGTATCGAAGCCAACGGGCACATCAAAAGCCTCTTGAAAAGGAAGAATGACGTTGGCGTTAGACCAGCTCTCTTTTGGGGTGGAGAGAATGTGCCCGTATTTAGCGGAAGCAAGCCTAGGGTCAAGTGGGCCAAACGATGCAATGCCAATCGCTGAGATATTGCCAAAGATAAGTCTTTGCTCCTCGAAGAAATCCACACAGTTCGCAAGTGTCTCATCTGGAGAAGTTGTTGAGATGCGAGTCTCTGCCAAAATTTCGCCCGCACTTGTTCCTATCCCGCAGATAAACTTTGTGCCGCCAGCTTCGATCCCACCAAAGAGTTTAGTCATTTTTTATCACATCAAATTGGGTCGTAACGATCAGGTCGGCTTTGGGGCGCAGGGATTGAACGACCTGATGCTCCTGTTCGAGAACTTGCAAGCGCCACTCATTCATTTTTTCTTTACCGCGCAAGAGCTGTGCCTTTTTTGTTTCGTGGTAGGTTAACTCGATGAAAATGCGTAAATCGGCTTCAGCGTGGATGGAGTAGAGACCCTCGATGACCATATAGCGTATCCCTTTGAAGCTGGTTTTTAGCAGGTCTTCTTGGTCAGTCAATAGGTCAATGCAAGGCATGGTAACATCATCAGCATTGGCTCTGAACTCAGCGAGATTGTGATTGATGGCATCCCAATCGTATTCTTTGTAGCCAATACTTTTTAGACCATGTGCCTTGCGCCAGGAGGTGCGTTCTACAGGTGATGTTTTGTAATAGTTATCAATATGCATCACTTTGGCAGGTGTTCCCTGTGCCTTTAATAGGTGGGCGATCTCATGCCCGATTGCTGATTTTCCTGAGCCTGATTCCCCACTTACAGCAACAATCACCTTTGTATCGGCAAGTTTTTTGATATATTCCACAATAGCATTAGCCGCTTTTTTGTGTTGTGGAGCAATACATAAGACTTCACCAAGCATGGTTTAGGATTCCTTTTTATGAAGTTGTTTTTCTTCTTTTTGTATACGAGAAGGCGTTATCTCAAGATGATAACGGTGCCCTTTAAAGCCGATGTTGAAGCGAAGTTCTCGCCAGTGGGCAGGTAAACTGGGTGAGACAGATAGCTTCTCCTTACTTGTGTCGATTCCTGCGAAAGCACGCAGAGCAAAGAAGACGGTCCCCGTCATCACGCCAAGATGGATGCCTTCTTTCGTTGTGCCGCCTTGAATATCTACAAAGTCACTTTCAAGGGCTTCAGCGTAGAGTTGCCAACTTAACTGTTTATCGCCGAGCAAGTCTGCTAGATAAGCGTGAACAAGCCGACTTAAGGTTGAGCCGTGCGATGTTCGGGGCAGGTAATAGTCAAAATTTAGGCGCAAAAAATCATCGGGCGGGGCGTAGCCTAAATCACCCAAAATGCTTTTAACTTTCTCTTCGCCAAGTACATAAAATATCATCAATGCGTCAGCTTGTTTCGCGACCTTATAATCGTCTGGCGATTTGCCCTCAGCTTTCAGGATGCGATCCATACGATGGATATTGCCATATTTTTCGCGGTAATGTGCCCAATCGAGTTCTTTTAGAGCAAAATAGCCTTCAAATTGCTCAAGAACGCCCTCGTTATTAATCGGAATCGTGAGACGCTTAGAAATATCTTGCCAGCGCGTGAGTTCGTCATCCGAGAGTTGCAGTTTTTCAAGCAGGGTAGTTTTTGCTTTTTTGCTCATTTTATTGAGTAAATCAAAAGATCGCCGTAGCGACCATGCCACCAAGATATTGGTATAGCTATTATTTTTCAGCTCGCCTTCGTTGGTATTGGGATATTTCTCGTGGAACTCGTCTGGTCCCATCACGCCAACGATGGAATAACGCCCGCTTTTTTCGTCAAAATTGGCTTTTTTAGCCCAAAATCGGCAAATTTCTAAAAAGACTTCTGCGCCGTAATTCTCTAGAAAATCCTGATCTTCGTTGCCCCATAAATAATCCCAGATATTGTAGGCAACCGCTAAGCTCACATGCCTTTGTAAAATACTGTAATCTTCACCCCATTTTCCCGAAAGCGGGTTTAGGTGCAAGGTTTGTGTCTCTTCATCGCCGCTACTGCCGCTTTGCCAGGGGAAAATTGCCCCATCAAAACCATTTTCCTTAGCATATTGTCGTGCTGCATCCAAACGGCGATAACGATACATTAATGCCGAGCGAGCGATTTCAGGAAAATGAAAATTAAGAAATGGCTGAATATATAATTCGTCCCAGAAGATATGCCCGCGGTACGCTTCTCCATGCAAGCCGCGTGCGGGCAACCCTGCATCAAAATCCTTATTATGGGGCGATGCTGACAGCATTGTGTGATAAAGATGTAAACGGATTAATTTCTGTGCTTTTCTATCGCCCACTATTTCTATGTCAATTTTCTTCCAGATTTTTGTCCAAGCGGCTTCACTTTTTTTGCGAATTCCATCAAAACTTCTTTTTTGAGATAGCGCATCTTGCGCCGCTTCATTCATGCTTTGGATCGGCTCAGCAACCGTGTTTTCAACTTGCTCCTGGTTGGACGCGTAAACTGCCACCAATTTATCTACCGTTAAAGGAATGCCTTCTTTTACATCTACCGTGAAAAAGGTCTTTACCTTGGCTGGAGCGTGGATTTGCTCAAAATTTGGCACAATTTTCTGCCCATCAACAGTGATAAATAAATGCGCTTCTTCCGCAATTAAAATCTTAGATTGATTGGTCTTCACGAGCAAAGAGCTACGATTGCCCTTCCCATCGACTTTAATCCCTTCGAGGTGCTTGCTATTCAAATCTTTATAACGAGCCACGCCTGCGTTGATAATCTCTCCATCCAAGATTGAGCGGACACTGATTTTCTTAGTGTAATTTAGTGGGGTAATTTCATAGCGTAACGCCGCCAAATGCGGATTATCCATACTTGCCAATCGTTGCGAAATAATTTTTGTTTGATTTCCTTCAGCATCTTCAACGATTAATTCACGGCGTAAAATTCCAGTCCGAAAATCAAGACAACGGGAGATTTTCTTTATGTCGCCCCTCTCTAACTCATCCCTGATGGGGGAAGTGCCCGACAAGGCTGAGGGGGAGGGCGAAAACCATTCCCCGTCTTCAACCTTGAATGTGATTGGCAACCAATTGGGCGTATTAACCATGTCTTCGTTGCTGATGATACGTCCGCTAACTTCAGATTCCAAACGATTATAGAGACCGGTAATATAGGTGCCGGGATAATTTTCTTTGCCCGCAAAACTTTCTTCGAGTGCGCCACGTGTGGCGAAAAAACCATTCCCGATGCTGAGAAGGGTTTCTCGTGTTCCTTCCAGCTCAGGACGATAATCATGATAAGAAATTGACCAGAGGTCATCTTCTAGCCCTTTTGCAAACCATTGATCGATTTTTTCTATATCAATTTCAGCAAGGTCTTCTACGACTATATCTGCGCCATTGATGCGAAGAGCCTGAGCGTTATTGTCGCGCGCTACGCCGATCGTTAAGCCAAACCCGCCTTTTTGACCCGCCTGCACGCCAGAAACGGCATCTTCAACGATGACGGTACGATCATAGTGAACGCCTAAATTGTCGCAGGCGGTTGTGAAAATATCCGCTTGGGGTTTGCCCATCAAGCCTAATTTGGCGGAAGCAACTCCATCCACGCGCGTCTCGATCAGATCCAATAAGCCAACAGTTTCCAAGACAACTTTCGCATTCTTGCTTGAAGAAGCCACGCCTATCCGAATTCCGGCATCTCGTAATTGGTGCATAAAATTGACCGTGCTTTGATAAACACGCACATTTCCCGCCTGAATGCTTTTGTTGAAAAGGGTATTTTTACGATTTCCCAACCCGCAAATAGTTTTTTCTTTGGGCGCATCATTGGGGTCGCCAAAAGGTAGCTCAATGTCGCGCGCTTTTAGAAAAGAATCTACGCCCTGATAGCGCGGTTTTCCATCAACATAGGGGAGATAATCTTGCTCGTGAGTAAACTCGCGGAAGGGAGTGTTCGTTTTCTCAGCATGAGTGCGCAAAAAATCATCGAACATTTTCTTCCAGGCAGTGCTATGCGTGGAAGCGGTGTCAGTGATGACCCCGTCGAGGTCGAAGATAACTGCGTCAAAATAATGTTTTTTCATAGAGTAGATTTTTGCATCAAACTTATTCAATAATGCGAGAGAAAAAGCTAGGTTGGGGCTAGATTTTAATAAAAAACTCCCCAACCTCATGGCTGGGGAGTTTCGGGTAGAAGATTTAACCTTTTACGGAACCAGCCAACATACCCCGTACAAAATATCTTTGCAGGGCAAAAAATACAGCTAGTGGCAGGAGCATGGATATAAATGCTCCAGAAGTGAGTAGGTGCCAGTCCTGTCCTTTTTCACCGACAATAGATGCGAGGGCGTAAGTGATAACGCGCGTTTTCTCGCCCAAAAAGACGAGAGAAACGAGATAGTCGTTCCAAACCCAGAGGAATTGGAAGATGGCAAAGGATGCCAGTGCAGGAACTGAGAGGGGCAATATCAGACGAATGAAAATAGTGAAATTTGATGCACCGTCAATATAAGCCGCTTCGAGTAACTCTCGGGGGAGAGTGCTAATATAGTTAAAAAGCAGATACGTGGCGAGCGGCAAGCCAAATCCCGTATGCGCTAGCCAAATTCCAAGAAAGGTACCATTTAAGTCTAATTTTGTGTAATCTTGCAAAATTGGGACTAAAGAAATTTGTAATGGAACAACGAGAATTGCCACAATCATTGTGAAGAATAGGTCCCTGCCCGGAAATTTGAGCCAAGAAAACCCAAATGCAGCAAATGCAGCAATCAAAATCGGAATGACCGTGGCGGGAACAGCCACCGCAATAGAGTTGAGAAATGCACCGCCTAAATTGTTGCCTTTGCGGATGATTTCATTTCCTCCAGCGTCGGTAAAAGAGATTTCTTTTCCAGTGATGACATCTTTATAGTTGTCGAGGGTCAAATTTGAAGCAAATCCTACCCAGCCTTCTTCGCTGATAGTTATTTTTCGACTGCGTTTATTGCCGTACCAAGTCAGTTTTCTGCCATCGGGTAAGACTACGCCTTCACGCCATTCTTCAAAAGTGGCAGAAGTGCCTTCGATAATAATTTGTCCGTCTACATCAATATCATCTTCAAGAATTAGTTCGCCTATATCGCCATCTGCTTTATGGGGGAAAACGGCCCACCAGCCAGAATTAAAAATATCCTGGCTATCTCTAAATGAAGTGATAAAAACACCCAAGGTTGGCGTAAGCCATATCAGACAGATTAAGATTAAAACCCCATTGATAATAAGAGATGATCTTTTTTTCTGACCTTTTAAACTGCTAGTAGCCATTAGAAAGCCCTCCTGTCTTTATTGAATTCACGTAAATTATAGACAATGACTGGAACAACAGCAATTAAGAGAATAATCGCAATTGCAGAAGCACGCCCTGTATTGCCATAGGTAAAGCGTTGCAAATAAAACTCATTGGCGATAACGTTTGTGCCGTTATTGCCACCTGTCATCACTCGAACAATGTCGAATAATTTCAAGCTAAAAATAACGATAGTTGTCGTGACTGTCAGTAAGGTGCCTTTGATGTAGGGAACGGTAATGCCAAAGAAGGCTTGTACCTCAGTAGCGCCATCTATACGGGCAGACTCTAGTAATTCGTCTGGGATGCCCTTAATTGCAGAGGAGATAATGACCATCGCAAATCCTGTTTGGAGCCAAACCATGATAATGATGAGGAAGAAATTATTCCACGGGGGTAAACTAAGCCAAGGCTGTGATTCCCAGCCTAGCGCAATAACAATTGCATTGAGTAAACCGATTTCCTGAATACCAACGCCAACGCCTCTGTAGGTATATACAAATTTCCAAATTACGCCTGCGCCCACAAACGAGATTGCCATTGGCATAAAAATAATCGCTTTATAGATAGGCTCAAATTTGCTACGGTCTGCCAGTACAGCAACCAGCAAGCCAAAGCTCACACTAAGCGCTGTGCCAAAAACCATCCATAGCAAATTGTTACGAAAAGTTTCAAGCATAATGCGGTCTGTGAAGGCAAATTTATAGTTGTTGAAAATCGCCCAACCTGTTCCAATCCATTCTTGCCCCAACGGTCCCTTGAAACTTAAAATCAATGTACGGAAAACGGGAATGATAAGATACCACGCCATAATCGCAACAGCCGGACCGATAAATACGAAGGGTTGTAATTTTCGTCCCCATTCTCCCGGCAATTGTTCTACAAACCAATTTAGGACAACGAAAAGGAGGGCTACGCCACCCACTCCCCAAAGGATGGCAACCAAAATGATAACAAGTTGTGGGGCATCGCTGTCTCGTAAGAAGAGAAATACTTGCCATAATCCCCAAAATGTAGCTATAGAGACTAAAAAGGAAAGAAGTATTCTTCCAAGAGTTGTTAAAGCAGACGAGTCTTTTTGAGGTGTTTCCATAGACTTTACCTCCTAAAAAATAATTGGGATTGCTCGTAAAGCGAGATTTATCTCGCTTTAGTTTATAAGTGAAAGATAGATCTTAGATTACAAATAATTGGGACGAAGAGCGGTGCATCGCTCTTGATTTCAACTTGCGTGCTTTTGGTCAACATTTCCTTGGCGTATAGTGTGGTGACGTTCACGCCGAGAAAATGCTAGGGATTTGGCACCCCAGCTCAAATCATGTTCGATACGGCTTTATATCTAAAAGATGAAGTTTAGAAGGACGGGATATACTTCCCGTCCTTCTATTCTACATTAAGACCTGATAGGTCTAATATCTAACTTATTCGGTGGGCCAAGAGTCGTCAATTTGTTGCAATGCGCCTTCCATTTCTACAGTGCCGCTTACGTAATCGGTCATGTATTTCCAGAAAGTGCCTGCGCCAACGGAGCCGGGCATAAGGTCAGAGGCATCGAAGCGGAAAGAATCTGCATTCAAGATGATCTCAGCAACGTCACGGGTGACGGAGTCTGCGTACCAATCTAAATCGGAGTCATTATGCGGTGAAATTGCGCCGCCAGCTTCGACCCAACCTTTGACAGAGTCGCCGGTGGAGAAGTATTGAATGGTTGCGCGAACTTCGGGGCGGTCGTTGAACATAGCGTAAATATCGCCTGCGCCGAGGACGGGCTTGCCGTATTGTTCATCAATTGGGGGTAGATAGAAGAAATCGTAATCTACGCCAGCTTCTTTGCCTTCTGGGAAGAAGGAAGTGATGAAGTTGCCTTGACGGTGCAACCAGCATTTGGGGGGTGAATCAAACATGGGGGGGGGGGCATCACCAAAGAAAGTGGTGGGGATGGAAGCTTGCCCGCCATAAACGTAAGCATCGTTGAACCAAATGTCGGTAACATAACCGAGTGCATTTTGTACTTCGGGGGAGTTGAAGGCTAATTCGCCAGCAACCCATTTGTCGTAATTTTCAAGGGAAGTGGTGCGGAGCATGGTGTCTTCGAGCCAGTCGGTCATTGCCCAACCAGTTGCGGCACCAGATTCGATTCCTATACACCAAGGGGTATCACCGTCAGAGGCGATGGTTTCGGTGAGGGTCATCATTTCAGCCCAGGTTTCAGGAACTTCGTAGCCAGCGGCATCAAATTCGGCTTTCGGGTAGAAAACCAAAGATTTACCATTTGCACGTCCCCAAACACCAGCCATCATTGCGCCATCGGGACCTTCCATTGTGCCCATATCGAGCCAGGATTGGATGTAATTCTCATTCAGCCAATCTTCATCAATGACACCATTGAGGTCAACAACTTGACCTTTGGCAACCATCGTGGACAAAAGACCAGGTTGTGGGAAGTCAACAATGTCGGGGGCATCGCCACCGTCTACACGGATGGTGATGGAGGCTTCAAATTCTTTGGAGCCTTCATATTGAATATCAATGCCGGTTGCTTCTTCATAAGCGGCAACTGATGCGTCAAATTTGACAGCATCTGCATCGGTGAAAGGACCAGACATGGTAACAACTGTGCCATCATACTCACCATCGTAAGCGGCGGCGAGTTCATCACCTGGAGCAACATCAGATGCGGCAGGAGTTTCTGCACCATCAGAGGCGGGCCAAGAATCGTCAATTTGTTGGAGTGCGTCTTCCATTTCTACTGTACCGCTTACGTAATCGGTCATGTATTTCCAGAAGGTACCAGCACCAACAGCACCGGGCATAAGGTCAGAGGCATCGAAGCGGAAGGAATCTGCATTCAGGATGATCTCAGCAACGTCACGGGTGACGGAGTCTGCATACCAATCTAAGTTGGAGTCGTTATGCGGTGAAATTGCGCCGCCAGCTTCAACCCAACCTTTGACAGAGTCGCCAGTGGAGAAGTATTGAATTGCAGCACGAACTTCGGGGCGGTCGTTGAACATAGCATAAATATCGCCTGCGCCGAGGACGGGTTTGCCGTATTGTTCGTCAATTGGGGGCAGATAGAAGAAATCGTAATCTACGCCAGCTTCTTTGCCTTCTGGGAAGAAGGAAGTGATGAAGTTGCCTTGACGGTGCAACCAGCATTTGGGGGGTGAATCAAACATAGGGGTGGGGGCATCACCAAAGAAAGTGGTGGGGATGGAAGCTTGCCCGCCATAAACGTAAGCATCGTTGAACCAAATGTCGGTAACATAACCGAGTGCATTTTGTACTTCAGGGGAGTTGAAGGCTAATTCGCCAGCAACCCATTTGTCGTAATTTTCAAGGGAAGTAGTGCGGAGCATGGTGTCTTCGAGCCAGTCGGTCATTGCCCAACCAGTTGCGGCACCAGATTCGATTCCTATACACCAAGGGGTATCACCGTCAGAGGCGATGGTTTCGGTGAGGGTCATCATTTCAGCCCAGGTTTCAGGAACTTCGTAGCCAGCGGCATCAAATTCGGCTTTCGGGTAGAAAACCAAAGATTTACCATTTGCACGTGCCCAAACACCAGCCATCATAGGACCATCGGGACCTTCCATTGTGCCCATATCGAGCCAGGATTGGATGTAATTCTCATTCAGCCAAGCTTCATCAATGACACCATTTAGGTCAACAACTTGACCTTTGGCAACCATAGTGGACAAAAGACCAGGTTGTGGGAAGTCAACAATGTCGGGGGCATCGCCACCGTCTACACGGATGGTGATGGAGGCTTCAAATTCTTTGGAGCCTTCGTATTGGATATCAATGCCAGTTGCTTCTTCGAAAGCAACAACAGAATTGTCAAATTTGACGGCATCTGCATCGGTGAAAGGACCAGACATGGTAACAACTGTGCCATCATATTCACCAGCGTAAGCCGCGGCAAGTTCGTCACCTGCAGGGGCGACATCAACAGCAGCGTGTTCTTCTGCCATAGACTCATCTTCCATAGACTCTTCTGCTGTTTCGGGTTCTTCTACAACAGGTTCTTCAGGTTCAGGAGCGCAAGCTGAGATAATCATACTTGAAACCATCAGCAACACAAAAAGGGTGAGAAGTATTTTCTTCATTATTTTATATTCCTCCGAATATAGGGGTCTTATAGGTTTTTGAAATTCTCAATAAAATATTTAATCTAAATTCGAGCGCACCACCTCCTTAAAAAAACTTCATTTAATTAATGCTCGCAACACGATTTTCGTATAACGAGCTGAGTATCTAAGACCAGATTTCGTTTTTCTGGTATATGTCCTTTCATTAAATCTAATAGGAGCAAGCATGCTTCAGATGCCAAATCTTGAGCAGGCAATCGAACAGTCGTTAGCGGAGGGTCTGAATACTTAGACCAAGGAACATCATCAAATCCAACAATTGAAATATCATCAGGAATACGTAAACCAGCTTTTCGCAATGCTGCCTTTGCACCCATTGCAACATTGTCACTAGCAACAAAGACAGCTGAAAATTCTTCCCCTGAAGAGAGTAAAGCATTCATACTCTCAAAGCCACTTTGGGGACTAAAATCAGCATATCCAATAAGACTATCTTTGAGCGGTATCCCAGCTTTAGAGAGTGCGTCTTGATAGCCAAAAATACGATCTGGAACAGCGCTATAGGAAAGGCGTGCATTAGAAATGCATGCAATTTTCGAATGTCCTAGATCAATTAGATACTGCGTCGCTTGTTCAGCCGCTGAACGGTTATCAACATCAACGGAGCAAAGATTGGAATCTTGTAAATTCCCCATCAAAACAGCCGGAACACCAACTTCGCCCAACTTTTTTAAACCTTTATCATCTATGCGTGGGGTAAGCAAAATCATGCCATCAATATGTTTTGCATGTGCAAGCTCTAAATAGACACGTTCTTGCCGCTCTTCTTCAATGGATTCAATTAAAAGACGAAAATTGTTCCGTTTGGCAACATCTAAAAGCCCCCCAAGTATTTGTGGTAAAAAAGTGTCTGATGCAATATGATGGGGGCTTCGCGTCATAACCAATCCGATTGCTTGTGCGCGTTGGGTAGCCAGAGCCTGAGCTGTTGCGTTTGGCACGTAGCCAAGGTTTTTTGCAGCGTCATAAACTCGTTGACGTGTTGGCACAGGTATATTTACCCCCTTTACATCATTTAAAACAAGCGAAACGGTGGTGCGAGATACACCAGCTAAATTTGCTACGTCCTGACTTGTAGACCGCTTTTTCATCACTAATCGTCCTTAGTTGGTAACGCGTGTTACTAACGCGTGTTACCAGTGTAGCAAAAAGAAATAACTTTGTCAAATTTTCTTTTGTGGACAATACTTTGATGGTCAATCAGGTTACCTTCTAGTTTCATTATCATCATAAATATATATGAAAAGAAACAGAAATTCTTTCTTGCTTGATAAGCATCCTAGCATCGGAGCCAAAGACGAGTTGGTCTTGGATATTTTTTTTCTGCGAGGAGATATGGTTGGAGTTTTGGGGTTTTTGTTACCTGTGGCGACCGCACGGCGGTAAACCGACCGTGCTAATTATACGAAGCCCTTGCCGGTTGTTTTTGACGTTGTAGGGGCACAGAATACTGTGCTCCTACAAGGTCTGATTACCTGATCACTGCCCCCTGTCCCTCAATATACGCTAAACTCTGATGCCTGAAATAAGTATTATACAACTCCGCGTAATGCCCCTCTTGTGCGAGCAGGTTGTCGTGGTTTCCCTCCTCAATGATGCCGCCGTTTTCCATCACCAAAATCTTATCCGCAGACTTGATGGTTGAAAGGCGATGGGCAATCAGGATGCTGGTTGTGTTTTCTAAAATCAAATTCAATGCCTGCTGAATTTGCCACTCGGTAAAGGGGTCAATGCTGGCAGTCGCTTCGTCCAAGATGAAAATAGCGGGGTTTTGGATAAGGACGCGCATTAATGCTACAAGTTGCCGCTGTCCCATCGAAAGGCGTGCACCGCGCTCGCCGACTTTGCTATCCAAGCCATCTGGCAGGGTATCTAGCCACTCACCATCACCAATTTTGCGCGCCATTTTCAAAATCTCGGTCTCGGTTGCTTCGGGGCGGGCGTAGCGGATATTTTCTGCCACTGTGCCAGAAAATAAGAAGGGGACTTGTGAAACAATGCCCAGTTGACGGCGGTAGGATGGAAGGTTAAACGATCGGATGTCGCGCCCGTCCACGTGGATTTCTCCTTCTTGGAATTCGTAAAATCGAGCAATTAATTTGGCGATAGACGATTTCCCTGCGCCGGTGTGCCCGACTAAGGCAAGATTCTGTCCGGGTGGAATGAGCAAGTTGAAACGCGTCAGAAGCGGTTCCGAAGCTGTGTACGCGAAGTGGACATTTTTGAATCGTACTTGACCTTGCGCGTGCGTGACCTCTTCATCATCTTCTTGTAAAACATTCGGGTCGGCGTCTATTAGCCCGTAAACCCGTTCTGCGGCAGAGAGTCCTTGCTGAATCTGCGCCCAAAAAGCGGAGAGATTCATCATGGGGAAGAGAAAATGGTTGAGGCTGAGAATAAAAAGATACCAAGCCGCCACAGTGACCCCGCCGCGCATCACGCTCCAGCCGCCAACATAAACCATGATGGCGGTTGCAATGCCGCCAAGCGTATTGAGAACGGGAAAAATGAGCGCAAGAACAAATCCACGCCGCACATTAACGCGATAAGAATCTTGATTGGCGATGTCAAAGGTCTCGAAGATGCTTATCTCCTGACGGAAATTTTTGGCAACAGAAATGCCGCTAACGGTTTCTTTGATAGTCGCGTTTACATCTGCCATTGCGCGCATCCCATTACGAGTTACTGTGCGCGCTGCTTTACGAAACTGTGAGGTGACAATGAAAATAATGGGAAGATAGAGAACGATGAGCAGGGTTAACTGCCACGAGATGCTAAAAAGGACGATTGCCAAAATGCTCGCCTGAATCAGCTGTGCGCTGATGTCGGTGGCTATGGTGACGAGTTGCCCAAAATCTTTGGTGTCAGAGGTGATTCGTGAAACAATTTTGCCCGATGAAAACTTATCGTAAAAAGACAGGTCATGTTCTGCCGTCGCTCGAAAAGCGGAGGTGCGGAGGTTGAGCACCACATCGCCAATGGCTCGGGCGGTGAGGGCGCGGCGCATCCAGTTGATGCCCCAGTTGAGTACGCCGATGAGGAAAACGCCGCCACCAATAAGGAGTATCGCATCCATTGTGGGGCGCGTTTCTAGCTCTTTGAGACTTCGGCTGATAATCATTGGCGTTGAGGCGGAGATTAACGCCACGATTAGCACCAAGAAGGAGATTTGCATCATCCGCTTGCGCTGAGGGGAGAAGTTGCCCGCAATTCGTGAGAGCAATTCTTTATCTGTATATTCTCGGTCGTATTTTTCGGCATCTAAGCCGGCGAAGAAACTCATGGGGTAGGTACCAGTGGTATGAGAGATTGGGTGGGTTAGTTTTTAACGCGAATCTCGCGAATGGGCGAATTACGCGAATTTTCTTTTGGAAGGGCGATTTATCGCTCTTTGGCTTTGAGCTTGTCCCGTTTACGGGCAGGCGGGGTTGGATAAATTTAGACCGCCTGTGGGTAAACCCGACAGGCTCAATGCGGAAGCCCCGTTGGGGCTGTTTGGTGGTCGGTTTTCAGTTTTCAGTAGCGCATTTTTCTTTGTAGTAACCGCTTCAGCGGTTAAGGGCTGAAGCCCTTACTACAAGGGCGGCAGGATTTTCCTAATTCTTAGCTCGGGCTTTCAGTGAGCGCCAGCCGCACGGCTAAGCCAACTAGCACGGTTCCTAAGACACGGTCAAGCCATACGGAAAATCTGCGGTTTTGTCGGAAAAAGGTAGTAGTTTTGGATGCGGTTAGGACAATCGTAAATTCAATCGGGATTGCCATTAAGACGACTAATGCACCAAGCCCGATAATTTGAAGAGGCGTGCTTCCGTGACCGGGGCGAATAAATTGGGGCAAAAATGCCATAAAGAAAATCGCCACTTTGGGGTTGAGAATATCTATCATTACGCCCTGCCTAAAGGCTTGCCAAGGGGTGGATATGCTCCCGCTTTTCTCTGCTTTCTCAAAGGTAGTTCCGTTGGAGAAAAAAGATTTTATGCCCAAATAAAGCAAGTAGGCGGCGCCTGCATATTTTACGATACTAAAGGCAATCGCAGATGTGGCGAGAATTGCCGAAAGCCCCAGCGCGGCGGCGAAGACGTGAAATAACGCCCCGGCAGAAACGCCAAGCGAGGAGGCAAATCCGATTTTGCGACCTTGGGTAATAGTTTTGGAGACGATATAAACGATATCTGGTCCAGGGGAGATGTTAATCGCGAAGGCAGCGGAGAGGAATAGTAGCCAGTATGAGGATGGGGGCATGAGTTGGGTTCCTTAAATCAGCAGATTAGATATTAATTTAGTTAGATGTCAGTTTCAAAATTCTGTGACTTTATCTTACGCAAAGCCACAAAAACGCAAAGTTTTTAAGTTCTGCTTGCATATTAAAGATTAATTAAAACATTTTTTCGTAAATATATTTATAAATACAAAAAACATCAGTTTTTCTTGACGACTTTATGTTTTTGCGTGAACTTTGAAAGGTTTCTTTTCAAAGTTTATGTTGCTAGGTAATAATTAGAGATTAGCCAATTAGGTGCTTGTTAGGGAGATGATTGCTCCAACTTACCAACGAGCGTTGTGTTCCTCTGCGAAGCCAATTAGGTCACGGATTTCTAAACGATCGCCATTGTCCAGAATGACGTGACCATTATAACGACCAAAGAGTTGATGCACTTCGCTAAAAATAATTCCTAAGTTTGTACGCGCAGTACGATCTTTAAAGGGGGTGAACGTTAGATCAAGGCGATTCTGGTTGTCTCGAAAAACCCATGGTTTCATATAATCATTCGAGTCGTAAAGATAGGGAACTTGCTCTAGTTTGTGGATTTTCCCATCTACGATGACCGCATTTTCAGTCGCCGCGCTAATATCACCGAATCCGCACCCCAAGTTAAGCCCGATACTGCGTCCATCTGGCAAGAAGCCAGATGCGCTTGCCCAATTCCAGAAACTGCTATATTCCCAGACACCGCGCCCCCAATCCAAGGCGCCAAGTGCTTCGTCAGGATGTAGTTCTTCGCGTAAGTCTCCATATTGAATATATCCCGATGCTGGTAGGCAATTGATTTTAGTGTTAAAGTAGAAGCGTTTTGGTGGGATGGGGATGACCAAGTTCATCGATTCGTGCCCATCTGGTTGGGAAAGGTCGATTTTGGCTTGGATGCCGCGCCCGTCATGGAAACTTTCCCAATCAACGAGTAGATTTCGCTTACCATCTTTAACCGTAAATGTTAAAGTCACGCCCTTCCCAGAAAAAGAAGTTACTCCTTCGGTATTATTGCGTGGCAGTTCAATCCCTTTTCCTAACGGAATAACCAGCCCTTCTTCATGCAGTTCACCTGTAGCAAAGTCCATTGTGTATACAAAGATATTGCCTGCGTAGCCAAGATCCGCGATTGTGGCGGAGAAAAAACGTCTTGGGGTGAAAACGGCGTAATAATCCCAGCGTTTAACGCGCATAAACTGCAATGATTTTAGGGAGTAGAAATTAGCATTTTCCAGATTACAATCTAGTATTGGGTGTGGAGACCAACCCACATTTGCCAATTCTCCGTTGGGGGTGAGCAAGGGACCTTTTTCTGTAATCTCTTTTTGCATGACATTCTCCTTATTTGATATTGTTTCGCTTTTGCTCAGGAACTAGAAGGGTTTTTGGTATTATTTCGTCCGTTTCTAATGGGTTTTGGCTATATCGTACGGTGCGTTTGCGTTGGCGTTGGTGTGGGAACAGCGGCTAGAGCGTTAATGATAGTTTTTTCTGATTCCTGATTTCCCGCTACCCGATTTACTGACATCTGCCTCATTCCGAAAAAATCCGTCTATATGCATCACTGTTTTCCATCAACTCAGCATGATTGCCGATCGCGGCGATTTTGCCTTTTTTGAGCACAATAATCAAATCTGCCCAGCGAATTTGGGAAAGGCGATGCGTGATCAAGAAGGTGGTGCGTCCTTTTGATGCTTCGGCGATGGCGCGTTGGATATTATCTTCGGTTGCGCTGTCTATGGCGGAGGTGGAATCGTCTAAAACAAGAATACGAGGGTCGGTAAGGAAGGCGCGCGCTAAGGCTAATCGCTGACGTTGCCCGCCAGAGAGAGTTACGCCACGCTCGCCGAGGACGGTTTCGTATCCGTTTTCGAATCGGGTAATAAATTTGTGGGCTTGTGCAGATTTCGCGGCTTTGACAATTTCTTCCTGAGTCGCATTGGGTTTGCCAAAGGCGATATTTTCAGAGATGGAAGAGGAGAAGAGGAATATATCTTGCTCAATAATGGAGATTTGTTGGCGAAGGGAGGCTAAGTTCCAATCGTGGACGTTGATTCCGTCTACGAGGACTTCGCCGCCGGTGGCATCGTAGGTGCGGTTTAGTAATTTGACGAGGGATGTTTTGCCCGCGCCCGTTTGACCGACAATTGCCACCGTTTGACCGGGCATCACGGTGAAGTTGATTCCGTCCAAAACAGAATCGGATGAGGTATAAGAGAAGTCTACTGAACGGAAGCAAGTTTCCCCACGGATGTCTCTGGCGAATCCATCCGCATTTTGGTCTAAGTCTGTTTCGCGTTTTATCAGATCTAATATGCGGCGTGCACTTACCATCCCTAAAGAAACTTGGGTATAGGCAAAAGTGGATGCGAAGGTGGGGAACATGAGCATCTGCAGAAGTCCAACGTAGGCAACGACCGCGCCGATATTGATTTCGCCATTTCGATAGAGGATGAGGGCGTGCAGGAGACCGCCGCCGAGTGCCATTCCGTAGAGGAGCATGGGAACGAAGCGGGCTTCGAGGTCGCCCTGCTTGACGAAGGCATTTCGAAAGGCGCGGGCGCGGGTGTTGAAAAGGTTGACTTCAAATTCTTCTTGTGCCGCGCCTTTGACTGTTTCGATGCCGTCGAGGGCTTCGGCGAGTCTTGTGTTCATTTGTCCGAAGGTTTCGCGCACTTCTTCTGTTACGGGGCGCAGGCTGTGGAGGTATTGCCAAAGCGCAATAAAATAGGCAATGGCAAACAGGGTGGGAACGAGAAGTAAATCGGTGTGATAGCGGGGTGCGTAGAGAAAGGGCATTGCGAGAAAGGTGAGCGAGCCAATAACGAGATTTATACCTGGGCTGAACATGAAGTTGATTTCCCGCACATCGTTTGTGGCACGTGCCATTGTATCGCCAATGGGTTGGATATTATGGAAGGTCATGCTTTTGCCGAGCAATGAAATATAGAGTTCGTCTCTGATATTTCGTTCGGTTTTTTGGGCAACTAAATCTGCACCAAAGTTTCGCCCTAGTTGGAGGAAGCCGCGTAAAACTTGTGAGCCGATGATGAGCCACATGATGGGGAGCAGTTTTTCAGGTTGAGGGGGGCTGGCGATGAGGGCATCAAAGGCTTGACCAACGTAGACGGGCATTATGCCCGCGAGGGTGGCGTTGCCAATTGCGCCAATCCAGATCATGCCCCAAATCCAGCCGTAGCGGTAGACGTGGGAGAATATCCAACGCACAGGGGAGCTGAGGTTGGTTTTGTGAGAGCGGGCGATGGTAAATTCGGAGGCGTTTGTGGTCATAGGTTTTAAGTAGCGAAGAGGGTGAGGTTTTTAAAGTCGCACCTTTGATGAGATGGTTTCGAGAAGGGAATTGTACCATTTTGCTATGATGTGTATCTCTTGAGATTTCTTGACCACATGACAGTTTGGAAAAAGAAGCGCGTGTTGGTTGAGTGGCTTCGATACGCTCCGAAAAAACATTCGGAGCTACTCACCCACCTGCAAAAACAAAAGTGTTTTGTTGCTAGGGAATTCCTTAAATATGCCTTTTTACACTTGACCCCCGCCCACTCTCGTTCTACAATTTAGAAGTTGTCTGACAAATTTTATTGAAGCATGAAACGTAAAACGTGAAGTAAATGCTTACGTTCTATGCTTTGCGTTTTATTACCCAACAGGAGACTCCCAATGAAAGATTTTCTCGTCCGCGGCACCCTTGAAGAATTAGACCCCAAAGTTTACGAATTAACCCAAATTGAAGCGGAGCGACAAGTCCGCAAGTTGATTATGATCGCGTCTGAGTCACAGGCTCCCCTCGCTGTGCGAGAGGGATTGGCTTCGGCTTTCCAGAATATCTATGCTGAAGGTTACCCCGATGAAGATAGCCGCTGGATGACCGAAGATGAGCTTCTCGACCACGATGTGCGTTTGAATCATTATCGCCGTTATTCTGACCCGCGCTACTATAAAGGTGTGGAATACGCTGATACCATCGAATCGCTGGCTCGCAGACGTGCGGCGGAAGCCTTCGCCGCAAATGGCGTAACGGCAGATGAAATTTATGTGAACATTCAGGCGTTGTCTGGTGGACCTGCCAACAACGCTGTATATCACGCATTGGTTCAACCCGGTGATACGGTGATGGGGATGAATTTGTTGCATGGCGGGCATCTTTCGCATGGATCGCACGTCAATCGTTCGGGGAAAAACTACAATATCATTAGCTATGGGATCGATGACGAAACCGAGCAAATTGATTACGATGTAATTCGCGCATTGGCTCTTGAACATAAGCCAAAAATGATTATTGCAGGATTTTCTTCTTACTCATGGGTTCCTGATTGGAAGAAATTCCGTGAAATTGCGGATGAAGTTGGCGCATATTTGCTGACCGATATTTCACATATTGGTGGTCTTACGGCGGCGGGCGTTGTGCCCTCACCAATGGGGATTGCGGATGTGATTATGTCCACGACGCATAAATCCTTGCATGGTCCACGCGGCGCGGTTTTGATGAGCACAAATCGCCTGATTTCTCGCAAAATTGATCGTGCCGTTTTCCCCGGCGAGCAGGGCGGACCGCATATCAATACTTTTGTTGGCTTGGCTCTCGCTTTCAAACTTGCCAAAACTGAAGATTATAAAAACCTGCAACAACAAACCATTGATAACGCCATTGCGATGGTCGACCAATTCCAAAAACGTGGATTGAAGGTGCCTTTTGGCGGTACAGATACGCATCTGATTAATATCGACTGCCGAAGCATCAAAGGCGCAGATGGTGCAACTTTGAGCGGCGATATGGCATCTCGTATTCTCGATATTGCGGGATTGGTCGTCAATCGAAATACCATTCCAGGCGACCGTTCTGCGCTTGCACCGAGTGGCATTAGGCTTGGTACACCGTGGATTACGCAACGTGGATTCGATGAAGAAAAATCCCGCGAACTCGCTGATGTAATCTCCGATGTTTTGCTCGGTTGCCAACCTTATTTCATGGATGTGCCTAAGAAACGCAAACGCCAACGCCGCGCAAATATCGACTTTAAATTGCTGAACGATGCGAAACTGCGCATCCGTGAGTTGGCATTATCTGCGGGGATGGATTTTGAACCAATCGACAGCGGATACCCCCACTTCTATTATATTGACGACAAAGTGAATGCCAAAGATGGTTGGGTTGCCTACGATTTGATGGGCAAACAAATCCGTCAGACGCTCGATTATGCGCTGAGCGCAGACCTTTCTGCACTGAAAGATGGAGAGAGCGCGGCAACCTGTGTCCACACCCCAGAAAAGATTGTTAAGGGCACTCTAGCCAAAATCACGAGTGAAGCGTATAGACTCAGTGTCAGCGAAGAAGATGCTGTTTTAACCGCGACCTGGCTCAGGGATCTATCCGATGGTTACGTCTCCTTAAATGTAGAAAAAAGTGATGATTTCGCCGCCAGCCGTGTGCCGGGACCCTTCGTCGTGAGAGAATCCGATGAAGCCCCCACGCCACGCGAAAATAAAGACGAAAAAGAAAACGACAAGGCTTTTTATGTGGGCATTGGTCAGCTCGAGGTGAAATCTCGTGAAGCCCTGCCTGATTTCAAATGGGATGAACCCGCCGACCCGCCGCTCCAGCGCACCGCACTTTACGATGTGCATAAGGAACTCGGCGGCAAATTGATTCCTTTTGCGGGCTGGGAAATGCCCGTTTGGTATAGCGGCGTGATGGATGAGCATCTCGCCACCCGCAACGCCGCCGGGCTTTTCGATGTGGCACACATGGGCGTTTATGATGTGCGCGGCGATGATGCGGCGAGCTTTTTAGACACCGTTTGCGGCAACGACATCGGCGGTCTGGCTCTCGGCAACTCGCTTTATACCCAATTTTTGACCCCCGATGCCGAGGTAATTGACGACACACTGATTTACAGACGTGGCGCGGATAATTTCTTGGTCGTGGTGAATGCCTCGAATGACGATAAAGACCGAACTTGGTTGGAAACGGTGCGGGACGGAAAAGTTAAGATCGATAATAAATATCCGTGGGCGAGAACTTATGGATATGATGCGGAAATCCGGAACCTACGTGACCCCAACTTGGGTGCTGCCCAACGAGTGGATATTGCGCTCCAAGGACCGCGTTCCCGAGACATCCTATTGGCAATGGGCGTGAGCGATGAAGATCGTACTGCCATTATGAAACTCACCCGCACAAAACTTTGTGATGCAACAGTCGGTGGTTTTGATTTGATCGTCTCCCGCACCGGCTATACCGGCGAAAAGATGGCATTTGAACTCTTCGTGCATCCCGAACGCGCCGCCGAATTTTGGATGGCTGTCATGAAAGCGGGCGAGCAATTCGGCATCAAACCGATTGGCTTGGGCGCACGCGATAGTCTCCGTACTGAATTTGGTCTGCCCCTTTACGGTCATGAAATGGGATTAGGCTCTGGCAAAATGGGCAAAGCTGACTTGGGCGTAGCCGAAGGCGGATTTGGTTCTTACGTCAAGACCTACAAACCTTACTTCATTGGGCGGGATGCTTATATCGCCAATGAGAAGAAACGCAAAGGCGTTGTTGTTCGCTTCACCTTCACCGAGAAGGGCGTGCGCATGGCGCATAACGGCGATCCCGTGATGGATAAACGCGGCAAGGTCATCGGTTGGGTCACTTCCTGCGCCGCTGATATGAATGGCACATTGACCGGACAAGCCTACGTCCCGCTCAAATTTGCAAAGAAAGATACACCAATCTTCATTTATCAATCTGCGCCGAAGAAAGCTGGTGTTGCTCCTGCTGAGATGAAAATGGGGAATAAGGCTACGCTCCCGAGTGCGGCGGTTGTGGTGACGAGGTTTGCGAAGCTTTAGGGGTTAGTGGATCAGGGATTAGGTAATTAGTGATTAGGCGGCGGTTGGGGGCTGCCGCCTTTTTTTATTGGGGTATAATTTTAGGATAGATAAAGAGTGATAAGAATATCATTATTTGACATTTTTTAGTGGAGAGGGATTACTAATGCGTATCAAACAAGTTTCTGTTACAAGTCTTTTTGGTGTTTTTCATCATGAAATCTCACTAAATTCTGACGACAAAATTACCATTATTCATGGACCTAACGGGGCAGGGAAAACGGTTCTTCTAAGTATGATTAATGACCTGTTTTTAGGGAAATTCTCATTGTTTCGCAGGATTCCATTTAATAAGTTCAGAGTGGATTTAGATAATCAAATATCAATAACTATTCAAAAAGATGAAACGGGAGATACTAATAAACTAGATTTAACTCTTGATGAAAAAGGTAAAGAACAAATAATAAGTCTTTTGGGAAAAAGAAAAAGGCCTGATTTTCCTATCAGTGTAATAGAAGAGATTGTTCCTGAATTATCCAGAGTAGGAAGTCGTGAATGGAGAAACATAAGTACGGGGCAAGTATTATCTCTTGATGATGTTATGGAAACTTATGAAGGCATATTACCTTTTGAGAGTAGCCATGAACAAAGCGTTGTCAAAAAAATCAAATTACTTGCAACAACACTCTTCATTAAAACAAATCGACTTCAAACAGAGCACCATAGACTTGAAGAAGAGTTTCGCTATAGAACTTCTAGGAGAAAAGAATTCAGCGTGCCTGCCGTACAAAAGCATTCGCAAGAACTATCAACAAAAATTCAGCAAACGTTGACAAAGTCCGCAGAGCTTTCATCATCACTGGATCGTACTTTTCCAAACCGAGTGGTTAAGATTATCGGAAAAAATACAGATAACCGGCTTTCTGAAAGTCGCCTTCGAGAAGAATTAGCAAGCTTAGAAGAAAAACGAACTCGATTAAAAACTGCGGGGCTATTGGACAAGGACGAAGAAAGAGTTCAATTACCAGATGAAGCTGTTGCAGACTCAACTCGAGATGTTTTATCTGTATATGTACAAGACGTAAAAGACAAGTTGGAAGTTTTTGATGATGACCTAGAAAAAATCGAGCTATTCATGGCTATTCTCAATAAACGATTTAAGTATAAAAAACTTACAATATCTAAAAAGAATGGTTTTGCTTTCACTGCATTTAATGGAACAGACCTTGAACTAAGTTCTTTGTCATCTGGAGAACAACATGAAATCGTTCTTCTATATGAGTTGTTGTTTAGGGTAAAAGAAGATTCTTTAATACTTCTCGATGAACCAGAACTATCACTGCATATTGGCTGGCAACAAGAATTTCTGGAAGATATACAGTCTATTACGAAACTAACAGGATTCGATGTGCTTATTGCTACACATTCCCCTGATATTATCCATGACAGATGGGATTTAACTGTTGAGTTAAAGGGACCGGATATTCAATAGAAAAAGGCGGGGATAAATATAAATGAAACAATATATTGGTGGTACTCGAATTGCTAATGATGTGATGCTTCTTAGAGATCAATATTATGGAGCAATTGTAATAGTTGAAGGTGTTGATGATGTGAAGTTTTTTCATAGGTACTTTGATCAATCTCAAAGTAAAGTTCTACCTGCACATAAAAAGGGGCATGTTATTGATGCAATAAAAATTTTAGCTACTCGAAGTGCGGAGGGTATTTTAGGTGTTGTTGATTGTGACTTTTCATATCTGGATGGAGATGTTCCTGAACATCCTAATATCGTTGTGACTGATTTTCACGATGTTGAGACACTAATAATTATGTCACCTGCTCTTGATAATATTCTACGAGAGATAGTTCCGTCAGAGGAAATAGACTTGTTGGATAATTTCGCAGATAATGTGCGGAATGTATTGTTTGAAGCGGGATCAACGATTGGTTTTTTACGTTGGGTAACTTTTCGAGAGAAACTAGGACTTAAGTTTAAGGGAATTTCCTTTGAAAGAATTTTTGACAGCCAAGAAAAAATTATTGACTTAGAACTATTATTTGATTTATCTCAGGAAAACAAAGAAACTGGCTGTAAGTATTCTTATGAGAAAATAAAAGAAAAAGCTACTGATTTAGCTAAAAAGAAACCAAATCTAGGGCATGTTTGTCAAGGACATGATTTGGTCTCTTTGTTGGTGCGTATCATTCCTGTAGTGTTTAAAGATACGTTTAGCAAAGAGATACTATCAAAAACTCAAAATAAAGCTTTGCGATCCACGGAAAAAGATATGAGTTCTAAGTTGCGACTAGCTTACGATACATCCTTCTTCAGGGAAACTCAGCAATATAAATCGATAAAAAATTGGGAAAAAGGAAATTCGCCTTACAAAGTGTTAGGGGACTAAAAAAAGCGCATCCCATCTTCTGGACTGCCTGCAATGAAAAACCTACAAGAATCTCGCTGAGATGTGTCTTGGCGTGGAGCACATCCCGTTTGTAGAGGGGTGATAGGTGTAGGTGGGGGCAAGGGCTGTTCAATCCTACTTTTTTATCCCAAGATACTCGGTTTTTTGCTCGGAAAGCGAGAGATTTTTCTCATAGTCAACGCTTTTTAGAAAAAAAATCGTGTTTAAAAAGGAAAAACCGAGTATCTGTTCGTGGCATTGAACAGCCCTGAGGTGGGGGTGGAGATGATGGCCAACTTTACGAGAGAATCAAAAAGCCTTCCAAGATTAATCCGTGTTCCGCATGGACGTGAACGTCCACTTAAAGCTGAACCCCGCTAAAGCGGACTCTACAAGCGAGTCGACTTTAGTCGGCTTAAGCCTTTTAGCACGGTCGGTTTACCGCCGTGCGATGACGGACAGCAAAGATGCGTTTTGGTGTGGAGCGCATCCCGTTTGCAGAGGGGTGATAGGTGGAGTAGATGGGGGCGGAGATGAGGGTCAACTTTTAGAGAGAATCAAAAAGCCTTTCAAGATTAATCTGTGTTCCGCATGGACGTGAACGTCCACGCTCAAAGCTGAACCCCGCTAAAGCGGACTCGTTTGCCCGAGCCGACTTCAGTCGGGTTTTGCCAATTAGCACGGCGCGTTCACGCCCGTGCGATGATGGGGGGCGATTTTGATAGAGAATCGAAAAGCCTTCCGAGATTATCCATGTCTTGGGAGGCTTTTGCTTTTTTCTTGCACAAGAACTTGAACTGATGTATAGTTATGGCAAGGAATTTACAGATGAATTTTGAATGGGATCCAAATAAAGCAAGATATAATTTACAGAAGCATGGCGTATCATTTCAAGAAGCAGTGACTGTATTTACCGACGAACTAAGCATAACTAACTACGATTTGAGACATTCAGAACAAGAAGAAAGATTTATGATTGTTGGTTGGTCACATCGCCGAAATTTACTTATGATTTCATATACAGAACGTGAAAATCGTATCCGCATTATTAGTTCACGCAAACTAAGAAAAAATGAGAGAAAGGCTTATGAAAAAAGAAACCTATAAAGAAATAGACGACCTACTTCCTGAATACGACTTAGATGATTTCTTTAAAACAGGTGTACAAGGGAAATATGCTCATCGCTTTAAGGAAGGAACAAATGTAATTCTTTTAGAGCCAGATGTTGCTAAATACTTCTCTAACGACAAAAAAGTTAATGAGATTTTGCGTTTGGTTATTAAAATGACCAATATGCGGGAACAAACTCCCGAAGCGGTTTGATACATAGCGATACTCACAAAGAGCGGATTTTCAGAGAGAGAAAGTCCGCTTTTTTTTTGTTGTACAATATGAGCATGAAAATGAATGATGTTATCGAACGAAATATATCTCTAACAGAAGAAGTAATGCGCTATCTTTTAGATAATCCCCAAGTTTTCGAGTCTCTTCCTGATAATTTTGAATTGATTATTTTGCCAGAGAATGATCCTGAAATATCTGTTTATAACCTTTCTCTTTTGGACAAATTTGAGAATGAGGGAAAAGAAGTTGTTTTTGCTCGCGTTGGGACAAATTTAGAAAAATCTAAACCGCAATTTTTTGCACAAATAGTTCCGTATGGACGTTAACGTCCACGCTCAAAGCTGAACCCCACTAAAGCGGACTCATTTGCCCGAGCCGACTTCAGTCGGGTTTCGCCAATTAGCACGGTGCGTTCACGCCCGTGCGATGACGGGGGGCAATTTTGCTGTAGAATCAAAAAGCCTTCCGAGATTAATCCGTGTTCTGCATAGACGTTAACGTCCACGCTCAAAGCTGAACCCCGCTAAAGCGGACTCGTTTGTCCGAGCCGACTTCAGTCGGGTTTCGCCAATTAGCACGGTGCGTTCACGCCCGTGCGGAGATGGGGGGCAATTTTTCTGTAGAATCGAAAAGCCTTCCGAGATTAATCCGTGTTCTGCATGGACGTAAATGTCCACGCTCAAAGCTGAACCCCGCTAAAGCGGACTTGTTTGTCCGAGCCAACTTCAGTCGGGTTTCGCCAATTAGCACGGTGCGTTCACGCCCGTGCGGAGATGGGGGGCAATTTTGATAGATAATCAAAAAGCCTACCGAGATTAATCCGTGTTCCGCATGGACGTAAACGTCCACGCTCAAAGCTGAACTTCGCTAAAGCGGACTCGTTTGCCCGAGCCGACTTTAGTCGGGTTTCACCAATTAGCACGGTGCGTTCACGCCCGTGCGATGATGGGTAATTCTAATTGTCGTTAAACGGAAGTTGATGATTATTTCCTGCTTTTGAGCCATTAACAAGTATGCGGATAAATCCGTTTTTACTGATTTTTGCTAGCAAAGGCTCTATTTCTGGGGCATAATAAATTCGAATATGGATTGCTGAGCTCCCTAAAATACGGCTCAATCGGCGTTGAATACTTACTTGTACTGCTTGACGAGGGATTTCGAGAGCGATGGCATTTAAGGCAACTGATTGATACCAATTATAAGATTGGTTAGGTTGCGCCTTTGAGTGCCTCGTAAATGAGGCCAGCGTTGTTCTATCCGTTGAAACCAGATATTATATAGATGGTTGGTTGGCATTAGACTTCTCCTTGTTTTGTTAGTTTTATGAAGAAAACCAACTTTACTCGGATTTTCTATGCCAATCAACCCTCTTTTACCAAACTGTCTGGTAGCTAGATTTTATAATAGACTTCTTGCGTAGGTGCTCTAGCCGCCGTCCTCGGTGGCGTGTTCTTGAGAAACCTGCGCCGAGGAGGGCGCAGGGAGCATGGATAATATAGGTTTTTGCAAGAAGTCTAATGTTTTTTGCCCCCATATTAAGGAGATTCGTATGAAAAAGCAAATTATCATGTTGATACTCGTTGTTTTACTCGGGTTAGTTTTGGTTTCTTGCGCTAGTGCTACCCCAGCACCTGAAAGCGAAGAAGTTAGAGAACCAGAAGAAGCAGATATTGTGCCAACTGACCCTCCCACTGAAATTCCCGCTGAACCAACCGCCGAGCCAATCTCCACGCCGCTACCTGCGCCAACGCCCTTTGCGGGGAGTACGGGATGGCTAGGTTATGTTGCTAACGCAGATGGAAATACCGATCTCTATATGATGAAAATAGATGGTTCTGAGAATATCCGCCTCACAGAAGACCCTGCTACTGATGATCATTTCCTTTTTTCACCTGACGGAACGCAAATTGCATTTGTCTCTAATCGAGATGGAAATTTTGAAATTTATGTGATGAATGTGGATGGCAGTGATAAAAAGAATATCTCTAACAACCCCGCCGATGATTGGGTTTATTCGTGGTCGCCAGACGGAGAAAGATTTTCCTTTATTTCTTCTCGAGATGGAAATTATGATGTTTATACAATGAAGGTTGATGGAACCGATATTGTGCGATTAACTGACGACCCCAACATCTCAAATTCTTGCGCCGCTGGTTGGTCTCCTGATGGAAAGAAAATTGCCTGGACCTATTATGATGGAAATGATGATGAAATCTATATAATGAATATAGATGGTTCTGATAAAACAGCCCTCACAGAGAATGACGCACTAGACCTATGCCCTACGTGGTCGCCAAATGGGGATCAAATTGCTTTTATTTCTATGCGTGACGGCACCGAAGAAGTTTATGTGATGAATGTAGATGGTTCAGAGCAAACGCGGCTTACCGAATCATCCCCTTTTAGCACTTATCCAAGTTGGTCACCAGATGGCAGTTTTATTATTTTCAATACAGAGCGTGATAGCGCAGTTGGCGAGATATTTACAATGAATCCTGATGGAAGCAATCAGATGCGCCTGACAGATAATGATATTTCTGAGTATTGGGTACGCTGGCAGGCTGTGGCACCCTAGCGAGAGAATTGTCTCATCTTGCCCACAAATATAAAAAGAGCGGATAGGATGATGCATCCTATCCGCTCTTTTTGAGCTTTATGAATAGCTTTATTACCTCATCCCTCGCTTAATTTCTTCGTATCGAAAACAACTCACGAAATGGTCATTCACCATCCCAACAGCTTGCATAAAAGCATAGCAGATAGTGGGACCCACAAAGCTAAACCCGCGTTTCTTTAAATCTTTTGCCATTGCATGAGATTCAGGGGAGGTTGCTAAAAAATCTGTTTCTGATTCTACAGCGTTAACAAGGGTTTCTCCGCCAACAAATCCCCATAAATACTCACTAAAAGACCCCAATTCTTCACGCAAACGTAAATAAGCTTGTGCGTTTTTGATGGCAGAGTTTATTTTTTGTCTGTTGCGTACAATCCCTGCATTATTCATTAACTCGGTAATTTTTGTGTCATCATACCGCGCCATTTTTTCAGCATTAAAATTATCAAATGCTTGCCAATAATTTTCACGTTTTCGCAAAATTGTAATCCAACTTAATCCCGCTTGTGCTCCGTCAAGAATTAGCTTTGCCAGCAAAAGTCTGTCATCATAAATGGGAACACCCCATTCTTCATCATGATAGCGGATATAAAGAGGGTCATCACCCGTCCAGAAACAGCGGTGTATTTTTTTCTTTTGCATATTTTCACCTATATTTTCAAACCAAAATAACACGTATGCCAAAATCTGATTTCATTTTTTCTACAAAAGCATTTTGTGTCTTTATACCAAAGAAACTATCTTCATTGCCTTCTTGCGCTTTTCCTAAAATAAGCACTTCTACCCTCATCTCTTGACAAGCAGTTAAAATTTCTTTAGTGATATTGCCCTCGCGCACACAAGTGTCTGCTGAAACGCCCTCTGTAGCGGCTTTTGCCTGTGCCATGAGCAAAACAAATTCCCCCATGCGGCTAAATTCTTTAATCATAGTTTTTGCGCGCACACTACTTGACGGCACAAAAAAATCAAGGCTAATAACGTATAAAAAAACTAAGAAAGCGTTCTCTTTTTCAGCCAATGAAACCGCATATTCGATTGTTCTCTCACTTTCAAGACCACCACGTACAGCACAAAGAATTCTCATTTTCTCCAAGCCTTTATTTTCTCCAAGCCTTTATTTTCTCCAAGCCTTTGTTTTTTCGAAAAGTTCACCAAGTGGGTTTAGTTCAGCCACGGGCACCATCAAATTTTTTGTCATTGTTTTGTTGTATTGATAAACTTTACTTCCGGCTGGTAACTCTCTCGCTTTTTTTCGGAATTGCGCCCGCGTCAGATAGCCTGTCAAAATTATGCTCATCCCATAAAACCAGATATTGCTCCATTCACTTGCTTGGACGATATGCGTTTTGTTTAAATTGGGACTGTGGATTCCGATCCGCGCATCTGGCATTTTATTCACGTGAATGTAAGCGAGCGTGTGTAATCTTGGGTGCAGTTGGACGCGTTTTTGCGGTTCCAACGTGATGCGCTCCGAAATAAAATTTCTGTCAGCATCCTGCCCACCCAACTCAATAGAGAGTGTCTCATTACAATCGCTTTTTAGAGCCAATTTGCCTAAAGAATACCAAGCCTTTGGCTTTGCCCAGTTCTTTGACAGTGTATGGATTAGATAAAATGGTTTCCCTGCTTCTAATACTTTTGCTATATCATGTTGGTTTGAGGCGTTTAAACCTGTTAGAAAAGCGAAGATGTAAATATCACTTTCTTTTTGATGACTACCGACAAACTGATCGGAGGGAATCAATGCCGCGGCGTTGGTCAGCGGGCTTAGGTCACGCGCGAGGCTCTTAATCTGATTTCGGCGGGTAATGAAGAAAGATTTAATATCGCATCTGCGCCCGCCGAGAGAAACGTCATATTTATCGGGGTCTGTAAATGATGTTGCGCCCTTCACGTCGAAAGGAATTTGATGCTCGTTAAGATAACGCCGAAAAGCCAACTCAACCGCCACACCGCCCGCAATGCGACGCATCCGCTTGGTGCTCGATCCGCCCATACGATTATATGTATGGGGAAGTGAACGACAAGCATAGGCAATACCACCACTGCTAAGGTCGGGTGTATAAGGGATGCGGATAAAGTCGGTTTTGGTGAGCATTTTGTTTTATGTGGGTAAGATGTGCTGAAGTAAGAAGTTTATACCTTGTTGTGCTTCAAAGTTCAAGCAGTAAAAAAACGTATAGGTATAAAAAAACAGACTAGAAAAGTCTTTAAGACTTTTCTAGTCTGTTTTTTCGTGAGAAAAGTTATGCTCTTATTTTTCTATAAAAACAACTCTGTGCTCCAGTGTGGCAGGCTGGTCCTGTAGCTTTTACCAAGAGCAAAAGGGTGTCGGCATCGCAGTCTATCAGCATTTTACTCACATTCATAAAATTGCCCGATGTTGCGCCTTTGAGCCAAAGTTCTTGGCGGCTTCTGCTCCAAAAGTGCGCTTGCATAGTTTTGCGCGTTAATTCAAAAGATTCGGCGTTCATCCATGCCATCATCAGAACTTCTTTGGTGGCATCATCTTGGACTATGGCAGGGAGTAAGCCGCGGGAATCGAACTTTAGCTTGTTCATATTATCAAAAACTTCAAATTTATTATTCATCATATACCACTTTCCCACGCAAAGGCACAAAGTTTTTAATGCTTTTCTTTGTGTCTTTGCGTGATTTTTTCTGTTTTCTATAAAACCGATGTGCAACGTATCCAAAAGTGGATGCAATGCATATCTAGTACAGCTTGGCGTAAATAAAGCGCAAGTCAAACTCTCAAAGCTTTGCCTTGGAAAGTCCACTTGAAGGGTTTT
>JADGEO010000110.1 GCA_016744335.1 Anaerolineales bacterium
GCGTTACTGAGCTATCTCAAAAAACGGGAAGATGAATTGGGGCGCGTTAAAAATTTCCGGTACGGGCCACGTCATATCGATCTGGATATCCTGTTTTATGATGCGCTTGTTCTGGATGAAGAAGATTTGCAAATCCCGCACCCGCGTTTGCATGAGCGCGCTTTTGTGCTTGTTCCGCTGGCTGAGCTTGCCGCTGATCTTGCCCACCCCATTTTGGGCAAAGATTTGAAATCGTTGCTAAATGTATTGGATAGCGATGAAATCTATCCTTTTTCGGTATAATCAATATGTCGAGGAGACTACAAAAGTCTCTAAGACTTTTGTAGTCTTGGATTTATAAGGAGCCCCCATGTCTGACTTGAAACCCCTCAATTGGAACACTGAACCCGGTATCGGGTATACCGTCACGCGCCGCGAAGATGGCGGAATGAATTACGTTTTCACCGACCTGTCGGAAGCGACGGTGGCACACTGGAAGAAGTTTGCCGATGAGCATCTCTTTGACGCCGATCGCCTGACCCGCAACTTGTACGATCTTAGCGCGGTGCAGGATTTCCCTGAAGAAGCGATGCGCAGCGCCATCCGCCTGAATAGCGACCCCTCGGCACGCAAGATCCGCTTGGCAGTGGTTGTGGCGAGCGATGCCGTTGCCGATGGCATCCGCAAGGTGGCGTCG
>JADGEO010000111.1 GCA_016744335.1 Anaerolineales bacterium
GCCGGTATCCATGCGTTTATTTCTTCTGCTTCGGCGTCCAGAGTGAATTTCATTAGCGGATAATTGGACATACTTGTTTGTTCCCCATGCGTGTTTTAATATGTATTCCACCATTTTTAATAAATGGGAAAAGCGGTTACCGTATTCTTTGCGGACATATTGCCACAGGAAAAACCACGAATTTGGGAGTATGTAATAGTTTGATTTTGGCTCAGAAAAACCATCAAAGGTGGGAGTATTAGGCATTTATACCTTCCCCTTTTTAGCTAGCATTTGGATGCAGTTTGGTTGCAAACCTAATGCTAGCAATGCAAATAATGCAAAAATATTCTGAAAACAAGTACATTTTTGTGTGTTACAATGCCCTAACGCATTATTAAATGCGCCAGATACATGGGATTCAACATGAACCAATTTGCTCTTAATCAATCGGTTCTGGGTTCAAGTCCCAGGTCGGTCACTAACTGACCTTTTTACGGTTCGCTGATTGTTCGTAGATAGGCAACATATTTCAAATAATTGGTATTGGATGTGGAGCGTTTTATTTTCCCCTTCGCTCAATGTTATGGTGCTGATTGTTTGGCAAGGTCGAAGTGTTCTAGCACTTCGGCTTTTGTTTTTAATACTAGGAACGAATGCGACGCTTTATTCCTTATTGGCTAAAGAG
>JADGEO010000112.1 GCA_016744335.1 Anaerolineales bacterium
ATTAATTCTTTAGAAGTATAATATACCCGATCGCTTACATCTTTATCAGATGCAAAAAGATGTTTCGAAATTCCTAGAATTACTGCATCACCATTTTCATCAAAATAAGCATCAAAAGCAAATTCTTCCCCATCAATAACCTCTTCTATCAAAAATGAAGATGCATTCACAACCTCAATAGGAAATAATGCCTTAGCATCTGTAAATTCTTCACGAATCAAAGCTTTAACTTTAAGCCAATCGCTCTCATCAACAACCTTATGCACTCCTAAACTTAAGAAGCCAATTGCAGGTTTAATTATAAATGGCATAGGTAATTCATCCAAGTCTACTTCATCTAAATCCTGTAAAGAAACTTCCTTGAAAAAGAAATCAGGATACATCGATTGAATTAATTTACGAAATTCAATCTTGTTCTTAAATATGTTGATGTAATCCGGTAACCTGGTAAATCCCAAATGATTTACAACCCAGTTAATTGAGTTCTCAGAATTTGTATAAATTCTACTATCAGGATTATCACGAAATTTCTGAACAATGTCGTCGCTGCTAATTAGTGATAACTCTCCATGTTCGGTAACATTACCAGTATCTATAACAGGAAATTCATATTTCACGATTGTTTCCTTCAAAAATTTGGAAACGTAAGGC
>JADGEO010000113.1 GCA_016744335.1 Anaerolineales bacterium
CTGTTAATGCTGATGATGTAGACAGGCTTCTCAAAGCTGCATCTGAACATAGTTCTCAATGCCTCCGATACCGTAACTTAGCATTAATTTACATGCTTCGAGACACAGGCGGACGAGTTGGGGGTCTAGTTACTTTAGAAGTTGGCGATTTAGAGTTGGAACGAGGGAGAGCTTATGTAACAGAGAAAGGAGGAAAATCCCGCTATATATACATGCTCCCCTCAACAGTTTCTACACTTTCTGAATGGTTAGAGCACCGCTATCTTTTAGAACCTCAAGATTATCGGGTGTTTACATCTGTAAAGCACACAGGCCTAACCCGCAGAGGGATTTACAGCCTGTTGCGCCTACTTGCCAAAAAAGGTAATGTCTATGGGCGATATAACCCACATTCATTTCGCCATGCTTTTGCACGCGATGCCTTAAAAAACGGAGGAGATTTATCTCGTGTCTCAAAGCTATTAGGGCATTCCAGCGTTGCCGTTACGTCCGATTTTTATGCTCGCTGGGCAGATGACGAACTCCATGAATTCCATTCCAATGTAAGTCCGGCGAGAAATTTAAAAATCATTTCCCCAAGAAAAGAATGAATTACCCCGCCGCAAGCGGACGGGGTATCTGTCTTAAAATGCTTAATACTTA
>JADGEO010000114.1 GCA_016744335.1 Anaerolineales bacterium
ACGCAGAACAGAATAAAGCGCTTGAGTTGGAATATTACGATATTGTCTGTATGCCGAGTTATGGTGCCATGCCGACTTTAGAGCCGTAATGCCAAGAGACTACAAAAGTCTTTAAGACTTTTGTAGTCTGCTAGTAAAAAAAGGAGAAAAACATGTCTGATGATTGCATCTTTTGTAAAATTGTTGCCAAAGAGATACCGGGTGAGATCGTTTATGCCGATGAGTATGTGACCGCCTTTCGTGATATTCAGCCTGCAGCGCCTGTTCATGTTTTGATCGTGCCAAATAAACATATCCCCTCGATGAATGAAGTTGATGAAGAAGATGCAGTTTTAATCGGGCGGATGCACCTTGCCGCGAAGCAGGTCGCAGAGCAAGAAGGCATTGCCGAACGCGGCTATCGACTTGTGATCAATACTGGCGATGAAGGTGGGCAGGTGGTTTATCATCTCCACTTGCATTTAATGGGTGGGAAGAAATTATCCATCCCGAAATATAACTAGAAGTTCTCGAGTAAACGAAAAGAGCGCCAAATGACTGGCGCTCTTTTCGTTTAAAAGGTAGTTTGCGTTGTTTATACGTCTGCTTTTTCTTCGGTGAGACTGGCGTCAGCGGCTTCGGATAGGGTGGATT
>JADGEO010000115.1:0-307 GCA_016744335.1 Anaerolineales bacterium
GAAGATGCCTGCTGCATAGCCTGAATAGGCGTAAACATTTGGCTCGTTAATCGTGACCCAAAGATTAACATATTCTTTAAGCGCTGCAACGGTCTTGCTCACAAAATCGGCAAAAAGCTGCGCTGCTTCATCACTTTCCCAACCGCCCATCTCCACGAACCAGAGTGGCTCAGTGAAGTGATGCAAGGTCACCATCGCGGTCATATTGCGGTCGCGCAAGCCACGCAGCATCTCACGGTAGCGGTCGATAGCGCTCTCATCCCAACGATCACGCTCGGGCTGGATGCGGCTCCACTCAACCGATAAA
>JADGEO010000115.1:317-633 GCA_016744335.1 Anaerolineales bacterium
CCAAGCATGCCAATTATTATTTGTGTTTTGGCCTTCTACCTGATGCGCAGCCGTTGCCGTGCCCCACAAAAAGCCGCGCGGAAATTGAATGGTTGCTTTTGCCATGTTTTCTCCTAAAAAGAGACTACAAAAGTCTTAAAGACTTTTGTAGTCTGCTGTTATTTATTTACTTCTCGCCAAATAAGCCAAATAAAGTGCGACTGAGCCAGCCACCGCCGCATTGAGCGATTCGATTTGGCCTTGCATGGGCAGTTTCATTAATAAATCGCAGGATTTGCGGGTAAGCGGACGCATCCCCTTGCCTTCTGAACCTACG
>JADGEO010000116.1:0-326 GCA_016744335.1 Anaerolineales bacterium
AGTTGATATGGATCGCATCCAAATACACAATGGCGTAATGAGATGCTAGAGAGCGATTTTGCCAACTCTCCACCAATGGCCAAATCTTATCAGTAAGATTGCTGATCGTTGTTGGCGAGACAGATATGCCATATAACTCCCTGAGAATATCTTGGATATCGCGGGTTGACATGCCTTTGGCGTACATGGCGATAATTTTTTCTTCAATCTCATTGCTGTTTTTCTTCAACAACGCTGAGTGAAATTCACCATTGCGATCTCGCGGAACGTTGATTTCTGTGTCGCCGCCAGATGTACGCATTTTACGGCTATAGTGACCATTACGG
>JADGEO010000116.1:336-632 GCA_016744335.1 Anaerolineales bacterium
TTCCTGAATTGTGCCCGCTTATTTCATGAGCTTCATAACCCAACTTCTCGCTGAGTTCTGCTTCGAGCATTTCTTCTATAGTGCTTGAAAATAGTTTTGCAAAAATGCCATCTTTGCCATAAAAATCATCTATGGAAGTGGCTTCACCTAAAGCTTCGATTACATCTTTTGCTTCGGGCATTGATATGCCAAGTGCCTCTAATTCGGTCTTTTTGCTTTTCTTCATTTGGGTTTCCTTTGTGAGAGTTAGGATAACCCATTTACACAATTAATTTTACACCCTCTGAGATCCAGGA
>JADGEO010000117.1 GCA_016744335.1 Anaerolineales bacterium
GTAGAAAAGAACCGTTCTGTAAAAAGAACGCGCCGAGGTAGCTCAGTCGGTAGAGCACTGCACTGAAACTGCAGGTGTCCCCAGTTCAAGTCTGGGTCTCGGCACTAAACTGATAAATTATCAGTTTTAAGAAGCGGTAACGTTTCTAGCCATCGAATAAAAAGGTGGTAAACTTAACAAGTGATGCGGGTGTAGTTCAGTGGTAGAACATCTCCTTGCCAAGGAGAAGGTCGAGAGTTCGAATCTCTTCGCCCGCTTAATTCAATGACGGCAGACTTATATGTCTGCTGTTTTTGTTTATGGCGACGTGGCCAAGTGGTAAGGCAGAGGTCTGCAAAATCTTTATCACCGGTTCGAATCCGGTCGTCGCCTTTGAAAGTGAAGCTCTTGCCAATCGGTAAGGGCTTTTTTTTATCTGTGATAATTTTGGAGCGTTTTATGCATATCCCCCCATTACCCACTAGTATTGATACAATCAATCCGCGCCAATGGCAGACTTTTCAGCCCTATGCGGAGGAATTACAACAACGGCTGTTATCTCCCGACACCATCACCCAATGGCTGACCGATTGGTCAGCTCTGCGTGCATTAGTCTGGGAATCCAGTGCGATGTTG
>JADGEO010000118.1 GCA_016744335.1 Anaerolineales bacterium
CAGTAGTTTGGGATTAACAGCTAATGCACGAGCAATGGCAATGCGTTGACGCTGACCACCAGAGAATTCATGCGGATAGCGCTGTTTGGTTTCAGGTGGCAATCCGACTTGTTGCAACAAGATATCAATTGTAGCTTCATCGCTATGACCATTTAAGGCATCCATTCCTTCTTTGATTATATCAATAATCATCATCCGTGGATTAAGGGATGAATAAGGATCTTGAAAAATAATTTGAATGTCTTTTCTAAGCGTCCGCATTTCTTGGGTAGAAATTTTAGTAATATCTTCTCCTTTGTATAAAATGCTTCCAGCTGTAGCTTTATCTAATTGCAAAATAGCCTTACCAAGTGTCGATTTCCCGCAGCCAGATTCGCCAACTAAACCTAAAGTTTCTCCTTCATATAATTTAAAACTTACATCGTTTACGGCTTTAAAGCCTTCTGTTTTATTGAACCAACCAGAAGTGCTAAAATATTCTTTTTCTAGATTTATGACCTCTAATAAAGGAGGTTTGCTATAAATAGCCTCGTGATTTTTTTGCCTTTCTTCGGTGGTAATTATTTCTTTGGAAGTGGTTTCTTGTAAATAGTCC
>JADGEO010000119.1 GCA_016744335.1 Anaerolineales bacterium
CCATAGATGGGCATGACATTAAAGATATTAAACTCAATTCATTGGCTGAGAACATCGGCGCGGTGACGCAGGAAACGTACCTGTTTTACGAAAGCATTCGCGCCAATCTGCTGTACGCCCGCCCCGATGCGACCGATGCAGAATTAGTCGCGGCGGCGAAGGCGGCCAACATCCACGACCACATCATGAGTTTGTCGGATGGGTACGATACGGTTGTGGGCGAGCGCGGTTATCAGCTTAGCGGCGGCGAGCGGCAACGGATCGCCATCGCCCGCGTGATTTTGAAAGACCCGCGCATTTTGGTGCTAGACGAGGCGACTTCGCATCTGGATTCGATGTCGGAGGCGTTGATTCAAGAGGCGTTGACGCATGTGATGAAGGGGCGCAGCAGTTTGGTGATTGCCCATCGGCTGTCCACGATTTTGGCGGCGGATAAGATTTTGGTGATGGAAAACGGCCGTTTAATTGAACAAGGAACCCACGACGAACTACTGGCACACGATGGTTTGTACGCCAGTTTGTATGGCGTGCAGGCATAATCGTTTTTTCAGCGGCAGCGATGATAAGATAGATGATGATTACCATTCAAAAAC
>JADGEO010000011.1 GCA_016744335.1 Anaerolineales bacterium
CTCAAACTTCGCCTCATTAATGGATAATTTATTTCTTCCTAAGCCCTTAGCGCGCTTGAAAAATTTTATATTTCTCTTTTAAGATCTCTGTGGATTCGTTATTGTCCATGCTGATTGTCGCAATTCCGGCGATTTTACCCTGCTGAGATTTGACAAGTTCGATCGCGGCGTGAACTTGGGTGCCCGTCTCTATCCATTCATCAACAATAAGCATTTTTGCCCCCAAAGGGATAGCACCAACGCGTATCTCTAAGGATTTCTGCACCCCCGAATAATCTACAAACTCAACTGAACGCGTTTCTACGGGGAGTTTTCCGCCCTTTCGGATGGGGACAAAGCCTTTCTTCGCACAAATGGCAACAGCGGCACCCAAGATAAAACCAAGTGCGTCTATCCCTGCAACAAAATCAATTTCGTCAAAATCAAAGGCAAAGACTATATCATCCACCAGCGCGGAGAAGGCATCGTAATCCGCAAAAAGGGGGGTGATGTCGTATCTATTTCCTTTTGTATTGGTATCTATGAGATGAAGATATTTTTCTGACATTATTTGAAAGCTGAAATTGCCTGAATAAGCTGGAGAAGCACAAATACACCAACAAAAGCTAAAGGAATGGATGAATAGAAGCCTGCACCTATACCACGCGGTTTTTTGCCCTCTTTGATATAACCAATCCCATGAACAAGTGCCTGAAATATGCCAAAAATGGAAGTTGTGAAGATTCCAAGATAATAGCCTATGGGTGAACCAAGAATTAGGAGGGATAATACTGCTAAATTGATGGTTGAGATGACACTAGCACCAAGAAGGTAACGATTTTGGGTCAATTTAATATGCCCTAATTCTAGCCCCATGATATCGCAGGCTATTTCTTCAAAAGTATGCAAAACAACAAACCAAATGAAGAGAATATAAGATAAGACGAGTGTTGTATCTATTTCCATATTTAACTCCTGTTTTTACTATATTTCTAGGTGTTTTTCTTCAATCACACCATTTAATTGCCAATAGCCAAAAGCGGCGATAAGCCCAATAGCACCGGTCAGATACCAGACCCAATTGGGGTCATAATTATCCATGACTATCCCTGCTAAAAGGGGACCAAACAAGCTGGGAATTGTCCAACTAAACCCAAAAAATGCCATATAACGCCCGCGCATATCTTCGGGGGCAAAACGGGCGACCATAGATTGACCAATGGGACTGATGAACATCTCACCGATGGTGATAATTGCCATAGCGATAAAGAAAAAGAGCATGGTTGAGACGAACCCATACATGGCAAAACCAATAGCGTATAAAAGCGTGCCAACTGCCATGACTTTCATTGGTTTATATTTGGATGTTTTGCGGGTAATCGCGAATTGAAAGAGAACGACCATCGCCGCATTTAACGATAAAAGCCAGCCATAGCCCTGTGGCGGGACAGCATGAACATCATAAAGAAAAACAGAGAGAGTGGTGCCCATTTGCCTATAGACTAACTTCATCAAAATCGCGATGCCGAAGAATGCCATAAAAACCCCGTTTTGAGCAACGCGCCAATACCCGCTCATGATTTTGCCTAAACTCTCTTCGGCTTGTTTTTCGCTTTTCTGTGGCTTAGACTCTGGCAGAGAAAAATATATAACTAGGGCAGTGATAACACTCAGGATGGCATCTACCCAAAAGAGTAAAATATAGGAAATACCCGCGAGCAAGCCCCCAATCATGGGACCAATCGTATGCGCCATATTATCTGATATATGGATAAGACCATACCCATCGGCGCGTTGTTTTTCGGGCAGAATATCGGCAATCATGGCTTGTTGAGCTGGTCCACCTAAACTTGAGAGCAAGCCAACAAAGACAACGGCTATGTAGAAAGTGGCCATCTCTTCGATAAATGCCATCATTAGACTACTGCCTGCTGAAAAGATTAAGCCGTATATCATCAAAGAACGACGACCGATTTTATCGGTTAAAGCACCGCTCAAAAAACTTCCAACGATTCTCGCACCTGATAAAATAGCGAATAAAACCCCCACTTCGGTCATCCCAACCCCAAACTTTTGAGTGACATATAAAGCAAAGAAGGGAAAGAGTAATGCTCCTCCTAGACTGTCTATAAAGACTGTGCCGGTTAATGTCCAAAAGGTGCGCGGATACTCGTTGAAAACAGTTTTTGCTTTAGACAACATGGGTGTCCCTGAGGATAGCGTTCTTTCCTAATACTCTACCCAATCCACTCAATCACTGTAGCTTCACCCTGCCCAACGCCAACGCAGAGAGTCGCCAAACCATAATAAGGGCGACTCTTGCGGTCGCCCTTATTTTCACGGTCATCAGAAGCCGCGCGTCTTTTCATTTCATGGAGTAAAGTGGTCAAAATTCGCGCCCCAGAACATCCCAGCGGATGCCCCAAAGCAATTGCGCCACCATTAACATTGGTAATCTCTTCATTCATGCCCAACTCACGCATCACTGCTAAAGATTGAATAGCAAAGGCTTCGTTAAGTTCAATTAAACCTATATCATCTAACGTTAAACCAGCCCGTTTAAGAGCTTTTCTCGTGGCTTCTACAGGACCCATCCCCATCGTGCGCGGTGCTACGCCTGCCGCGGCAGAGCTAATGATTCGTGCCATTGGCTTCAAACCTAATTCATCCGCTTTTTCTGCGCTCATCACTAAAATAGCCGAAGAACCATCATTTAAACCAGAGGCATTCCCTGCTGTAACCGTGCCATCTTTCTTAAAAGCAGGACGTAATTTGGCAAGTTTTTCCATGCTCGTGCCGCGCCGTGGGCGTTCATCGGTATCAAAAATAATCGGTTCCGCTTTTCGTTGGGGAACAGAAACAGGCACAATCTCTTCAGCAAATCTGCCATCGTCTATTGCGGCAAGTGCCCGCTCATGAGAGCGAAGCGAAAAAGCATCTTGCTCTTCACGTGAGATAAAGCCAAATTCTTGCAAATTTTCGGCAGTATTGCCCATTGCTTCGGTACCATAAATCTCTTCGATTTTAGGGTGCGGGAATCGCCAGCCAAAAGCCGTATCCCACATTGTTTTGCTACCATAGGGGTAACTCACTTCAGGTTTTCCAAAGACAAATGGTCCTCTTGTCATATTTTCTACGCCGCCCGCAATGAAAATATCACCTTCGCCCACCTTAATGGCACGTGCCGCCATATTGACCGCGTTTAGCCCCGAAGCACAAAGCCGATTTATCGTCAACGCCGCCACATTTACAGGGAAATCGGCAAGCAAAGTTGCCATACGCGCCACATTTCGGTTATCTTCACCGGCTTGGTTGGCGCACCCTAAATACACTTCTTCCACGCTGGCAGGGTCAACGCCCGTGCGCTCTACGATGGCTTTTAGCGCAATTGCGGCTAAATCATCGGGGCGGATGGTGGCAAGCGACCCGCGAAAATTCCCAATCGGTGTACGAACGGCATCAATAATGACGGCTTCTTTCATGATTATTTCCTTAAAGTAGTTAGATTGTTTTCTCGTGCGAAGATTTTACCACCGCGCGGTATAATGAACGCTAGATAAATATCCGCTTCGCGCGTGACCTTTGGCTTGCTTGCCCTCAAATAGCGTTTTTCTGCCTTTGGTCATCGTAAGGGCGGCCCTTGGTTTTCTAATCATAGAATTTTGCTTCTAACCAACATTTTTATAAAAACAGACATCTTGCATAAGTGCTCTAACCGCCGTCCTCGGCGGTGTGTTTTAGAGAAGCCTGCGCCGAGGACGGCGCAGGGAGCGTAGAGAAAACAGGTCGCCCCTACAAATAACCTAAACCTTTAAACATTCAACCTTAAAATATGAATTTTCTCATCACCGGTGCGGCAGGCTTTTTAGGCTCTGCACTCGCCAACCATTTATCAAGGCAGGGACACCAAGTCCGCGGCATAGACGATCTTTCTGCGGGCGATAAAGACGCACTCTCTCCCGATGTCCACTTTACGCGTGGGGATGTAAACGACCGCCCCAAACTCTGGACTCTGCTCCAAGACGTAGACGTGGTTTATCATCTTGCGGCGCGTGTCTCTGTTCCCGAATCTATGCTATATCCACGCGAATATAATGCCGTAAATGTGGGGGGAACGGTAAGTTTAATGGAAGCAATGCGCGATGTAGGCGTGAGACGGGTTGTGATGGCTTCTTCGGGCGCAGTATATGGTGATTCATCTGCACAAAAGCTCACAGAAACAACCCAGCCCAAACCACGTTCGCCTTACGCTGTATCCAAGCTATCGGCAGAACACTATATCCACACCATTGGTGCATTATGGGGAATGGAGACCGTCAGCCTACGCATCTTTAACGCGTATGGTCCTGGTCAAAATATCCCCGTCTCGCACCCACCCGTTGTCCCGCATTTTATCAAACAAACTTTGCGAAATGGCACACTTGTTGTTCACAACGATGGCAAACAAACGCGTGATTATATTTATCTTGATGATGTCGTAAATGCGCTCGTTGCCGCCATGACTGCCCCCAATTTAGATGGTTTGGTCATCAACGTTGGCTCTGGCATAGAAACCAGCGTGCGTGATTTGGTGAAAGCGGTAACCAAAACTGTGCCCGGTGAAGCGGAGGTGATTTATAACCCTCGAGTCTCTGGCGGTGTTTCGCAAATGTGTGCCGATTTAAGTTTAGCAAAAGAAAAGTTGAGTTATCAACCTTCGGTTTCGCTAGAGGAAGGATTAAAGTTGACTTTGGAGAGAGATAGTAGATTCACCACAGATAAATGAATTAGCCTAAAAACGTGACCATTAGAAGAGAGACGGGGTTATATACCAGAACAGCATTCTTATTGAAGGAGACAATTATGAAATTATTAGAAGGAAAAAAAGCTCTGATTTTTGGCGTTGCAAATAACCGCTCAATTGCTTGGGCAGTAGCACAAGCATTTTCTAACGCAGGCGCAGAAGTGGGTATAAGCTACGCTGGCGAAATTTTAAAGAGACGTGTTGAACCACTAGCAGAATCTATTGGCTGTGACTTCGTAGAAGAGTGCGATGTAAGTAAAGATGAAGATATAAACGCAATTGCAGAAAAAGCCAAAGAACACTTTGGAAAGATTGATATTCTCGTTCATTCTATAGGATTTGCCGACCGCAACGAGTTGCGCGGTCCTTTTTATAATACTAGCCGTGCAGGATTTCACTTAGCAATGGATATTAGCGTTTATTCTTTTGTTGGCTTGGCACGCGCTTTTCAACCCCTAATGAATGAAGGTGGCTCATTATTAACCATGACCTACCACGGCTCAACCAAAGTAGCCCCAAATTATAATGTTATGGGAATCGCCAAAGCCGCGCTAGAAGCCTCTACGCGTTATCTTGCTTTTGATTTTGGCAAAGAAAAAATACGCGTTAACGCGGTTTCTGCGGGACCAATCCGCACTTTGGCGGCTATGGGTGTGGGCGATTTTAAGACCATGTATAAGGCTTTTGAAGCAATGGCACCTCTCCACGAAAATGTGACTACAGAAGATGTAGCAAACGCGGCTCTTTTCCTTTGCTCTGATATGTCTGCACGCACAACGGGAGAAGTTCTATATGTTGACTCTGGCTATAATATCATGGGCGTACCCGAAGCAATTGATGGATAAATTATAAAATTAAAGGTGATAAAATAGGATGCAGAAACCTGCATCCTATTTTTTATTAAGAGAGAAAATATGTTTAAACGAAGCCCAAATAAAGAAGAAGCAACCGAATCAATTTCTGCTGTAGAACGAATTACCTCCGTGCTTGGCACTGGCATCATCTGGCATGGCGATTTAGACGGTAGCGGCGGCGTGCGTATCGAAGGCGCGTTCGAAGGGACAATTGCCCTACGCGGCATGTTAGTTGTAGGCGAGACGGGACGCGTCACTTGTGAAAATATCCGTGCGAATACGGTTATCGTCGCGGGGGCGGTGCGCGGCAATATCACCACCAAAAAACTCGAAATACGCTCCACCGGTCGCGTTTGGGGCGATGTAGTCACGACCGCATTCGTCACCGAAGATGGCTCATTTCTGCGTGGGCAAATTCGCATGGAAGAAAGCGTTGATCTTGAGCTAGGTGCCGCGCCAGAATCTACGCCATCAGAAGAAGCAGAAGCAACAACAGCCAATACTAAATAGCCCTATCCAAAGGGGACTGCACAAATTTTAGTGAGTAAAAAAGTCCCCATTCCCTTGAAGGGAATGGGGACTTTTCTGTTATTATGATTTCTTCTTCACCGGCTGTCTCAGCACCGTCTTCAACTTTTCTGGTGCCACACGGCGGGGGTCACTAAGGTAAATTTCATGGTGCTTGCCATGCTCTACAAAATCATTTTCAGGGATATATTCATCGTGCATTTTCGCTAAAACAGGCGTTTCATCATCATAAGAACCAACATGCATAATCTGCACTGAATGCCCTTCCGCGTAACGCTCCACCCTCACCAAATCTAAGGCGGCAGGGTTTTTCTTCTTGTGCACCTGCTCAACGGCATCGTCAAAAATCTCAGGCGTAATCCACTCGGGGGTCATAATCATCATCGTCCAATCCCATGCAGATTTATCACGCGTCAAAAATGTACCCATATCTTCCGCCCACCAAAGCCCCTCCAGCGGCGGCACGACATAATCTTTTTCTAGCGTGTTCTTGCTAATGAACTTCATTTTATACGCTACCGCGTAAAGAGCCTCTACTGCATCTTTGTACTCCTGCGCGGTATTTGGGTCACCGTGCCCATCTACCATGATGAACTGCATCTCTGGTACATCCACGCTCACAAACTTTTTCGCAGGGATATAAAATTCTTTCATCGTTTTCTTAAAATCAACTTTAGACATTTTTATTTTTCCTCGTAGTAAGGGCTTTAGCCCTTAATTTTTTGGATCGTTTTCTCCGCCCAACTTTTCTCCGCTTCGAGCATCATCAGGCTGTAATCAAATAGATATTGAACATGCGGAGGGAGGGGACTCTGCGCCTCAACTTTTGCGCCAAGCTGAGCCAACCGCCCATCCACCCCAGCCAAATACGATTCGAGCGCGTTTTGGGCTTGGTCGCCGTCTAAGATGGGCAAGTTGGCAACCCCCAGCAAAACTGCCGGGTAAGTTTGTTGAGGCTGAGATAACGCCTCCGTAACGGCGGCAAATAAAACGCCCCGTCCGTTCTCGGTGATGGTATAAACGCGCCGCGCTTTGCCGCGTCCCAAAACTGGGATCAGCTCGCTCTCCACCAAATCCGCTTTTTCCAATTTCTTAAGTAAATAATAGATGGATGAGAAGCCAATCTCTGTCCACTCACGCATCCCGCGCTCTTCAATAATCTGCTCAATCTCGTAGCCATGGCGGGGAGATTCGGCTACAAGGCTCAAAATTGCTAACTCTGCATTGGTCATTTTCTCATCCTTTATTATTCTAGCATCAGAATAATGTGAAAAAGGAAATTTGTCAAATTAAAAATTTCATCCGAATGTAACTTATAAAAGTAGAGAAAACACCCCACCCTCATAACCGCAAAAGGGCATATTATGTACTTCGCCTTTTTCGCGGTTTTTGCGTTAAAATCAGATGACTGAAAGCATCACCCTTCTCACTTTTATCACCCCTTATCACCCATGAGCCACTCCTTCAAAAAATCCCCCAATCGCACGCTAATCGCCCTTTCTATCCCCGTCTTGCTCTCAATGACGGCAGAACCACTCACCGCGCTCATAGATACGGCTTTTATCGCCTCATTGGGTGCAATTCCCCTTGCCGCCTTGGGCGTTGGCACAGCCGCCCTTTCTAGCCTTTTTTGGATATTCAATTTTCTCGGCATCGGCGCACAAACCGAAGTCGCTCAAGCCGATGGAAAAGGAGAAGCAGAGCGCGCCAGCGGAATCGCCAGCCTATCGCTCACTATGGGGATGGGATTCGGCATTTTGCTCATTCTTCTCATTCTCCCCAACGCCAATTGGATAGCCAACCTCATGGGTGCAAGCGGGCAAATCCAAACAGACGCGGTCGCCTATATGCAAATCCGCGCCTACGGTGCGCCCGCTGTCTTACTCATGCTCACTTCTTTTGGCGTTTTACGCGGTCTGCAAGATATGCGCTCCCCGCTTTATATTGCGCTTGCCATAAATGTCCTCAATATCCTTCTCGATTGGCTGCTCATCTTTGGCAACGCCAATTTCCCCATAATGGGCGTGGCAGGTTCTGCGCTTGCCAGCACTATTAGTCAATGGATTGGTGCCTTAGCAGGAATTTTCATCATCGCAAAAAAACTGGGTTTAACACGCGCCTTTACCTTTAGCCAATCTAAAAAACTCCTTAATGTCGGTGGTGATATTTTTATCCGAACAGGTTTTCTAACCTTTTTTCTCGCCTACACCACCCGCGTTGCCACCAGCATCGGCGCAGATGCGGGTGCGGCGCATCAGGCAATTCGGCAAATCTACATCTTTACAGCCCTCGCCCTCGATGCCTATGCTTCTACCGTTCAATCTTTGGTGGGATATTTTATTGGGAGGGATTCACTGGTCTGGGCAAAAAAAGTCGTTTGGACGGGGGCAAAGTGGAGCTTGGGCACTGGCATTGCAATGGCGATTCTCGCGTGGGTTGGGCGTGATCTCGTTATGGATGCTTTAGTGCCGGCATCAGCGGCATCCGTTTTTCTCCCCGCGTGGGCTGTTTCATCCCTCAGCCAGCCAATTAACGCGGTCGCCTTTCTCACAGATGGCGCGCACTGGGGCAGAGGCGATTATCCCTTCCTCAGAAACGCGATGATTATCTCCGTCATCATTGGTGTCATTGGAATCTGGCTCGTTGATTTATCTTCCCCCCATGCTTTAATGGGCATCTGGCTCGCGATTTTTGCCCTCACCCTATCCCGCGCTGCGTTTGGGTGGAGCAGATTTTTGCGCTGGGAAAAGGTCTCGGTGAGTGTCTAAAACCCTACCCATCACTCTCCAGCATCTCAAGATATAGGGCTTCTACCTTTTCTCTTGCCCAGGGCGTTTTTCGTAAAAACTTTAGGCTAGATTTTACAGATGGGTCATGATTAAAGGAGCGGATATCAATCAGCACGCCTAATTCCTCCCAGCCATAATGCTCAACGAGTTCGTTGACGATTTGCTTGAGGGTGATTCCGTGTAGGGGGTTGTTGGGTTGGGAATGGGTCATATTATTTTTCTCTTATTCAATAACTTCGTATTTACTTTGCACAAAACCATTATCAAAAGCACGGGATTCAAGGAGACGCAGTTTCTTATCTTGATCTAGTTCCCCAAAAAGTGGAATGCCGCTTCCAAGAAGTACAGGGACTCTCGTAATAATCATTTCTTGGATTAAACCAGCATTTAGAAAACCTTGAATTGTTTTCCCTCCATCAATATAGAGATGCTTCGCACCAGTTTCATGAATCTCATCAACCAACTCGGCTGGGGAACATGATCGTGACGCTACATTTTTAGCTAACTTCTCGGGGATTTCAATCTCTTTGCTGCTTAGAACGATGACACGCTTTTCCCCATAGGACCATTCTCCAAAAGACAGTACCATCTCATAAGAGTTACGTCCCATGACGAGGGTATCTACAGATTTCATAAATTGATGATACCCGTAGTCTTCGCCAATACCATCTTCATCCCCATCACTTCCGGGGAGCCAATCAAGATCACCATTTTCTCTGGCGATAAATCCATCAAGGCTAGTTGCAATATATACAGATATTTTCATATTTTTTTTACTCACAGTTGACAATCTGCTTGAGGGTGATGTCGTGTAGGGGGTTGTTGGGTTGTTTTTGGCTCATAAGGTTTAGTTGAGATTTCTCCACCGTACATCTTTAGAAGAAACTGCCCCAGACAGAAAAACTTACCACAGATACTTCGACTAAGCTCAGTACGGGATAAACGCTGATTTAAAGATTTTTTCTTTATGCTAAGCTGAAAACAAGAGATGTTTTAGCCAGGAAATCAAAAAAACAAAGCTTTCAACTATGAAAAACATTTTCAAGGCATTCTTTTATAGCTTTTCATCAAGAAGTATCCTATTTATCTGCGTTCGTCTGTGGTTAATTCTAGATGTGCAGTAGAGAAGTTAAGATAAGGACTTAGGAAGAATAACGCTTCGCCACGGCATTTATTATAGCCGATAAATCACTAAAGTTACCTCTTCTAAAAAGAGGAAAAAGACTCTCCCTAGAAGGATTTACGTGCGCAAAAAAAATGACACCGTGATAGAATCACAATATTAACAAATAAATATTAAGGATAAACATGAAGAAAAAAATTCAATTCTTTCTAATCATAGCTGTTTTTCTAGTTGCGTTACTCCCGCTTGGACAAGATGTTTTTGCGCAAGACGATCAGCCCGTTGTACGGGCAGTCTTATTCTTCTCATCCACTTGCCCTCATTGTGAAAAAGTTATCAACGAAGATCTGCCTCCTTTGAACGAAAAGTATGGCGATCAATTGCAAATTCTTGGAATCAATACCGCTCTTCCAGAAGGGCAGGCACTCTATCAATCCGCTATAACCTATTACGAAACACCTCAAGAGCGACGCGGCGTCCCGACCCTAATTATTGGGGATATTGTTCTGGTCGGCTCTGGTGAAATCCCTGCCCAATTCCCTGATATCATCGAAAATGGGATAGCAAATGGTGGGATTGGTTGGCCCACCATCCCCGATCTTGATGCTGTGATTGCTGAATCTGAATTTGCAGAAGGCGCAGAATCTAATAGCCAAAACTCGCCCCTAAGAACAGAATTAACCATGTCCGAACGCTTTATGCTTGATCCCGCTGGGAATACGATCTCGGTCATTGTCTTGGTTGGGATGTTGCTCGTAGTGGGCATTGTAGCAGTAAATTTCAATCGTCCCGCTACAAAGAAAGACCGATATCCACGATGGCTTATCCCCGCGTTGGTAGTGATTGGAATTAGCGCGGCGAGCTACCTTGCCTTTGTCGAAGTTTCCCAGACCAAAGCCATCTGCGGTCCCGTTGGCGACTGTAATACAGTTCAACAAAGCCCTTACGCTACGCTCTTTGGATTTTTACCCGTTGGCGTGCTGGGCTTAAGCGGTTATATCCTAATTATGCTTGCTTGGGTTATCTGGAATTATGGAAAACAAGAATGGCGTCACCTTGCCATTATTGCTTTGTGGGGCATGGCGGCTTTTGGAACTCTGTTTTCGATTTATTTAACTTTCCTTGAACCTTTCGTTATTGGCGCGACTTGTATGTGGTGTATTACATCTGCAATCGTGCAAACAGCTATCTTTTGGGTAGCAACCGACCCTGCTAAAGAGCATATAAAAATCATGCAAGGGAAAACGTCAATTCAAGAGAAACGCAAAAAAAGGCACACCAGTAAGAAAAAACGCTGATAAATTATTCACCCAGCTCATTTAAGCCAAAATCGTCAACGAGTTCGTTGACGATTTGCTTGAGGGTGATTCCGTGTAAGGGGTTGTTGGGTTGGGATTGGTTCATAATTTAGCTTTATCTTTCGGGCAGATAATATCTACCATTTCCCCTTTATGAAAAATAATATAGTGTTCATTATCTTTAGCTGAATCCCCAAGCCGAACTTTTTTCTTGAGACTCATTTTCTCCATTTCCCAAATTGTGTTCACTCAAAAATGTGATTGGTGTCCGCAGTCACACTCAAACGATGAAATATCTATTTGTTTTGGCATTATTTAGGCTCCATGATTGAGTATTTGTAACGCAACATTCATGTTGCATTTTACGCGCAAAAGGATGTTGTTAAATTCTTTTCAACGCGAATGACACGAATTAGCGAATTACGCGAAATGATGCAACGCTTCCCTAAAACAGGTGAGATAAAAGGCTGGAAAAAACTACCAACTTATAAACAAAAAGCCCCCGTTTTCTTTGCAAAAACGGGGGCTTTTTTTATGAAAAAAGTATTATTTTCTTTCCCTAAAACCAAAGAAACGCTCGGCAATCCCGCCCAATTTCACCGCATCTACTTTCTCTCCACGCAAAAGCCACTCGGCAGATCTGCGCTCAACAAGCCAATTCTCACGTCCTTTTTCAGCACGGGTTAAAGTCTCGTTTAGCGCACTCTCATCACCATCAGCAATACTTTGTTGGATATTTTGGAGGGATGTAATCATCTCACCCAAAACACGAGAAAGATTAGGGGCATTAAGCAAAGACGCAGAGGCTAAAGAAGCGATTCCCTCCTGTGTTGGGCTTGATACCGTTGTTTCGGCAAATTCCTGCCCCGCACATTTACGCGTTTCCTCCCATCCCGAAGCATCCACCGTTGCGTTGAGCAATGCAACAGAAACCCACTGCGGGAGGAGATAAGCAGTCGCCATTACCCCGTCTACTTCGGCAATATCAGCAAAAAGCGGATTTGAGCCAAATAATTGCACCAAATCAGATGAAAGCTGAATAGCCGCGCCCGGAGCAGTTGCTGGAGCGGCAACCAAAGTTATCCCCTTGTTAAAAAGATCGGCTCGTGCCGCTTCAATGCCCCCCTCTCTTTCATCTAAATAAAAAGGATTTATAACGGGAGCAAGCCCAATATACGCGCGTCCCGCTGGCAAGATTTCTTGCATTCTTTTACTAGTCGCCAATTTACTCGGTGCTGTATCCAAAATCACCGCATCATCCTTCAAATCTTCTTTGATATACTCCATCGTTTCGTAAATTTCGCTAAAGGGCAAACTCAAAATCACAATATCTGAATCAATCACAGAATTAGGTAAGTTACGATGCACCTTATCTACTGCCCCCATTTTCTGCGCTTTCCTCGCAGAAGACATATCTTTATCATGCCCAACGCGAATAAGATTCGCGTGCCCATCCAACGCCAGCCCAATAGACGCCCCTATTTTTCCTAAGCCAATAATCGTAATTTGTACAGTCATAATTTTCCTTGTATATAGACACTCGGTTTTTTGTCAAACCCAGTATCTTTTCGTTTAAAGATGCAAAAGATGAAAAGCCGTCTCGTTATCACCGTTTATTATACATCTTGAATCTATGCGCTAGTCACTGCCCTTAGGAGTGAGAATTAAATTTATGCTTTACTCAATCTATACCATTCTAAATGTATAAGTTGTTTTCTCCTAAGCCCTTAGCGGCGTTTTTCCAAGAAGTCTATTATACCCTTCAAAAGAAAAACCTTGCGAAAAAAACGCAAGGTCTGTTAAGTCAAGAGAGCCAAGGACGCCGGCCTTGGCTCTCTTTTGAAAGGAGGAGAAGAGAAATCACTTCTTACTGCCTATATATTAACATAAGCATAGCAAGCATGCTTGACGCTTACCCTACGATTGCCCTACGGACACCCCATAGTTATCAAAAGTGTAAGGCGATTTCAGCATAAAAGAAGAAATTTAATACCCCTTTACCCTAAAGTCCAATATCTCACTTTACCTTCTCAAGGGTTTTCAATAAACTTTCAGCGGTGAGAAGAACCCGCTCCCTTGAAGGGAGCGGGTTCTTCTCACCAATTTCTGACAAAGTCTAATATCTAAAAATATTGAGTCTAAATTATCTCCCTTTTTACCCAAAGAAAAAAGCCAGTCAAAAGACTGGCTTTTTTAGTGGGCGCTGAGGGACTCGAACCCCCGACCCCCTCGGTGTAAACGAGGTGCTCTAACCAACTGAGCTAAGCGCCCGTGTGCGGAGCATATTATACACGACTTTGTGTTAAACTAAAGGGATTAATCGAAGCAATTTCAAAAGGAGATTTTATGCGTTTTATCCGTTACCAAAAAGAAGAGGAATCCCCACGCTACGGCTGGATACACGACAACAAAATCGGCGATATCGAAGGTGACCTTTTTGGCGAATTCCGCCGACTTGATGCCACCACGCCACTTGAAGAAGTCAAACTACTCGCCCCCTCGCAACCCAGTAAAATAATTTGTGTGGGGCGCAATTATGCCGCACATGCCAAAGAACATAATGCCGAAGTGCCCGATTTACCCCTTATCTTCTTAAAACCCCCTTCATCCCTCAATAATCCTAATGATTCCATAATTCTGCCCCATCAATCGAAGCAAGTAGAACACGAAGCCGAATTAGTAGCTGTGATAGGAAAACGCGGACGCAATATCATTTCAGAAGACGCGAAAGAACATATACTCGGCTACACAATTGGAAATGACGTAACCGCGCGTGACCTTCAACGTGCTGACCGCTTATGGACACGTGGCAAAGGCTTCGACTCTTTTGCTCCTTTTGGACCCTGGATCGACACAGAATTCGACCCCTCGGACGCGGTAATCACCTGTCGCGTTAACGGGCAGATGCGCCAGATGGCATCCACGCGAGATATGGTCTTCAGCGTTGGCTCAATTATCGCCTTCATCTCCTCCGTAATGACTCTCGAACCCGGCGATTTGATTTTCACTGGCACCCCCGCGGGAGTCGGTGTATTACTAAAAGGCGATGTGGTTGAGGTAGATATTGAGGGCTTAGGGGTTTTGAGTAATTCGGTTGAATAAGAGCGTAACGCGCTATAGTTAGCCGCGGATGGTGTTAGGCTCGTGGGGCAACGCAACTGCAAGACGCAATGCACCACGAAGGTTTTGAGCAACTACGTTAAAACGCATCCGCCCATGAAGATGACAGGGAAAAAGCACGCAAGTTCAAAACACAAGCGTGACAAACATCCCATTTCTATAATATAAAGTTTGCTTTACGCCTTGAACAATGCAAGGTAGAATTTAGGCTTAGAAAATCCCATCATAAAAAAGGTAAATTTATATGGACGATCAACAAAATTCTGACAAGAATAACACATCCGCAAAGGATCGGTTGAGTGCTCTATGGCAAGTAGTTTCGGTTCCGGTGGCGGCAGTACTTTTAGCCCTTCTCATCGGTGCGGTTATCCTTGCTGTTTCGGGCGCAAATCCAATTGAAGCGTATGCTGCACTATTAGAAGGTTCTTTTGGCAGTATGGCGGCTTTTGGGCGCACCCTTTCAAAGGCTACACCGCTTATTTTTAGTGGCTTGGCAGTGGCTTTTGCTTTCAAAGCAGGCTTATTCAATATCGGCGCACAGGGACAATTGCTCTTTGGCGCGTTGGCGTCTGCTGTAGCTGGTTTTGCAATTACGGGATTGCCTCCCTTTTTGCACACCACATTATCTTTGCTCATTGGGGCAACAGCAGGTGCTTTATTTGCCTATATTCCAGGTGCGCTAAAAGCTTATACGGGGGCACATGAGGTTATTACAACCATCATGTTGAATTATGTTGCCATTAATATCACAGACTACATCACCGATGGACCGCTGAAAGATACCGCTAATGGCAATATCGTAGCCCGCACACCCGAAATTCTTGATAGTGCCAAAATCCCCTATCTTGGGGAGATTCCAGCTGGTTTCTTATTGGCAATACTAGCTGTGGTGGTTGTGTGGTGGATATTACAGCGTACCACTTTAGGCTATGAAATCCGCACTGTTGGGCTTAGCCCCCACGCCGCAAAATATGCGGGAATGCGCGTGCCTTTTACAATCATTTTAACAATGGTTATCAGTGGTTTTCTAGCGGGTATGGGGGGCGCAGTAGAAACACTAGGCATTGTGGGACGTTACCAACCTGGTTTTAATGTTGGGCTTGGTTTTGACGGCATCACTATTGCCTTGCTTGGTAAAACGAGTCCTTTTGGCATTATTCCAGCCGCTATTTTAATCGGTGCAATGAAAGCTGGTGCAAGCACAATGCAATTTGAGGCTGGGGTAGCAAAAGAAATCACCGATGTTATTCAGGCGCTCATACTTTTCTTTGTGACAGCCGATATGATTGTTCGTAAACTAATCCGCTCCAAAACTGAAAATGGCACAGGTGTCACGCTCAGTGGTTGGGGACAAGAATAGGGAGTCTCTTATGGAAAATACAAATACCCTCCCAACTGTTACACCTCAGCAACTCTTTTTTAAGCGATGGACAACCACAATTATGGTTGCCTTAGGCATTATTGCAATTACTATTTGGCAATATATGCTTGATCCTCAAGCAACCGAAGCGGTTTTGGCTTCTACTGTTCGTTCCTCTACACCATTGGTTTTGGGCGCATTATGTGGTCTGATGGGAGAACGTTCTGGCGTTATCAATATCGGGATTGAGGGGCAAATGCTCATGGGTGCCTTTATTGGGTTCCTTGCGAATGTTTGGACGGGCAACCTTTTATTCTCCGTTTTTGCGGCGGTGTTCTCTGGTGCCATTATGGGCTTGCTTTTGGCTTATATGTCGGTCACACTCAAGATGGATCAAATTATTGGTGGGACGGTCATCAACATCTTAGCACTTGGGTTAACGGGATATTTCTACCAAGTTGGTTTAACCACAGATGGAAAGATGCAATCTATTTCTCTGGGTTTTCTTGCAGATATTCCGATTATTGGTCCTGCGCTCTTCAACAATCCCCCTATCACTTACGCTACTTTCGTTCTCGTTTTTCTCATTCACTATATTCTCTTCCACACCAAATGGGGGCTTCGCTCTCGCTCTGTTGGCGAACACCCACGTGCGGCAGATACTTTAGGCGTGAATGTTTTCAAAGTTCGCTATATTAATGTAATCGCTGGTGGTGCAATTGCTGGTTTAGCGGGAGCCTTCCTAACTTTAGAAGCGGTTGGTTCTTTTGAACGTGCAATGACAAACGGGCGTGGATTTGTAGCCCTAGCCGTGATGATTTTTGGTAAATTCACTCCCTTTGGGGCTTGGGGTGCGGCACTACTCTTTGGTTTTGCAAACGCCATACAGACCCAACTCCAATTTGCTGATATTCAAGTCCCGCATCAATTTATTGGCATGTTCCCCTATATCTTGACCATTATCGTCTTATCTGGCTTTGTTGGGCGCACTCATATCCCAGCCGCGGATGGCGTACCTTATGAAAAGGAATAAAGACATGACTGAGAAAATACAAAAAGAAGAAAACTTAGCTTTAGAAGTTCGTCATGTTACCAAACGCTTTCCTGGTGTTATTGCTAACGATGATGTCAGCTTCTCACTGAAAAAAGGTGAGATTCACGCACTACTTGGCGAAAATGGTGCAGGAAAATCAACCTTGATGAACGTAGTCTACGGTTTATACGCCCAAGATGAAGGTGAGTTTCTGATTGACAATAAAGTAGTTGAGATTAATGGACCTAGCGACGCGATCAACTACGGAATCGGCATGGTACACCAACACTTTATGCTCGTTCCCGTTTTTACTGTAGCAGAAAACATGATTCTCGGCTCAGAAGTAACCAAAGGCACAAGCCTAGATTTACGCCGAGCTAAAAAAGAGATTCTTGAAATCTCAGAAGCCTACGGTCTCAAAGTAGACCCAGACGCACTAGTCGAAAACCTGCCCGTTGGCGTACAACAACGCGTAGAAATTTTGAAAGCACTCTACCGCAATGCTAATATCCTTGTTTTAGATGAGCCAACCGCGGTTTTAACCCCACAAGAAGCAGAAGATCTTTTTGATGTAATGCGCGAACTTACCCAAAAGGGTGTTTCTATTATTTTCATTACCCATAAGCTGAAAGAAATTCTCAACGTAGCCGATCGCGTTACTGTAATGAGACGCGGCAAGGTCGTTGGGCACACAAAACCATCTGAAACAGATGCCCAAGGTCTTGCTACCATGATGGTAGGACGTGACGTTTTGCTCCAAGTTGAGAAAACGCCAGCAAAACCAAAAGAAGTTGTGCTTGAGGTCAATCATCTTAAAATCAACGATGAGCGCGATATAGAAGTTGTAAAAAATGTCTCTTTTAATGTTCGTGCTGGTGAAATTTTGGGCATAGCAGGCATTCAAGGCAACGGACAAACCGAATTGATAGAAGCCCTTACAGGGCTACGTGATGCAAAATCTGGTGAAATACATCTCTCTGGAGAAATTATCCCCTTTGAGAAACCACGCTATCTTGTTGAGCACGGCATGGGGCATGTGCCCGAAGATAGGCATAAACATGGGCTAGTTTTAGCCTATAATTTAGCCGATAATACAGTGCTAAACACCTATTATCAAAAGCCTTTCGCTAGCAAAATGATGGTGCGCAACGACCAAGCCGTTCTATCGAACGCAATAGAGTTAATTAAACGCTTCGATGTTCGGTCACCAGGTGCGCATGTTGCCGCAGGTACTTTGTCGGGCGGCAATCAACAAAAGGTGATTGTAGCGCGAGAATTTAGTCGTCCGCTAAAAGTACTTATCGCCAATCAACCTACACGCGGGCTAGACGTTGGTTCTATCGAATATATTCATAAAGAAATCATCAAAATGCGTGATGACGGCGTGGGCGTGATAGTCATCTCTGCCGAATTAGATGAAATTCTCTCTCTCTCTGACCGTATTGCCATTATGTTCCGAGGCGAAATCGTAACCATCATAGACGCAGAATCTGCCACACGTGAGCAATTGGGCTTATGGATGGCAGGAGCAAATCCTGAAATGGCGTAGAAAATCGAAAAAATAAAAAGTGAAAAGACGCTCTAATTTTTCAGAGCGTCTTTTTTCTTTAAAGGGGTGAAATCTAAGAATGTGAAACTTCCCCTACTCAAATGATGTACAATTGCCTATATTAAGGAGGCACTTATGTCTAAAAACGCCAAGTTTTTCTTGCTACTTAGTTCACTTATCCTCTTCGTTTTTGCTTGTACACTTCCCGCCAGCCAGCAAAAGAAAAATGATCCCAACATCATATTCACTGCCGCCGCGCAAACAGCTTCTGTTCAACTTACAGAATCTGTATTAAATAACACAACAACACAAACTCCCCCAACTCTCTCCCCTGCGCTCACACCTACCGTCAAAACCCCAACGAGAGAAGATTGCGACAAAGCCAAATTCATTGAAGATATTACTGTCTCAGACGGCACCGTCTTTGCCCCCGGAGAAAGTTTCACAAAAACTTGGCGTGTCAAAAACACTGGCACCTGCACATGGACAACAGGCTACGCACTAGTCATTGATGGTGGCTCAGAAATGAGCGGCATCTCCCCCGCCCTGCTCACCAACACTGTTGCCCCCGGCGAAATAACAGACATCTCGGTAAACCTAGTTGCCCCAAATACCCACGGTGATTATCAAAGCAATTGGCAAATTAGAAACGATTCTGGTGAAAAGTTTGCAAAAGTCTATGTGCAAATCGAAGTCGGCACGCCCACATTTGCCGTCACCAGCGTAAAACTCACTTCCACAGGCTCTTGCGGTAACTTCACCATCACCGCCGACATCACCGCCAACGGGAAAGGCGAAGTTACCTATAAATGGATACGAAGCGATGGCGCAACAGACAACGCTGATCATCCCACCCTAAAGTTTACCTCCGCAGGCACAAAATTGGTAAGCACCAATTGGAATCTAAATAGCGCAGGCTCTCATTGGATGGACATTTATATAGATGCCCCTAACCATCAACAATTTGGACGCGCAGATTTAAATTGCCCCTGATTTTTTAGATAAAGGAGACGAGAAGCACGCACATCAACAGGCGTAACTTCCCCGTTTTAGGCTGGAGACGCGCTAAATAAGCTGGGTTACTGAAAAAAGCATTGTGCTTATCCCCCCTCTAGCCCACTATACATAAAAGCAAAAATCTGTATAATAGCCTTCGTTAGGGATTATATTCCCCCTATCAAAGGATAAAAAATGAACAAGAAAATTTTGATACTCATTTTCGCACTAAGTCTTATAATGAGTGCATGTGGCTCTTCTACCCCATCAGATGAAGATATAGCCATGATCTCCACGTCAGCGGCTCAAACTGTTGAAGCCCAATTTGCCGAAATAGCAAATGAGAGCACCTCCATTGCTCTTCCCACAGCAATAAAAACTCAGGAAGCTCCTGAAGGAGCCACCGCAGTACCCGCAACCCCAACTGTAGACACCAACCTTTCCACCCTCCCCGAAGGGGCACTAGTCGCCAACTTATATAGTGAATCGCATCCCGATGGCACCGTTCTTGAAACTGGTGAATTCTTTACAAAAAGCTGGTCTTTACAAAATAATGGCACTTATACATGGAGTAAAGATTATAAATTAGTCTACTGGGATGGAAATATCTTAGGCGGTGCGGCAGAATATAATTTCTTCGATGTTATTGGACCAGGTGAAATCTTAACCATGCCCATTCAGCTCCTTGCCCCAGATGCGGCAGGCAATTATACGGGCTACTGGAAGATAAAATCACCTTCTGGCTATGTTTTTGGCGTAGGTGAATACAACGCCCCCATTTCAGTTAAAGTAGATGTTAGAGAATCAGACGATATTGAGTATGGCATTACTTCTGTTGAATACTCAATGACACGCGACCCCGAATTCGGTTGCCCAGCAAATGTTAAACGAACAATCCATGCCACCATCAGCGTTAGCGGACCAATGAAAATCAGATACCAGTTTTATCAACGTGAAAGCGATGGTCAAATTGTGAAGCAAAGAAAACAATGGCTAAACTTTGACGAAGCAGGTACTAAAACCGTCTCAAATCTTTGGCAACTCAATATGTGTGTAAATGCAAAACCACGTTACGTAAGTTTTGTTGTCTTAAACCCAGAGACAGACAACCCCAGGTATCAATATCCTGAGTTTTCATTTATCAACAATTGCCCTGATTTGTGCCCCTAATAACCTACTATGGCTCAAAAGAAAAAAGAGACCGCCAAATGGCGGTCTCTTTTGCTTAACCAAATTTGTTTCTCTTCAAACCTAAAGCCCAATAAGGGCACCCAAGCCCAAAGTTACGCGTGTGGCGGTGCGAAGCACATCATCCTATAAAACTTGTTCGAGAATCCAATATATCCCGGCGGCAACGATAGCGGTGGCAGGAATTGTGACTACCCAAGCAACCGCAATATCTTTAGCGACACCCCAGCGTACCATTTTCACTCTATCTGCGGAACCTACTCCCATGATGGAAGAGCTAACAACTTGTGTAGTGCTAACAGGACCACCCATAACAGATGCGCCCAAAATCACAACTGCCGATGTAAGCTGAGAACTAAAAGCATGCACAGGGCGGATTTTATAGAACTTTCCACCGAGTGTTTTGATGAGGCTCCAACCGCCGAAGGCGGTGCCAAGGGCGATGGCTCCTGCGCTGATTGTGATGACCCAAATAGGAACTTCAAACGCAGGAATTACACCCGCTGAAACCAAAGCCAATGTGATAATACCCATCGTTTTTTGGGCATCATTTGTGCCATGTGAAAGAGAAAGAGCTATGGCAGAGACCATTTGAGAGCGTCTAAAAAAGCTATTAATTTTAGGAGATGCGCCACGCGCAAGGAAAAAAATTATTTTGGTGAATAAATAACCTAAGAATAAACCAAAAATGGGGGAAGTAAAAAGGGCAATGAGAACCTTCTTCAAGCCCGCCAATTCTATAGCACCAATGCCAGCACCGATTGTAACAGCCCCCATCAACCCACCGATGAGGGCATGAGATGAACTGCTCGGTATTCCCATAGCCCATGTGAGCAAGTTCCACAAAATAGCACTAGAAAGCGCGGCAACAAGCACGGTAAGAGAAATAGCCTCTGCATCAACGATTTCATCCCCGATAGTGGTCGCAACGGCTACCCCAAAAAGAAAAGGGGCAATAAAATGTGAAATGGCAGTAATGCCCAACGCAACACGCGGATTAAAAGCGCGTGAGGCTATCATAGTCGCTACAATATTGCTCGAATCATGAATACCATTGAGAAAATCGAAGATGATGGCTAAAACAATCACCACAATTAGAATAGGGGAGAATGTGGATAACATACTCAACTCCCTAACTTATCTTTACAACAATATCGGCAATCAAATTCGCGGCTTCATCAGCACGGTCGGCGGCATTACTAAGATGGCGTAACACCTCACGCCTTTTGAGCATCTCAAAAACATGATGTACATCTTCAGGACCGCTGAAAATATCGGCAATAGCTTCACGATAGACTTGCTCTACTCGGGTCTCCATCGCTTTGGCACGTTGTGAATGTTCTGCCGCAACGGCAGGGTGCTCTTCAATACGTTGCATTGCCATATATAACTCATAGGTGGAGGCTTTTAAATGCGAAGTCATACGCATCATAAAACTGGTTGGCTCAACCTTTAACACATCCATCTCGCTAACCGTGCTATAGGCATAATCTACAACATCATCAATAGAGCGGGAGAGCGCAAAAATATCTTCTCGGTCTATGGGCGTAACAAAAGATTTATTTAGCTCCGCAATCAAAATACGGCGCACCTCATCGGCTTCTTTCTCAATAATCGTTATTTGCTCTGCTATCTCGTGCGTATGCACATCCATATATTTCTGCAAAGCATCAACGCCTTTATGCGTTAAAGCCGCTTGCTCTATGAGCAAAGCAATAAATTTGTCTGGTTTCTTCTTGAATAGGTTCATATTTATTTCCTTTATACTAATTTCACCAAAACTTCTTTTGTTTCAACAATCGCAACATTCAATTTCCCCGAAGAAAGTTCTTGCAACCCCACCTCAAAACGCTCGAGCTTTTCTACAGGAAAACGGATGGTAAGTGTCACATCTGCCATAAATTCTTCCTCTAAAACCTCCCCATCCCTTGCCTTTACCAAAAGGCGGATTTGCTCCAAGAGCGGATATGGCGTAGCCAAAAGCACGGTATGCGCCATCACCTTTTGGGCGCGGGGAACAACCGAAACGACCGCGTTAACGGCTTGGGTATACGCCTTCACCAAACCGCCTGTCCCCAGCTTGGTACCCCCAAAATAACGCGTTACAACCACCACTACATCGCCCAAACCACTCCCACGCAAAACCGCAAGAGCTGGTCTCCCCGCCGTTCCCGAAGGCTCACCATCGTCAGATGCGTGGGCTGTAACAGAATTCCCGCTCCCAATCAAAAAAGCGGGGACATTATGCGTAGCATCCCCAAACTCATCTTTTATACAAGAAATAAAAGAGCGGGCATCTTCTACGCTAAAAGCCGGCGACAGCGTAGCAATAAAGCGCGATCCACCAATAAAAACTTCTTTTCGTATTTTTTTTGCAGGAACAAGATAAGCCATACGAATAAGTATAACTTAAGCGCAACATTTTGTAAGAAACAGAATCTGCAAAAACCCACGTTGAGGATAATCAATAGAACAGAAGGAATTTATACTATACTTCCTTACGCATAAACCACTTGGCAGAAACTTCCCCTCCCCCCCTTTTCTTCAGGAAAAAGCATCCGAATCAAAAGGTTCTTATCATACTTTAGGGCAACTTGACGCCCCTATTGTGTTGTGCTACTATCAACCTTGAGAAGATATGTTTTTTAAAGAGGAGATTTCCATGATGAAAAAGAAAAACGTCTATATATTAATAATAATCATAGTTGCTATGGCATTCACTACAGTTAGCTGTGAACGCTCTTATGATGAAACAGAAGGCGAAGCTGAAAGCCAGGCTACCCCTACATTATTCCCAGACACTATCCCCGCTGATGATATGGACGCTCTTGCCATCACTGGCGCACAAACAGCTACCGCCATGGCAATTGCCTCTGGTGCCCCAACACTGGTTACAACACCTACTACAGTGCCTAGCACACCAATAAGTGGCACTCCAGCTACTCCTAGTCAGCTTCCAGCAACTTCTCCTGCGGCATCTGTTGCCCCACCCACATCTAGTGTTGGTGTCCCCACCACTTATGCTTTACAACAAGGTGAATTCCCCTATTGTATTGCTCGCCGTTTTGATATTGACCCAAGCGAACTAATCAACTATAACAATCTTTCTAGTTCACAAGCACTGGCACTTCAGCCAGGGTTAGTATTGAGCATTCCTCAAGGTGGTAAAGCTTTCCCCTCTACGCGAGCGTTAAATGCACACCCTACTAGCTATACTGTACCCTCAACAATGAGCGTTTATGCTGTTGCTTGTTATTTTGGCGATGTTGATCCCTCAGCAATAACAAGTGCAAACCCGAGCATCACAGACCCCAACAATATCGCTACAGGCACAATACTTACCATTCCCTAACAACTTTTCTATAAAATTTAAAACACCCAAGAGAAGAACTTCTCTTGGGTGTTTTCTATATATGGAGATAAAAATGAATTTTGAATTGCTTGATTCTGAAGAGATTTTTGAAGGACGTGTTTTCACTATTCGGCGCGACAATTTGCGCACGCCCGATGGTAGAACAACAAAATTTGATATTGTAGAACATCACGGCTCTGTCGTTATTTTGCCCATTGACGCAGATGGCAATCTTTTACTTGTGCGTCAATATCGTCATGCCGCACTGGCAGATATGCTCGAACTGCCAGCGGGCGTACTAGAAGAAAATGAAGAGCCAATTCTCTCTGCGGGGCGCGAACTTCGTGAAGAGACAGGTATGGCATCTAATAATTTGGTTGAGTTAGGAAAGTTTTATCTTGCCCCTGGCTATTCAACAGAATTGATGACCGTCTTTTTAGCCACCGATTTATATGAAAACCCCCTTGCCCCAGATGCCGATGAATTCTTAGCCTTAGAAAAAATACCTGTAGAAGAGGCTCTAAGTTTAGCTGAAAAAGGCGAGATGCCAGATGCAAAAACCTTGGCGGCTTTATTGATGGCACGTCCGCAGTTAGAAAAATACTTGAAATAAACGTGTTACGCGACATCTCTTATATAATTTTGAGCATTAGATAAAGCCGAAGCTATGAAAGAATTTCCCTCCTTCCTAAACACTGAATTCTATATCACTCACGGAGAAATACTTGCCAATAGTTATAAGAATCTGACAGGAAACAACCTGATTAAAAAAAGTAAAAAAGGTCTTCCTAAAATAATTCAGTTATGGAATGCTCCCTATGCCATACTCTCTCATGGCATAGAAGATGATCCTATTTTTAATTTTGGAAACAGAATTGCCCTTGAACTATTTGAGTTTACGTTTAGCGATTTTATAAAACTACCCTCACGTAAATCGGCTGAGGAAGCGAATCGAGAGAAACGGGCAAAAATTATGGACGAAGTCGCAAAAAATGGATTTATCAGGAACTACACTGGCACAAGAATATCAGCAACTGGAAAAAGTTTTAAAATTTTAGACACCCATATTTGGAATTTATCAGATAGAGAGGAAAATCTCTACGGTCAGGCGGCTCTATTTGAAAAATGGGAACAAAAGGATATTTAGAAGCTCAATTATAGCTCACGTTTCTGACGTGAGTTTTTTGTGTACGAGAATATATGACAAGTCGCAGAGACTTTTTAGATATAGATAACTACAGAAAAAAGCCCTAATATATTATACTTAGGTTGGTTTTTTACACTTATATATTCGCAATATAATTATTATTATATTGACTAAAGGAGTATCTTTATGGAACGCAAAATTGCAACTATTGACGGTAACGAAGCTACCGCCAATATCGCGCACCGCACTAATGAGGTGATCGCGATTTACCCAATTACCCCCTCTACCCCCATGGGCGAGTGGGCTGACCAATGGTCTGCCGATGGTGAAAAGAATATCTGGGGTTCTACCCCCGAAGTTATCGAAATGCAAGCCGAAGGTGGTGCGGCGGGTGCAGTGCATGGCGCACTTCAAGCGGGCGCACTAACCACAACATTTACCGCATCACAAGGTCTGCTTTTGATGATGCCCAATATGTATAAAATTGCAGGCGAATTAACCTCTACCGTTTTTCATGTAGCGGCTCGTTCTGTGGCGGCACAGGCATTGTCTATTTTTGGTGACCATTCTGACGTAATGGGCGTTCGCTCAACGGGTTGGGCAATGCTCTCTTCTGGCTCTGTTCAGGAAGCGCATGACTTTGCATTAATCTCACAAGCGGCTACGCTTAAAAGCCGCGTCCCCTTTATTCATTTCTTTGAAGGTTTCCGTGTTTCTCACGAAATCAATAAAATTGAAATTTTGAATAATGACGATATCAGCGAAATGCTTGATGATGATTTGATTCGTGCCCACCGTGAACGTGGTCTTTCACCTGACCGCCCCGTTATTCGTGGTACAGCGCAAAATCCTGACGTTTTCTTTCAAGCTCGAGAAACGGTTAATAAGTATTACGATGTTTGCCCCGATATTGTTCAAGAGGCAATGGACAAATTTGCGAAGCAAGTTGGTCGTGAATATAAGCTCTTTGAATATATTGGTGCAGAAGATGCTGAGCGTGTAATTATCATCTTAGGTTCTGGCGGCGAAGCTGTAGAGAAAATCGTAGCGTATCTAAATGATAATGGCGAGAAAGTTGGTGTTATTCGCGTCCGTTTATACCGTCCATTCTCAGTAAAACATCTTCTTGATGCAATGCCTGCAAGTACAAAAGTTGTTGCTACGCTTGACCGTACAAAAGAACCTGGCGCAGCTGGCGAACCTTTGTATCAAGATATTATTACCGCCTTTGCTGAAGGCGTATCAGACGGCACCGCGCCCTTTGAAACCTCACCAAGTGTAATTGGCGGTCGTTACGGTCTCTCATCCAAAGAATTTACACCTGCAATGGTTATAGGTATTTTCAATGAGATGAAGCGCGATAATCCTAAAAATCATTTCACTATTGGTATCACAGATGATGTAAGCAATACCAGCATAGATTACGACCCCAGCTTCTATATAAAAGGTAGCACAACTATTCGTGCGCTTTTCTATGGCTTAGGCTCTGATGGCACCGTTGGTGCAAATAAAAACTCGATCAAAATTATTGGTGAAGAAACCGATAATTTTGCTCAAGGCTATTTTGTTTATGATTCACGAAAAGCGGGTGCAAAGACTGTTTCTCACTTGCGTTTTGGACCTGACCCCATTCATGCCCCTTATTTGATTCGTCAGGCACATTTTATTGCTTGCCACCAATTTAACTTCTTAGAGCAAATTGATATGCTCAAACACGCAATGGATGGCGCAGTTTTCTTATTAAACAGCACCTATAGCCCAGAAGAAGTTTGGGCGCAATTGCCAAAAGAAGACCAAGAAACAATTATTGAAAAAGAACTTGAGTTTTATGTAATTGATGGCTACAAAGTTGCAAAAATGACGGGGATGGGTGTGCGCATTAATACCATTATGCAAACTTGTTTCTTCGCGATTAGTGGTGTTTTGCCCCCCGATGAAGCCATTGCCGCAATCAAGACCGCCATTAAGAAAACCTATAGTAAAAAAGGTCCTGCCATTGTTGAAAAGAACTATGCCGCTGTAGACCAAGCTCTTGCTCACTTGCACCAAGTTGAATATCCTAAAGAAGCAAACAGTGCACTAACTCGCCGCTTGCCTGTTCCTGCCGAATCTCCTGAGTTTGTGAAAGATGTTCTCGCCAAAATGATTTTAGGCGAAGGTGATGACCTCCCCGTGAGCGCAATGCCCGATGATGGGACATACCCCTCTGGCACAACGCAATGGGAAAAACGCAATCTTTCACTCGAAATTCCCGTTTGGGAAAATGACCTGTGCATCCAATGTGGCAAATGTGCTTTTGTTTGTCCACATGCTGTTATTCGCCAAAAAGTTTATGAGCCTGCATTACTTGAAAATGCTCCTGAAACCTTTAAAAGCATTGATGCGAAATTTAGAGAGCTACCTGATACCAAATACACCATTCAGGTTGCTCCTGAAGACTGTACTGCTTGTAATCTTTGTGTTGAGGTTTGTCCTGCTGTAGATAAAACCAACCCTGAACGCAAAGCGCTCAATATGGCTTCACAACCCCCAATTCGCGAAAGTGAAAAAGAAAATTGGGACTTCTTCATCAACCTTCCTGAGGTTGATCGCACGAAAATCAAATTGAGTAGTGTCAAGAATTCACAGTTACTGCAACCCCTCTTTGAGTTCTCTGGTGCATGCGCAGGCTGTGGCGAGACTCCTTATATCAAATTGGTAACACAACTCTTCGGCGACCGCACCATTATCGCCAACGCAACTGGCTGTTCCTCCATTTATGGCGGCAATCTCCCCACCACGCCTTATACCCACAATAGCGATGGACGTGGTCCTGCATGGTCGAACTCACTCTTTGAAGATAATGCAGAGTTCGGTCTTGGTATGCGCCTAACTGTTGACAAACAAGCTGAATATGCCCGTGAGTTACTCACCGCACAAGCAGATATGGTTGGTGCAGACTTAGTCAAAGATATTCTCGAAGCTGACCAAGCAGACGAAGCTGGCATCCAAGCGCAACGCGCTCGCGTTGATACGCTCAAAGAAAAATTAGCAGGTAAAGATAGCCCTAAAGCCAAAGATTTACTCGGCTTGGCAGACGTACTTGTTGAAAAGAGCGTTTGGATTATTGGTGGCGATGGCTGGGCTTATGATATTGGCTACGGCGGTCTCGACCACGTTCTTGCCTCTGGGCGCAACGTAAACATTTTAGTCATGGATACGCAAGTCTACTCCAACACTGGCGGTCAATCATCCAAAGCAACCCCCATCGGCGCAGTTGCCAAATTTGCCGCAGATGGTAAAGAAATTGCCCGCAAAGACCTCGGCATGATTGCCATGTCTTATGGCTATGTCTATGTTGCTCAAATTGCCATGGGTGCCAGCGACCTGCAAACACTCCGCGCAATCCGAGAAGCCGATGCCTTCGATGGTCCTTCTCTTATTATCGCTTATAGCCACTGTATTGCACACGGCTACGATATGAAAGACGGCTTGAGCCAACAAAAACTACTTGTCAAATCTGGTTTATGGCCCCTTTACCGCTACAATCCAGAAAACACCGCACAGGGAAAAAATCCGCTGAAGCTAGACTCCAAAGCTCCTTCCATCCCCGTTTCTGATTTTGCCTACAACGAAGCCCGCTTCCGCGTTCTCACCCAGAATAACGAAGAAAGAGCCGAAACTCTCATGAAATCTGCTCAAAAAGATGCCGAAGCACGCTGGAAACTCTACGAGCAAATGGCAAAAATGAATTACGATAAAGAATAAAGTGTAACTCTTGATAAGCAAAAAGCCTGATAGGTCACTAAAGACCTATCAGGCTTTTTCTTTTAACTCTATAGTACAGCTTGGCACAAATAAGACGCAAGCCAAGCTCTCAAGGCTTTATTTTAAAAAAGCTACTTGAAGGATTTAACCTTGTCTCGCGAATAAAACTATCCGTGCTCGCATTATCTATGCCACCCAGAAATCAAAACTAAATAAAGTGGCTAAAAGTCCCATCAGCAAAATGCTGATTATCGTCCACGCGCGCTCGAAAGTGGGGTTGCGTCCAAGACGGGATAGAAAGATGGGGAGTGCGGGCAAAACAAGCATATAGCGGATGATGCTTTGCGGAGAGCCGCTGAATACAGCGATTGTCCATGCGGCAAGACTAAATATAGCAATAAGCGGATATTTTTTGAGGGCGGTGATTGAGGCGATTAATCCTAAAATGACTGCGGCTAATTCAAGTGAAAAGTAGATTTGGCTCTGTTGTGCAATCCCTACCAGATAGCTTTCTTGTCCTTGCACGGCTTGCCATGCTGAATACCATCCCGCTAAAGATTTTGAGATGACTAAGGCTCCGCGCCCAAAGTAGAGGTCTTCGATGATTTGGAAATTGATGCCAAAGTGAGCGTTTTTCCACAGAAAGAAGACTAATGTCGGCACTAAAGCCGACAGAATGGCACGCAAGATGACACGCTGTCGAATCGGGGCGAAGCGCATCTTCCATCCTTCCCAATGAAAATCCAAAGCAGAAAGAAAGAGCACAGGTACCAATGCCGCACCAACGGCACGCGTCATGGTCGCCGCGGCGGCAAAAATAGAGGCTAGAAATAGCCCGCGCTTGCGTTTCATCAACGCCAAAGAGGTGAAGGCAAGACCGATAAATAATCCTTCAGTGTAAACTTGGGCGAGGAAAAATCCGCTGGGGAAGATGAGCAGAAAGAAGAGGGCGCGCATGGCACCATCGTGACCGAGTTTCTCTTTGCTCAAACCGTAAAGTGCAAAGAGACCGAGCAATGTGCCAAGTAGAGAAACGAGTACGCCAGAAAGGACGGTGGTCGCGAGAGGAGCAAAGCCCAAAAAACTCAGCGGAAAGGCAAAGAGACGAACAACGATAGGGTAGAAAGGAAAAAAAGCATAGTTGAGGGAGTAATCTTCGCCATTGAGTTCTGCCCAGCGTGTGGCGGGATCGTCATAGCCGCCGCTGGCGATAGAGAGATAGTATTCTGAATCCCAGGAGACCATTTCATTAAGAAAAGGCTCATTAAGGTAAAGTTGGTCTTTTTGGCTGACGCGCCCAGTTTCTCCTAAAGTCCAGCCTAAGGCACCATCGGGGCGTTTGGGCTGAAAGCGTGCGGTAACGAGTTGTTGGAATCCTATAAGGATGATTGCCCATACTAACCAGAGAGCGACAATTTGGAAGACAGTTGATTTTTTCATGTTTTTAGCTCTAGCCACACCTCTTTGAATAAAAATATATTTGCGTCCCATGTAAAAACCAATACCTTCGCCATTTTGCAGGGCGGTTTACCGTCCTTTAGCTTTGAGCCTGTGGATTTATCCACAGGCGGGTGCGATGAATTTAGACCGCCTGCCCGTAAACGGGGCAGGCTCAAAGCGAAAGCCCCGTTGGGGCTATGGACTCGTCAACAAATAAAATCTTCTTCGCAAAATGCGTACCCTATTTTATTTATCTTGCTTTTTTGTTGATGAAAATATTTTCTCAGAGGGCTTGCAAAACTAACCTCTGAATTTGGCGAAGGTATTAAAAAACGCAAAGCCGCAAAGTTTTAAGGGTTTTTCTTAGCTACTTTGCGGCTTTGCGTAAACATTGAAAGGCTTTTTTAATGTATCATATTTGTAGTTTTTTTACGCAATACGAAATATATTTTACGAGTCGATAGGTCCATTCGCATCAATCACTTTGCTATACCACAACGCACTATCTTTCGGGATGCGCTCCTGTGTTTCAAAATCGACCCAAGTGATGCCAAAGCGTTCTTTATAGCCTTCGCCCCATTCAAAATTATCCATAAAAGACCAAACGAAATAACCTGCCAAAGGCACACCATCTTGAATAGCGCGATGCGCCGCATTAAAATGCCCCCGTAGAAACTCAAGCCGTTTTACATCTTCTACGCGCCCTTCTTCATTTGGCGCAATAGCGTAACTGGCACCATTTTCGGTAATGTAAATTTTACGGGGTCGATAATCGTAAGATAAGCGGTTGAGAAGCTCAGTTAGCGAAACTGGGTGGATTTCCCAATCCATATCGGTATAATCTGAAGTTTCCACTTTAACCTGTTCTGGCATCACGCCCTCGGTCGCCCTGACCACAGCACGAGTATAGTAATTCACACCCAAGAAGTCAGTAGGGGCGGCTATTATTTCCAGATCACCCTCCTCAATAAAATTAATACTATCGGGATACTCTTTTTCAAAACTCGCCACCATATCAGCAGGATAATGACGACCATAAAGCGGGTCTAAAAACCAACGATTCATAAAGCCATCCATTTGTCGAGCCGCATCCCAATCGGCGGGGTTTTCAGGGTCGGCAGGGTCAGCAACTGTCAGGTTTAGAGTAATGCCGACTTGAGAATCTGCGCTATTTTTTCGGATGATGGGAACCGCCGCGCCGTGCGAAAGAAGCAGGTGGTGCGCCACCCGAAAAGCGGACCTGTAGTCAGTCTTGCCCGGTGCGTGGACACCCCAAGCATTCCCGATATGCGCCGCCACCCAGGGTTCGTTATGCGTAATCCAGTCTTTAACGCGATCCCCCAATCTTTTACTGACCACATCGACATATTCTGCAAACGCGTCTACAATCGCACGATTTTCCCATCCGCCTTCATCTTGAAGCGCCTGAGGTAAATCCCAATGATATAGCGTCGCAAAAGGACGAATTCCCGCGCGTAAAAGAGCATCTACCAAATTATCATAAAAATCTAGCCCCGCTTGGTTAACTTCACCACGCCCATCAGGGAATATCCGTGCCCAAGCGATAGAAAACCTATAGGCGTGCATCCCTAATGATTTCATGAGGTCTACATCTTCCTGATAGCGGTGATAATGGTCGCAGGCTACATCTCCGTTTGAACCATCTTTAATTTTTTCAGGTGTATGGCTAAAGCGATCCCAAATCGATTCGCCTTTGCCATCCTCATTCCACGCGCCTTCAATTTGGTAAGATGATGTCGCGGTGCCCCAGATAAAGTTTTTTGGAAAAGTTAGATTTGTCATTTTTAATCCTTTTTTATGTGATTGGTTATATTCCTGTTTCATGTATTTGCCAAAAGCGGAAAACGGACTTTCAGAATCTTAGCGGTGCACTGCATCTAACAGATGTGTTGCACCGCGAGGCTACTCTTGAAACCCGAACAGCAACGCATCCAAAAGAGGTGCAATGCAATTCTACCGCCATAATTAATATTACTCAGTTTTAGGGGATATTGTACTTTTATGATAATGGCTATTGAGCCATCGCACACAAAAGTTTTTCCCATCTCTCATCTTTTTCCACTATTGCCTTATAAAGAAGCTCAGACCAAGTGAAAAGAACAACGCCATCTATCCCTGCGTCTTTTACACCTTTAATTGCCACTTCAAATTCTTCATAATTGAGTGATGTAGTGCGTTTTCCTTCCGCATATATATCCTCTAAATAAAGAGGGGCTGTTTGAAGTGTGCAAAAAGTTTCGGATTTAGTGCGGGTCTTGACTTCTATTCCTGTTTCAGGAATCCAACTTGTAGGTTGACGAAGAATTTGATGATAAGTCATCACCTCAAAAACATCAACTACCTCCGATAATAACTCCACATCTTGACCAAAAACCTCTTCACGCGCATTATCAAAATCTTCTTTGCCAAAAGGGAGTGTATTTAGCATAATTTTGGTATCGGGTTTTATGGCTTGGCTGGCTTTTTTTACTTGGAGAAGAATATCTCTAATAATTTGAGATTTCCATTTTATCCATATATCGTTAGCATTCTCTTCTATCCACAAAGCAATTTTCTTGGCAGAACCATCAGGCAATTCTATCTTATTTTCTCTAGCAAAGCGTTTAAGCGTATGAGGGTCAAAACTATATTCAGAGAAATCTTTAGGCATTTTCTCGGGTGTCCACAGCTCCCAGAACCCAGGCCAACGCGTAAATGACATAAAAACACCATCTGGCTCCAAAATACAAACTGCGTTTTCGATGGCAGAAATTTGTTTTTTTACAAAATCATCTGCGGTAGGCGCAATCCCGATATACCAATCAAACTTTTCCATCGGCAAACCATCAGAACCAATCGGTCTCAGCGCGGGATTTTTCTCTATTTCGGGGGGAGCAAAAAAGGCGCAAACAGTTGCCCAATACTCAATGCCTTCCTTCGCTAGCGCATCTCTAAATTTACGGTCATCAAAAGTCGCATAGCGCGCAGCTTCATCTGCATCCACTTCGCTTTTGACGGCACTATCTGGCATAGGAAGCAATCGACTTTGCACTAGGACAAAATCTATTCCCCAACTTCGCAAATAACGAGCCGCTTCTTTATATGATAATTTATAGTTTAGAAACCAATCTGCACTATATATTTTTACACCAATTTTAAAAGATTTCGACATGTTTTTAGATATTATTTCCCAGCTAATATATAAAGCGTCATAGACTGCCCAGGCAAAGTCACTTCATTCCCTAAAACTTCAGATCCAAGATTCTCAGCCTGATGTGCAGGGTCTAATTGCCATACTTCTGCGGGATTTTCTATAGGGAAATTATTAATTTCTAATGGAACGCTTTTCTCATCATCGCTGAGATTAATGACCATGATTGTTAATGCCCCATCTTCGCGGCGGGCGGCATAAATAGAAATATCAGGAATATCAGAGGAAGAATAAAGAAGTTCCTCGCCAAATTGTTGATAAAGCTGATAGGTAAAATAAGTCGGGCGCGGCTCATAGCGCGCTAACAAACCGTAACCGCCTCCACTGGTAGGGCTAGTGAGTAGAAAATAAGCCACAATATCTACTTTTTGGGTAATTAATCGCCCTAAAACATCTCCCCACCAAATGGCATTATAAAAAGAGTCTGTGGTTGCTTCTCCACCTGTGGCATGTGTCCAATCAGAGTTGATTTCGCTAACCGCAATCGGCAAATCTTTTCCCGTTGTTTCCCGAATAGTAGCACGCAAACGGGGAATAATGCCGTCCCACTCTTTGGAATTTTCGCGCAACTCGGCAATACTTTGGGTTGCCCCTGCCATATTTGTCGGAAAAGGATAACGATGAATGCCCACAATGTCTACAAGGTCGCCGTTGGCAAGTAGAAAAGCACGCATCCAGTCTACGCCAGCACTATCGCGGGGGTCCACGTCCACTTCGCCAGTATATTGGGAGATTCCAGGACCTATTAAAATAATATCCTCATCTACCGCGCGCATCGCAATTGCAAAATCCCGCCAAACTTCGTTATAACGCACGGTGTCAAAATCTTCGTACATCGTGTAGGCGGTGTACAAATTCGGCTCATTTCCGATGCTCCAATAGCGGATATCGTAATCGTTCTCCACATTGGCATAGCGCACCAATTCTGCCGCTTGCTCAGGTGTGCCGCCAGGCATACGGACATTGATTTTTGGTTCTGCACCCAAATTGCGGGCATAAGCCGCAAAGCGATCTATATGTAATTCGGTGAGATTATTTTGGTCGCCCCACTCACCGCCAGGATAGCGCAAATAAGTGACTCCCGATTCTTCGGCGAGGGGTTGCATCTCTACCGTGACCGTCACCCAAGGACCATAACTTGCACCATAAACATAAGGGCTAATGGGACCACGACTTTGCTCCGCATCTACAAAAAGCGTGTTAGGGTAGGATGTTGGAACGGGTGTGAGGGTGGGGAGCGCGGTCGGCTCAAGCGTGATTTCAACTTGCTCTGTGCTTGGACGCGTTGCTTCGGCTGGCGCGGTGGATGTGCAACTCGCTAAGACCATTGTCAGAATAAAAAGTAGCCAGAAAGTTTTTTTTGTCATTGTTTTTTAAGAGACTTCAGCCTCTTCTCTTTACACAAAGAAAATGCTGAGGGGCGGCACTCAAGCTCAGAGTAAGGTCGTCACGAAGTCCTTCATCCTAGAAAAAAACCTGCCAGGTCTTTGAGACCTGACAGGTTTAGGTATCGGTTTAGATTTCTATTTTTCAACGCCCGTGAAAACGATGCCTTTCATAAATACTTTTTGAGCTAAGAAAAAGAGAATGAGCGGCAAAATCATGCCCCAAAAAGCAGAGGCTTGAACAAGATGCGGGCGGGCTGAAAATTGAGCGTTAAAACGCTGGATGCCGATGGCAATAGGGAGCAATTCGGTTTTGGTTGAAAGATAAAGCAAGGGACCGAAAAAGTCGTTCCATGCCCAAATAAAGTGAAATACGCCTACGGCGACCAAAACAGGCACAGATTGTGGCAAAATAATATAAATTAAGCGTTGCATGGGACCTGCACCATCAATCATGGCGGCTTCATCTAAAGCTTTCGGGATGCTCATAAAGAATTGACGCAATAAGAATACATTATAAGCATTAGCAAAGAAGTGAGGCACAATTAGCGGGAGGAAGGTACCCGTCCAGCCAAGTTTGGCGAAAAGGATATAGGTAGGCACAATGGTTACGAAGGCGGGGAGCATGATTGTGGCAATTAATAACAGGAAGAGTGCTTCTTTGCCTGGAATGCGAAAACGAGAGAAGCCATAAGCAACAAAGGTGCAAGAAACAAGTGTGCCTATCATTCCAAAAAATGCAATAATGAGCGTGTTTCGAATCAGGCGGGGCATATTAAGTTGATTCCAAGCATAAGAGTAATTATCCCATTGCGGGCTAAATTCTCGAACGGGTTCCAAAACACGCCAACGCCCTTCCCATGTGATTTCTCCGTTTTCTGGGTTTTCAGGGTCAATAAAAATGCTTTCTTCACGTCCTTTTTTTATGATGGCTAGGGATGTTGTATTTCCATTTTCATCAGGGACTTTTAAGATTGGCACTTCTTTGCCTTCGTATTCATAAACAGCTGCTTCCATCGGCAAAATAGGGCTATCGGCTTGTGCTATCATGTCACGAGTTTTAAGTGAGGTCGTAACCATATAGGCTAAGGGCGAAAGAAATACAACTAAGATAGCGAGAGCTATCAGAGAGTAGGAAATTTTGCCAAGAAATGCTAGCATTTCTTTACGCATAAAAGAGGTTGCGTATTTATTATCGTTTTTCTTGTCCATGTTAATCCTCCATCCCTGCATAATAAACCCAGTATTTTTGTGTAGCAAATAAGATAATTGTGAAGACTAAAACAAAGAGGAATAACATCCAAGCCATTGTTGATGCGTATCCCATATTTGAGTAGGAAAATGCTTCTTTATAGAGGTACATTCCATAGAACCACGTTGCGTTACCGGGATCGCCATTGGGACCTTTGAGTACAAAAGGAACAAGAAAGTATTGCACAATACCTATAGTTGTTAGAACAAGATTATAGAAAATTACGGGGGTAATCATAGGAAGAGTAACGTGATAAAACTGCTTAAAGTGACTTGCACCATCTACTTTTGCGGCATCATAAAGTTCTGTGGGCACGCCTTGCATAGTAGCGAGGGTCATAAGCATCATATTCCCAACACCCCACAAGCCAATCATCACGAGGGAGGGATAAATCCATGCTTGCGAGCCTAACCAATCAGGTCCCGGAATACCTATTGCGGCAAGCCCCCGATTGAACCACCCAGTTTGGGTATTCATAATCCCGCTCCAGACATATACAGCAGAAACAAAGGGGACAACAGCTGGCATATAGAAAAGCGTTGTAAACATACGACGCGCCCATAAACGATCATCATTGAGCAAAGCCGCCATCACAATTGGTTGAATAACACTTATAGGCAAAGCTATCGCGGCAAAAATTAAGGACACTTTTATTGCTTGCCAAACTAAGGGGTCGGAAAAGAAGTGCCTAAAATTTTGCAAGCCTATCCATTGCATTTCATCTCGATGCAAAAGATTAAAGTCAGTGAAAGAGAAAATAAGAGAGGCAACCATAGGACCAAAAGTCCATAAGAAAAAACCAATTATCCATGGTGAGATAAAAGCTAATCCCCATAATGCCTCGCGCTTTGCTGATTTTCCCATCTTAGCTCTTTTAGTTCTAAGACCTAAGTTTTTGAACTTGAATTCTGAAAACATATATTCTCTCCTGATGCCTGCTTAATAGACCTCTTGCATAAGTGCTCTAGCCGCCGTCCTCGGCGGCATATTTTAGAGAAGCCTGCGCCGAGGACGGCGCAGGGAGCGTAGAGAAAACAGGCTTTTGCAAGAGGTCTAATCTTTTATTGAATGTTAAATTCTACTTTAAAAAAATTCCAAAATTTAAATTATCAAAAAATAATACCAAAATCCTTCTAGCAACGCTTCGCGTTGTGGCACAGAATCCCCCTATATAGAAAAAGGAACACGATGCGGCTACGACAGCGCACACCATGTTCCTTCTTAATCCGTTTCGCTAAATTATCCAAAGCAGATAATTAGACAAAAGAGGATGTGTCTTACTCGTGGAAAATAGCCTGCAAGTCTGAAATCAAGGTATCAATTTCAGCATTGATGTCAAGGTCAGCTTCGGTTTCGTACAAAGTCTGGAAAGCACCAATACGATCATAAGCTTTTGCATAATTGGGTAAGTTAGATTCGTGGTTAGGAATATCAGGATAAGCCAAACCATCAATAGCAACTTGCCAATCTACATCTTGTGTGAATTCTTCATCCAAATTAGCGATGAAGCCTTCTTGCAAGCTGGTGCGAGCGGGGAAACCGCCATAAATATCAAGGAAATCACCAGCTGCTTCGCCTGTTAGCCAATCTAAAACAACAACAGCGGCTTCAGGATTTTTAGTTGCTTCAAAAATGCGGAAGGTGTCAGCATGAAGTTTGACAGTTACTTCGCCGGACTCATCATAAGAAGGCACAGCAGCCATATCCCAATTGGCGACACTGCCTAAACAGCATTTATACCAAAGGTGACAATGAACCATCGCCATATTACCAGAGTCGAAAGGGTTACCTGCGGCTAAAAGATCACTGCTTTGATAAGTTGAGTTGGGCATAAAGTTTTTATCGTGCATACCTTCATAATACCAATTCAAACCTTCGCGCCAGCGGTCAGAAATAACTGCGTTGCCATCTGCATCAATAAAATTATCAGCAAGGAATAAAGCGGCTAATTGACCACGGGGATCTGTCCATTGGGTATGGAAACCAAATTGAACAACATTTTCAGCGTCAAAATCAGCACTGGTTGCGTCGTTACCATTACCATCAACAGTTAAGAGCATTGAAATTTCTTCCAACTTCTCTACAGTCCAAGCATCGCCATCGGCATAGGCTTCACCATAAGCGTGGGGAGGATATTCTAAACCTGCCTCATCAAAAAGGTCACGGTTATAAAAAATCATAGAAGGATAAACAGCAAATGGGATACCCAATAAGCCTTGTCCTTCCATGCGATAAGCACCAATGGAGTCAGCATCGAAATCACTCCAGTCATAATCTACTAAATAAGGTTCGAGATCAAGGAAAAGACCGTCAAACTCATTTACGCCACTTTGACCAACAGGCCCCACAATATCGGGGGGATCTCCAGCAGCTACTTGAGTTTTGAGTTGATCAGGAGCCTGACCATTTTCTACAAACTCTACGACCAATTCAATATCATCGTGGGTTGCATTGAATTCATCAACCAGAGCTTGCTCTGCGTCAATTTGCTCAGGGTCTGAACCTGTGCCTAAGCCAACGAACCAGCGAACTTGTACTTTATCGCCTGCTTCTTCAGCAGCGGGTTCTTCTGCTTCGTCAGCAGGTTCTTCTGCTTCATCAGCAGCGGGGGCTTCATCTGCGGCAGGGGCTTCTGCTTCTGCGGGAGTATCTGCAGAGCTTCCACAAGCGGAAAGCGCAAGGGCGGCAATTGCTAATACCGCGAATAAAACATAAAACTTTTTCATTTTTCTTTCTCCTTTTGTAGGTTTGAATGAAAGCGTTTACTGTAAACGCTTTCATTCTAGGTTAAAATAAAACAATTGTCAAGATTTTCTTTAATGATTTTCTAATGAAATTTATCGCCCTAGTCTAGATACTTCCCAAACCCCTCTAATTTTTCAGCAAGAACATGCCGAAAAGGTGGCGCGTCTATTCCCCCAGCCTCCATCCCTAGCAAGGTAGCGCCCACAACGGGTGATGTTTTCAAACGGCTCAAATTTGCCTTTGGTGCCAGCGTGCGGATATTCTCTGCCATTTTTTCTTGAATAATTGGGCTACCTTTATAAAAACTGCCCGCCAAAACAATATCTACGGCTTCATCGGCAATATCCAATTGACGAATGACCGCTTTTGCCAACTCGCCCAGCTCGTGCCCCGCCCAGTGGATTAATTCTTGTGCTACATCATCCCCCTCTTCTGCGATTTGGAAAATCAGCGGCGCATATTCTGCGCCTATATCATATTTTCCGCGCATGAGACCGGCTAACAAATCAGCGGGATTTTCAGCACCTGTGATGTCGAGAAATGCCTCAGTTAATTTTGTGGATGCACCGCGGCGCGTCCACGCGTGAGCCACAACTTGCTTTGCGCGCCCAACCAACTCACCTGCCCCAGCATATTCGCCGAAAAAATACGCGCCTGTCACCCTACCGATTTTCCCATCTCGATTCCGTCCGTAGCAATTACAACTTGTACCCGCACTAACGACCACGCCCCACCCCGCGTCCGTTCCAGCTGGCAAGCCGATAAACGCGTCGTTAACCAAGTTGATTGGGGAGGAAATGCCAATTTTGCGGATAATGTCAAGATGCGGCGCGCGGTCCTCCTCCCAGTCAAATCCCGCCAAACCAAAACCTGCACCAGAGATTTGTGCGGGTGTGATATTTGCCTGCCGACAAGCAGCACCCAGAATTTTATTGAGCGTACTTTCCAAACCATCCCAGCCAACTACTTCCCAATTTCCCGCGCCCCCAGAGCCAAACCCCAGCGGTGTGGCATTTTCATCCACAATAAGGGCGTGGCTTTTGGTTGCGCCAGTGTCTACGCCTAGAAAGTATTTTTTCATAATAAGTTCTTTAAAGCGCGCCAGCCAATAACTTGGATGCCACTTTCTTTAATATAAGTGCGGAATTTTTCGTCTGTGAAAAGCCGATAATCAGACACACGCGTTCGCCAATCGAGGGCAATGGTGCGGAGTTCAGGGGTGTCTTTGGAGGGGTGCAGAAGGAAGTAGGTTAAGCCGGCTTGGAGATTATCGAGATAATTTTTTGCTTGCTCAAAGCGATTTTCAGCATTCTCGTAAGACATCGCGTGCCAAGCATTGAGTAAGAGGCGTTTCTCTGCCTGTTCTTCTGTAAGTGCCTGCGGAAAATCCATTTCAGTATCGGGCTGAAGTACAAAAGCAGGGACTTTATACTCATCTGCTAGGCGCAAATAGACATCGGTGAAGGCGGGGTAAATCGCAAACATATGCGTATCTATATGCGTAATTTCTATGCCCGCAGAAATAGCGCGATCTATTTGCGCTTTAAGCTCTTTATAAACAATTTCATTTGTGCTTTTTTCTTGCACAGGGAGCGCGACGCGTGGGAAATAGCCTTCTGCATCTAATAAACCTGATTTTGGATCATTGCTTGTAAGCGGTGACCAACGATAATTATCCCACTCGCTAGTGAGGGTGAGATGTACGCCCATATCGGCTTTTTCTTCGTTTTCACGGCAAACTTTTGCGGTGGCAGGAAACCAAGGGCATGGCACCATTGTTGCCGCCGAAGACATTAAGCCAAAATCAAGAAGTTCTGCATACGCACTAACAGATGCTTCACACATGCCTATATCATCCGCATGAAAGATGACAACGCGGTCGGTGGGAGAAAAGCCTAGTTCTTTGAGGATTTTTTTTGTTTTCATATTTTTTTTTAGAACGGCACTACATCTCAAAGATGCCTTGCAGTTCAGGTATATGTTAGGGTTTGGGATATTTAATTATTTTCCGAAAAATTGCGGCAAATAATCTTTATTGGTTTCTAATATATCTTCTAAAACCGCTTCGATTTTATCTGTTTCTGGTCCTAGCGGGTGAGCAAGGAGGGCTTGATAGAGAGCGTCTTTATCACCATCTACCGCGGCTTTAACTGTGAGTATTTCGTAGCTTTTTACTTGGCTCAGCAAGCCAAAAACTGAAAAAGGAAGCGGTTTTGTTTTGATAGGATAAATTCCTTTCGCATTAACGCGACAAGGCATTTCTAGCACCCAATCTTTTTGCCAGCCTTCCACTGCGCCATTATGAGAGGTGTTGACAACGTGTATTTCATCTAAATCGTTATAGTGTGCATTGAGCAATTGAGTAGCAACTGTGGAATAATACGCACCGCCGCGTTCCATCAACTCTTCGGGAGCTTCATTGCGATCTGGCTCTGCATATTTGGCAAGGAGTTTTTCTTCTACTTTCATTACTTCTTCAGCACGTGATGGGGGCCACTCATCTTCTTGCATTTTTAGTTTATGGCTGGTGTGATAATAGTATTGCAAATAATAATTAGGAATCATTTGCAGGCTTTCTATCAACTTTGGCTCCCACTCTGGCTCATCACTCTCGCGAAGCTCGTTAAGATACTGCGCTAAAATCTCATCCCAGACATCTTTTCCCTCTACGCTAAAGCCACGATGCCAAGTGAGATGGTTTAATCCCAATGTGTCTAGTTTTGTGTTTTGCGGCGTAGCGGAAATGCCTTTTTTTTCTAAGGCTTTGAGCATATCCATATGTGCGTTGTAAGGAGCGTTACAAACGCCTACTGCGGTCACTTCAGGAACGTGACGGGAAACTGCCTCAGTAACTAGACCGGCAGGATTTGTAAAATTCACCAAAAGCGCATTAGGGGCAAGCAAGCTGATTTCACGCGCGATTGCGAGTATCACGGGAATTGTCCGCAGGGCTTTTGCCATTCCACCTACGCCAGTAGTTTCCTGTCCAATTAGTCCGTGTCTTTTGCCTAAATACTCATCTTCTCGGCGGGCTTTCATCCAACCAACGCGTAATTGAGTAATCACATAGCTAGTATCTCGGATGGCTTCTTTTCTGTTGTTGGTGAGGTGCACAGTGAAGGGATTGCCACGTTTAGCAACCATGCGTTGTGCAAATTCTCCCACAATTTCTAAACGTTCTGATAAAATATCGTGCAACCATAACTCTGAAACGGGGAGTTGGTCAAGTCGCTCTAAAAATCCGTTAATTAGCTCAGGCGTATAGCTAGAGCCAGCACCTATAATTGTTATTTTCATGCTTTTTCTCCTAATTTTTTTTCTTCATGATAGAATGTAAGCGATTACATTTTATCTTTGAACTATCCGACTTGTCAAGATAAGGTCAAAAAAATGCCCCAAAACACAAAAAACCGTGCCACCATTGAAGATGTTGCCAATTTAGCCAATGTTTCAACGGCCACCGTTAGCCGCGTCATAAATAAAAACGGACAGGTAGCCAAAAAAACATCTGACCGCGTATTAGAAGCAATAGAAGAGCTAAACTACACCCCGCATAGCGGTGCACGCCAAATGGCAGGGGGTCGCCCAAATCTCGTTGGGTTAATTTTCCCTGCAATTGGCGATCCTTTTATGTCAGAATTATTGGAAGGCATAGAAACAAAATTGGTTGAAGAAGGTTACGACTTACTGCTCTATAGCTCGCAAAGACTCGGTGAATCGCCCCGTTTCTTACCCCTCAACGAACATAACTCCGATGGGCTAATTGTCTTTGCCGACAGCTTGAGCGATGCCGAACTCGCTCGCTTTCATCAGCTAGAATTTCCTCTTGTTCTCCTTCATCAAAACGCACCAGAAGGCTTAGACATCCCTTGTGTAACGGTTGAAAATAAAAAAGGTGCTAGTACAGCCGTAAAACACCTTATAGACCACGGATACAAAAACATCGCTTTTTTAGCAGGGCTAGAAGGTCACGAAGATGCAGAGTGGAGAGAAATTGGCTACAGAGAAGAACTCGCCAAGCATAATATCCCTTTTCGCCCCGAGCTAGTTGGCTATGGTGATTTTTCAGCAGAAACAGCAGAAGCCGCGGTAGAAAATTGGCTTCTAGAAGGCATAAATATCGATGCCATTTTTGCCGCAGACGATAATTCGGCACAAGGTGCCATGTTTGCCTTGCAACGTGCCGGCAAACGCATCCCCCAAGATGTAGCCATCGTTGGGTTTGACGACATCACTTTCTCCCGCTATATGTCTCCATCTCTTACCACAATTCGGATGCCCATCAAAGATGTGGGTAGGCACTCCGCCATCCAATTAATAAAATTGATGAAAGGTGAAAAAGCAGATTCTCTAACTCTTCTCCCAACGGACTTAATTATTCGAGACTCTTGTGGCAAAGATTAGTCTCAAATATAGGATAACCGCCCGCTTCGCTACGCGTTTTCGGCTTGGTTGCCCTCAAATAACTTTTTTAGATCAACAATCGTTTGCCCCATCCCCTTAACACGGGGCACAAAGTGAGCACCCCTATGACCCTCCACTCTGAAATACACGAACAACCCACCCGCTTAGCAAATCTTTTCTCCACGCAGAGAAAAAAGATTGAGACCATCGCTCAAGCCATTCGCACGAGCGATCCGCAATTTGTTTTTCTCGCAGCGCGCGGCACATCCGACAATGCCGGAAGATATGCCAATTATCTTTGGGGAGCAAAAAACAGCCTCCCAATCGCGTTGGCAACCCCATCCCTCTTTACTTATTATCAACAACCACCAAAAATCCAAAACGCGCTGGTTGTCGGCATCTCTCAATCTGGGCAATCGCCCGATATTGTCAGTGTGCTTGAAAATGGAAAAAAACAAGGTAATCTAACTTTAGCAATTACCAACGAGCCAAATTCCCCCCTCGCAAAAAATGCTGATTTTATACTTGATATCCAAGCGGGTGATGAAAAAGCAGTTGCCGCAACAAAAACTTACACATCGCAACTAATGACCATCGCTATGCTCTCCGCGGCACTGTCTGGAGAAAAAGCCCGTTGGGACGAATTAGCGCAAATCGCAGAGTGGGCAGATACAGCTCTTGAGCAAGACCAAAAAATTGCCCAAGTCGCGCAACGCTATAGATATATGCAACAATGTGTTGTTTTAGGGCGCGGCTATAACTACGCCACCGCTTTTGAGTGGGCGTTAAAGCTCAAAGAGCTAACCTATGTTGCCGCTGAACCCTATTCTTCTGCCGACTTCAAACATGGTCCTGTTGCAATAGTCGAAAGCGGATTCCCTGTTTTTGCAATTTCCCCAAAAGGAAAAGTTTTTGATTCAATGCAAGATACGCTCAAGCATCTCAAAAATGATTTGCGAGCAGAGTTAGTGGTGATATCGAACTCTCTCGCCGCATTAGAGTTGGCAGAAATCTCTATCCCTATCCCAGAGAATGTGCCCGAATGGTTAACGCCACTAATTAGTATTATCCCCGCGCAATTATTTGCCTACCACCTCACCTTGGCGAAAGGCTACAATTCTGAAGAACCTCGCACAATCCAGAAAGTGACAGAGACGCGCTAAGTTTAGTCTCTGTCTAAATAAAAAAACGGACATCCATAGCCACTGCGGAGGTGTAATCACCTCCGCGATTTCTGCAAATTTTAATAGAATGCTTATTGACGCTCCCTTCCTTTTCTTGTAAAATTACTTTGTAAGTCCAATGACTTTACAAAGTCTTTCAAGAGGAACGTAGCAAAGTGATTCCGCAAAAAGCAACTCGAGAACAAAGCAAAGCGCATAATAGAGATTTAGTACTCAAAACTATCTTCGATACGGCCACAATTAGTCGCGCAGAGATTGCGCGCCTCACCCAATTAACGCGTACAACGGTCTCTAATATCGTTTCTTCCCTGCTAAACGAAGGCTTAGTCGAAGAAGTCGGCTTGGGCGAATCTCTTGGTGGGAAAGCCCCAGTTCTATTAAGCCTCATCGCAGATTCTCGCTATCTTATTGGCATAAATTTAGAGCAAGATAAATTTGTCGGCGCAATAATCAATTTAAGGGGAGAAATCAAAGAAGAAATAGAAATCCCTACAGAAGAAAAAGATGGTCAAGAAGCAATCAATTTAATTTATCAAATTCTAGACCAACTTTTATCTATCCAATTTTCTCCAATTATCGGCATTGGCGTTGGTGCGCCAGGTCTTATCAATTCAAAAGAAGGCATTGTCGTCGCGGCGGTCAATCTCAACTGGGAAAACTTAGCCCTAGCCAACTTGCTCAATACACGCTACAACATCCCTGTTTCCATCCTAAACGATAGCCAAGCCGCCGCAATTGGCGAATATGTTTACGGCGAAGAACATAAGCCACAAGAAAACCTAATTGTGGTCAATGTTCAGCATGGTATTGGCGCGGGGATATTAATCAAAGGCAAACTTTTTCAAGGCGATGGCGGCGGCGCAGGAGAAATTGGGCATATTGTTGTCCAAAAAGACGGACTACTCTGCCGATGTGGAAAACGCGGTTGCTTAGAAACCCTTGCCAGTACCAGAGCTATCGTAGAACGCGCTAAAACTTTAGCTTCCCAATCCAAATCTTCAGTTTTATCCAAACAAAGTAAAGAAATTACATTAGACGCAATTAAAAATGCCTTTCTTGCAGATGATGATCTCGCAAAAGAAATTGTCTTTGAAGCCGGTCATTATTTAGGCGCATCCATCGCCAACCTAATCGGTATTCTCAATATCCAAAAAATTGTCCTTACCGGTGAGATGCCCTGCTTTGGAGATGCTTGGTTCCAATCCGTTCAAAGTTCAATGCTCCAATCATCATTCAACAAATTAGCCCAAGACACCACCATAGAACTTGGCAAAATGACACTTCAAGGTTGCGTTCTCGGCGCATCTGCGTCCATGCTCATGGATGGATATGCACTCCTTTTCAATCAAAACAAGGTTTAAATTATGACACTTCAGCTTACTCTGCCCGCTCCAAAAACTCAACCTCCGCTTGATGCAAACTTCCGACCTGCTGTTCTTGCCAACCGTGCTTTTCAAGCGCAATGTGAAGAAAATGGCATTCCGCTCATCATTGGGCTAGAGCGCAGTAGCGAAAACTTCACTCGCTTTGAAACCAAAATTCTACCCAACAACAACCCCAATAATTTAGCATATATCGAGCGTATCGTTAAATTTTTGCTCTGGCAACGGGGCGGATTTAGACTCTACATCGCTGGCTCTCAAGAAGTAGGCGAGCATATTCGCAAAGTTTATGCTCAAGATGGCTTGCGTCAATTTGACTATGAATTTATGGGAGAAAAAGTCTACGAACGGGATTTTGAAGTCATTATTTGCGATGTAGATGAAATGCCCGCTTCGCGCGAAACTGGAAAGTTGCTCGGCGGCTATTTACAGGGTGCTCGCATCGGCTTTGATTTGGGTGCATCCGACCGAAAAGTGAGTGCCGTAGTAGACGGGGAAGTGATCTACAGCGAAGAAGTGGTCTGGGAACCGCGCAAGCATAGCGACCCCGCGTATCACGTTGAGGAAATAAAAAAAGCCCTTAAAACCGCAGCAAGCAAAATGCCACGCGTGGATGCAATTGGTGGGAGTTCAGCAGGCGTTTACGTCGAGAATCGTCCAATGGTCGCATCCCTCTTTAGAGCCATCCCAGAAGAAAAATTTGGCAAGATCAAGAATCTCTTTCTCGATATCCGAGATGAGATGGGCATCCCGCTTGAAATCATCAACGATGGTGACGTAACGGCACTAGCGGGTGCAATGTCTTTAGAAGATAACGGCATTTTGGGCATTGCAATGGGGTCGAGTGAAGCGGTTGGCTATGTGAATACCGAAGGGCGAATTATGGGCTGGCTAAACGAACTGGCTTTTGCCCCCGTAGATTACGCACCCGATGCCCCAGCCGAAGAATGGTCTGGTGATATTGGCTGTGGCGCAACTTATTTCTCACAACAATCGGTTTTTCGTCTCGCTCCTACGGCGGGAATTGAAATTCCAGAAAACATCGCTACCGATGCAGGAAAACTAAAATTTGTACAAGAAAAACTAGAATCTGGGCATGAAGGCGCAATCAAAATTTGGCAAAGTATTGGCGTTTATTTAGGCTATACCCTTGCCCACTATGCCGATTTTTATGACCTAAAACACGTACTCATTCTGGGACGTTGCACATCTGGTAGCGGCGGCGATTTAATTATTGAAGGTGCACAGAATGTCTTAAAAAGTGAATTCCCTGAATTAAACTTCCATATCCAATTACCAGACGAGAAAAGTAGACGCGTTGGGCAATCTATTGCCGCGGCAAGTTTGCCTGCGCTGAATTAGAGAAAACCTTAAACACGAAGGACACAACGAAACACAAAGGAATACAAAAAAGTTAAAAACCTTCGTGAACCTTTGTGTACTTTGTGTTTAAAACTAACAGAAGATATTATGAAACTTAACCAAAATACAGCCGAGATCTTCATCCCCGATGACATTCCCCTAGAAAGTGCGCTTGCTCGCACAACGCATCTTTGCATTGCCGCGCACCAAGACGATATTGAAATTATGGCGGCATCTCCTATTTTAGAATGTTTCCAAAACGAAGAGAAATGGTTTACGGGCGTAGTCGTCACCGATGGTCGTGGCTCAGCGCGAAATGGAATCTACGAAAAATACACAGACGAAGAAATGCGCTTAGTGCGCTTCAAAGAACAAAAAAAAGCCGCTATTCTTGGCGAATACTCCGCTCAAATCATGTTAGATTATCCTAGCAAAATGATTAAAGACGGCAAAAACACATCTTCTGTAGAAGATATTCTTGCTATTTTACAAGCAACAAATCCAAATGTGGTTTATACGCATAATTTGGCAGATAAACATGCCACCCATGTTGGCATAGCTCTAAAAGTGATTAAAGCACTTCGCAACAGGTCTGACAAGTTTTTAAAACCTGTCAGGTCTCCGAAATTATACGGCTGTGAAGTCTGGCGAGACCTAGATTGGATGCGAGATAACGAAAAAATTGTCTTAGATACTTCAAGCCAGAACAATCTACAAGCCGCATTATTAGGCGTTTTTGATTCTCAAATCAGCGGTGGTAAACGCTACGACCTCGCCTCAATGGGCAGACGTTTAGCCAATGCAACTTACTTTGCATCACACGATGTTGATAATGCAACAGGATTAAGTTACGCCATGGATTTAACCCCACTCATTAAAAATCCAGATTTAGATGTTAAGGAATACGTTAGAGGCTTTATCAATCATTTTTCTAATGATGTTGAAAATTTGATTGAGAAACTAAGCTAAAGTCGTAATGCTAGATTTATCTCGCCCAAAACACAACATGAATGTTGCGTTACGAGAAAAAAAGGAGGTGGTGCCCTCAGCCATGCAAAAAAACACACAGGTTGTTTATCAAAATAGCCCGTGAAATCCTTTAGGATGAAACGCTCATCCTAAATCAATCTTATACTCGAAAATTTTAGGAGATAGAAATGAAAAAGACACTATTTGTTGTATTTATGCTATTTGCTCTCGTATTGAGCGCATGTGGCGGAACTGCCTCTGAAGCAGAAGCCCCCGAAATGGAAGAAGCTCCTGAAGCAGAAATGGAAGAAATGGAAGAAATGGAAGAAGCAGAAGAAACAGAGGTAGAAGAAGCCCCTGAAGCCGAAGCTGTTGAACTAACCTTAGGCTCTTGGCGCGTAGATGATGTTGAAGCTTGGGATGCAATTTTGGCCGCTTTCAGCGCAGAATATCCTAATATCACGGTTAACTTCGACCCCACAAATCCCCCCGACTATAACGCCACCCTTCGCACCCAGCTCGAAACTGGCACAGCCCCAGACCTATACTTCGTTCGTTCATTTGCCACTGGCTTAGAACTTTTTGAAGAAGGCTACGTAGCTTCCCTCGCTGACCTCCCCGGTTTAGAAGAAAATATCTCCGAAGGTGCACGTGCTCCTTGGGCAACCGAAGAAGGCGAATCTTTCGCAGTACCTATTGCCGCTGTCTCTCACGGTATTTATTACAACCAAGACCTCTTTGAAGCCAACGGCATCGAAATTCCCCAAACTTGGGAAGCATTGCTCGCCGCCGCCCAAACTCTTCAAGACGCTGGCGTAACTCCCTTTGCTAACGGCACAAAAGATGCTTGGGATATCAACGAAGTCGTCATGATGACCATCCTCCCCAACAACGTTGGTGGGCTTGATGGACGCATGGAATACCTCAACGGCGAACGTTGCTTCAACGATGCCGATGTAGTCGCCGCCTATACCCAAATTCAAGAAATGGCTCCTTATCTTCCAGATGGCTATACAGCCACCAGCTACTATGATTCCCAACAACTTTTTGTTCAGGGCATAGCCGCAATGATGTTTGATGGCTCTTGGAGCATCTCCGCTTTTGAAAAAGATGCCCCAGAATTCAACTGGAGCGTCTTCGCCGCTCCCCCTGCTGAAGGCGACGACCAACATATTTCCTTCCACATGGATGCCGCAATCGGCATGAACCCTGCTACCGAAAATGCAGAAGCCGCAATGACTTTCCTCGAATGGCTCGAAAGTGAAAAATTTGGTGAAGAATTTGGTAACGGCGTTCCTGGTTTCTTCCCTGTTAGTAATAACGTCCCCACCCTCACCAACCCTGTTGCTAATGAATTCTTATCCTTCAACGGTGAAGCCGCTGGCACAGATATTCGCTTTGTATGGGAAAAATTGCTCGCATCCCCAGAAGGTGCCCCCAGCACTTACGCAGTGATGAACGATGGCGTTATCGCCGTTCTCGCTGGCGACCAAACTCCGCAAGAAGCAGCTGATGATCTTCAAGCTGCCCTCGAAGAATGGTACGAACCTGCACAAAATTGTAAATAAGCTAGACTAAATGATAGGAGACCTGACAGGTTTTAGAAACCTGTCAGGTCTTATTTCTTTTGGATATGCACTCTGCGCCGCGACGCCCCTGGTTTTAGCTTGAGAGCTAAAATCCCCCGCTATTTCTTGACGCGGGCAAAAAATATCCCCCACAGAAAAAGGCTTTTGGTATAAAATAACCGCTGAAGCGGTTATCATAAAGGGGGCAGAGAAAAACCACACCAGCGATAATGTTGACCGAAGGTACACAAGAAAAAATCACGAGCGATACGGTTTTTATCCCAGAACAAAGATAGTAAACGGAGATCAAGATATGGCAAAAAATATCAAAAAATACTTTCAAGAAAACGGTATCTGGTTTTTATTTATCTTGCCAGCCTTGCTCGTTTATCTTATCTTTATGGCGGCACCACTCCTTGATTCTATGCGTCTTAGCTTTTATACAGGCAAAGGCTATACGCCCACCGAATTTGTTGGCTTGCAAAACTATATAGACCTTTTTACTAATCCAATTTGGCGAGAAAGATTTTTCGGCGCGCTAAAAAACACCTTTATTTTCTTTGCCATTCATATGATTGTTCAAAATAGTTTGGGCTTGTTTTTTGCTAATCTATTGGCTAATGATTTTAGAGGAAGAGGTTTTTTTCGTACGGTTATTTTTGCCCCCGCCACCCTTTCGGTTCTTGTAGCAGGTTTTTTATGGACACTCATTCTTAACCCCCATTGGGGCGCAATAAACCAAACACTAAAAGCCATTGGGCTTGCCACATGGGCTAAACCATGGTTGGGAGAAGAAAATTTAGCCCTTCCTGTTATTGCGCTCACCTCTGTTTGGCAATGGGTCGGGATGCCTACAGTTCTGTTTTTAGCTGGTTTACTCGGGATCCCCGAAGAACTCCTTGAAGCCGCTCGCGTAGATGGTGCATCTAGTGGGTATGTTTTTTGGCGTATAAAACTGCCCTTAATCAAACCTGTAATTGGCGTTGTTGCTATTCTTACCTTTGTAGACAACTTCAACGCCTTTGATGTTGTTTACGCAATGGCTGGCGCAAAAGGAGAACCGGGATATTCTACCGACCTCCTTGCAACATTCTTTTATCGCACAGGCATTGCAGGAGAGCACCCTATTGGCATCCCCAATATGGGTATGGGCGCCGCAATCGCTACCATCACATTCGTAATTTTGATGGTAGGCGTATTATTCTGGCTTTATTCATCTAGAAAAAACGAAGACCTAGTTTAGGAGCATAAATATGATGAGCCGCTCACAAAAAATCTTTACCTATTTCGCACTATCAATTTGGGCATTTATTGCCATTTTCCCTATCTGGACACTCATCGTCAACTCTTTTAAACCCCAAAAAGAGATATTTAGCAATCCATTTGGCTTACCCCAAACCTTTACCCTCGAAGGGTATAAAGCTGTTTTGCTCAAAGGGAATTTCGGCACATATTTTCTCAATACTATTTATGTCACTGTGATTTCTCTTGCGCTAATTGTCTTCTTTGGCTCCCTAGCGGCTTATGCCCTCGCAAAATGGAATTCAAAAGCCAGCATCTTCCTTTATGTTTTTTTCATTGCAGGGCTAATGATTCCCATTCGGCTAGGGACAATAGATCTTATCCGCCTTATGCAATTTTTCTCCTTACAAGATACCATTTGGAGTTTAATTCCTGTCTATGTAGCTATGGGGATGCCAATTTCAATCTTTATCCTAACCGCCTTTGTAAAAAACCTCCCTAAAGAAATGTTCGATGCCGCCAAAGTAGACGGTGCATCCGAGTGGCATATCTATCTGAAAATTGTTGTTCCCCTTCTACGCCCCGCCATCGCCACAGTCGCTATTTTTAACATGATGAAAATCTGGAACGATTTCTGGTTCCCCCTTGTTTTCATTCGCGCGGAAGAATCCCGCACCGTTGCACTCGGCGTGTCACTTCTCTTCGGACAATATCGCACCGATTGGACACGCGCCCTGAGCACCCTATCTTTAGCCGCCATCCCTATCTTAATTCTTTATATTCTTCTCTCAAGAGAATTTATAAAAGGGTTAACAGCTGGTGCGGTGAAAGGCTAAAACTTCTTTTGTAGAGAATTAAATTGCATATCTAAGCTGAAATACGAGTGATTTTTTCATACAACAACAAGACACAGCATAAATATAGCGGTATAATTGCGCAAATTTCAAAATGAAAGAGGTCCCCTCTCACATCTGAAATGCACGCAGGTTGTTACGTAAACAATCCGTGCAGATTTTTGGGATGAGAAAAGCTTATCCTAAACAGTTCTACGATTGAAAAATCAAGGAGAAAGAAAAGAAATGAAAAAAGTATTATTTGTACTATTCATGCTCATGGCTCTCGTATTGAGTGCCTGTGGTGGCGCAACAGCCCCCGCAGAAGAAGCAGTTAAAGAAGTAGCCGAAGAAGTAGCTGACGCTGCAGAAGAAATAGCCGAAGTAGTTGAAGAAGCTGAAGAAGTAGCTGAAGAAGCTATGGAAGAAATGGTAGAAGCAACCGACAAACTCGTCATCTACTCCCCTAACAGCGACAACCTACTCAACTCCACTATCCCCGTTTTTGAAGAAATGTACGGTGTTGAAGTTGAAGTTATCTCCGCTGGAACAGGCGAAGTATTCAAACGCTTACAAGGCGAAAAAAATAATCCCTACGCTGATGTTGCTTACGGTGGTGCTTATGCTACCTACATGATCAACGCAGACCTCTTCCAAGATTACACATCTGCCAACAACGACGATATTATGGAACTCTATCAGAACACCACTGGCTATATCACGCCTTACGTTCTTGATGGTAGCGTCATTCTCGTCAACAAAACACTTATTGGCGATATCGAAATCAATGGTTATGAAGACCTGCTCAACCCTGAGTTAGCTGGAAAAATCGTTTCTGCTAACCCCACTGCTTCCTCCAGTGCCTATGCTCATCTAACCAATATGCTCAACGCTATGGGCGATGGTGACTACGAAAGTGAAGAAGCCTGGGCATTTGTTGCTGAACTCTTCGCAAACACCGTTGTTATTGATAGCTCCAGCTCCGTTTGGAAAGGCGTTCGTGATGGCGAGTACACCGTTGGCCTTTCTTATGAAGATCCCAGCGCAACCCTCGTTCGTGATGGCGCAGACGTTGAAGTTATCTATATGGACGAAGGCGTAGTTTATCTTCCCGCTGGCTCTGGCATCATCAAAGACGCAAAGAACATCGTCAACGCACAACGCTTCATCGATCTTATCACCTCTGCTGAAATTCAAAACACTTTCGGCACAACCCTCACCAATCGCCCCGTAATGACCAATGTCGAAACCCCCGACTATATGACTCCTATTTCTGAAATTAACGTAATTAAAGAAGATATGGAATATGTATACCAGAACAAAGAAGCCCTTCAAGATCACTTCAAAGAAATCTTCATCGCAACTCAATAAAGCACTAAGTTTGTTGGGGAGGGTTGATTATTCAGCCTTCCCCATTTTTTATGGATGAAACGCTTCGCTCGTGATTTAGGCTGGGGTGACGCATCCCAAACATTTTCTTGGCATGAGCGGGACAATGCCTACATCAAGAAAATGTTGACCAACGCTATTCAAGTTCAAAGCAAGCTCGTTTCGAGGCTCTTCATCCCCCCAAAAATTTTAAGCAATTATCCCTTTAATCTTCCCATCCTATTAAAATAAAAAAGGTGCAATATGAGTGTTAATATAAAAATAAATAACGCAGTTAAAAAATTTGGTGAGAATACCGTTATTTCTGATATTTCTGTCGATATCAAAGATAAGGAATTATTCACGCTTCTTGGACCTTCAGGGTGTGGCAAAACAACCCTGCTCAGAATGATTGCTGGCTTCAACACAATTGAAGGCGGAGAGTTTTATTTCAACGAAAAAAAGATTAACGATATGGAAGTTAGCCACCGCAATATCGGGATGGTCTTCCAAAATTACGCTATTTTCCCTCATTACTCCGTGCGCCAAAACGTGGAGTTTGGTTTAAGAAACCGAAAACTGGATAAAGCAGTTGTTACAGAAGAAGCCGATAAGTTTTTGAAGCTCATGCAAATATATGAGTATAGAGATAGAAAACCTGAGCAGCTTTCGGGTGGGCAACAACAGCGGGTTGCGCTCGCGAGGGCTTTAGTTATTAAGCCAGACGTGTTATTAATGGATGAGCCTTTGTCAAATTTAGATGCAAAACTTAGGTTAGAAATGCGGCAGGTAATTCGTGATGTTCAAAAAGAAGTTGGCATTACGACTGTCTATGTAACGCATGATCAAGAAGAGGCAATGGCAATTTCTGACAGAATTGCCGTGATGGACTTTGGGGTGATACAACATATTGGTACGCCGCAGGAAATTTATCATCGCCCTAGCAATACCTTTGTGGCAACCTTTATCGGGCGAACAAATTTTGTAGACGCCCATTATCTAGCCAACAAAAAACTCGTTGAAGTTGGGGAGTACAATTTCAAAGTTGACAATATATCCCTTGAAAAAAATAATGACGTTATTCTTTCAGTTAGACCAGAAGATTTTCTGTTTCATGAAGAGGCAAAAACTTCTCTAAAGGGTGTTATCAAAGATAGTTTTTTCTTAGGATTAAATACACATCAATTGGTAGAACTGCAACACAACAAACAACTTGTTGAAGTGATACGAGAATCATCTCTTGAAAACGAATTACCCATAGGAGAAAAGATTTCTCTATCTATAAAGGGGCATAAAGTAAACCTTTTTTCAAAAGATAGCAAAGAAAATCTTGTAAAGAGGAGCTAAACATGAACAAAAAACCAAAATTTGATCTTTGGACTGTGGTAATGTTTGGGCTTCTGGGCTTATATGGGGTTTTTCTCATCTATCCCCTCATGAATTTATTCGCTCAGGCAGTGATAGATAAAGACACAGGTGAATTTACTTTAGCCTATTTTGTTGAGTTTTTCAGTACCCCTTATTACTTTAATACGCTAATAAATAGTTTTAAAGTAACTTTTTGGGTAACTATTCTCACCATTATTATTGCTACGCCTCTGGCATATATTTTTGCCCGCTATAAAATAAAAGGGAACGGACTTTTAAGAATTCTAATTATACTTTCTTCCATGTCTGCACCTTTTATTGGGGCTTATTCATGGATTTTGCTTATGGGGCGAAATGGCGTAATCACTGTTTTCTTTAGAGATACGCTAGGAATAGCCATCCCAAACATCTACGGATTTGTTGGCATTTTGCTCGTGCTAACCTTACAACTATATCCCTTAATTTTCCTCTACGTTTCTGGCGCACTCAAAAATGTAGATAATTCCCTTCTCGAAGCCAGTGAAAACTTGGGCGTTTCTGGCGTAAAACGATTTTTCATGATTGTTGTTCCACTAATTACCCCAACCCTTTTTGCAGGCGGTCTCCTTGTCTTTATGAGAGCCTTAGCCGATTTCGGGACACCAATGCTAATAGGTGAAGGCTTTAGAACTTTTCCCGTTACCATATTTAACGAATTTATCAGTGAAATTGGCGGAGACGATGGATTTGCTGCTGCAATATCTATTGTAGCCATCATTATTACTACAATGGTGTTTTTGGGACAAAAATACTTGTCGTCACGAAAAACATTTACCATGACTGTGCTCAATAAAATCAGACCCGAAAAAGCCACAGGAGTAAAGAATTTTCTTATTCATGCCTATTCTTATACGCTGGTCAGCATTTCTATAATGCCTCAGTTCTATATTTTCTACACGTCCTTTAAGAATACTAAAGGGCTAACATTTGCACCTGGATATTCTCTACAAAGCTATTACGATGCTTTCGATAAGGTTGGCAAAGCAATAGGAAACACGATTATGATTCCGGCAATATCGCTTGTTTTCATTATCTTTTTAGCAGTACTTTTAGCCTATATTTCTGTGAGACGCTCTGGTGTTTTCTCCAACATTTTAGATTCAATTTCAATGGTTCCCTATATTGTCCCTGGCTCAGTCGTTGGTATTGCTTTACTAATTGCCTTCAACAAACCCCCGATCATATTAAGTGGCACAATGGCTATTATGGTAATCGGGTTAATTATTCGTAGGTTGCCATACACTATACGCTCTAGTGCGGCAATTCTGCAACAAATTTCTATCAATATCGAAGAAGCAGCTTTGAGCTTAGGCAGTTCTAAACTTAATACCTTCTACAAAATAACCATGCCAATGATGGCAGCTGGAATAGTATCTGGTGCAATTCTAAGTTGGATTACGATGATCAGCGAACTCTCCACCGCTATCCTTCTCTACACAGGGCGTACAGAAACATTAACGGTAGCAATTTACACCCAAATTATTCGTGGAAACTACGGGATTTCGGCGGCTTTATCTACAATTTTAGCTGTTTTAACAGTGACATCTTTGCTAATTTTCAACAAAGTTTCAAAAGGTGGAGATTTGTCTCTCTAATTTTGCAGAACGATGAAAAACCGCTTCGCACCTGTTTTAAGCTTGGCTTCCATTAGGCTCTATCGGAAATAATTTTTGGATTAAAGTGCTCAAGATTTAGAAGCACTAATCTTCACCATTCATCACTAATTTTTTATTTTTTTAGCGAAGATTTGCGAGGATTAGCGGTTAAGAATTTTATTCCCGATAGGGTTTATTAAATTGGTAATAATAGCCCAAATGATTTACGCCGCTAATTAGCATTCTCCCCGCTCAACTATTTGCCTATCACCTCACCATTCAGAAAAACTGCGCACCATACAAAAAGTGATGAAAACACGGTGACAAAATAAGAAGTTCCATGTATAAAAAAAGCCTACCAAAATGGTAGGCTTTTTAATTTTAAAATATAGCGAAAGAACAAACTACGCCTGAGGGCGTGGGCGACCTTTTTTATATCTATAGGTGATACGTCCACGAGAAAGATCATAAGGTGACATTTCAACTTGCACCTTATCTCCTAACAGAATGCGAATATAGTATTTACGCATTTTGCCAGATAAATAAGCCAGGACCTCGTGACCATTTTCTAACTCTACCCGAAATTGTGTGCCAGGTAGGGCTTCTGTCACGGTTCCTTCTAGTTTAATCTTTTCTTCTTTTTTCGCCATGGTTTATCCAATTTCTAAATTTCTAGTAACTTCTACGTTTACGTTTCAGGCGGCGGACTGCTTTTTTCTTTTCCAAGCGACGTTTCTCTACACGAGAAACAAACCAACGCTTGTCACGTACAGTACCTAAAACACCACTCTTGACAACTTTTTTACGAAAACGTTTTAAGAGTTGCTCTTGCGATTCATTATTGCGTAATTTTACTACAGCCATATTATTCACCTCCTCCTAAAGAAGGATTTATTGCTTAAACAAAAATCTCGACTGTCAAACAATCTCAGCCGAGGAATTTCAAAAATATAATAATACCAAATACGGTACATGCTCCTCGATTAACCTTGTTCGTAACAGGAGAAGTATACTATAAAAATGAGATATTGCAGGTGTGTTTACAAGCGTGCTTACGTCTTATCGATGTTTTATCAGTGGCTCTCAAGCCTAAAACATGTACGTTTCCGCTATCCTATCCCATCTAAATAGAAATAAAAAAAGTCTCTTGGCGATGACCTACTCTCCCAGGGGGCCGCCCCCCAAGTACCATCAGCGCTGATAAGCTTAACTGCCGGGTTCGAGATGTTGCCGGGTGTATCCTTATCGCTCCAATCACCAAGAGACATTTTTACAAATGTTAGTGCTGAATAATAATTATTATACCATATACTACCGAGAAAAGTATCAAGTTCTCCACACCACGCAGATCAGCCCTCGATCATTAGTACAACTTAGCTCAACACATTACTGCGCTTACACACGTTGCCTATATAACAGATAGTCTATCTACGATCTTAAGTCCTTACGGACAGAGGAATCTTATCTTGAGGCAGGCTTCCCACTTAGATGCTTTCAGCGGTTATCCTTGCCAGACGTAGCTACCCAGCGATGCTTCTGGCGAAACAACTGGCACACCAGCGGTCTGTCCACTCCGGTCCTCTCGTACTAGGAGCAGCTCCTCTCAAATTCCTTGCGCCCACAGCGGATAGAGACCGACCTGTCTCACGACGGTCTGAACCCAGCTCGCGTACCGCTTTAATGGGCGAACAGCCCAACCCTTGGGACCTTGTCCAGCCCCAGGATGCGATGAGCCGACATCGAGGTGCCGAGCGAAGTCGTCGATGTGAACTCTTGGACTTCACTAGCCTGTTATCCCCGGAGTAGCTTTTATCCGGTAAGCCACGGCCCTTCCACTCGGAACCGTGGGATCACTAAGCCCTACTTTCGTATCTGCTCGACGCGTTGGTCTTGCAGTTAAGCTCCCTTATGCCTTTACACTCTTTGGCTGGTTTCCATTCAGCCTGAGGGAACCTTTGGGCGCCTCCGTTACTCTTTGGGAGGCGACCGCCCCAGTCAAACTGCCCACCAGACACTGTCCCCCACCCGGATTACGGAATGGGGTTAGGGCCTAGGCATGATCAGGGTGGTATTTCACTGGCGACTCCACCGAAGCTAACGCTCCAGCTTCACAGTCTCCCACCTATACTACACAAATCATACCCAAACACAATGTCAAGCTACAGTAAAGCTTCACGGGGTCTTTTTGTCCTGCTGCGGGTAGGCCGCATCTTCACAGCCATTTCAATTTCACCGAGTCCATTGTTGAGACAGTGCTCTGATTGTTACACCGTTCGTGCGGGTCGGAACTTACCCGACAAGGAATTTCGCTACCTTAGGACCGTTATAGTTACGGCCGCCGTTCACTGGGACTTCAGTTCAAAGCTTCGCTTGCGCTAACCTCTCCCTTTAATCTTCCAGCACTGGGCAGGTGTCAGCCCCTATACATCGCCTTTCGGCTTAGCAGAGACCTGTGGTTTTGGTAACCAGTCATCAGAGCCATTTCACTGCGACCTCTTTATGCTTCAGTTTACACATTACAATAAGAGGCACTCCTTATCCCGAAGTTACGGAGCTAATTTGCCGAGTTCCTTAACAATGGTTCTCTCGTTCGCCTTGGTATTCTCTACCCATCTACCGGTGTCGGTTTGCGGTACGGGCACTTATGATTCAACGTTTAGAGGCTTTTCTTGACAGCAAGGCTAGGCTACTTCTGCCTCAGGGGCTCGCATTGACATTTCAGCTCAGTCTGCGGATTTTCCTACAGTCTTCAACGCCTAGATGATTTGCACCAGCACTACCAATCGCTGGCTAGCTTACCTCGCTGTGTCCCCTCATCACTCGTCATAAGTGGTTCCGGAATATTAACCGGATATCCATCGTCTACGCCTTTCGGCCTCGACTAAGGGTCGACTAACCCGACGCGGAATGACCTGGCGTCGGAAACCTTAGATTTACGGCGAATATGGTTCTCACATATTTATACGCTACTCATGCCTGCATTCTCACTTCTGTCCGCTCCAGCCGCCCTCACGGTCGACCTTCCCTGCTGAACAGAACGCTCTCCTACTACTCCAACATAAATGTTGAAATCCATGGCTTCGGTACTATACTTAGCCCCGTTACATTTTCCGCGCAAGACCACTTGACCAGTAAGCTGTTACGCACTTTTTAAAGGGTGGCTGCTTCTAAGCCAACCTCCTGGTTGTTTCAGTAATCTCACCTCGTTTCCCACTTAGTATAGATTTAAGGACCTTAGCCGATGGTCTGGGCTCTTTCCCTCTCGACCACGAAACTCATCTCCCGTGGTCCGACTGCCATGCTCTGGAGTACCGGCATTCGGAGTTTGGTTAGGTTCGATAAGCGGTAAGCCCTCTAGCCCATCCAGTGCTCTACCTCCGGTACTAAACGCATGACGCTAGCCCTAAAGCTATTTCGGAGAGAACAAGCTATCTCCTGGTTCGTTTGGCATATCACCTCTACCCACAGTTCATCCCTCAACTTTGCAACGTTGAAAGGTTCGGGCCTCCACGAGCGTTTAGACTCGCTTCACCCTGACCATGGGTAGCTCACCAGGTTTCGTGTCTAATCCCAGCGACTGTACGCCCTATTAAGACTCGCTTTCGCTACGGCTTCGGGTGTTACTCCCTTAACCTCGCCACTGAGATTAACTCGCAGGCTCATTCTCCAAAAGGCACGCCGTCAGGCATAGCATCGCGCACATGATTTCTCAATAGCACCGACATGCTGTTAGCCCTCCGACTGCTTGTAAGCTTACGGTTTCAGGTTCTATTTCACTCCCCTAACAGGGGTTCTTTTCACCTTTCCCTCACGGTACTTGTTCACTATCGGTTGCCAAGTGTATTTAGCCTTGGGGAGTGGACTCCCCGGATTCCTGCCGAATTAGCGTGCTCGGCAGTACTCAGGTGTCTAGCAAGAGTCGATTAGTTTTCGCATACGGGGCTGTTACCCTCTTTGGCAGGCTTTCCCACACCTTTTTGCTAACCAATCGTTTTGTAACTCTATATTGCCAGATCCTACAACCCCACTTGTGCAAGCACAAATGGTTTGGGCTGATTCCCGTTCGCTCGCCACTACTAGGGAAATATTCTCTTTTCCTCTGGGTACTTAGATGTTTCAGTTCCCCAGGTTACCTTCGACCAGCCTATATATTCAGCTGGTGATACTATGGGTTTACCATAGTGGGTTTCCCCATTCGGAAATCTCCGGATATAACGCCTGTACACGGCTCCCCGGAGCTTATCGCAGTGTCCCACGTCCTTCTTCGGCACTTGGCACCAAGGCATCCACCGTAAGCTCTTAGTAGCTTCTCCGCGTGATGCGGAGAATTTGATACTTTTCTGTCATCTTCTCAACCATATAAGAAAAGATGCCAAATATTTCTTTATTTCTGTTTATTACTATCGGCTTACGAACAATTTCTTGATGTTCGTAATAAGTTAATTTGGTTTAATTATTATTCAGTTTTTAAGGTTCTACTCGCTACATGGTAGCGACCCGCTATTTGACTAGCGAGCGATGTTCTCAACAAAAAGTGAAGGACATCGCTCGTTCTTCAAAGTACTATATATTTTTAGACAAAACGACCCAGCACTATCGCTGGGTCAGATATTCCCGTGCGACATTTACAACTGAAGAGTTATGTTTCTTGCATCACTAAAAAATTCAAACTTCTTTGCCTTTTCTAGACTTTCTACCACTTATATGTAACTAGTGGAGATGAGGGGGCTCGAACCCCTGGCCTCCGCCTTGCAAAGGCGGCGCTCTCCCAGCTGAGCTACATCCCCAAGACCATCTTGGTGAGTGGGCTTGACTGGATTCGAACCAGTGACCCCTGCGTTATCAGCACAGTGCTCTAACCAACTGAGCTACAAGCCCGATTTTAGACCTTAGCAACTGAAGAGTGATAAGAAGCTCACGTTTTGTCTCCTGACAATCCATCGTCTCACTACCGTAGTGAGACTTTTATAGAAATTCAGTCTGCCTCCGTGAGTGGAGACTGGACTTTCATTCGGTTTACTCTAGAAAGGAGGTGATCCAGGCGCACCTTCCGGTACACCTACCTTGTTACGACTTCGTCCTAGTTATCAGCCCCACCTTAGGCGGCGTCTTCCCGTGAGGGTTAAACTACCGACTTCAGGTGTTACCAACTTCCATGACGTGACGGGCGGTGTGTACAAGCCCCGAGAACGTATTCACCGCACTATAGCTGACGCGCGATTACTAGCAACTCCGACTTCATGCAGGCGAGTTGCAGCCTGCAATCTGAACTGGGGACGGCTTTGGGGGATTGGCTCCACCTCGCGGTTTGGCAACCCATTGTACCGTCCATTGTAGCGTGTGTGTAGCCCTGGACATAAAGGCCATGCTGACTTGACGTCATCCCCACCTTCCTCAGGTTTGAAACCTGCGGTCCCGCATGACACATATAACATACGGCGAGGGTTGCGCTCGTTACCGGACTTAACCGAACATCTCACGACACGAGCTGACGACAGCCATGCAACACCTGTGACAGTGTCCCCGAAGGGAGCCTCATGCTTTCGCAATCGTTCACTGACATGTCAAGCCCAGGTAAGGTTCTTCGTGTAGCATCGAATTAAACCACACGCTCCGCTGCTTGTGCGGGGCCCCGTCAATTCCTTTGAGTTTTAATCTTGCGACCGTAGTCCCCAGGCGGTCAACTTATCGCGTTAGCTGCGGCACTGATGGCTATTAACCCACCAACGCCTAGTTGACATCGTTTACGGCTAGGACTACCGGGGTCTCTAATCCCGTTTGCTACCCTAGCTTTCGCGTCTTAGTGTCAGGAACGGGCTAGAAGATCGCTTTCGCCACTGGTGTTCCTCCCGATATCTACGCATTTCACCACTACACCGGGAATTCCATCTTCCTCTACCGTCCTCTAGTCTAGCAGTTTTGAACGACCTCTCCCAGTTGAGCCGGGAGATTTCACATCCAACTTACCAAACCACCTGCACGCGCTTTACGCCCAGTAAATCCGGATAACGCTTGCCTCCTACGTATTACCGCGGCTGCTGGCACGTAGTTAGCCGAGACTTATTCTGAGAGTACTGTCCTTTCTCATCCTCTCAAAAAGTGCTTTACGACCCGAAGGCCTTCATCACACACGCGGTGTTGCTGCATCAGGCTTTCGCCCATTGTGCAATATTCCCTACTGCTGCCACCCGTAGGTGTATGGACCGTGTTTCAGTTCCATTGTGGGGGGCCACCCTCTCAGGTCCCCTACCCGTCGTTGCCTTGGTAAGCCGTTACCTTACCAACTAGCTGATGGGACGCAGGTCCCTCCCAAAGTGAAATAAATTCCTTTAGACATGGTTTTCTAAAAGCCATGACATTATGAGGTATTAGCAGATCTTTCGTTCTGTTATTCCTCTCTTTGGGGCAGGTCACCAACGCGATACTCACCCGTTCGCCACTAAGAAATCCTCTTTACGACTACGAATAGAAGTAAAAAGGCTCTTCGTTCGACTTGCATGTATTAGGCACACCGCCAGCGTTCATCCTGAGCCAGGATCAAACTCTCCGCATAAAAATTGTATTACTCACACCCGAAGGTGTGTTAAGTTACGGATTTACTTTATTGAATTGACAGGAAAACTTTTATTGCTTGCTTCCTATCACTCTTCAGTTGTTAAGGTTCTAATTAGTTCTGGTTAGTTGAGCGAGCGGTATTTTACACGCTCTATTCGATGTTGTCAAGAGGCAATTTTCAGACTGAAAAAACCGATATTTTGTTTCAAATATCGGTTCGCCAGACTGCAAAACTGTATGCTCTGTGTTATTGACGTCGAATGATTTACTTGTAACGATCTGCCACTCTTATTTGGTTGGCTAGGTCGGGCTGGTTATCTCCAGCCCCAGTATTATACGTATATTCTTTTTTATGTCAAGAGGAAAACAGAGCAATTCCTAACCAATTTCTAAATTGCCTAGATTAACGCCTTTTTTCTCATGATTTTAGGGTGCTCTGCACTTCTACAATGAATAATTAACTGTGCCATCCCTGGTTTGTGCTGGGGTGCTGTGCTTTGTAGATTCGCTAGGTGAGCAAAAAAGATGCTTAGTCTAGCAATAATGTTGATTAATGGCACGCAAGTAAAGGGCATGCGCGTACCGCCTATCCTAATCCATCTCCTGCCGACCAGACAAAGCGCGCAGAAGCGTATTTTGATCTGCGTATTCCAAATCCCCGCCTATAGGGAGACCGCGAGCAATGCGCGTGACGCGAATATCATATTGCGCCAGTTGCTGACTTAGGTAGAGCGCGGTCGCGTCCCCTTCCATGCTGGGATTGGTGGCGAGGATAATCTCTTCCACTTCCCCGTCTTCTAGCCGCGCATAAAGTGGGCGGATTTTCAAATCATCGGGACCTACGCCTTCGATTGGGGAGAGCGCACCGTGCAGAACGTGGTATTTGCCCTTGTATCCCGCCGTGCGCTCGAGGCTGAGGACGTCAAGGGCATCTTCGACTATACAAATAATGCGTCTGTCACGCGCTTCGTCACTACAGACCTCGCAGAGCTTTTTTTCTGCAACGGTGATATTAAAACATTCTTCGCAAAAAGCGAGCTTATCTCTAAAACCATCGAGTGCGTCAGACAACTCTTGCCCCATATTGCTGGAGTCTCGTAAAAGGTAAAATGCCAGCCGTGAAGCCGATTTAGGACCGATTCCTGGCAATCGCTCAAAGGCATTGACAAGTTGTTGGAGGGGTTGGGGGAGTATCATAGGGTTTAAATAAGGTTTAAGGTTGAAAATGCTAACCTTATATTTTTATATTAAATCTAAAAAGGAAGTCCGGCTGTCAATGGTCCCATTCTCTCTTCTTGCAATTCACGAGATTTATCGAGAGCCATGTTGACCGCTGAAAGGAGCATATCTTGGAGCATTTCTGCGTCCATATCTTCTAAAAAGTCGGGGGCAATTTTTACATCTGTACACTTTTGGTCACCCGTCACGGTAATGCTGATTGCACCGCCACCTGCTGTGGCGGTCACCGTTTCTTCAGCCAACTGCTCTTGCGCCTCTGCCATTTGTTCTTGCATTTGCAGGAGTTGTTGTTGCATTCCCCCAGCTTGTCCGCCAGCACTTGCACTAGGTGCGCCAAATGAGGTTGCTCGTCTACGTCTTTTACCCATATTTTCTCCTTTACCTCGTGAAACGTGATACGTGATTTATTTTCACCTTTTACGTTTCGTGAATTACCTTTTCTATTTCACGACTTCGCCACCTGCTTGTATAGCGGCGGCAACTAGACCGTTTTGGTCTACATCATCGGGCATTTTGCCTTTAGCGGTCGTGACCATTGTTTTGATTTTCAAGTTTGCCCCAAGCGCACCGCTGATTGCTTTTTGCACACTCGCAATTTGCTCGGGTTTTTCAATTTTTGACGCTAAAACTTCGCTCGCCATACCGATTATGAGCGTATCCCCTTTTACTTCTAAAGATTTGCACGAGTTCAAGAGTGCTTCTAAATTTCTATCAGATTGTTTGACTCTGGCGCGGATTCCTGTCCACGCGCCAACCAATTCTTCTGTGCTCACTGTGGGATGTGGAGCCACTTCGCTCTTAACTTGGGGCTGGGGTGCTGCTCTTTTAGCAGGAGCAAGCCCTGGGTCACGTTCGCTGGCAACACGCACCCTAGCGGCATCCTGTTTGGGTTTAGTAGGCTGTTGAGCAACAGGAGCAGGCGCAGATTCCGCCAAAGCACCCCCATTAATCTCCAAAACATCTGCTAAAGCCAGTTCAAGACCGAGCGAGGGTTGCCAACCGCCACGCTGATCGACCGCCGCAGCGTTGAAGGCGCGCATCATTTTGAGTGTAGCGGATGCCGAGAAGTTTTTGGCGTGCGCATCCATGCGGTTTTTAACATCTTCGGTAGCATCGATTTGGTCACTATTGCCCATCTGAACGAGCATGAGGGCACGCAGATATTCGACTATTTGGCGGGCAAGCTGGCGAGGGTCTGAACCAGCATCGAGGGCGCGGTGAATTGCCTGCAAGCCCACACCAGGATTTTCATCTCGGATGCCGTCAATAAGTTCGATGACGGTCTCATTGGTGGCGGTGCCGAGCACATTTTGGGCAAGGTCGAGGGTGATTCTTTCGTTTGTGGAGGAAAGCTGGTCGAGAAGGGAAATAGCATCTCGCATCCCGCCATTGGATTGACGGGCAATAAGTTGCGCCGCTTCATCGTCAACATCAAGGTTTTCACCATCGGCAATAATTTTGAGTTGCTGAATAATGCTGTCAAGTGGCACACGCCGAAACTCGTGACGTTGGCAACGAGATAGTACGGTTGCGGGAATTTTATGAATTTCTGTGGTCGCTAAAATGAAAATAGCGTGCGGGGGTGGCTCTTCAAGTGTTTTGAGCAAGGCATTGAAGGCGGGTGTGGAGAGCATGTGCACTTCGTCAATGATGTAGATTTTGAATTGCCCTTGCGATGGGGAGAAGTTGATTTTATCGCGCAGGTCTCGCACATCGTCTACGCCGTTATTGGAGGCGGCATCAATCTCAATGAGGTCAAGAAAACGATTTTCGTTGACGGCTTTGCAATAATCACATTTATCACAGGGACGCTCTGCGGCGTCTTCTGCTTGGCAGTTGACGGCTTTAGCAAGCAATCGTGCTACAGTCGTCTTACCCGTGCCACGAGGTCCCGCAAAGAGGTAGGCGTGCCCCACACGCGAGCCAACGAGGGCATTTTGAAGCGTATCAGTAATATGCGCTTGCCCTAGAACTTCATCCCATTTCTGGGGTCGCCATTTTCTGTAGAAGGCTTGAGTCATTTTTTTGTCTTTTGGTCTGGTGGTCTTTTGACCTGATTGTCAAAATTTTAACGTATTGCGTGAAACGTAATGAAAAGCATTACGAAATACGTTTTACGCAATAGTTTTTAAGATTTTTTCTTAGCGTCTTTGCGATTTTGCGTGAGTGAATCACGGCACCTTATACGTAGCTCGCTCTGTCCCCTGCGAATCAATTAATTTTGCTTCTTCGCCCGATTGCCATACAGATTGGCGCAAGCCCCAATACAAATTGACAACTGTGTCTTGCCCCGCCATCGTGTGCACTTGTACCGCACCTTCGGGATATAGCGTTAGCTTCGGGAAATCGTAGACATTTTTATCTTCGTCCGATAGCGTCCAGTCTTCAAGATTTAATTGCCCCTCACCTTTATAGCGAACTAAGACCATCTCGGCATCAAAAGTGCCCGCACCAATAATACTAACGATTTCCACATCTATTTCAGCATCAGGGTCGAGAGTTGGCAGTGGGGGGACTGGCGTATTCGCATCAGCAGAAGAAAGAGCACTCGTGGGCACAGAGACGCTAATCACCGCGGCGGGAATCGTTGCTTGTCTGTAAGTGCGGTCATACCAGAAGAGAATTGCTCCTATCACAGCCGCAGAAACAAAGACATTTAATAAGATAAAGGGAATCCAATGCTTTTTATCATCCATACTCCCAATGATAGCATATTTCGTGAATCAGGGAATTAGGAATCGGTAAATCAGGTGTCAGGGAATCAGTAAATCAGAGGGCAGGGATTAGCACAAAGGCAATCCAATCCCCTTCTTGGCGGCGTTCTGTGATTTTTAGATGATGGGATTCTGCTGCGGTGCGGACGCGCGCCTCTTGCTCATCCAATATCCCAGACAGGATTAGCGTCCCGTTTTGCGCGACGAGCTTGCCCATGCCGGCTTTCGTTAAACGAATCAGTATAGGGGCGAGCATATTTGCGACCACAAGCGGTGCGGACTTGAATTCAAAATCTCCCGCTAAAATCTCATCTACTGAGCCTTGAGAGATGATAAATTCGTCACCAATTTCGTTTACATCCGCATTTTCACGCGCCGATTCTACGGAGGGGGCTTCAATATCTACGCCAAGCGCGCGTTCTACACCTAATTTGAGTGCGGCAATAGAGAGAATGCCAGAACCACAGCCCACATCTATGATAGAAGATGGGGCGTTTTTAGTAATAATATCTTCCATCAATCCCAATGCCAATTGCGTGGTGGGGTGTGTTCCTGTGCCAAATGCCATGCCGGGGTCAATTTTGATGGGGAGGCGCGTTTCGTCAGGAGAATCCATCCACGCGGGGATGATGATGAGTTTTTCGCCAACAGGGATGGGACGGTAATGTTCTTTCCATGCCGCCATCCAGTTTTCGTCTTGTATAAGCGTGAAAGTTGGGGCTGGGAGGGGTTGGATCATGCCCAAATAGCTAAGATCCCGTTCCAGATTTTGTCTGCGCTCTTCGATACGGACGCTTTCTGAAGGGTCATCCATCGGTAAATAGGCGCGGATGACAACTTCGTCTTTTGGTGTACCAGGGTCATCGGCGTCCAGATACTTAATCCCACGTTCGGCTACAACGCCACTAGGGGCATGACGTGCGAAAACATCGGCAACGGCTTCTGCCAATTCACCATTTGTGGTTATAGAAACTTCGAGCCAGCTATTTATTTTAGTCATTTTTTTTAGTCCAATACTCAGGGGTATAAGTCTCAATTTCAGAAAACTCATTGCCGCCAATTGAGATTATTTGAAGATCAATCTCAGATGAAGGCAGGATGTCTATTTGCAAAAGAAGGTCGTGAGGGGAATCCCCAAGCCCTAACGCGAGGGCGTATAAATTGGTATCGGGGTTTTTATAGTAAAAAGGCGATAAATTCCCACCAAAAGCGCCCACATCACCTGCAATTAAGTAGAGAGGCTTTTTTTGCGCGGCAGGGATGAATAACTCGGTTTCTAGTTCGCTATAATTTGTGCCGTAAGTACAAGGGGCATTTGCCTGAGATATAAGCTGAGGTTCTCCCTCAAGGAAAAGTGTTTTATGGAAAAATATAAAGATAGAGGAAATATCATTGTCATCTAAAGCCAAAGTAAGTGCCTGTGAGAGCATCTCTTTTTGTCTACCCAAAACCGCACATTGACCGATTTCTGTATCAAGAATAATTATTTGTGTTTGGGCATATTTGAAATAATAAAAACTTTGCCCAAATGCTTCTTCATAAAACTCTCGTCCATTATAAAAATCATGGTTGCCGGGGGCGTTGAAAATTGGCGCGTCAACTTTAGATAAAAAATTCTCATGCAATTCTTTAAAACTCTGTTCTGATGGGGCGTAAGTTAAATCGCCCAAAGTAAAAAACAAATCAGGGTTTCTCGTATTGATTTCATCAATTGCATCAATCAATGTGCTAGAAGGCGTGATGCTCCCTTCGTTATCAGCACTACCGTAAAGATGCCCGCTGATGATAAATCTAAGCGAAGCGGCGTTATCTTTTTCTGAAAGAGCAAGGGTGTTAAGACTTAGATCTGAGGGATCAACTTCAAAAAGATAGTCTTGTGAAACGCCATCGGTCACATATTCTCGGTTGGCGATAATATCTGCTCTTTGTGCCTGTGTTGTTTTTTCGAGACGAAAATTCTCTCTTTCTAACCTGATTATCTCTGTTTTATAATCTTCTGTAGAAGTAATAAGCGCATTTCTAAGGCGTTGAATATAATTAACGCCTAACCCCATAAAAATCAATCCCGCCACTGCTACAATGATAAGGGGTATTTTATATTTCTTCACCCATTTAGATTGCATATTCCATTCCGTCAAGGTATTTTGAGTTTTGCGTGCTATAAAGGGGAAATTCAGCTAGGGCATCAGCCATCTTTTTATGATTCTTTTTTGCCGATTTCATCTCAATAACCACGTTATTTCGCACTGCTTGCTCAAAATTAGTATTAGGTAAAAGACCAAATCCTTGCCCAAAAGCTCGCATATCGTAATCTAGCGTTATTCTAATTTCTCCGTCCATACTCACATAATACTCTCGCCTATAATTATTGATAAGAACGGGCATCATATTTTTCAGCAAAAATTCAAACTCTTTATCACTGCCTTTGTAAAGGAATTCAAGAACTTCATCCCAAGAAGATTCTGAAATATCTATGGTCTCCGAAAGTAATTGGATTTTTTTATACCCCAGCTGGCTTCTTTTTATCTTTTGCTCAATCTGCCCACCCTCTGTGACCCAGCTCTCTCCATACCATCGAAAACGGACTTTGGCGCGGTCTGCTACCCCATCCACATGGTTCGTCATTAGCTCTCGCTCTATGGTATCAAAATAGATATTATTTATCTGGCGCGGCGGATAAGCCACACCGAAAGCAGATGAATGCGCATAAACCCAGCTACGCACTTCGTCTAAGCGAAGGGCATCAAAAACCATTTTTATTTCGTAACGTAATTTATCTTCCATATTTTTCTCTTAGCTCCAAACTGCAACGCATCTAAAAACAGATGCAGTGCAGTTCTACTAACAATACTTTGGATGATAGGAATAACCGCGCCGTGCGCGTTTTCGGCTTGAGTGCAGTCGTCCTAGCTTGGCGCGCGGCCTAAACAGAATCAAGTTCACGACCGCGAGGATGTTGATTTAGGGCAAGCAAGCCCACTTCACGCGCGTCGCGTTCTTTTCATCCAAAGATTACTTTTCTGTGTTGTATAGGGCATCCACGTCAATATCTTCTTGGGGAATTTTCTCTCCATTTACAAGCATTTTATTATGCGTTTGGTTGAGGGTGGGTCTTTCTGTGTTCATAAACTCAACAGCCGTCGCGATAATTGTGCCTGGTCCATATTGAGGCTTTTTAATATAAGTGGCTAGACCAACCACCTTTGCAGTGTCAATTCTAAGCGCATCTGCTAAAACGATAGATAAATCTTTGCTCGCTACGCCAATACCAACATTGGTAATACTTATATTTTGCAAGGTCAGATTGCTTTTTTCACCTGCTGAAATGGCTTTATCAGCGATATTTAGGAAGTGAGTGTCTGTGATTGTTGCCTCTGTGCCGCTGACATCGAAAGCATCTCCACCAATATCGTGAAAACTGCAATAAGAGGCAGTGCCTGTTGTAAAATCACCATCGAAGGCATCGGAGGGGGTGTTTAGAAACTCAACATACTCAAAAGAAAAGGGCGAGAGAATGATGTTGAGGGCATCTTCGGTATTATTATTGCCAATAACTGAATTGGCGATGTTTATTTCGCTCTCATAAAAAGTGATGCCGCCTGTAAGTATCCAGCCATCTCGGGAAATGCCCGCCATCTTTTCGGCAATAACGTATTGCCAATTTGATGGCTCCGAGGCTTCTAAAACCACCATGCCGCCCCAACTTTCAGCCTGAGATGTCAAGAATACGGGGTTTTCTTCCGTTCCCTTAATTTCTACACTTCCGTGTACTAAAAAGACGCTATCTTCTTCAAATTTTAGGCTTGTACCTTCGGGAATAAAAAGATTATACCCAACGGGAAGTACTAAATCGGCACTAACTGACCAATCGCCTTGCTGAATAGCTAAATCTTTATCATCAAGATGAATTAAGAATGGGTGCTCGGCTAAAGCCTCTGCTAATGTTGCGGTTGGCTTAACGCCAATATCTATGCCCTGTGGCACATAATTAGAGAAAATTGGCACTTCAAAAGTTTCTGAGCCACCATAAAGTTTGACCTTTAACGAAAGTTTTTCTGTGCTTAATGCCTCTGCCGAAATTTCAGTTGGCACCAAGAAGGTAACTGGCTCGAAGTCATTTTCTTTACTCGGTAGAAGAACTGCTTCATCTATATTTTCAACAAGTTCTGCCTGACAAAACTCATCTGCACACCACTCTTTTTCAAAGTCCTGCGCCGTATCGCCAATAATGAGCTCCCCAAGCTCTACAGGGACAATCATCATATTTACCAAATCCAGTTGGATAAAGGTCTCTCCATTTTTCTCTACCCAATGATAATTGCCGCGAATTGGCTGGTCGGGGTTTAAGTGCCTGGTAAAAAAATCACTACGCAATGTGAGGCTATCCCAAGGGAGTTGAAGTTCGGCGTGCAGATTGTCAGATAGCGTCTTGTTTTCATATTCTTCTATCAGCAATTCATAATAATTGCCAAGTTCATCACCAAATTCTTTTCTGAGCATTGCTATATATTCTGGTGTTGTGACACGCTCTAAGGTTTCTATATAGGCTTTTTGAACACCTGGTGTGTTAAAGAAAGGTTCAAGTTCAAAAAGATGCGCCAATTTATTGTCTTTATATTTTTGCGGTAAAGCGAGACCATCAAAGGCGACTGGCTCTAAAAGCCCCGTAACAGGATTATAGTAAAAGCGTTGGTTATGCCAAACAGTACTGTGTCCTGCCGCCCATAAATCGGTAATTGCATAGTATTTGCCCCAGAGTTCTTCGTCAAGAATTTGGTCGGCACTCAACTCACCGCGATTATATGAATATAATAATTCAGATGCTGAGGCTAACTCTTCAGATAAAATATCGTCACCGTTAATATGGTTGCCCCTAAAAGGGGTAATCTCATTGTTTAGCGCACCATCAACCAACCAGAAAGAACCTTCATCTTCATGGGTATACCAGATAAAGGGATCGCTGTTGATGTAGCGTGCTCTATCGCTCCATAATAAATCTTCATCTATTCGGATAATGACGCCTTCTCGGCGTTCTTGTGATTCGAGCAAATCTTCTGTAAAACTTTCTTCGAGCGCATAAATGCCTTTATGTTCCCCATTGATAACAACATTCACAAAATGATAACGAGTAGTAAGAATATTTTCGAGAAACAAATTTTGATGATAGCCCCACTCGCTTGTGTAGTTTCTTGTCTCTGGTGCTTGTAAAGAGAAACGTCTCATGCCTAACACTGCGCCATCATCTTCAGTGATATGAACGCGATAAGACCATTTGTCTGATTCAAGATGATCTGTCCAATCTCCTTTTAGGCGCATTTTTATATCGAGATTTTGTTCATCGTTAAAGTGCATATTTGCAGACACATAATCATCATCTGATGAGAGCAAAATGCCAACATCTAGGGCTTCTTCTCGTTTTTCTTCGATTTGCATCATTGAATCAAAGGGAATATCCAAAAATATAGTGGGCAATCCATTTGATTGATATAGGTTCAATTCTGTATTCAACTCATTTTCTACTTCGCTAAGAGCTTCAATCTCTATACCATCACGCGCCTCAGCCAAGAAATCAGTTGCATAACCGCCGCGATAAAAGAACATCCCTCCTGTAAATGCGACAATAATCAAAACAAAAACGAATAGAAATATCCACGCACTATGAATCTGTATCCCAGATTTTTTCTTTTTTTTGGGATAAGCGACCTTCATTGGCTACCCTCCCAGCAAATTATTTTGCTCTACAATACTCACCCTAGATTTCGCATATTTTTCTTGAATACGGCTCGTAAGTTGTGCCAAAGAATTTGCATCGGGTGATTTAAAATAAAAGACCAAACGCATTTCATCTGCAGAGGTATCAAAGCGGCGCAAATCTACTTTATTCAATTCTTCACCAAGAACACCATTAATAAAACTAAAGGCTTCCTCTACGCTTCCCTCTAAAGGTAGAGCAATATTCATATATAAATTATTGTAGGGAACAAGATTGAGGGATTTATTGATAATTTTTCGTCCAATTAGATACCCCATAATGATCACAAATGCCACAATGGTTGGAATACGCTGATCTGCACCAAGTCCCAAACCAATAGCAATCGCAAAGAATAAGAAAATCAACTCTTCGGGGTCTTTAATCGCAGTTCTAAAACGTACAATAGATAAAGCACCAACCAGCCCCAAAGATAAAGCCAGCGAAGATTTTACAATAGAAATTACCAGCAAAGTGATTAATGATAATAAAGGCAAAATGGGCGCAAATTTAGCGCGATTGGATAGAGAATCACCAAATTTTGCATAATAGCTGGCAAGTAAAATAGATAGCACCAATCCTACCAAAAGGTTAAAAACCATTATATTGATAGATAGTGGAGCGGGATTATCAAAGGTCATATTTTTCTCCTGCGGATAAAGTGCATCGCTTCGCACGTACTTCAACACGGCTCTGTACAAGTTTTTAGCTTGCGTGCCTTTTTCAACATTTTCTTGACGTAATCTTGGTTTTGTTTACGCCGCAAATCTGCTTGGGGGCAGAACTCAAGTTTAGGTTACGCACGAGGCGATTCTTTATCCAGATAAGCAGTATATCAATTTTTTTGTTATTCTTTCGCGTAGAGCGCATCCACGTCCACATCTTCTGGCTGGATATATTCTCCGTTTAATAATAATTCATTATCGGTCTGACAAAAAGCGGGGATTTCTGTGTTCAGTATTTCGGTATTGGTGGCTTCAAGAGAAGCAGGACCATATTGGGGCTTTTTGATATAGACGGCTAGTCCTGCCACATTTGCAGAATCAATGGTAGCGGCATCTACCTGCACCGAAGAAAGGTCTTTGCTGGCAACGCCAATGCCCACATTGCGAATTGTGATATTGCTTGCTATGATCTCACTCTTTTCACCTGCCGAAATCGCTTTATCTACGATATTGACAAAATACGAATCGACAATTGTGGCTTCTGTGCCGCTGACATCAAAAGCATCTCCACCAATATCGTGAAAACTGCAATAAGAGGCAGTGCCAGTTGTAAAATCACCATCGAAGGCATCGGAGGGGGTATTTTGAAACTCAACATACTCAAAAGAGAAGGTAGTACGGATAACGTTTAGGGCATCTTCAGAGGTATTATTGCCAATGACTGAGTGTGAGATTTCAATAGGACTTTCATAAAAAGTGATGCCGCCTGTAAGAATCCAGCCATCACGAGATATACCCGTCATTTTTTCTACATTGGCGTATTGCCAAATAGATTCTTCTGGTGCATTCAGAACGACCATGCCGCCCCAACTTTCGTTTTGTGCTGTGAGGAGAACGGGGGTTTCTTCTGTGCCTTTTATATCGATATTTCCGTATATGAGAAAAACACTTTCATCTGCAAAGCGTAGCGTTGTCCCTGCTGGGATGGTGATATTATAATTTTCGGGAATAATCAAATCACTTTCAACAGACCAATCGCCGGGCTTAATGGCTATTTGATTATTTGAAAGCACAACCAAAAAAGGATGCGCTCTCAGGGATTCTTCTAAAGTTGCGGTTGGTTTAACGCCACTTTCAATATCTTGGGGAACATAATTTGTGTAGAGTGGGATATTAATACTTTCTGAAGCTCCATAAAGCTGTACATTTAGTGCTACTTCATTTGTCGTAGTTTCTATTTCTGAGAAAACTTCTGTAGGAATATAAAAAGATAGAGGCGAAAATCCGTTTTTTCTGCCAGATAATAAAATCGTCTCATCCAACTCTTGGAGCATTTCAGCATTATCTTCTTTTTCTGCAAACCACGCTGAATCAAAATCATAGCTTTCGTCGTTAATGAGAAGATCATTAATTTGCATTGGCAGAACCATTAAGTTCACAAGGTCTAGTTTCAAAAAGGTTTTACCATTTTTTTTGACTAGGTGGTAATTGCCACGGATGGGTTGAGCAGAGTTTAAGTTTTTGTTTATGATCTCCCTTCGTAAATTCATTTTTTCCCACGGGAGTGCAAGTTCTTCTTCGTATTCCTCTGCGATTAAAGAATTATAGCCTTCAAACTCTTCGCCAAACTCATCTTGGAGCCTATTTAGGTACTCCTCAGAAGCAATCTGTTCCAAAGTCTCAACATAAACTTTTTGCACTCCTGGAAGAGCAAAAATAAAATTGGGGAAATTAAATGCCAATTGATCTCTATCATGGTGAGGGTGCATTGCTACGCCATCAAAGACAACGGGTTCTAAAAGCCCTGTATTGGGGTTGTAATAAAAGCGTTCATTATGCCAAACGGGGCTATGATTTGCCATCCATAAATCTGTAATGGCGTAGTATTTTCCCCATAATTCCACATCAAGAACCTGCTCGGGGGGCAAGTCTCCGCGCAGCAACGAATTTAATAAATCTATGGCTGTTTTTAACTCTTCATTTAGCGTTTCGCTATCTGTAACACGCTGGCCTCGATATGGAATAATTTCACTACTGGCACTTGTAGTTGTCTCAAAAAGCCCCATAGCCGAAGCCATATTCCATAAACTTTCATCATCACCTTCTGTAAAATTAGCCCTATTTACCCACCAATCATCTTCATCAAAACGAATAATTACCCCTTCACGGCGTTTTTGTGACTCAAGCAAATCTTCTGAAAAATGCTCTTCTAAGGCATATATACCTTTATTATCACCATTAATAACAACATTCACAAAATGATAGCGAGTTGTCAAAATATCTTCAAGCATCATATTTTGATGATAGCCCCATTCATTTACAAAATTTCTGGTCTCAGGGCTTTGCAACGAGAAACGCCTCATACCTAGCACTGCGCCATCGTCTTCTTTTATGTGAATACGAAAAGACCATTTATCTGTTTGCAAATGATCCGACAAATCCCCTTTTAGGCGCATTTTTATATCAAGGTTTTGCTCATCGTTAAAGTGCATATTTGCGGGCACATAATCATCATCCGAAGTAAGCAAAATGCCAACATCTAGGGCTTCTTCTCGTTTTTCTTCGATTTGCATCATTGAATCAAAGGGAACATCTAAAAATACGGTTGGCAATCCGTTTGATTGATATAAACCTAACTCTGTGCTTACAGCTGTATTAACATCTTCAATAGCATCTGTCAGAGCCTCAGAGACTTCAGGCGCATCTTCATCTTGCGCCAATATACTACGCACATTCTCCAACACCATCGAAGGATAGCCGCTACGATAGATAAGCATTCCCCCAAAGAAAGCACCAAGAAAAAAGAGAAGGAAAAGCATTTTTTTTATTTTGGGGTTTTTTGAATCAACCCTAATGCTTTTCTTTTTTTTAGGATAGTTAATCTTCACCCTATCCTCCCAGCAAATTATTTTGCTCTACAATACTCACCCTAGATTTTGCATATTTTTCTTGAATACGGCTCGTAAGTTGTGCCAAAGAATTTGCATCGGG
>JADGEO010000120.1 GCA_016744335.1 Anaerolineales bacterium
GTTTATTTGCTCCAACACCCCTCCAGCAAATGCGGCAATATCATAGTCAATTTTTGCCAGCCCTGCGACATATCCAAAATGAATATTGCCCGTAGTAGAATAATCAAGCCAGTGACAGTTATTGCCTATTCCACATAGAATTATATTTTCTCCGAGCTCTTGTTTGATAGGTACCTTTATGTCCCATTCTTGTTTTTTTCCCTCTAGTTTATTGAAATCTGCGTAAGCACGAGCCATTTGCCCTAGCGCATAAAAGATAGCAGCTTCTTGCTCATTTTGTCCTCCCCCATGATGAATAGCCTGCTCAATCTGTTCGTATGCCCCTGAGATTTTATTTGCTATGACTTTTACTCTAATGTCTTGTCCATGTTTTGTCATTGCGCGGGCAAGGTAATCTGTAAGATCGTATATCCCCGTTTCTGTTAAACAAATTACAGAATTAAGAATAATTGAAGAATTAGAGTATTGAGACAAGGCCTTGTTTAAAATTTGAGTTGTTCTTTCTGGTGAATTCCCCGTAGGATCCACCAAATTAACCGGATTCCCCTCCACATACCCCCACCTGTTCAAAGACAGCGGTCTGTTG
>JADGEO010000121.1 GCA_016744335.1 Anaerolineales bacterium
CGGCTACGCTAAAGTTGCCGAAGACAAAAATGCTTTCCTCTTTATCATTAACGCTACTCGCATGGAACAAATCTCTGCGTGCACTGCCATAGATGAGAAAATGCCCCAAAAATCAACTGATTTCTACCCCAAAATCGTCACAGGTTTGGCAGTTTTAGATGTCGGTTCGGAAGAACGGCTTTAAATCCCCCCTTTGCTCTAGTCGCTGTCCTCAGCGGCGATATTGTTAATTGAAAAGAGCCTCGTGAGATTGACGGACACAACACATCTAATCTCATTTGAACTCGAAATAGCACTATAAACAAAAGCTCTGTCTGGGCATACTTGCCCCAAGCAGAGCTTTTTTGTTATATTTTATTCCCCCTCCACAATCTTACTCTCTTCTTCCATCAACCGATACAACGCATAAACCAAGCGATCAATCGCATCATCTGTAGATTCAATCTGCCGTGAGAGCATCTCTTTATCCTGCGGCGTTCTCGCAGATGATGCGCGTTTATGCAATGTCAACATATTTTGCCTTATTTTGTATAACTACCCCGCACCATTTTGCCCTTGCTCGGCGTGGGGAAGCGTTGCTC
>JADGEO010000122.1:0-285 GCA_016744335.1 Anaerolineales bacterium
CTTCCTAAGTAGCGGCGAGCGAACGGGAATCAGCCTAAACTAATTGCGTGTTAAAGCTTACGGGCGTTGCGTAGTTAGGGTTGCGGGACCAACCAGGAATGACCGTAATCATTCCAGAGAGTTACAAAATCATGATATAGTCGAACGGTCTGGAAAGTCCGGTCAAAGAGGGTGACAACCCCGTAGACGAAATGTCATGATCTCTCGGATGGTATCCCAAGTACCGCGGAACACGAGAAATTTTGCGGGAATCTAGCAGGACCATCTGCTAAGGCTAAGTATGCG
>JADGEO010000122.1:295-564 GCA_016744335.1 Anaerolineales bacterium
ACCTGAAACCATGCGCTTACAAGCAGTAGGAGGGCACTTGTTGCCTGACTGCGTGCCTTTTGCATAATGAGCCGGTGAGTTATCGTATGCAGCAAGGTTAAGTGTCGTAGGCACGGAGCCGTAGCGAAAGCGAGTCTTAATAGGGCGACAAGTTGCGTGCGGTAGACCCGAAGCTGAGTGATCTAGCCATGGCCAGGAGGAAGCGTCAGTAACATGACGTGGAAGTCCGAACCAGGGTCGGTTGAAAACGGCTTGGATGAGCTGTGGCT
>JADGEO010000123.1:0-263 GCA_016744335.1 Anaerolineales bacterium
AAATATAACGGGGCTAAAATAGACACCGAAGCTGTAGATTTGGTATTTATACCAAGTGGTAGGAGAGCGTTCTAGTCAGCATTGAAGCCATACCGGTAAGGAGTGGTGGAGCGGCTAGAAGTGAGCATGCAGGCATGAGTAGCGATAAAACGGGTGAGAATCCCGTTCGCCGAAAACCCAAGGTTTCCTACACTATGCTCGTCATTGTAGGGTTAGTCGGGTCCTAAGCTGAGTCCGAAAGGGGTAAGCGATGGTAAATTGAT
>JADGEO010000123.1:273-557 GCA_016744335.1 Anaerolineales bacterium
GGGTGTAGATAAGCTGGATAGGAAAATCCGCCGGCTGTTTTCGAGACCTGACAGGCTCTTTGAACTCTTCGGAGGGATAGGAGAATCGTTGATACCGTCGTGCCGAGAAAAGCCTCTAAGTGTATTACTAGTTGCCCGTACCGCAAACCGACACAGGTGGGTGAGATGAGTATTCTAAGGCGCGTGGAAGAACCCTGGTTAAGGAACTCTGCAAACTAGCACCGTAACTTCGGAATAAGGTGTGCCTACTTTCGTATAGGGATTTACTCCCGAAAGCGAAAGAG
>JADGEO010000124.1:0-248 GCA_016744335.1 Anaerolineales bacterium
CCGCATAGTCGCGCACGATGTCTTTTTCGGGGACGCCCAGTTCGATAGCGTAGTCATGCATGGCGGTTGGTTCATCATAATCTTCAAAGCGATTATCACCACTCATTAGGATTTTTTCGACTTTCCCCTGGAAGTAAAGATCGCTCGCCGCTTCAACCCGATCCCGTAAAACGGGCGTGGGGCTGCCATCACGATAAAGTCCCGCGCCAAAGACAACCGCGACCCGAGCTTGGGGCACGTCTGCGGCG
>JADGEO010000124.1:258-550 GCA_016744335.1 Anaerolineales bacterium
GTGTTTTGATTGTGAACATGAGTATTCGCTTGATAATGCGAAAAAGTTTGCGAAGCCAGTTTAACATTGCGCGATTTTACCAGAAATAAAAAGACTTCCGAAGTTTTGAAAACTTCGGAAGTCTAGTGTGAAAGGAAATCGATCCTAAACGAATTTTTCGCGGATGACAGAACTGATGTAATCCATTGATGCGACAACGACCGCAATGGCGAGCATTTGAGCGCTGGCTGCGCGATAGTCGAGCAGGTTGATGTTCTGGCTCAAGAGGAAGCCGATACCACCGCCACCAACG
>JADGEO010000125.1 GCA_016744335.1 Anaerolineales bacterium
GTTATAACAATGTTTGAAATTCTTCCTGCTCCGGGTGTAAAGTTATCAAAAATAGCTAATTTAGCAGATAATATTGCAATGCGTTTAGCTGCTTCCAGAGTACGGATTGTTGCTCCCATACCAGGGAAGCATGCGGTAGGTATTGAAATTCCAAATAAGGAAAGGGCTAAAGTATCATTTAAAGAGATGCTTCAGGATGATAAGTTTCAGGATTCAAAAAATGAAATACCTATAGCAATAGGTAAAGATATAACAGGTAATACTCAGATTATTGATTTGGTTAAAACGCCTCATTTGTTAATTGCCGGGGCAACAGGTTCAGGTAAATCTGTTTGTGTTAATGCCCTTATCTGCTCTATACTTTATAAACGAAATCCGGATCAGGTCAGGCTTTTATTAATTGATCCTAAAATAGTAGAACTTAAACTTTATAATGGTATACCACATCTACTTACTCCTGTAATAACTGAACCTAAACGGGCATTCCAGGCACTTCAGTATTGTATTCATATTATGGAACAAAGGTATGCTC
>JADGEO010000126.1 GCA_016744335.1 Anaerolineales bacterium
GCTATAATTTCTTCATTTTCAGTATCCAGAATAAATAAATCCAAATCACGGATATCTACATCTTCAATGGTGGCACCTACTAAGAGGGCATCTATTTCTGAGATGCTTCCTTGTGCCATTAAATCATCATACATAGTTTGAAGTACTTCATTGGCAAACTTCCCGATTTCTTCATATTATGGATCTTCAATCCCATACGACTCTAGTAATGCGAGCATATTATCCATATGCTTTTGCTCAGCATTAGAAATGTTATTAAATACTTGATTATCGTACATTTCGAACAAAGAAATATACACATCACGTGCTAGTTTTTCTTCTTCACGCATAAACTTTAACCCATCAATATCGTTATCAGCAATTTCTATTAATGGATCTGGATCTATGGTTTCAGTTTCGCAACCACTTGAGGTTAATAATAAGGCAACAAAAGCTACAGAAATGAATTTTAAAAATTTCATAGTAAAAAAAGGTTAGTTGAGTTAAAAAATATTTAATATGACGGTTAGACTCGATC
>JADGEO010000127.1 GCA_016744335.1 Anaerolineales bacterium
GGGTTGCGGACTGTATACGGTACTTTAATTGATAGATGAATCATTTGGAAAGATGAGCCACAGACGGTGATAGCCCGGTAATCGAAATCAAGAGAAGACTAACAGGATCCAGAGTAGGTCGGAACACGTGTTATTTTGACTGAATCTGGGGGGACCACCCTCCAACCCTAAATACTACTTCCAGATCGATAGCGAACCAGTACCGTGAGGGAAAGGTGAAAAGAACTGCGGTGAGCAGAGTGAAATAGAACCTGAAACCTATGGCTTACAATCATTCGGAGCACTATTTTAATGTGTGACGGACTGCCTTTTGCATAATGAGCCTGCGAGTTGTGGTATCTGGCAAGGTTAATCGAACGAGAAGCCGTAGCGAAAGCGAGTCTTAATAGGGCGACATAGTCAGATGCTGCAGACCCGAAACTGAGTGATCTATCCATGAGCAGGTTGAAGCTGGTGTAAGAGCCAGTGGAGGACCGAACCGGTGTGCGTTGAAAAGTGCTCGGATGACTTGTGGAT
>JADGEO010000128.1 GCA_016744335.1 Anaerolineales bacterium
CTTCACTCAAGATACACTTCATTACTGGATAATTTATTTCTTCCTAAGTCCTTAGCATAAGGAGTTTTGTATGGAAATCAACTTGTCACCAGAAGTTTTGAAAAAAGGCGCAACTGTTTTTTTAATTATTCTCGCATTTGCAGGAGGAGCTTACTACCTCATCTCATCGGGAATTTTTGCAGATGCACCTCTGCCAGAAGACCCTGAACTCGCTCAAGCTGGAGGCGTTGCCGCCGCAGTCGGTACTGAAACATTCTTTACGCTGGACTACGAAGAAACTCCCGAAGAGTGGTTGGCGCGTGTTTGCGCTCAAAGCACCGAAGAGGGGTGCAATATTACCGAAGCCTTTTTCATGGAATCTATGACAACGGTACTGGAAGAGAAACAGCCTAAGACAACTTGCGCCGCAGAATATATTGAGATGGTTGATGCAGGTGTCGAAACGGACGGCGTAGGTGATGATGAAGAAGTCGTCTATGAGTGGGAAATCTGGACAGTTAGCTTGACTCTCTCC
>JADGEO010000129.1 GCA_016744335.1 Anaerolineales bacterium
ATATACGTCCTCTTTACGAGTTAGCATTGTGCTGTGCTTTTGTTAAGCAGTCGCATGGACCCTTTCACTGCGGCCACCCCTTAGTGGGGTTGGCGCTCCTTCTCCCGAAGTTACGGAGCTAATTTGCCGAGTTCCTTAACCGCGATTCACTCGCGCGCCTTAGTATATTCAACCTTCCTACCTGTGTCGGTTTACGGTACGGTCAGTTATATTCGCTATTTCTTGGCAGTCGCCATTCTATCGTCATAACCATCGTCTCTTATAGAATTTATGCCTGCGTCACTTTCATTATATAACTGGTTCAGGAATATTATTAGATTACCCTCGAAAGAATAATCGCCTGATTCCCATCGGCTACGCCTCTCGGCCTCACCTTAGGGGCCGACTAACCCACAGTTGACGAACAGAGCTGTTGGAAACCTTAGGTTTTCGGCGGGCAGGGATCTCACCTGCCTATTCGTTACTCATGCCTGCATTCTCACTTCTGATATCTCCAGCATTCCTTACAGAAC
>JADGEO010000012.1 GCA_016744335.1 Anaerolineales bacterium
TTAGGTTTTTGCCAAGTTTACCAACTCCCTTAGTTTTTGAAAACCACTTAGTGACTATTTGAGCCTAAGTGTACTAGCACAATTGCGCCCACAAGCGCGCAATAAATGGAAAAAGCATAAAGCGAATGCTTATTCAGATAATCCATCAGCCAGCGAATTGCTAGCCAGCCGACAAATGCCGCGGCAATAAATCCGACCAAAAGGATGGGAATAAATTCAGCCAGCCCGGGCATTTTAAGTAAATCAAGTGATTCGTATGCGCCTGCCGCCAGCATAACGGGGATAGACATCAAAAAAGCAAATTTAGCGGCAGATTCTCGTGTAAAACTGCGTAGCATTCCGCCTGCGATGGTGGAGCCAGAGCGCGATGCGCCTGGGAATACGGCAAAGACCTGAAATAAGCCAATAATGAGCGCATCTGATTGGGTCATTTCGTCTAAATTGCGTTGACGTTTTCCTAGCCATTCGGCGAGAGAGAGCAAAATTGCCGCGGAAAAAAGTCGTATAGATGCGGCAAGGAGCGGGGTTGTGAATAGTTCTTCTAGCGCGTCTTTGAGCAAGTAGCCTACTAATAACGCGGGAATAGTCGCGATGATGATATACCACGCTAAAGAATTCTCTTCACTAGAAAAGGGCTTCGCAAAAAAGGCTCTGGCTATATCGAGTAGATCTTTCCAGAAGTAGATAAAAAGAGAAACGAGCGTTCCCCATTGGACTAGAATGAGAAAAGAGAATACAGCATCGTTTGCAGAAATGCCCATAAGCTCTTGAGCAATGAGCAAGTGCGCGGTAGAAGAAACGGGGATGAATTCGGTTAATCCCTGAATGATGCCGAGGAGGAAAGATTGAAAGAGGGTCATAAAAAGAATTATCCGCGTTTTACATATAAGCCATCAGGGTCAAGTTCTTCATATAAAATGCGCAGCTCATCATCGCTAGGTGGCTCTGTGGATTTCAGTTCTGACGCTATTTTCAAATCCCAGCCTGTGTTTTCGATAGCTTCTTCTGCTTCTTTGCTAGGGTGAAGGGCAGTGAGGGTTAGTTCACCATTTTCATCTGGTTCCATAAAGCCGATATCGGTGATGATGGCTAAAGGACCACCGCCGCGCACCCCGCTTAGATCACGTTCGTCGCGTCCGTTGAGGAAGCCTGCTGATGTCATGAAGTCCACTTTTTCGGGAAATCTGCGTTTTTGGTGAGGGGTCATAATATAGCAACGATTTGCCCACGCAGAGATTAGTTCTGCGCCACCAGAGCCGGGGAGACGGACTTTGGGGTTTTCGTAATCATCGCCGATAACAGTGGCGTTGATATTGCCGAAGCGGTCAATTTGTGCGCCACCGAGAAAGCCCACGTCTACGTTGCCGCGTTGGAGGTAATTGGCGAAAATGTCATACATGGAGCAAATAGATAGTGCCCCGCTGGCGAGCGTGGGGTCGCCAATAGAAAGGGGCAAATGCGAAGGCTCTGCGCCAATCACGCCGGCTTCGTAAATCATCACTAGGTTCGGTGCGTGCGTTTGTTTTGCGAGATTGCAGGCAAGGTTGGGTTGACCTACGCCAACAAAAACGACATCGCCATCGCGTAACATGCGGGCGGAGTTGACAATCATTAATTCGGCGGAGGAGTAGCTCTGGCTCATAGTATTTCCTTATTTTTCTTTTCTATCTGCCTTTGAATTAGTCTTTGCTGGATGATGACTCTTTTATGTTCAGCTTCTGCGATGAGTTCGTTGCCTAGATGGACTTCAAGCTTAAATGCTAAGGTTCTTTTGTTCTGGTGTAGAAATGTGGAACTGACAATTACATCTTCATCTATTATCGCCATACCTATATGGTTGAGGTTGATGTTTTGCCCTACGGTTATATATTTATCGTCAAGAGAGTTCTGTGCTAATTTAGCAGAGACAATTTCCATCCATAAAACGATTGTATATGTGCCGAGTAAGTCGGGAAGCCTTTTATCAACGGCAGATGTGCAATCTTTGGGTTTTACTTTGAATACTTCTTTTAGTATATCGCCTTGGTTTAGGTTTGTTTTCATGTTAAAAAATTTACCATTTCTTCGCTTACCATCTTAGGCTCTTCTAGTGGGACAAGATGGGTTGATTTTGGGATACTGCTGACTTTTGCTGTGGGTAATTTTTTCATAACTTTTTTTTCTGTACTTTTCAAAAAAGTATCTGTTTCTGCGCCGCGAATGATGAGAAGGGGGACTTTTAGTTTGGGTAATTCTCGCCAGATTTCCATATCACGCCATACGCCAGTTTGATAGATTCTGACTTCCCATTCGGCAGAGTAGCAGAGCTTATAGCTGGCATCATCTTGCTGGCAGGTGATTCCGTTAACATAGGCTTCTAAGGATTTATCGCTAAAGTATTGGAAGATCTTTTTTTTTCTATAGCCGCTCAGTATCATTTCACGGCTTTTGAAAACACGCCGTCTCTGTTTCGCGGAGGCGATGAGAGGGTGAATTTTGTCGATAGCGTTTAACGTGCGACCTATATTCATTGCTCCAATGAATATAGGTGGGAACAAGACCGGGTCAAGGAGGATAATATGAGAGAAACGCTCGGGTTCCCGAAGCGCGGCTCGGAGGAGGGCAATCCCGCCCAGTGAATGCCCGACTGCTGGTATCCTGTCCAATTTTTGCTCATCCATGAAGCGAAATAAATCATCGGTGAGGGGATGCCAATCGTCAATTTCTTCTGGCTGAGCACCTGCCCAGAGCGGGCGTTGGCGCATAGCTGTAACTTTATGGTCGCTTAGCAAATCAAAAAGCGGACGATAGCAATCCGGGGGATATCCGTTGGCGTGCAAAAAAAGAAGGGGAGAGCCTTCGTTGTAGCTGGAAAAAGGTATGGTCATGAAGTTATCCACAGATTGTGCAGACTTTTAAAGTTTCTTGCGCAATACGCTTTACGCTCAGTACTCCCCATAATTCACGGGCGCACTTAATTTCTCTTCAACTTCTAATGCTTTGAGTTTTTCTGCACCCAATTTTTCTAGATAGGCTTCGTGGTTTTTTGTGCCATAGACCCACTCATCAAGCCACGCTTGCACACTTTCTTGGGTTTTGCTGATTTTGTCCCAACCCATATAAAAAACATTATCTCGGTCGTAATAGCCTTGTGCATAAGAGGGGTGGCAGGCGTGCGGGACGTGGCAAACAGCGTCTACAATAAAGCCAGGAATTAAGGTGCGGTTTGGGTCTGAGCGGATAATTTCTTCGTCTACAATTTCTTCGGCAGTGACGATGACTTTTTGCGCGGCGAACGCGGCTTCTTTTTGCTCGCCCACGATTCCCCACAGGTGCGCGTTCCCGTTCTTATCGGCGCGCTGGACGTGAATTATGGCTACATCGGGGTTAAGGGCAGGAACGGCAATGAGTTCTTTGCCAGAATAAGGGTCAACAACTCGCTTTATGCGCGGGTTGGCTTCCTCGAGACTGGTTGCAGCTGTGGGCATGATGTGCATGAAGGGCAGTCCTGCCGCACCAGCTTGCAATGTGGAAATCATGCCGAAGTGAGAGTATTCTTCCCATTCGATTTCTCCACGCTCTATGGCACCGCGCACGATGCGTAATGAGCCAACGCCAGGGTTGCCCATATAGGAGAAAATAATTTTTTTTGCACATCCTGCGGCAACTAATTGGTCGTAGATTAAATCTGGAGTAGCGCGCGCCAAGATGAGGTCGCGTTTGCGTTGGCGGATGATTTCGTGCCCCGCGGCAAATGGGATGAGGTGTGTAAATCCCGCGGCGTAGAGACTGTTTCCATCCTGCACATATTTTGAAACAGCTTCAGAAAGTGAAGTGACTTTGCTCATATACTGTTATCCTTAAGTTTATTTGTCTTTTTTTCTTGTATTGTTCCACCACTCAAAGCGATTACTTGATGGGGATTTCTCAACTTTTCGGCGAAAGAAAAACCCGATACTCCAAAATAGCAACCCTATAAAGAGATAGTTATATGCAATTGTATTGGCAATGTCTGAAATAACAAATAAGAGCACAGAAGCTGTTCCGACTACTATAAAAAAGGTACCAATGCGGGGGAGCATATTTTTATCATCCATATGTAGATAATAATACTATTTTTCTTATTGGGGAAGGGAGTAGATAATTTTAGCTGAAATTATTGAAATGAGGAGGGTTTTAATGGATATTCCGCAGGGAAATCTTGACCAATATATTTTCTATCCTGACGATGTAAACTGGAACGCAAAAATTTCCACTCAAGTTTCTTCGGATGTGCGCCACACGAGCATTTTGAAGAAGCGTTAGCGCGAGGCATTCCGCGTTATTTTTTATCAGATTGAGCACCGCGCACGTGACCTGAGCTGGGGGAGGCGTTAAGGCACTTCGATTTCGGCGATAGCCTGACGCGCTAGTTTAGCGACTTCTCGATTTTCTCGTTTTTGAGAAATAGCGTGCAAAGTGGGCAGGGCGCGCGGGTCTTTTAGCTTGCTTAGCGAGCGAATCGCTTCCTTGCGAACCGCGTCAGTTTTGTCATCAAGCATTTCTAGTAAGTAAACAATTGCACGCTCTCCGCCGATTACCCCTAATCCCCAAACAGATTTCTCGCGGATCCAAGTATTGGGGCTAACTAACGCCTTCGATAAAATGGGTAGCGCATCCTCACCAAACTCAAGCAAAGCCTCTAAGGCTTTTTCAGCAACATCATAATTGGTATCATAAAACGCCATCTCTAAATCGTCCATGATACTTGGCTCGCGCATTGGACGTAATAACGCGATAGCGTAGCGGCGCACAGTTGGCTCTTTGGCATTCATCGCTACTCTAAGTTTATTAAGAGCGGCTTTGTCATAAGAAGCGATTGCGCCTAAAAGAGCTTGCATCCTTTCTTCACCGCCATACCACCAAAAGGAATCGTATAAGGCTTCCATCAAATAGGGAATTACGCTTGGGTCATTAATTTCTTCTAAAGCTTTTACTGTTGCAATACGAACCTTTATTTCGGCATCATCCAAAAGGTCAGCGATGTTAACGTAGGTTCTGGGGTCACGGAATTTCCCTAATACAATCACCGCGGCAATTCGCACATCGGGGTCTGCATCATTTAGGGCAACCAATAAATGCGGCACGGCTTGCCGATTCTTAGCTTTCCCTAGAGATTCTATGGCAAGAATTTGTAATTTGTAGTTTTCGTTTTTGCTAATGACAAAAAGATTATTTAAGGCTTCTTGATTTTTCATTCTCCCCAAAATAGGGACAGTTTCTTTTTGTATAGAAAAGGGCGCATTCTTCATCGCATTATTTAGTGCGGGGATAGCTTTTTTGCCTAGCCTAACCAAAATTTGCGCAACAAGCTCGCGTTGTCTCGGTTCTTGGCTGTTTAGCGTAGAAACCAAACTCTCTGCGCCGGCTTCGCCCATTGCTAATAATTCGCGCGCCGCCTGATTGTGCTTATTTGTATCACTGTCGCTGAGCGTTCGCAATAATTGATTAATCTTCACCTGTTGTTTTTTATCTGAGAGCCAAGCCATATACTTACTCCTTTAAAAGTGGCTTTATTGTACATTAAATTTATCGCAATTATGTTATCATTTTTTAGTTCTCTTAGAACCTGTACTCTGCCATTTATGTTGCCTATGCTCAAAAAGTAGAAAACTGGATATTACTATGACCGCTTACGCCCTTTACCTCCACATTCCATTTTGCCAACATCGTTGCGCCTATTGTGACTTCACTACCTACGCGGGACAAGACGATAAAATCCCCGCGTATGTAGGGGCGCTAATACGGGAAATCGAACTGGTTGCAGATAAAAAGAAGGTAGCCGCCAAAAGCATCTTTTTTGGAGGAGGAACACCTTCTCTTCTCGCGCCAAATCAACTTGCTTCCGTTATGGATGCTTTGCGTGCGAATTTCAACTTAATGCCAGATGCCGAGATCTCGCTTGAGGCAAATCCTGGCACTGTGACAGCGGCGTATTTGCGTGAATTGCACGAGATAGGTTTTAATCGCATTAGTTTTGGTGTCCAGTCCGCACATCCTGATGACTTATTGCTTCTTGAGCGCATCCACGATTTTTTGGAGGTAATTCAAACTGTTCACCACGCGCGGCAAGCTGGGTTCACGAATCTTTCGCTCGATTTGATTTTTGGGTTACCTGAACAATCTTTGCAACGCTGGCAAGAAACTCTTAAGCAGACCCTTAATCTAAACCCTGAACATCTTTCCATTTATGCATTGACCATAGAAGAGGGCACGCCCTTTGGTAATTGGGCAGATCGTGGCATGATTCCCCTCCCCGACCCCGATTTGGCCGCAGATATGTATGAGTGGGCGAGTGAATTTTTGATTGAAAGCGGGTACGTGCAATATGAAATTAGTAATTGGGCGAAACCTTCAAATCTTCAACCTTCAATTTTTCAACCCTTTTATGCTTGTAAACATAATCTGCAATACTGGCATAATCTTCCCTATCTTGGTTTTGGCGCAGGTGCGCACGGTTATGCCAATGGGATGAGATATTCAAACACTTTAGGGGTAAGTAAATATATAAACGCCTTAATCGCTAAAGAAACGCCTATAAAGGAATGTGATTTTCCCCTCTCCCCTGCCGCAATTTACCAAGAAAAAATTGATACAAAAACAGAAATGCAAGAGACGATGATGCTCGGTTTGCGCCTAACACAAGAGGGTGTTTCTGCTGACACCTTTCAAGCACGTTTTGGCCATAGCTTAAAAGATGTTTTTGGCAAGGAGATTGACGAGTTGCTGACTTTAGATTTGTTAGAGTGGGTAAAGGCGGCTGGTTCAAAAAAAATACGCTTAACATCTCGTGCTAGGATTTTAGGTAATCAGGTTTTTCATCGCTTTGTTGAATAAGCAGTGCCTTTTCTTGAATAAAATTTACCTTGCGCAATGAGACAATATCGTCTATGCTTATAATGAGCGCGCGGCATTCTGGTTCTGCCGCACAGACGCTAACCGAAGGCAGGCACGCTAAGATTACGCGTGATGTTTTTTGTTCATCCCCTTATTTTAGCAATCAATTCACAAATGGAGAGCTTATCTTATGGAACCATCTGCACCTAAACTTGATATTAGAGACGATGATAGAAAAAGGTCGCTAAGAGACCAGCCTTGGTGGTTTTATGCCATCATTCTTATTTTTATTTGGGCGGCATATATTTTTTATGCGAGAGAAAATTATAACGAGGCTTTTCAGTTCATTAAGGTGGGCATAGGCGTTACGATAAAGACTTCCTTAATTTCTTATGCTTTTGCGCTCATCTTGGGATTATTAGCAGGCTTGGGGCGTATTTCAAAAAATATATTTTTCAATAATTTGGCACGTCTTTATGTTGAGCTGATTCGTGGTATTCCTATGCTGGTGTTGATTTTCTTCATCGCCTTAGTTGGTGTACCTATGTTGGTAGATGGCGTAAACGCGCTTGGCGTATGGTTTACAGAGATAGGGTTAGGGTTTTTAGGGACACCATTAAGTGCTTTTGGTAATAAATCGCTAACTATGAACACACGAGCTATTGTTGCTCTTTCGGTTACTTATGGCGCATTTTTAGCAGAGATTTTCCGCGCAGGCATTCAATCTATTGAGCGCGGGCAAATGGAAGCCGCTCGTTCTTTAGGGATGAGTTACGGGCAAGCAATGCGGCATATTATTTTACCCCAAGCTGTGCGCAATGTTCTCCCGGCGCTTGGCAATGATTTCGTGGCGATGGTTAAAGATTCATCGCTTGTTTCAATTTTGGCGGTACGCGATATCACCCAAGTTTCACGTTTGTACGCAGGAAGCACCTTCCGATTTCGAGAAGCCTATATCACTGTATCTGTGATGTACTTATCCATAACAGTCATGCTTTCTCTCTTGGTTCAAGTTATGGAAAGGAGATTGAGCAAAAATGACTAGACCAGAAAATATTATTGTTCTTAAAGATTTATATAAACATTTTGGGGAAGTTAGGGCTTTAGATGGCGTAAATTTGAATGTTGCCCAAGGCAAAGTTATCGTAGTTATTGGGCCTAGTGGCTCAGGAAAATCGACCATGTTGCGTTGCATTAATCACCTAGAAGCACCCACTAGCGGTGAAGTGTGGATTGATGGTCAGCAACTTGGTAAGAATGAAAAAGAACTTAACGAAATTCGTACCGAAGTTGGGATGGTTTTTCAACTTTTCAATCTCTTCCCTCACCTGACCGCGTTAGAAAATGTGATGATTGCTCAAAAGGTTGTGCGCGGTCGCTCTAAGAGCGAAGCCAGAAAAATTGCTATGGATCAATTAAATCGTGTTGGCATCCCTGAAAAAGCAGATGTTCATCCCTCTAATCTTTCTGGTGGGCAACAGCAACGCGTTGCAATTGCGCGTGCGCTTGCAATGAATCCTAAAATCATGCTTTTCGATGAGCCCACGAGCGCGCTTGACCCTGAAATGATTAAAGAAGTACTAGATGTAATGCTCGACCTCGCCAAAGAAGGCATGACTATGGTCTGCGTTACGCATGAGATGGGATTTGCTCGCTCTGCCGCAGATGAAGTTATTTTTATGGATAATGGGCAAATTGTAGAGCACACGACCCCGCACGATCTATATAATAACCCCAAAGAAGAGCGCACCAAGCTCTTTTTATCGCAGATTTTACAGCACTAACAGGCAACAAGGGGTAATACGCCTTGTCACACCTAAGGTAAATAAAAATGCCCGACTTTTCAGTCGGGCATTTCTTTTGGTGCGCTGGGCGGGAATCGAACCCGCATGAGGTATAAACCTCACTAGGCCCTCAACCTAGCGCGTCTGCCAATTCCGCCACCAGCGCAAACACAAAAGGTATTATAATCACCTTCTACATAATGTCAAGCAGAAAATTGATTTTAGGAGAATTTAAGAATGACGACTATAGTTTTGGATGCAATGGGAACAGATACCCATCCAGATACAGATGTGCGTGGCGCAATAATGGCGGCGAAAGAATACGACCTCGACATCATCTTGGTCGGTGACGAAAAACTTTTGAGCGAAAAATTAGCAGAATACGCACCAAATGAAAATTTACCCATTCGTGTTGTTCATGCGCCAGAAATGCTTACAATGGACGATAAAGGTGATGGCCTCGTCCGTAAGGCGCGGCATAAAGAATCCAAAAACCCTATGGCAGTAGGGATAGATTTAGTCAAAAGGGGCGAAGCAGACGCCTTTGTATCAGCAGGGAACACAGGCGCTACAATGGTAACATCCCTCTTTCGTTTAGGGCGGTTGCGCGGCATTAACCGCCCCGCTCTTTCACCAGCAATTCCAACCGTAAAGGGACATTGTCTTGCCCTAGATTTAGGCGCAAATCCCGACTGCAAACCGCGCAATTTGGTCGAATTTGGGAAAATGGGAAGTGTTTATGTAGAAAAAGTCTGGGGTATAAAGAATCCTAGGGTGGGGATCTTGTCTAATGGTGAAGAGGCAGGAAAAGGCTCTAATTTGGTGCGAGAGACTTATCCCCTTTTAGCAGAAACAGACCTGAATTTTGTCGGCAATGTAGAAGGCAAAGGTGTTTTTGCTGGTGAAGTTGATGTAGTCGTGACCGATGGCTTTACGGGCAATGTTTTCCTAAAATCATCAGAAGGCGTTGCTAAATTGATGTCGGATACCATTAAAGAAACAATTATGCAGGGTGGCATTCTCGCAAAAATTGGCGGCTTATTAATAAAACCATCCTTAGGTGCGGTCAAGGAAAAACTAGACCCCAATGCTGTTGGTGCAGTTCCGCTTTTAGGCGTAAATGGGCTTGTCTTTATCGGGCACGGTAGCTCCAGTGACCACGCTATCAAAAATGCCATCAGGGTTGCTAAAGAAGCTGTCGAAGCCAATGTTTTAGGTTCTTTGCGTGAGGCACTGAAAAAATAGAACTAACCACCTGATAGTTTCATTTTTAAAGGTGATTGAGTAGTCCGTAGCGGTAGCGGAGGCGTATCGAAACCACGAAACAGCTGAATTTATATAAGCCTTTGGTTGCGATACGGCGAAAAGCATCGCCTACTCAACCAACACGCGCTTCTTTTTCCAAACTATCATGTGGCTAGAAATAAAACAGCTTCTAGCGAACTTCAAAGATGTAAATATGTCAGTGTAGCATTTAGGAAAAAACTATGAATTTAGAGACATTTTTTCAGACACTTGCTCAATACTATAACCAGTACGTTGCTCCTTACGTTACAGCTGACTACGAAGGTGAAGCTTTTCAGCGTTTTGGTTTTGCCCATCTGGTTGCAATAGGCATCGTGGCACTAATCCTTCTTCTCATTATTTTCACGCACAACAAGTTAGAAGATAATGATAAGGCAGGCATTCGTGAAGTAATGGGACAAATTCTTATCATTAACCTGATTGGCTATTATGTCTGGCTTTGGTTTTTTCAAGACCTGCTGTCTTTAAACCTTATCCCTGCTGTCCCTTTAAAAATTATTCCCATCACACTTATTGGTATTTTGACTTGGCTGAGCATATTTATGCTCTTCAAAAAAAGCCAAAAACTCTACGAAATCGTCTACCTTGTCGGCACCATTCCCGCGTTATATGCCCTGATTATGCCCGCCGAAAGCCCTTACGGGTTTCCGCACGTTCATTTTTTCTTTGTGCTTATTCCTCCCGCCATGATTTTTCTCGCATCAATCTATATGAGTGTCGCCGAGAAGGAGATGGAGATTACTCTTAAGTCGGTTTTACGCGCTCTCGTTACAGCCAACGTCATTATGGTGGTTGTTTACGGCATTAATCTTTACTTGGGTACAAACTTCCTTAACCTCCTCACCAAGCCCAACACAAGTCCGTTCCCACTTCCAGATGCGCCTCTTCACCTCCTTTATTATGAAGGAATCGCCATTTCACTCAGCCTAATTCTCTACATCCCATTTTTTATAAAGGATAGGATTAAGCAGCGATATTCAGAAGAGAATACAAAAAGAATAGAAGATTTTGTTTGATCGGGTAGCTACCGCAACGTGCGTGAATTTGAGCTTGCTTTTGTTATGGTAAGATTGTGCCGAAGTAAACTCACCTATAAAACTCGCGCTCTCTTCATTAACGTCTAAAATTTTCCCTTGACCTTATAGCACATCCACGCTAAAATCCAACGACTTTTTGACCAACCATTATCGTAACGCAATATTTATCTTGCACTTAAATTATGTTTGAAACACTCACTGGAAGACTAAACGAAGTATTTGACAAAATCAACCGTCGTGGCAAACTCTCTACGGATGATGTAGATGCGGCATTGCGAGAAGTGCGCTTGGCATTGCTCGAAGCGGATGTGCATTATAGCGTTGTTAAATCTTTTGTTGCCAAACTTAAAGAAGAAATAGTCGGTTCAGAAATCAATAAAGCTTTAAAGCCTGGTCAACAAGTTATAAAAATTGTCAACGAAGAGCTAATTGCCATGCTTGGTGATCCCGCTCCGCTTGAACTTAAAGGTGAAAAACCGCGTGTTTTGATGTTGGTCGGTTTGCAAGGGGCAGGTAAAACCACAGCGGCAGGGAAATTGGCTAAGAAATTACGCCATCGTGGCGAACGTGTTATGCTCGCGGCAGGTGACCCTTATAGACCTGCCGCCGCACAACAATTACAAGCTCTTGGTGAAAGAATAGATGTGCCCGTTTTTTGGGAAGAAGGTCTAAAGCCTGAAAAACTTGCCGAGAAAGCGTATAAACAAGCTCAAAAAGGTGGCTACACCCTCCTCATTATCGACACTGCGGGACGTTCCCAGCTTGATAATGAGATGATGAATGAGTTACGCGCAGTTGCCAAGAAGACTAATCCTGTAGAAACTTTGCTGGTCGTTGATTCGATGATTGGTCAGGAGGCATTACCTATCGCCGAGGGCTTTAGAGATGCTATCCAGCTCACTGGCTTAATTCTGTCGAAGATGGATGGTGATGCTCGTGGTGGTGCGGCGATTTCAATTCGCTCCGTGACTGGCGTCCCAATCAAATTCCTTGGCACGGGTGAAAAGCTAGACGCGCTCGAGACTTATGATCCCGCTCGGCTTACCTCCCGTATTTTGGGCATGGGCGATATGCTTGGACTTATCGAAAGAGCAGAAGCCGCATTTGATACTGAAGATGCTGAAAAACAAGCTCAAGACTTGCTAGAAGGTAACTTCACCCTCGAAAGTTGGATGGAGCAAATGAAGCAGGTCCGCAAAATGGGACCGCTTGGACAAATTATGGATATGCTTCCTGGGCAAATGGGACAAGCCGCACGCAATATCCCGCCCGAAGAAATGGAAGTTCAAATGAAGCGCACGGAGGCAATTTTAAGTTCTATGACCGTGCAAGAAAGAAAAAATCCCAAAATCCTAAATGCCAGCCGTAGAAGAAGAATAGCCGCTGGTTCTGGAAATACGGTGCAAGACGTAAATAAGCTCATGAAGCAGTTTCGCCAGACTAGCAAACTCTTCAAGCAACTTCAGAAATCTAAGGGACGTGGTCTCGACCTTTCACGTCTTTTTGGGTAAGTCTTTTTTGTACACGGATGATACGGAGTTCACGGAGATTTTTTTTGTTTTTCTCTATAACTTAAAATCTCTCCCTCTGTAATCCGCGCAATCCGTGTACAAAAAAGTATAAAATGGATAAAAAAGAAAAGAAGGAAACGCCCCCTTTAGCGTCCTCACTTTCGATTTGAGTATTGTCCAACGAAGAACTACTAAACTAAAAAACTATCTAAAACAGGAGTATCAAAAATGGTTCGTATCCGTTTACGCCGTACAGGCATGAGAGGACAGCCCTCTTACCGTATCGTTGCCGCCGAAAAAGAAAAAGCACGCGATGGCAAATTTCTTGAAATTTTAGGGACTTATAACCCCCGCACAGAACCTTCCACGGTCACTGTTAAAGAAGACCTTATTTATAAGTGGCTAAAAAATGGAGCCCAACCTAGTGACTCTGTAAAGCAAATTTTTGGCTATACAGGTGTTACCGAGCGTTATGAACGTTTCAAAGCTGGTGAAGAAATTGAAGTGCTCTTAGCAGAATCTGAAAAGATGATGGCAGAGCGTAACGTAAATCCTCGCACTCGCAAAGACTAAAAAGTGAAAAGCAAAGGCGTAAAGCGTGAAAATAATTTCACGTTTTGCGTTTTGCGTCTTCACAAAAGAGTATTTTTCATGAAAGAATTAATCGAATATATTTCCCGCTCTCTCGTAGATGACCCCGAAGATGTATTTGTAGAAGAATATGAATCGGGGCGGCACGTAGAAGTTGAACTCAGTGTCGCTCAAAAAGATATGGGACGCGTTATAGGAAAAGGTGGCAGAGTAGCCAACGCCATGCGATCACTCTTGCGAGTAGCCGCAGAGCGTGAGGGCAAAAAAGCCTCTCTCGAAATTCTCGAACCCTAAAATTACGGAGAGCACGGAGAGTTACGGAGAAAAACTTTGTCTTTCTCTACAATTTTAAAAACTCCGTGAGCTCTGTGTTCAAAAAAATATGGCAAAACAACGTACAAAGAACACTCATGCAGGCTCATCATCCAACGGTGAGCCTGTGTATTTAAATGTTGGTTTCTTGCGTCGCCCACATGGCGTACGCGGTGAGATTATGCTTGAAATTCAAACTGAGCACACCGAGATTTTCCTTCCGGGGTCGCAGTTTTATCTTGGCGAAAAATATATTTCCTATACCGTTGCCTCTAGTCGGCGGCACCAAAAAGGTATTTTGCTTTCTTTTGAGGGTATTCAAGATAGAGATAAAGTTGGAGAGTTTCGCAACACGCATGTTTATGCAAAAACCAGCGAGCTTCCGGTCCTCTCCGAAGGTGAGTTTTACGATTATGAAATTATTGGATTAGAAATCATCGAAGAAAAAACGGGGAAAACTCTCGGACACCTCAATGAAATCGTTAAAACTGGTGCAAATGATGTTTATGTAGTGAAATCAGACGATGGAAAAGAAGTTCTTCTCCCAGCCATCCCCGATGTCGTCCTTGACATTGACCTTGCGGAGGGGAGAATGAGCGTTTTTCTGTTGGATGGGCTAATTGCGTAAAAACGCGAAACGTGTTCTGTGAAGAAAATATCTCTCTTCTAGTGATGACTTTAGTCGTCTTCTTCATAGCTAATAAGGGCTAAATCCCTTGCTACGAAGGCTATACTGCTTCCCTGATTTACTGATTTACGAATCCCTGATTTACTCATTATGAACCCAAAATCCTACTGGATCGGTATAAACCTAGTCAAAGGCATCGGCGCAGTACGTTTGCGTGGATTGCTTGATTTCTTTGGTGATGCTCAAACAGCATGGGAAGCTACACCAGAAGATTTGCGCTTAGCAGGATTAAGCCCTGCGATAGTTAAACGCTTTATTCATACCCGCGAAAATGTAGATTTACAGAAAATTTGGGACAATATCGCAGAGAAAAATATCCGCGTTATGAATTGGGAAGATGCAGATTATCCCGCTCGCCTGCGTGAAATTGCCCAACCACCGCCTATTTTATATTTGAAGGGCGAGATTCTTGAAGAAGATGCTTGGGCAGTCGCTATAGTTGGCTCTCGGCGAGTGACCGCCTATGGAAGGCAAGTTACCGAAGAAATTGCCACCTTTCTAGCACAAAAGGGGATTGTTATCGTTAGCGGGTTGGCGCGTGGCGTAGACGGGATTGCGCATCAAGCCGCATTAAAAGCTGGAGGGCGCACTCTCGCTGTTCTTGGGTCGGGTGTGAATCGAATCTATCCGCCAGAACATCGTAATTTGGCGGCAAGCCTCTCTAAATCAGGGGCGGTGCTCAGCGATTATGCGCCAGACACGCCGCCAGAAGGGTCTAATTTCCCCAAAAGAAATCGCATCATTTCTGGTTTATCCATCGCAACAATAGTCATCGAAGCTGGCAGAACCAGTGGCGCACTCATCACTGCAAATTTTGCTCTCGAACAAGGACGCGAAGTTTTTGCCTTGCCTGGCAATATCTATGCCACGCAAAGCAAGGGACCGAATAAACTTATTCAAAATGGTGCACATCCACTTTTGGAGCCACGAGATATTCTTGAAGTTCTCGATTTAACGCGTATTACGCAACACAAAAGTGCGCAACAAACACTTCCTACCGATGCGACCGAGCTTCAAGTGCTCGGTTCGCTCTCACATGAGCCAAGCCATGTAGATGAAATCCGTGCTAACACAGGTTTAGCAGTAGAAAAAGTTTCTTCTACGCTTGTGATGATGGAACTTAAGGGCATGGTGCGGCACGTTGGCAATATGAATTATGTGAGCGTTCGCGAAACACAAGCGGAATATGAAGCATAGAAACGATATTTACACAGAGCACACTAAGAAAAACTAAAAAAGAGAAAATCAAAAGTTGAGAAACTGCTCTTCTCTCTTTTTTTCTCAAAAAACTCTGTGAACTTTGTGCTCTCTGTGGTAAAAAATAACTTATGACAAATTCACCCCACACCTACGCAGTCATTATGGCTGGCGGCGGCGGAACTCGGCTTTGGCCTCTTTCTCGCCGTGAAACACCCAAACAAGCCTTAAAATTGCTTGGTAAAAAGACACTTTTTCAGAGCACTGTAGAACGCCTTGAGGGATTTTTTCCCCTAGAGCGAATTTTGGTAGTCACTATTGCAGAGCAAGCCGAACTCCTCAAATCGCAAGTCCCTGATTTGCCAGAAGAGAATTATATTGTTGAGAAAGCCCCGCGTGGTACCGCCTCGGTTGTTGGTCTTGCGGCAACCATTTTGCATCATCGTGATCCAGAAGCGGTCATGGCACTTTTCCCGGCAGACCACTTTATTCGCAACAAGGATCTTTTTTACCATCTTTTAACTACAGCGATCAAAACCACGCAAAAAGATTATCTTGTTACGCTCGGCATCACACCTACTTTCCCTGCTACGGGCTATGGCTATATCCAGCGCGGCGAAAAACTCCCTGAAAACTTGGCTTATCCCGTTTATGAGGTTAAGCGTTTTAAGGAAAAACCTGATAAAGAAGAAGCCTACGAAATGTCTGTGCGTGGTGGATATTCTTGGAATTCAGGGATGTTCATTTGGAAGACGGAGACGATTCTCGCCGAAATTGCGCATCAAATGCCCAAATTGAATGTCGTTTTGGATAAAATCACCGCGTCCTTACTTGACCCTGAACTTGCACCCGCTGTGGACGCGCTGTGGCTGGCGTTAGACAGTGAGACCATCGACTACGGCATCATGGAAAATGCAGAAAAAGTAGCCGTTCTCCCCGCCAGTGGATTAGACTGGAGCGATGTTGGCAACTGGGATTCACTCTACGATGTTGTTCTGCCAAATGACGCACAAGGCAATATTGTCGTCAAAGGTGAGATGATTGCAGAAAATACGCGTGAAACCCTTATTTATGGTACTGATGAAAAACGTCTTATTGTCACCATTGGCGTAGATGACTTAATTATTGTTGATAGCGGCGATGTTTTATTAATCGCAAAACGCGACCAAGCACAAGATGTGCGTAAAATTGTTAATAAATTGAAAGATGAGAATAGAAAAAAATACTTATAGTGTATATTGAGCGGAATGAAGAACCCGTTCCCATGAAGGGGACGGGTTTTTTATCCTCGCATAATATGATTCACTCTCCGTAGGAGGAAAATTTGAAAGCCTACTGTATGAAATGTAAAGAAAAAAGAGATATGGAAAAACCAGAAGCTCTTTTTAATAAAAATGGCACCCCCGCTACGCGCGGCACCTGCCCAGAATGCGGCACAGGTATGTACCGCATGGGACGTACAGACGCGCATGAAGGCATGACTCCGCCCCCAAAGGTTAAACGTGAAAAGAAAAAAGTCAAACGCAAAGGCAGATTAGTTATTGTCGAATCTCCTGCTAAAGCACGCACGGTGGGGCGTTTCTTAGGGCGTGGCTATACCGTTAAAGCCTCAGTGGGGCATATCCGTGATTTGCTCCGCTCACAGCTTTCTGTAGATGTAGAAAATAACTTCGAGCCAAAATATCGTGTGCCGAACGACAAACGCCCGATAATGAAAGAGTTGAAAAAACTCGCATCAACTGCCAAAGAAGTTTATCTCGCCACCGATCTTGATCGCGAAGGCGAAGCGATTGCTTGGCATTTGATGGAGGCGGCAGAAATTGCCCCAGAGACTGCGAAGCGCGTTGTTTTTCATGAAATTACTAAAACTGCGATTGACCATTCTTTTGCTGAACCACGCGAAATTGATATGGATTTGGTTAACGCCCAACAAGGTCGGCGCATCTTAGATCGTTTGGTCGGCTATAGTATTTCTCCCATTTTGTGGGCAAAGGTGCGTGGCAGGCTTTCTGCAGGGCGTGTTCAATCTGTCGCGTTGCGAATGATTGTGGAGCGTGAGCGCGAGATTGATGATTTTGTCCCTGTTGAGTATTGGTCTATTGGCGCAGAATTAAAGCCAGATGGTGGCAAAAAATCTTTTGTCGCTAAATTGGCACAAATTGATAAGAAAAAGCCCGAACTTTCTAGCGAAGATATTGTGAACCCCATTCTCGCTGATATGGAGAATGCGGCGTATTCAATTAGTAAAATCAAACGTGGCACACGAAAGCGAAAACCGCCTACACCTTTTATTACTTCTACGCTACAACAAGATGCTTCTCGCCGATTAGGGTTTACGGCAAAACGAACAATGGCTGTAGCGCAACAACTTTATGAAGGCATTGGCGGTGAAGGTCTGATTACTTATATGCGTACTGATTCCACAAACCTTGCTGAATCGGCGGTTGCGGAAGCACGCGCGTATATCAGTGATGAGTTTGGGGAAGAGTATTTGCCGACTACGCCTCCCAAGCACAAAACGCGAGCGAAAGGTGCTCAAGAGGCGCATGAGGCTATTCGTCCCACATCCGCCAATAGAACACCATCTAGTTTGAAATCTCAATTAAATGCCAGTCAGATGAAATTATATAATTTGATTTGGCAACGTTTCATGGCATCACAAATGAACCCAGCGGTTTACGATACGCTAAAGGTTGAAGTGACTGCAACAACATCTGCAAGTGAATACCTTTTGCGGGCTTCTGGTTCATCCATGAAATTTGCTGGGTTTTTAGCCGTTTATGGTGATAAGAGAAACTTGAATGAGAAAAAAGACGAGAAGGGTGATGATAACAGTGATATTCCCACTGGTTTGGAGGAAGGACAAGTGCAAGAATTGCTGAAATTACTTCCTAGACAACATTTCACTCAACCGCCACCTCGATTTAGTGAGGCTTCTTTGGTGCAAGAATTAGAAGAAAACGGGATTGGACGACCTTCGACCTACGCGGCGACTATCTCTACGGTACAAGCGCGGGGATACGCGGTGCGCGTTGAAAAACGCTTGGAGCCAACTGAAACAGGGGTAACGGTAAATGACTTGCTGGTGAAGTATTTCCCTGATATTGTAGATTATGGTTTTACCGCCCGTATGGAAGCGCGCTTAGATAAAGTGGCAGAAGGCGAGGAAGAATGGGTAAAAGTGATTAGTGATTTTTATGGTCCCTTTGCCAAAGAGCTTGAAATTGCAAAGAAAGAAATGCCGATTACGAAGCAAGAGCCAGAAAAAATTGGACGTGCCTGCCCTAAATGTGAACATGATTTAGTTTATCGCTTTGGGCGTTATGGTAAGTTTATTTCTTGTAGCGATTTTCCTACGTGTCGATATACAGAGCCGTGGTTAGATAAAATTGGCATTGCTTGCCCCGATGACGGTGGTGATTTAATCAAGCGAAAGACACGTAAGGGTCGTGTTTTTTATGGTTGCGCCAATTACCCCGAGTGTGAATTTACTTCGTGGAAGCGACCGATTCCGGAGCCTTGTCCGAGTTGCAAGGGGTTGTTGGTAATAAAAAATAAACGTCAGGCGCAGTGTATAAAATGCGAAGAGATATTTGCGCTGGACGATATTCAAGTAGATAGAGAAGAGTAAGAACTTGAGTTTATAAAAAGCCCTGTTTTGAGAAGAATTTCAAAACAGGGCTTTTTTATTGCTGGGGGGAAAGCTCAAATGAGAACTCTCTTTATTGCAGGGGCAATATCTGCTAAATCTTTTAGCCCTTTTCCAATAAATTGTTTTCGTGAACTTTCTGTGCCAATTAGCAAGCAGGGGACTGGCACTTTTGTATGCTTTCGCGTGGACATATCTTCCATATTCCCGTGATCAGAGGTGATGAGGATGAGCAGGTCTTTGGGCATGGTTTCGATTAGCCCCGTTAAAACGCCATCAAACGCCTCAAGTTGTTTGATGGCCCAATCCATATCTTGTCTGTGACCAGCGTAATCACTTGCCCAGTATTCGAAAAAGGAAAAATTATATTGTGTAGCGAGTTCTGCGAGTTTCTTTCCTGCATTTTTTGGGGTGAAGAGGGGGGCGGTTTCGTCTTTGAGTATTTTTCGCCAACCTTTACCCGTAAAGTCGGCTGAAAGTGCGCGACCAGCATATAGATCTTCGGCGGTGAAGAGGGAAAGTTTGGCTTGCGTGACTGCCAACGGAATTGCGGAGTAAAGGCGTTTGCCTGAATCGATTCCTTTGAAATATCCGTCAGGGTAGGCATTGAGCAATGTCGCCGTCTTATTTCTTGCGCGTAGCCAAGAGAGTGTGGTCTCATTTTGCTCTATATATCTTCTAATATCCTTATTGGGTTTTGGTCCGTAATGATATCCAATCTTGGCAGAGATATTAATGCCGGTTAATAAAGTCGCTTGCCCTGTTGCGGATTGTGGTCTGCCTTCTACGCCAAGGGTGGCATCTAGGGACAGGAGAGTGGCGTGTTCTCCGTGGTATGGCGCAGTGGAAGCAATGAGCGCTTTTTTGCCGAGCAGGGCGCGCAGGGTTGGCATTTGAGCGCGTGCGAGGGGGTTGATTTCGGGGTCATTCGTGCCTAGACCGACACCGTCTAGGAAGAGAAAAAGGAGATGCATATTATTTCTTTTGGAATAACGCCCAAACAGCCTTTCGCCCTGTTCTTCCGATACTATCTTCTCGTGAAATAAGATTGAAATGGGTTGCTGTCATTTTAAATTCGCTAATAGAAAGCCCGTGGCTTGAGGCTGTGTGTTCTTCAGAAAGCAGATGAGCATAGAGTAGCCAAAATCCTTTAGGGGCAAGAATTTCATCAAGACGATTGAGATAATCTTCTCTTTTATCTTCCAGATTGTGATAACAGCCCATATCTAAGGCGAGGTCAAATTTGCCGTGAATGTCGCGTAGCTTTGTGACATCGCCAATATATAAATTGGCTTTGACCTTGGCGTGTTTTACTTTTTTTTGAGCAATTTTTATGGCGCGGGGAGCAAAGTCTACGCCGCTGACTTGCCAGCCACGTTGGGCGAGGGTAATCACATTGGTGCCTGTGCCACATCCCAAATCAATGGCGCGACCAGGTGGATGCGTTTCGATGAAGTTGAGTAATTCTGGGGGTGAGATGCCGCTATCCCAAGGTGTATTTTTGCGGAAGTATCGGAAGTTGAAGAAGAATTTTTTCATGCGAGTTATTCACAACCATTTGCTAGGTGTCCTGCATAAGTTTCGGCAAAGGCATGGAATCCGCTTCCATCGCAGAGGGCTCGGAAAAAAAAGTAAGGTGTTTCTGCGGGGAAGGCAACAGCTTCTAATGATGCGAGGGATGGGTTAGAAATTGGCGTGGGGGGGAGACCTACATAGAGATAGGTGTTATAGGGCGAATCAATTTCAAGGTCGGCGTAAGTGAGTGGGTTTGTCCACCATGTTTGATTGATGCTATCATAGCCAAGCGCATATTGAACAGTTGGGTCAGTTTCTAGCTTGTGGTTGATAGCCAATCTGTTTAGAAATACGGAAGCAATTTTTGGGCGTTCTTCTTCATGGATCGCTTCTTTCTCAATTATAGAGGCAAGTTTGACCCCATCATATAGGGTTAAGCCTTGTTCTGCAAAGCCAGCTTTAATTTCGGGGGTGAGGTTTTGGGCAAATCTCATCGTGAGTGTTGTGAGGAGTTCTTCGGCAGTTGTGTTGCGTGGGAGCAGATAAGAATCGGGGAAGAGGAAGCCTTCGCTACTGCTTATTCCTGTCGCGTCTATAACGCGGGGAGGGGTAGATTGTGCGAGACCAAGAAATGTTTCTTCTGTAATGACCAAGCCTGAATTTGCGAGCGATTCGGCAACTTCTTCCATCCGCCAACCGGGGAGAAGGACAAAAAGAATTTGACTGCTGTGCGCATCTTGTAGCATCCCCGCGATGCTTTGCATGGTGAGGGAAGGGCTGAGTTTATAGGTGCCGGGAAGGAGACTCGTGTCCATCCCTGTGTAGACAAGCAGGGTGATGAAGGCTTCGGCATCTGAAATGAGTTTTTGGCTTTCGAGACGGTCTGCGATTTGGTAGGGCGATTCCCCGTCTATTAGCTCAAAGTTTTGCTCCGCACCGTAAGGATTAGCCGCTTGCTTAATGGAAGCATCATGTTGAAGGATTTTGAGCGCATATCGGAAGCGCTGGATGCCATTTAGCGCGGAAGACGGCTCACCGTAGCGAGATGTGGCAAGGGCGGGGATGGCGAAAAGTGTGGCGATGCCTAAAATTAGGATAAAGAGGGTAATAGCTAGAAAAAAACGGCGCATGGGAGTTAGTTAGTAGTTAGTATTTTTGTTTTTAGTTTCTGTGTGCGTCTAAGTAGGATTGCAAAATGACTGCCGCGGCAACATCATCAAGATGCCCGTGTCTCTTTTTGCGTGAAACGCCCATATTGATATAGCTTTGGCGTGCGTCTTGGGTGCTATAAGATTCGTCCCAGAGCTTGATGGGGATATCCGTTTTTGTGCGTAAGGATTTTGCAAAACGTGCTGAGCGTCTGCCCTCGAAGGTAGGTTTTCCATCATCATCAAGCGATTGCCCGACAATAATTAATTCGGCGTTTTTCTCAAGAGCAATTTCAGCGATCTTAGCCGCGTCTTTTTCGCGCTGAATATGCTTGATGATCATCAGCGGGTTGGCGGATATTCCGAGTTCATCGCTAAGGGCAACACCGATATTTTTTTGTCCGGGGTCTACAGAGAGTGTTCTCATAGGGGCAATTACCTTCCTAATTCTAATATTGTGGTTGTTTTTAGGATAAATCCAACGCCGTACGGGTGTTAACGCTCGTACTAATGGGCAAAACCCGACTAATGTCGGCTGAAAAGATCGAGCATGGACGTTTACGTTCATGCTCAAGCGATTATCGAGTTTATTTATCGTAAGCGTTCAGGGGTTTCAAAATAGAACACGGATTTTACAGATTAGACAGATTTTCGCGGATTTTAAAAACTTTTTTGTTTTTTATATGTATAAAGATGACAAAAACATATAAACTTTCTGGAAAAAATGTAGCAAAAGCATTAAAAATTCGCGTCATTCGCTCATTCGCGTATAGCGTAGCGGCATTTGCGTTGAAAGCTTTTAGTATGGCTGAACGCTTACTATTTATCTTCAAACCACAAAATTGCTTAGAAGCAATTATTTCACAAAAACTTCTATCTTAAAAGGGGCAAGGGGCAACCATTTCCACCACGTGGGCGTTAGGGTAATTTTTGGCTCTGAAACTAAATCGAAATTTTCCTGCAAGTTTTGTATAGCGTTGTCGGGGCTACGACCTTGTACAAGCTGGCTAACTTCTTCCGAAGAGATATTGGGGTGTAATTCTTGTTCCACATACATTTGCCAAGAGGTGACACCCGCTTGATTACTTTCAAAATCACTAGTGGGCGAAAATGCTAAAGTTTCAGGTACAGCGGTAAACTCTGGCGGCATAGAAGCAGAGAGTGCTAATTGTGCTAGTTTCGCTAAATCGACTTCTTTTGCATATAGAAGCTGAAAAAGGGCATGAATTGTTAGCATGAGCCTATCACCTGTCTCACCTTCGGGGGGGGCATAAACCGCATCAAGAACTTCAATTTCGCTGATAGAATCAGGGAAAATCAAATCACCTTCGGCAAGTTCTTTTATTATTTCGTCTTTAGATTCCTTGCTGAAATAAGACATTGTTAATTCATAGAGTTCATCTCGGTCTCGTTCAGAGGGTGCATTCACAAACTCATCGCCTCCGCCACTGGTTGGCGCAGGGTTTGTAACTGCCAGCCAAAGATTTAGCTCCCCCTCGATGGCTTGAAGCATGTTTTCTTCAAGATTGCCACGCTTGCCAAAGACCAAAGATTTAACGGGAACTTCTGCTGTAGCGTTTACAACACCTTCAATCTCTGCATCTTCTAAAGTTTCAAATCGGATTTCTTCATCTGCAATACTGCGGACAATTGTTCCGGCAGGGATTTTGGTTGGCAAATCGGTTAAGTTGCGGAAGATGACCGCTCCGCGCGCGACCTCAGCTGGAACCTGTACCCGTCCGCTTGTTGCCAGTGAACGTTGATGCGTTAAATCGGCGCGTAATTCATAAGCGGGGATACTGCCTGAGACAAAAACATCCTCAATATCTGTATTTGCTCGCACGGGAATAGTAAGGCTCTGCACACGCCTTTTTGGTTCAATCACAATTTGTGCTTGTGGAATGAAAGAAAAAAGAATAGCAAAGAGAGCGAGCGTGGCGAGAGAGAAAAAAAATAATCTTGTAGTGGGATGTGTGCGCCACTCTTTTTCAGAGAGATGAAACTCTTCACCCCTTTTGCGTAGATTTTTATGCTTAGATTTTCTGAATCTTTTACGTTTTTGAGGATCCCAAACTTCGCGTTGAGCAGATAAATTTGTAGGAAAAACGGGAATTCCCAATTCATCCGCGGCGCGAATTATTTTAGACGATCTTGTAATTAGTCCCAATTCTGCGCCAAGCTCAATGGCGTGGCGTTGGAGAAGTTTCAAATCGAGTGCATTTAAATCAAATTTTCCTTTGCGCGGTAAAACAAGCAAGATGCGCGGTGTTTTGCTCCAGTTCATCTTATCGCGAATAGAAATATGATCGTCGTGGGCTTCGAGTTGAATAATCTGTGTTTTCATGCAGGGAGATTATAAGGGAAGGGGGGCAAGGGTGGCAAGAGTATAGCCAGGGTGGCAAGAGTGGCAAAAAAGCTAACTGCCAGCACTCAAGCCCAACACACGTTAGAGCCGAGAAACAAAAAAAGGCAGATATCCGAATCTGGATACCTGCCTTTTTCTATTACCTTAATTGTTTTTTAGGGTCCAACTATCTTGGTCCCACTTTCGGTTAGATGAATTTCATGTTTGTCTGGATTGTTTGTGCCTAATCCACCAGAGACGCTCCACTGCCTGCCATCTCTATCCATATACGCAAAGACAGAATAATATCCTTGCATGGGAGCTTCAATGAGCACACTTTGTTTTTTTCCAAGAACAGGGACGATGAGATTGCCCCAATACCCTCTTTCGTTTGAGCCTTCTGATAAGTATAGAGAGACGCTGGCGGTAGCTTTGGTGTCATTGACAATGAGAAGTCTTGTTGATGGTCCATCCCAAGAAGTGAGCATCTTGATTTCACCTTCTTTAGTTGCCGTTGAAACAGGCGTAGCGGTAAAAATTGGGGTTGCGGTGAAGAGTGGTGTTGCTGTGAAGATGGGCGTTTCAGTAAAGATGGGCGTAAAGGTTGCTGTTGGGGGCTGTGTAGATGTAGGCATCGCCTCTTGCGTTTGTGCCGCCATTGTCCACGCCATAGAGATAGCGGTTGCTTCTACGTCTTCGCTGGTTAGTGGTGGAGGCGTTTCCTCTGCTGGGCTACATGCGCCGAGCAAAAGGGTGAGTGTAAGTAAGGTGAAAATGATCTTTTTCATATTTCTTTTAAACTCCTGTAAAAAATTAGTCTTTAATTTGAATCTCGTCTCTGTTTATAATAATCGTGATATTGCCATCACGAATACCGAAGTAGCCAACCATGGGGTCTTTGCCAACATATACGATAGCCGTATATTTTCCTTCGGGAATTTTGAATTTCACTTTCCCGTGTGCGGGGATATCGTACTCAATAATGGGGTGGTAATCGCCTTCAGTGACTCCTTGCAAAGATATATATACTTTTCCTTTTGTCTTGTTGATCACGGTAATTTTGTGTCGCGGCACAGAAGCTGGTGGCTGATTAATGCTAATAGGTGATGTTGGCGAGGGATATATGCTTGTAGCAGTTGCCTCTATTGTTGCTGTGGCAGTTTCAGAGGAAAGCGTGCCGTCTGGTGTACTAGACGTTGCTTCAGCCGTGAAAGTTCCCTCAATTGTCTCTGTTGCTTCAACCGTAGCTGTTTCAGTAGCAGGTGCTGTTTCTGTAGGGACTTCGGTGGCAGTGGCTTCTTCTGTGGGAGTTGCAGTTGCAGGGGATTCTATTGTGGGGGTGTAGAGGGCGGCAAAAGTTTGCACAGCCTGCGTGCTTGCTTCGGCATCCACTGTCGCGTTTATATCAATCGCTTCTTCTGGCGTATCTGGGGACAGAAACTCAGGTACACAGGCACTCAAACTGAGTAGCAGAACGAAACTTAGAAATAGAATTTTTTTCATAGTAATCTCCCTTACAGAATTTTTTTTGCTTAGACGAACCCGTTCCCTATAAAGCCTATTGTACAACTTCAAGAAAATTCTTTATTACCTCTCTGAGCATAGGCTCAGGAAGCGCACCAACTTGGGTATGGACAACTTTTCCTTTAGCAATAAAAAGCATGGTAGGAATTCCCTGAACGCCAAATTTTTGTGCCCACTGTGGTTGTTGATCTGTATCCACTTTGGCGAATAAGACTTCTCCTGCCATTTCTTTTGCCAGCTTTTCCAAAATAGGCGCAACCATCTTGCAAGGTCCACACCAGGGTGCCCAGAAATCAACCACAACGGGCAAAGTTGATTCTAGCACGGTTTTCTCAAAGGCGGCATCGGTGACGTTGATGGGTTCGTTAAACATTTTTCTTCTCCAAAATCTTATAATCTGAATGAATTTTCGCAGTAGATTTTAGCATAGCACTCACAGAGCAATACTTATCCTCTGAAAGTCTTATCGCTTGTTCTACATCTTTCTTTTTAATATCCTTTCCCCAAATGAAATAGCGCACATGAATATCTGTATATACTTTTGGGTGCGTGTCTGCGCGTGCTCCGCTCACTTCAATTTCTAAATTGCTAAAGTTTACGCGTTTTTTCTTTAAGATATTTACCACATCTACACCGCTACAGCCAGCTAGTGCAACTAAAATCATTTGCATCGGGCGGATATGTTCTCCGCCCAGTTCAGCCTTGCCGCCGCTCTCATTTTCGCCGAGAAAAGCATTCCCTTCTCTCCAAGTGGCTTTGATATTTGTCGTCATAAAAGCTCCATTTTTTATTTCATGGCAGTATAACATAATTCGCATGTTATAATCGCTCCTTATGAATAATACCTTTTCAAAATGGCGAGATGGACTCTCGAAGACTAGCAAATCGGCTTTTGGACGTGTAGCCAATATCTTAGGCACGAGTGAAATTACCGATGAAACTTGGGATGATTTGGAAGCGCTCCTCATTCAAGCAGATTTGGGAATTGCAACCGCCACCGACATTATCGAAACTCTTCAGCGGAACGCGCGTGATTTGGGCTTGATACGCGCCGATGAACTTAAATCTGCACTCCGAGCGGAGTTGCGCTCCCGCCTAGACGACCAGAAAGACGTGACCTTGGCAGAATCCCCGCCAAGCGTTATTTTGCTCGTTGGCGTTAACGGATCGGGCAAAACGACCACCGCCGCGAAATTGGGCGCGCGCTTTTTGGCTCAAGATAAAAAAGTGCTTTTCGGCGCGGCAGATACATTTAGAGCCGCGGCTGTAGAACAGCTCCAAGTTTGGGGAGAGAGGCTGTCTATTAACGTCATCTCAGGTCAACCCGAGAGCGATCCCGGCGCAGTTGCGTATAATACCGTTCAAGCTGGCATCGCGCGTGATGCGGATGTCATCCTAATAGATACAGCAGGTCGCCTTCACACGCGCTTCAATCTCATGCAAGAATTAGAAAAAGTAGAGCGAGTTGTGGGTAAAGCTTTGCCCGGCGCGCCACATGCGGTCTGGCTAGTGATGGATACAACGACAGGGCAAAACGCGCTTCAGCAAGCCCGCGCCTTTAATGAATCCGTAAATGTGACAGGTGTAATTCTGAGCAAATTAGATTCATCTGCACGTGGCGGTTTAGTTTTTGCCATTCGAAATGAGCTTAAGTTGCCCATTTTATTCGCGGGCTTAGGCGAAAGAGTAAGTGATTTAGAAGTTTTTAACCCCGATGCTTTTATTGAAGGCATTATGGCAGAGTTTTAAAAGTACGGAGAATCCCATGCAAGAAATTTTAACCCGACTAAAAGAAGCAGAAAAACTCACCCTCGAACTTATGGAGCGTCTTTGACTTAGTTGTTAAAGAAGAAAAACTTAAAAAATTAGAAAAAGAATCGGCTGACCCCAATTTTTGGAATGATTCAAATCACGCTCGAAAAGTCATGAAAAAAGCGACTGCACTTCGAGATGAAAGCGAATCTTGGAAAGCATTTTCCGCACAACTCAACGATTTGCTTGAGCTTGCCGAGATGGGCGATGCGGAGATGCTTGAAGAATTAGAAGCTGAAATAGGCACGGTAGAAAAAGATTTAGAAGAACGCGCCTTTCGGGCAATGCTCTCGGGAAAATACGATAAAGAAGATGCGTTGCTCGCTATCCACGCTGGTGCGGGGGGGACAGACTCCCAAGATTGGGCAGAAATGCTTCAGCGCATGTATTTGCGTTGGGCAGAAAAACGAAAATACAAACTCAGTATTTTAGATTTAACAGTCGGTGAAGAGGCAGGGATTAAAAGTGTCACTATTGCTGTTTCTGGCGATTATGCTTTTGGTTATCTCCGCTCTGAAAAGGGGACGCATCGTCTCGTGCGCATCTCTCCTTTTGATTCCGCCAATCGGCGGCATACATCTTTTGCTTTGGTCGAAGTTTTGCCCCAAATTGGCGATGAAGACCTAGATATAAAAATTAACCCAAAAGATTTACGCATAGATATTTATAAATCATCTGGTGCTGGCGGGCAGAGTGTGCAAAAAAACTCAACCGCAGTGCGCATGACCCACATTCCTACTGGCGTTGTTGTTACTTGCCAGAATGAGCGTTCTCAACTACAAAATCGTGAGAATGCCCTAAAGGTGCTGAAAGCGCGTCTTATGGCTTTAGAAGAAGAAAAACAGCAAAAAGAGCTAGACGATCTACGCGGAGAATATACCAAAGCCGAGTGGGGCAGTCAGATACGTTCTTATGTTTTGCATCCCTATCACTTGGTCAAAGATCATCGTACTGATTTTGAGATGGGCAATACCGATGCTGTTTTAGACGGCGATTTAGACCAATTTATGGAAGCCTATTTAAAAATGGCTTTGGAGTAGGTGGTGAGCATTCCACTCATGAATTCTGTATTCTATATTTTGAACTATTACCAGATTGCTTAAACCGAGCACATACCCGGAGAAAATATGAAGAAAGCGTTTTTCTTTTTAATGCTAAGCACCATCCTTTTAACCAGCTGTGGCAATTCCGCGTCTCCAGCTGCAGATACGGCAAAAAAATTTTTACAAGCATTATCCGACAAAGATGATGCACTCATGCTATCCTATGTTTGTGCAGACTATGAGCTAGACGCTCTTTTGGAATTTGATGCCTACGCGTTAGTACAAACAACATTAACAGGTTTGGACTGCCAGCAAAAGGAGATGGATGGTGATGACGCTCTTATTATATGTAGCGGTAGCATTGATGCTACATATAATAACGAAGTACGCAATTTTGACCTTTCTGAACGCACTTATCGCGTGGTTCATCAAGGAGGAGATTGGCTGGTTTGTGGATACACAAAATGAGACAGCGCATCAGAAAATTCTTCGGCTTACTTTCCCTTATTTTTTTGCTTAGTGCTTGTAAACCATCTTCTCTTACTCAAACACATACTCCTGTGGTAGATAAAACGCCTACCATTATTATAAATACGCCCCTTCCTTCTACACAAACACTTAGTGCGGTTACTCAGCCAGTGGTTCTAACATCATCTCAGCTGGTCGATGAAACTTTACCCGTTGAAATTGAACTTGCTCCAGAAAACTGGATGTTATGGAGCAAAATTCCTGTTATTACGCAGTCGATGCGTGATGTTTACCTACTCGGTCAAGCACTTGGCAATGACCCACAAGCTGTTTCTATTCTAGGTGATTGTCAAAGCACGCCAGAAACTTTTCTCGGGTTATATGAAGCAGATTCCACAGAAAGTATCTCTTTGCCCCATGATTTACAAGAGACTGTAGCCTATTTCGACAAGACCCTTAACCGTAAAAGCCCAACTATCAAAAGTGGCACAACATCAGGGGCTTTGTTATGGGCTGAATGGCACGAAGGTGACTTTGGCTGTAATGATGATGAAACTCCTCTTGATTGTGAGCTACGCTTAAATAAACCTTCATTCGTAATCATTACAGTAGGAACACATTGGGAATCAAATAATGAAGTCTATATGCGTAAAATTATTGAGCAGTTATTAGCCCAGGGGATAGTACCAATTCTCTCCACAAAAGCTGACAATCGCGAAGGTGAGCATGGCATAAACCTTCAGACTGCTATGTTAGCAAAAGAATATAACCTCCCTCTGTGGAATTTCTGGCTTGTCACAAAAGACCTCCCTAATCACGGGTTATATACTAAAAAGGGAGATGAACATCTGGGTGATATTTATTTAACAGAGGAAGCGTTGGAACTTCGACGTTATTCAGCTTTGGCAGCTTTAGATGCCACTTGGAGAGCGTGTACTGCCACACCCTCTAAGTGAAATATAGCGAGTTTATGAAAGCTTAGCTGGTCAAATTCTTTAAAAGATGAAAATTGGCTAGCCTATGGTTACCTATAGATGAAAGATAAGATATTTTCCCATGAAAACCTATGGGCACTACTTCTCTGCTTGATCCTGATTGCTGTAATTATCGCGACCACCGATAACACACCAATTTGGATATACCAGGGATTTTAATGACGATTACACAAATTGCTATTCTCGCTTTTGTAGCCATACCTTTGGGGTGGCTGACACGCAAATGGCAGCGCGTCAACTTGCTTTTAATAATCAGTATTTTAATCATTTTTTGGCTGCAACCCGCTTTGCCCCTACGCTATCTTGATTTTTTCTTGCCAACCCTTTCGATTGGGCTTACCGTTCTCACTTGGGCTTTGACAGCTTCTCCAGAAGTGCGCCATCAGAAAGAGAGTAAAACCTCAGCTGTGATCACGCTTTGCGTCATCTTCTTTCTGGCTACGACACGCTATCTCAACTTTGATAATTTTCTCACCCCCACCCGCCCTCCGCCAATCGGACAAGTTCTCTTTCTTCTAGCCATCTTTGTAGTTGGAACATTTCTACTCGCTCGACAAAAATCATCTTCCTCCAATACCCTTCTTTGGGCTGGGTTTACTGTTCTAGTTATTCTTTTTATCATATTAAAAACGCCAGCCTTAGCATTGATTGCTAGTCGCGGATGGCGGCTTTTTATTGGTCAAAATGCTAGTCTTGCCTCCTCTTCTGATATTTATTGGCTGGGGTACTCTTACCTTGCCTTTCGTCTCATCCACACCATCCGCGATCGTCAAAGTGGTCGCCTCCCCGATGTGGCTTTGGGTGAATATCTCACTTACGTCATCTTTTTCCCTTCATTCTCTGTTGGTCCCATTGACCGTGTTGAGCGTTTTATCAAAGGGCTTCGCCAACTGGAAAGTGCTTATAGTGATGACATTCTAGTCGGAGGGCAACGTCTTGTTGTCGGTCTTTTTAAGAAATTTGTCATTGCAGATAGTTTAGCGATGATCGCCCTTAATCCCCTTAGTGCGACGCAGGCACAAAGCCCCCTCGGCGCGTGGGTTTTGCTCTATGCCTATGCCTTCCAGATTTTCTTTGATTTCAGTGGATATACGGATATTGCGATTGGTTTAGCTCAATTCCTTGGAATCAGCCTCCCTGAAAACTTCAAACAACCCTATAGGAAATCCAATCTAACGCTTTTCTGGAATAGCTGGCATATCACCCTCACACAGTGGTTTCGTGCTTATTTCTTCAATCCATTTGTTCGTGCATTACGAAAAAGCCGTAAACTCTCAGCGGGGATGATGATTCTTGTCAGTCAACTCGTGACAATGTCTCTCATTGGCTTATGGCATGGTGTGATGTGGAGTTTTGTCCTCTGGGGGTTGTGGCATGGCATTGGCTTATTTGTGCAGAATCGTTGGTCGGGTTGGGCAAAAACTCGTTTGGCAGGAGCAAGCCTAAGTACACGCACGCGGCGGATACTATCCCTCCTTGGCATTGCTCTTACTTTCAACTATGTCGCTCTTGGTTGGGTTTGGTTCGTTCTGCCTAATCCTTCACAGGGTTGGCAATTTATTTTGCTGTTATTCGGGGGTGCTTAATGTCTCAGAAAATCAATCTTTGGCGGCTCTTACTAAAAACGTTCATTCTCTTTGCTATCTTTAATTTTGCTTTTACTTTGCTTCCTTTCGATTCTGGAAGTAGTATTTCAATATATAACAATCTCATTTTCGGGCGCGAGCGTTTACCTTTTGGAGAGAGCCCTACACAGTCTTATAATTTGAGTCTCTTTGATTTGGATGCCATGTTTGCATCACATATTGTGACAGATACACCAAAAAGCGAGAATGAATACCGCGTAATTGTCATTGGAGATTCATCGGTTTGGGGAACGCTGTTGCGCCCCGAAGAAACGCTTAGCGGACAGCTTAATAGATTGAATTTAAGCGTAAGAGATAAGAAAATAAGCGTTTACAATCTGGGATACCCAACAATTTCGCTGACCAAAGATCTTCTTGTTTTAGAAAAGGCGATGCAATATGAGCCGGATTTACTGATCTGGATGCTGACGTTGGAATCGTTCCCTGCCGACAAGCAATTGACCACGCCTTTAGTGGCGCATAATATCGAGCGTGTCCAAAAACTTGATACAGCCTACGATCTTCATCTTGACCTCAACAGCGATGCGTTGCTTCAGCCCTCCTTTTGGGATACGACCCTAATCGGGCGTCGCCGCTCGCTCGCAGATTGGGCTAGGTTGCAACTCTACGGAGTGATGTGGGGCATCACTGGGGTTGACCAGCTATATCCTGAAAATTACGAATCTGCGAAAACTGATTTTGAAAAAGACGAGCTTTTCCATGGTTGGTCACCACCCGAACTCTTTCTCGACCAATTGGCTTTTGATATGGTAAAAGCTGGTTTTCGCATCACAGGTGAGGTGCCACTTATTTTAGTTAATGAGCCGATCCTAATCTCGGATGGAAAAAATAGCGATATTCGCTATAATTATTTTTATCCACGCTGGGCTTATGATCAATATCGAAGCATTTTCTCAGAGATGAGCCTTGAAAATGACTGGGCTTATCACGATTATTGGGATATTGTCCCCGCGGGCGAGTTCACGAATAGTGCGATTCATCTTAGCTCTGCTGGGGAGGCAATTTTAGCTAAAGCAATAAGTGAGATGATTTTGATCGAAGCCACACGCTAAGAAAAATTTGCGATATAATCCCGTCGTTCTTTTTTGACTAAAGCTTGCGCTTGAATCCAAGCTAAAAAATACTGGAGTATTCAATGACAACAGAAATAATAAAACCCCTCAGCACCTTTATTGCGGCTGAAATTTTACGCCAACCTAGCCGTGAAATAGCGGCAGACGAGAAACTAATTTCAAGCGGTCTCATCGATTCATTTAGCCTCATGGATTTAGCCCTCTTTGTCGAAGATACTTTTGGTGTTCAAATTGACGACACAGAGTTAAATGCAGATACTTTTGATACCCTTAATGCGCTGGCAGAACTAATTCAGGCACGGCTTTGATTAACGCTTGCATAAAAAGAGAAATTTAGCGGCTAGAAGAACCCGTTCCCTTCAAGGGAACGGGTTCTTCTAGCCCGTTTTTTTATAGCCTCTTATTCATTGACCCAAATGTGCCCTGAGAAAAAACTTCTTAGGGCACGTTCTTTGTTTTTAGGGCTTGTGGATGCGCTTTTTCCTTTCTACTCACCAATGGTTGTGATAATTTTATCTGCCACAATTTCTTGAATGCCTTGGTCTAAATGACTTGTGAAACCAACACAAGAGCAATTCATCTCGCCGAGTACATATTTATCGCCTCCGTCTTCATCATCATCTAGCATGAAATCGGCTGTCCAGATAAGTGGAAGATCGTACCCGCCGAGTTTATTTGTGATTTCGGGCAAGGTAGAGAGAAAGAGATCGACCAATTCTGCCCATTCTTCTGGTTTATCGTAGCGATACTTTGCGCCAGAGAAAAGGGTTGCCGAAAAAGCATCTTCTGCCTCAGCAGGTTTTTTGTGCACAACAAAGATTGGCATATCGCCTACCAACAAAATCCGAATCTCACCCTCTTTGATGCGGGGCATAAAAGGCATATCTACCAACATCCCATTTTCACCAACAAGATATTGATTGCAAAATTCAATAAAATCACCAAGCTCGTGCATTTCAACGTGATTGTCTACAGCTTCCGTGCATTTGATTTTGGTATCTGCGGGCAATTTATCCCCTTTTTCAAAATTTCGCTCATCAGCTAGAACAACGCGCCAAATCCCTTCGCCTGTTGAACCACGGTTTTGCTTCAAAACGCGCTCCCCTCGTGACAAGCTAATAGAAAACTTCTTCCTTAATTCCTCCAGTGAATAATAGGCATAAGTATCTACGGGCACAATATCGGTGTCGGTTAGTTTTGTGAGCGCATCTTTTGCCCCATAGCCCGTCATCACATCGGGATGCGGCATTCCAACCAGCCCAGCATCACTCAAACTACGAAGCATATCAAAATAACCCGCCTCTCCACCAGGGATATTGCCGGGGTTAATTCTGCTGATATAAGCATCAAAATTTTCTTTGGCATATTCAATAATTTCATCTTTTTTATCATTACGATAAAAAAGAACTTCTGCATTCCACCCCTGCGCCTTAACCGCGTTCACCATCGGCATTGTATCTCTACGGTGCCCGTCATCCCCCTTATCTGTCCCGCCTTCGGCTTCAAAAAAAACGACACTCTTTTTAATTTTCTTCGTCATAAAGTTCTCCTTAAATCATTTGATTTTCTCAACCCCAATCCCAGCCCTATTGGGAAGATGGAGTTTCGCTTCATTGTCATATTTTACGCCATTAAAGGGATTGTTTTTTATCAGCAGGGGTGCATCTAAATCAATCCAATCGGCGTAGGCGGTTAAATTTGCCATGGCGGTTATGCCCAAGGCAGTTTCAGACATACAGCCGAGCATGATCTTCATCCCCAATTCTCTGCCGCGCCGAAGCATTTTTAGCGCAGGGATTAGCCCGCCAATTTTCATCAACTTCAAATTAATCCCCGCCACGCCCGCTTTTGCTAAAGCCTCCACATCTGCCAAAGAGCGCACGCTTTCATCCGCTACTATTGCGGTTTTGCTGTGCGCCTGCACATAGCCCATTCCTTCGATGTCGTCTACCGCGGTGGGTTGCTCGATCATCTCTAAGTTATAAGGCATCAATGCTTTTATATGACGGATTGCCTCATCGGGATTCCATGCCGCATTAGCGTCTACATAAATCCTGGCGTGTGGACGTGCGCCTCGCACCGCCGCGACGCGCGCAACATCGTCTTGGGTGCCGAGCTTCAACTTAATGACCGGATATTGAGCGTTTTCGCGCGCGAGCCGTGCCATCTCTTCTGGGGTGTCTATGCTGATGGTGAAGGCGGTGGCAAGCGCTTTGGGTTTTGGTGCTTCTAATAACTCATAGAGCGGGATATGTCTCTTTTTCGCGATTCTGTCATGCAATGCCAAGTCTAAAGCGCATCGTGCGGGGGCAGGTCCCTCCTCTCCAATCCACGCGGGGATTTGGGCAGGGCTATCAGGAAAAGGTGTCTCGCTTTGTGCTTTTCCTTCCCACAGGGCAATCATCTCTTCATCTGGGATGTTGTAGTAGGGCGGAATCGTCCCCTCTCCCCATCCTTCATCATTGGCTAAGCGAATCCAAAAGGCGGTGCGGGTGAGGCTGGTGCCCGTTGATAGGCGAAAGGGGCGGTGAAATTCTAGCGTAAGCGCTTGGTAGGTGAGGCGGGGTTTTTGCATAGTTTTTTCCTTTGCAGTAGATAATGGCTAAAGCGATTGCTACGAGGGGAGGGGGTTGGGGATTTTTTAGACCTAGATATTTTTGTCTTATGATTTTACTCTAAATATTTTTGCTGTCACTAAAGGTTTTGCCCTTGCACGGCGTAGGGAAGGGTTGCACAGTATCGTTTTGCCTTTGCACGGCGCAGGGAAGGGTTGCTCAGCATCGTTTTGCCTTTGCACGGCGTAGGGAAGGGTTGCTCAGCATCGTTTTGTTGTTGCACGGTGTAGGGAAGGGTTGCACGGCATCGTTTTATCGTTGCACAGCGTAGGGAAGGGTTGCATGGTATCGTTTTGTTGTTGCACGGTGTGGGGTAGTATTCTAAGACTTAGAGAGTATAATCTGCTTAGTTGAATCATCAAAAAGGTGAAGCTCAATTCAATGTGGAATACTTTTCTTTATTCAGACAATAGATGGGTTTTTGTAGAGGAATAAAAGGCTATGGCTTTCAACGAAGACACAAGAGTTAAAATTCCCGCATTATTACATTTACATAGGTTGGGATACCAATATTTGTCGCTTAAAAAAGCGCAACGTGCTGTAGACACCAATATCTTCACGGATATTTTCACAAAATCCATTATCAGGATTAATGATGGGGAGTTGGATGAGAATGATGCCGCTCGATTATTAGAAGATATTTCGTTAGTTCTGGATAACGAAGATTTAGGGGAAGCATTTTTCAAGATGCTTATTACTACTTCAGGGATAAAGTTGATTGATTTCAAAAACTTCGATAATAATTCATTCCATGTTGTTACTGAGTTGGCTTGCCGAAATGGAGATGATGAGTTTCGCCCTGATATTACCTTATTGATTAATGGTATGCCGCTTGCTTTCATCGAAGTAAAAAAGCCCAATAATCGTGAAGGGATTTTAAAAGAACGCGATCGGATGAATAAGCGTTTCCCGAATAAGAAGTTTAGAAAATTCATTAATATTTCTCAAATTCTTCTTTTTTCAAATAATATGGAATATGACTCTGATGTTGTTGAGCCTATTCAGGGAGCTTTTTATTCATCTATATCTTATGAAGAAGCAAATTTTAATTATTTCAGAGAAGAGGAAGAAATTGATTTAGCAACTCTGCTCAAACCAGAAGATGATGATGTTGAAAACTTTGTCTTAAAAGACAATAACCTTGCAGTAATTAAGTATTCTCCTGAGTTTTTGACAAATAAATCCCCCGATACGCCTACGAATCGGACTTTGACTTCTTTATTCAGCAAAGAACGGCTGGCATGGCTATTGAAATATGGATTTGCGTATGTGCGTACTGATGGCAGTCTTGAAAAGCATATCATGCGCTACCCGCAGATTTTTGCGACCAAAGCAATTGAGAAAAAACTTGATGATGGGGAAGTGAAGGGCATTATCTGGCATACACAAGGGAGCGGAAAAACGGCTTTGGCGTTTTATAATGTGCATTACCTAACAGATTATTTCCAGAAGAAAGGCGTTGTCCCAAAGTTCTATTTCATCGTAGATAGAATTGATTTGATGATTCAAGCAATGCGAGAATTTTCCAGTCGTGGTTTAAACGTTCATACGGTTAGCTCAAGAGATGAGCTGATAAGGGATTTTAGGTCGCAACAAGCGATTTATAATAAGCAAGGCAAGCGTGAAATTACGGTTGTTAATATTCATAAATTTAAAGAAGATAACGATATATTCAGATCTAGCTTATATGATATTAACATCCAGCGCGTATATTTTTTGGATGAAGTGCATCGTAGCTATAACCCAACGGGGAGTTTCCTTGCAAATCTCTATAGCTCAGATTGAAGTGCTATTCTGATTGGCTTGACAGGCACTCCGCTAATCGGCAAAGAACGCAGTTCCAAATCTCTTTTTGGCGATTATATTCACAAATATTATTACAACGCATCTATTGCAGATGGGTATACGCTAAAGCTGATCAGAGAGGGAATCGAAACCAAATATAGGATGCAACTGGCTCAGGCTTTGAAAGAAATAGAAGTCTTGAAGGGCAATCTTGATAGACGTGAAATTTATGCCCATGAACGATTCGTTGAGCCAATGCTGGATTATGTGGTGGAAGATTTCATCAGTAGCAGAAAGATTTTTAACGATCATTCCATTGGCGGGATGGTGGTTTGTGATAGTTCTGCACAGGCGCGGGCGATGTTTAAGATTTTTGTCAACAAATATAGCCCAGATCAGAATACTGTTGAAGATGTAGACGCGTTTTCTGCTATCAAAGAGCCAGCGGCTGAGTATAGAACTTATACGGACAGATACAAAAAAGACCTGACAGCAGCCCTTATTTTGCATGATGTTGGCTCAAAAGATGAGCGCAAAGATGAGATCAATAATTTCAAAGAGGGCAAAGTAGATTTTCTCTTTGTCTATAATATGTTGTTAACGGGATTTGACTCACATCGCTTGAAAAAACTTTATATCGGGCGGTTGATAAAACGACATAATCTTTTGCAAACATTGACCAGAGTTAACCGTCCATATAAAGAATTTAGGCATGGTTATGTGGTGGATTTTGCCGATATTCGCAAGGAATTTGACCAAACAAATAAAGATTATTTTGATGAGTTACAGCAAGAACTTGGCGATGAGATTGGTACTTATTCAAATCTCTTTAAGTCTAAAGAGGAAATTGAAGCAGAGCTTGAAGAAATCAAGGATACGCTTTTCCATTACGATTTACAAAATGCCGCAATCTTCTCGCGACAAATTAGCCAAGTTCAGGATAGGAAAACTGTTCTTGAGATTAAAAAGGCGTTAGAAAATGCTCGCAATCTGTATAATTTGATTCGGCTCTATGAGCATAATGATTTACTTGAAAAGATAGATTTCAAAAAATTTAATACTTTATATTACGAAGCAACTCGGCATTTGGACCATTTGAATCTGAAAGAATCTCTTGAAAACAACTTGGAAACCACGCATTTGCTGAACGAAGCACTGGAAAACGTAATTTTTATGTTTCGTAAGATTTCTGAAGAAGAGATGGTGATTGCCGATAAGCTGAAAGATACGCTCCGCAAAACTCGTGAGGCATTGAGTAGTAATTTTGACCAAAGCGACCCTGAATTTGTTAGTCTCTATGAAGCACTCAAAGAACTCTTCAATAAAAAGAATTTAGATGAGATTTCACAGGAAGAAATGAAAGAGAATATCGGTTCATTGCAACAGATTTATGATGCCGTGACTGAGTTGAATCGAAAGAATAATTTGCTTAGGGCAAAATATGATCACGACCGTAAATATGCTCGAATGCACAAGCGGATATGGGAAAGGCAGACCATTTCAAAACGAGAGAGTGAACTCTACGAGGCTTTGTTGGGTGTTAAGTTAGATGTTGATGCGAAAGTTTTGCTTAATCAGAATATGCTGAATAATGATGCTTTCTTTGAAGCTTTGGTCATGCCAAATGTGATTGGTAGTTTTGGTAAGGCAAAGGTAAAGTTGGATCCAGATTCTGCCCATTATATTAATGGTTTGTTGGTTAAAGAATATATGGGTGAGTATCAGGCTGTTTAAAAAGGAAAAGGTAGTTTTCTATGGGCACATATTCACAGATTTATATTCAGGTGGTTTTTGCGGTCAAGTATAGGGAGAGTTTGATTCAGCCTGTGTGGGAGGATGAGTTGTATAAATACATCACCGGAATTGTGAGGAATAAAGGGCAAAAAATGTTGGCTATTAATGGGATGCCTGACCATATTCATATTCTGATTGGGATGAAGCCCGCTTGCTGTCTTTCTGATTTGGTGCGAGAGGTGAAGAAGTCATCAAACGCGTTTATTAAGGAGAGGGGGTTTACGTCACATAGGTTTCAATGGCAGGGAGGGTTTGGGGCATTTTCTTACAGCCATTCAAGTTTGGATAATGTGATCAGGTATATTATGCGACAGAAAGAGCATCATAAAAAGCAGGTGTTCAAAGATGAATATAAAACTTTCTTGAAAAATTTTGCCGTTGAACACAAAGATGAGTATTTATTTGAATGGATTGATTAAGTCCCCGAAGGGGTCTAATATTTATAACGATGATCAAAATGAAAAGATGCGACCCCTTCGGGGTCGTATGCAACACGCTGATAATGGCTATAAAGATGGGACCCCTTCGGGGTCAAAACTGCGCCTGCGGGGGCGTATGCAACACGCTGATAATGGCTATAAAGATGGGACCCCTATCGGGGTCAAAACTGCGCCTGCGGGGCGTATGCAACATTTTGATAATCAATGGCTATAAAGATGGGACCCCTTCGGGGTCTGACCCTGAAAGGGTCTAATATCTATAACCGTAAAAGCCCCTCCCCTGACCCCGAAGGGGTCAAATATCTATAGGAAAAAGAAATATGACATTAGAAACACAAGATTTCACCGCAAAAACAAAAGCATTAATTGACGATTTAAAAAGCGTTTGCGCATCGTACGGATTAGGGAATGATGGGAACGAATTTAAAATCATTACCCAGGTTTTTCTGTACAAATTTATGAACGATAAGTTTGGGTATGAGGTAAAAAAAATAGCCCCTCAGCTGGCAGAAGCTGACCAATGGGAGCAAGCCATAAACAAGTACGATGCTCAAGATTATGAGATGTTATTGCTACAACTTCCGCCAGATAGCGCAAAATTGAAGCCCAACCACTTCATATCCTATCTTTATAATAATTCAAATAGAGAAGAATTTGCTAAATTATTCGATGATACCCTCCGCGATATCGCCATCAATAATAATGAGATTTTCTCGGTAAAAACGGGGAGCGGCGCAAAGGTGAAGCTCTTTGATGATTTGAGCAATTACATCACCGATAGCTCACGGCGAGATGATTTTTGCCGCGCGCTGGTCAACCAATTGGTTGAGTTTAGCTTTGAAGAGATTTTTAGCAAAAAGTTCGATTTTTTCGCCACCATTTTTGAATACCTAATTCAGGAATACAACACAGACGGCGGCGGAAAATATGCCGAGTATTACACCCCGCACGCAGTGGCAGAGATTATGGCGGCAATTCTTGTGCCCGAACCGATGCAGAACGTGACCGCCTACGACCCGGCGGCTGGTTCTGGTTCGTTGCTAATGAGCTTGGCGCACGCTATTGGTGAAGACCGCTGTACCATTTACTCGCAAGATATTTCGCAAAAATCGAGCGGCATGTTGCGCCTAAACCTGATTTTGAATAATCTCGTACATTCCATCCAAAATATCATTCAGGGCAACACCCTGCTCAACCCTTATCACAGAGAGGGCGAAACACTCAAAAAGTTCGACTATATTGTCTCTAACCCACCTTTCAAATTAGATTTTAGCGATTTTCGAGACGATCTCGATACAAAGGCAAATCACGAGCGTTTCTTTGCGGGTATTCCCAATATCCCCAAAAAGAAAAAAGCCTCAATGGCAATTTACCTGCTCTTTATTCAGCATACTATTTATTCGCTTTCGCCCACGGGCAAAGCCGCCATTGTTGTGCCCACCGGTTTTCTGACTGCGCAATCGGGTATTCCAAAGAAGATACGCCAAAAACTGGTCGATTCTAAAATGTTGCGCGGCGTGGTCTCTATGCCCAGCAATATCTTTGCCACCACTGGCACCAATGTTTCGGTTTTATTTTTAGATAAAACGAATACCGAAGGCGATGTAGTGCTGATGGATGCTTCAAAGGTGGGGACGACCATCAAAGAGGGGAAGAATCAGAAAACGCTTCTTTCTGCGGATGAAGAAAAGCGGATCGTCTCTGTATTCAACTTGCTAGAGTCCGAGGAAGATTTTTCTGTTGTTATCAGCTACGACAAAATCGCAGAGAAAAATTATTCTTTCAGTGCCGGGCAGTATTTCGAGATCAAAATCGAATATACAGACATCACCCCCGCAGAATTTACTGTCAAAATGGACGGTTTCAAAGAAAATCTTGATTCTCTCTTTACAGAATCGCAGGAATTGGAGCAGAAAATCAAGAAGCAGTTGGGGGGATTAATGTATGAGTAAAACAATTCAATTATTCAAAGTTGTGAAATACTCAAAAAAGAGAATTGATGCTGATAAGGTATCTCTCGAAAACTTCATAACTATAGATAATATTTTGCAAAACAGAGCAGGAATAATGACTGCTATAAATTTACCTCCCAGTAATAATGCCATGCCAGCTTATGGAGTAGACCATATTTTGGTAGGAAATATTCGCCCATACTTAAAAAAAATATGGTTTTCAAATCGAGAAGGGGGATGTTCTTCTGACGTTTTGAATTTTGAAGTAAATCAAGAATATTTCCCAAAATTTGTATACTACTCTTTGTTTAGAGATGATTTTTTCAATCACATGATGAGAGGGGCAAAAGGAACAAAAATGCCAAGAGGGGACAAAAATCAAATACTAGACTTCATAATTCCTGATTTTGATTTTCCTACTCAACAAAAAATCGCCGCCGTACTCTCCGCACTGGATGTCAAAATCGAACTCAACCAACGCATCAACGCCGAGCTGGAAGCCATGGCAAAGACCCTCTACGATTATTGGTTTGTGCAGTTTGATTTCCCGAATGAAGATGGTAAGCCTTATAAATCCAGCGGCGGCAAGATGGTCTGGAATGAGCACTTGAAACGTGAAATCCCGGAGGGGTGGGAAGTGGGAGAATTAAACGAGATAGCCAATATCACAATGGGACAATCTCCTCCCGGAAAATCCTATAATGAAAATGGTGAAGGAATGATCTTCTTTCAAGGTTGCACAGACTTTGGCTATCGCTTTCCTTCGGTACGTCAATTCACAACACAACCTAAACGCCTTGCAAAAAAAGGAGATATTCTATTAAGTGTTCGTGCACCTGTAGGAACACTTAATATTGCTAAAGAAGATTGTTGTATTGGACGTGGTCTTGCGGCATTAAATGGCAAAGACAATTCGACAACGTATCTTTTTGAAGTGATGAAATACTTCAAGCAAGTCTTTGACAGGCGAAATGTAAACGGAACCACTTTTGGCTCAATAACCAAAGATGACTTATTCTCTCTGAAAGTCATAAAACCTGACGAGAAAATTCTTGAACAATATCAAGAGATAATTCAACCTACTTTTGAGAAACAAAATAAACTTGAACTCGAATCCCAAACCCTGACCGAACTACGCGATTGGCTTTTGCCGATGCTGATGAATGGGCAGGTGAGGGTGGCGTAGTGCCCCCTTCTGTCCTGTGGACATCTTCCCCCGAGGGGGAAGAGTTGCGCCCCCTTCTGTCTTGCGGGCATTTTCCCCCGAGGGGGAAGAGTTGCGCCCCCTTTTGCCCTGCGGGCATTTTCCCCCGAGGGGGAAGAGTTGCGCCCCTTCTGTCTTGCGGGCATCTTCCCCCGAGGGGGAAGAATTTGTTTCTTCGCGTTGGAGGCAGAAATAGACCAAATGGTTTATCGGCTTTATAAGCTCACGCCCGAAGAAATCGCGCTTGTGGAGAGGAAAAATGACTAAATCAAATCAACCTACCAGTGAAATTATCCTTTATCAAAGAGAAAATGGGCAAACAAAACTCGAAGTCCGCCTTGAAAATGAGAATGTCTGGCTAACGCAACAGCAGTTGGCAACTCTATTAGAAACCAGCAAACAGAATATTAGCTTGCATCTACGCAATATCTTTGCTGAAAGTGAATTGGATGAAAGTTCAGTTGTCAAGGAATCCTTGATAACTGCCGCTGATGGAAAAATGTATCAAACCAAGTTATACAATCTGGATGCGATTATCTCTGTTGGCTACCGCGTAAAATCACATATCGCCACTCGTTTTCGTCAATGGGCAACTCGCCAGCTACGTGAATATCTCATCAAAGGCTTTGTGATGGATGATGAACGTCTCAAAGAGAAAGAGCAAGTAAGTTATTTTGAAGAATTGCTGGCACGCATTCGTGATATCCGCTCATCAGAAAAAGTCTTTTGGCGCAAAGTATTGGATATTTACGCAACAAGCATTGATTATGATCCAAAAACAGAAACATCACGGCGTTTTTTTGCGGTAATGCAAAATAAAATGCACTGGGCGGCACATGGTCATACCGCGGCGGAAATCATTAATCAGCGTGTAAATGCCAATAAATCCAATATGGGCTTAACTTCATGGAGCGGTGAAAAAATCAGGAAAACAGATGTATCTATTGCTAAAAATTATCTCAACCCAGAGGAATTAGATACGCTCAATCGCATCGTTACAGCCTATCTTGAATTTGCCGAATTACAAGCGAAAAGTCGTAAACCAATGTATATGAATAACTGGATAGTCAAATTGGATGATTTTCTCCAAATCAGTGACCGTGATATTCTCATACACGCGGGAAAAATCAGCCACCAAAAAGCTCTGGATAAATCTCATGCTGAATATGAGAAGTATCGTCAAGAACGCATCAATACACCCTCTCCAGTAGAAGAACATTTTCTGGAAGCGATTAGCGAAATAAAAGAAATTGACAAGACGAGAAAACTGAAATAGCTCAATTGGTAAAACGTAACGCGACATGAATGTCGCGTTACGAATACAATTTTTTTACTCTGGGACTTATATGAGTTAACACCCGAAGAAATCGCGGTTGTGGAGGGGCGTAGGCCTGCCCCCTTCTGTCCTGTGGACATCTTCCCCCGAGGGGGGAAGAGTTGCGCCCCCTTTTGCCCTGCGGGCATTTTCCCCCGAGGGGGAAGAGTTGCGCCCCCTTTTGCCCTGCGGGCATTTTCCCCGAGGGGGAAGAGTTGCGCCCCCTTTTGCCCTGCGAGCATTTTCCCCCGAGGGGGGAAGAATTTGGAAAAGGAGAATATTATGTCAAAAATCAACTATGAAATCGTAAAGAAAATCGGGGTGCTTTCCACGTCTGCTAAAGGCTGGACGAAGGAATTGAATCTGGTTAGTTGGAATGATCGGGCGGCGAAGTATGATCTGCGGGATTGGTCGCCTGAGCATGAGAAGATGGGGAAGGGGATTACGCTCACAGAAGATGAGGTGAAGGCGTTGAAAGCGTTGTTGTAGTGGAAGTAGAAAAAAGTCTACGCCAAGATAACGCCAATTAATGGCAAGCAAGCCAAAAACGCGCGCGAAGCGGTATTTCATTTGCTGGCTTTAGGAACCCGTTCCCTCTAAGGGAACGCGTTCCCTCTAAGGTCTCGAATCCCCTTATCCCAAAGAAAAGAACTCCTCAAATAAAATTGAAGAGTTCTTTTTTTGCTTTCATTTGCTTCTATTCTTGTAGTTTTAATCTGTGGTAGTTGATGTAGGCGGGATGTATATATCGGTAGCGGTGGGCTGAGGCGTAGATGTGGGCACAGAAGTAGAGGTATTCGTTTCGCTGGGCGGAAGCGTTGTTTCAGTTGCGGTTGATGTGGATACAGCTGTAGAGGCTGTGGCACTGGGGGCGGGTGTTGATGTTGATATAGATGGGGTAGGCGTGTTGGTATAAATGGGCGGGGTGCTTGTTGCCACATTTGGCACGTAGAGTTTTTGCCCTACGGTGATACTTGTTGAAGCCCCCATACAGTTTGCGAACTGTAATTTTGCAGTGGTTACGCGGTATTTTAGGCTAATTCTAAATAGATTATCGCCCGACTGAACGGTGTAGAAAACCCAACTGGCTGGCGGTCCGCAAGGGATGTAGGTGGATGTGGCGGTAGGGGGAACGTAAATAAGGGTAGAGGGGATTAGCGTATCTCTACTTAGACAATTTTCTTCTTTTAGGGTTTCTGGGGTTGTGCCGTATCGTGTAGCCACATTCTCTAAGGTGTCGCCGATTTTGACGACATAGGCTATCCAGCCACTAGGCGGGGGGCAGGATGTTGGAGGAAGGAGGGTGGCGGTAGCCGAGGGGGAGACTGCGGCGGTGGCAGAGGGAAGTAAGCCGGGGGTGGAGGCAGTTTCCGATTCGAGCGTGGGTGGGCTTGTTTGTGTGATGGTGGGCGCGGGGTTGCTTACTTGGTTTTCTGCTAAAACCGCTGAAAGCCCGCCCAATACAAGCAGAAGGGAGATTATTGCAAAAAGGATGCTAACGCCGTGGTGTCGCAGGGTTTGCATAGTGTCCCCTTTACTCCTCTAAATTAGAAGTAGATATGGGCAAGATAACGCTAAAGGTTGCGCCAACACTTTCTTCTGAGTTGACCCAAATGCGTCCGTTTTGTGCTTCGGTGAGGGTTTTGGCAATAGAGAGACCTACGCCCGTATCACCAACACCTTGAATAAGAACATTTTCGGCGCGATATAGACGAGAAAAGACACGTGTTAAATCTTCTGAGGGAATTCCGCCACCTGTGTCAGAGACTTGCATGAGGATAAAATCTTGCTCTTTTTCTATATGGTTTTGAACGTGCAGGGTGATTGTGCCTTCTACAGGAGAAGCGGCACCCGCATTTTGCAATAAGTGAATTAGTATTTGTTGGATGGCATCTGCGTCAGCATGGATTGGGGGAAGCGTTTTGGGCAATTCAAGATGAATAGAGATGTTTTTCTCGCGTGCCTGATTGCCTGTATATGCCATTGCTTTGTCGATGATTTCGTTTAGGTCAACGGGTTCTGTTTTTAGTTCTGAAAGATCGAGTTCAAGTGTAGAGATTTGGATAATATCGTCTACCAAACTGCCTATTCTTTCTATAGAGGCTTTGATGCGGTCAACAAATTTTCGTTGTAATGCGCCTAAAATACCAACAGATTCGCCAAGAAGCAGATCGGTGTATCCAACAATAGAAGACATCGGCTGGCGTAGTTCTTGGGAGATAGAGGCAATGACAGCCGCTTGCTCATTGGGTGTTTCTTCACGAGGTGCGCTTTCTAGCTCTAAAATACGGAGGTTTGCTTTTGCTTGTTGATTTTGCAAATGAGCGACTTCGCGGAGGGAGGCTCTTAATTCTTTTTCAATTTGCTCTGAGCCTGCATTTGTGATTAGACTCATTTTTTCTTCTGTGGCTTCAAAGTTGCGTGTGTTTAGTTCTTCGTTTTCTTTGTGAAGCCTTGTTATTTCTTGTTGCGCTTCTTCTTGAAGTGCAAGTAGAGTTTCTATCTTTTCACTTTGGTCTTCGCTATCAGTGGGTGCTTTTTCAATTTCTTGTAGTTGTGTTGAGAGTGCGTTTTTCTCATCTCTGAGTGATTCTATCTGGAGACGGTATTCATTCGCTAATTCTTCACCTCTTTCTTTGCTACGTGTAACTTCATCTAGTTTTTGACCGCGCTCGATAATAGATGTCAAAGAAGAGGAGATATTTTCTAAGAATGCTTGGTCATCTGCATCCCATAGACGATTAGAGTAGGGTGAAAGAAGCAAAATGCCACCAATTGATTTTTTGCCCTCTGTCATAATTGGTGCGCTAAGTAAATGCCCTGGGTTGGCTATGTTGAGCAAATTGCCCAATCCTTGTAAGTCGGGCGAGGTGCTACTTTGGGGCAGGCGTAAGGATTTGCCGCGCTGGAGGGCATTTGCCAACATGGGAATTATTTCTTTGCTGAGGCTAGAGCCTTCGCGGTTTTCTTCGCGGATCAAATCGTAACCGCTAGCAATTACCATGTGGTTGCTATCTTCGCTCAGGTAAATCAAGAAGCTCAAGTCGGCAAACATAGTCTGCGAAATGGCGCGTGTAATCGCATCGTTGATTTTATTTGTATCTGTCTCAGAAGCCAAAGAGAGCAAAGCGTGAAAGGTTTTGGGGTCGGTGCTATAACGTCTTCTTTCTCGGGTAGGCATATCGTCTTCGTTTCGCACAAGCGTGGGGCTATGGTGGCTGGCTAAGGGAGTGGATGGGCTAGGAAAACGCTGAGGAAGGGTAAGAAGAATTGGGAATGCGGCTAAATAAAATATCCGTACAATGCCGGGAAAGCTCCCTTCACCATAACCGAAAATAAGATGTAAGCTATGCCCTGCTAGTGCTAAGAGCATAAAACTTAAGCCTTGCCCCCAACCATTAGGACGGCGAATGGAGAGTGCAATTCCCGCAACGATAATAAGTGCAATCGCCAAATATTGCCAAATGCTATCCTGAAGGGTGGTATTATAAGCCAGCGCAGTGGTTTGTGGTATCCACGATACATAGCTTAACGCCAAGGCAGTAAGAACAAGTAAACTTAAGAGTGCATTTCCTGCATCGGCGGGGCGATTGGGTTCGGGGAAAAGCCACATCCACCCAATCCAAATTAGGCTAAATAGGTTAATTGCACGTGCTAGAGGCGGCAAGACCAACATAGGATCTATAACTGCCTGCCAAGATAAGGCACTAATAATAAAAAGGATGAACTGCCCTAGCAGTAAGACCGACAGCCCTAGCATTGTCCTTTTTAGTTGAGGAAAGTGGCTTATACGCCAGTGGTTAAAGGCAACTTGCAATGCCCCCATAATTGAAAATACCAAAACCAGATGGTAAATCAAGTTGCCGGGAGATTCTGTCAAAATAGAAGTGAGTTGATATAGTAGTTCATTCATAATGGGTATCTAAGATTATACTTGCTTTTTGAAAAAAAAAGAAACGAAGGCACGAAATTGCAATATAATGGGGGGAATGAGTGATAAAGGTAGCGAGGTGACAAGAGTGGCAAAGGTAATGAAAGGTTCTAAAGGCTAAGGATGCTAAAAAAAATACTAATTATTATTATATTATTTGCGCTTATTATTTCGCCGCGCATTATTTTGGGCTTAGGTAGCGAGCAATCTGCAAAAGAAGCCCTTAGCAGGGGTGATTTTTCTTCTGCATCTAAGGAGTATGAATTAGCGGCACAACGTCTTTTTTGGCGAGATGATTTATGGAATAATGTAGGAAAAACAAAGTTGATTTCAGGGCAAAGGGCAGAAGCCCTGCTTGCCTATAAAATGGCAAAAGAAAAGGACGTGCTCTCAGCTTTTGGGTGGGAGGTTTTAGGAGAAGAAAGTTGGCAAAATGGAAATTACAGAGAGGCACTTAATCTTTGGCAAGAAGGATTAACGCATTACCCTAAATATTTTGAGTTTTATTCATATTTAGCAATGGCGTACCGAGAAAAAGGCGATTATATCTCCGAGCAAGGCGCGCTTGAAAGTTACCTAAAATTTGAGAGTGATACGCCAGAGACAGCTCATCTTCATTATCGGTTGGGCTTGCTCCTTATGCTTGATTCCCCTGAAAAAGCATTGGAAGAATTGACGCGAGCGGCACGCGCGGACGATGAGTTTGCTCCCGTTGTCGATACTTTGCGCGCATCCCTTAACTTGGCACTGCTAGAGAGCGACCCAGCCCTGAGCGCAATTCTGCTCGGACGCGGGCTTGCGCTGGTAGACGAATGGCAACTCGCCGCGCGGATATTCACTAGGGCAACCCAAGATTACCCTACGAACGAATCCGCTTGGGCTTGGTTAGGGGAAGCAAAACAGCACCTCGAAGGGGACGTTCTTCTCGAAGAGGACGCCCTTCCCGAAGGTGACGCTCTTACAGATTTAGACCAAGCACTTAATCTTAATCCAAATTCAGTTTTAGTCCGTTCTTTGCGAGGGCTTTATTGGCAACGTGAGGGAAAACTAGAAGAGGCTTTGCAGGAGTTTCAGATTGCTGTTAAGATAGAACCAGAAAACCCAAATTGGCACACAGCCTTAGGAGAGATTTATGCTCGTATGGGCGATTTATCTTCTGCGCATTTAGCTTATGAGCGTGCGACAGTTCTTGCGCCTAATGACCCGTATTCTTGGCAGTCGTTGGCTCTTTTTTCAATAAATTATGCTGTACAACCAGAAGATATAGCTTTGCCCGCCGCTCAAAAAGCCTATGCTTTGCGTCCCAAAGAAGCGGCGTTTGCAGATACTTTGGGCTGGGTTTATTTTGGCATGGAGCAAGATAGAGAAGCCGAAGAACAGTTTTTATTTGCTCTCATGCTTGACCCTGACTTCGCTACAGCACACCTTCATTTGGGGATGTTGTATTTACAGCGAAGCCATCTCAATTTAGCTTACGAATCACTCTTGCGTGCTCGTGACCTTGCGGTTGATGCTTGGGTCGCAGAGCAAGCTACACGGCTTTTGGATGAGTATTTTCAATAATAGGGTAAAAAAATGAAAACAAAAATTTTCTTAGTGCTTTTTTCTCTTTCTATTCTTCTTGCCGCTTGCCAGCCCGAGCCTGAGCCATTGTCAGGAGATATTCTGTTTGAAGATGATTTCTCAACAACAGAAAATCAGTGGACGAGTCTTGCCAATGAGGGAGGAGCGATGGGGTATGATGCCGGCGGATTCAGATTCTTTATTCGTGATGAGGGGCTAAATTATTGGTCTACCCCCAGCTTAACCTTCACCGACACGCGCATAGAAACAGATGTCTTTCAATATGCAGGACCTGCCGAAAATCGACTGGGTCTGATTTGCCGTTACCAAAACGACCAAAATTATTATTTCTTTGTCATTAGCGCAGATGGCTATTACGCAATAGGAAAAATGAAAGCGGGCGAGCAAACTCTTCTCAAGCAAGAGGCAATGCAGTTTTCAGATGAAATTAAAATAGGGCGGGCTATAAATCACCTGCGCGCCGATTGCCAAGGAAGCACCTTGCAGTTTTTCGTCAATAATGCCTCAGTTGCAAGGGTTGATGACAAAGATTTTTCGGAGGGCGATGTTGGCTTGTTGGTGGGGACTTTTGATGAAGGTGAGGTAGATATTCTTTTTGATAACTTTATTGTGCTACAGCCATAATGAAGAATAGACATCTTAAATAAAAAAGGATGAACTTTATATTAAAGTTCATCCTTTTTTTGTTGATTTCACATATTGCTAGGGCTTGCTAACTAAAAAGTTATCAAAATCGATTTCAGTGCTAGACACGTCAAAAGTACCTGCCATAAGCCCTACGTCTCCGCTGGTATAGGCGGTATCTGTAGCGGTGGCAACTTCCTGACCATTAACGTAGAAAGTCAGTGTACTGCCTATACAATCGGCGCGTAACTTATTGCTAACATTCCCTTGGCTGACGGCATCAGAAGGAACCATTTGCTCAGACGAGATATATTCCTGATCTCCTTCAGAAACTTTGCCAATTACAGCATAACCATCACTGCTGATATTAAAATAATAAAAATTAGGCGCATCTACGGCACCTGAATATCGGCAAATTAGCCCGAAGTTATTATCGTTTTCGCCGCCAATTTTTGTGGCATCTACTTCTACGCGCACATCGCCATCGAAGTTCTTGCTTGGGTTTGCCCAAATATCATAAGAAGGCACCTTTACTTGCATTCGATATACGCCATCACTATAGCCGGTGAAACCGTCTTCCCATTCGGCACTATCCCAGCCGCTGTTTGATTCCGAGAAATCGTCTTGAAATAAGATGTTTTCATCCGCAGGAGCTGTGTCTGAGAAGACGCTACAGGCTAGGGTGGCAAGCAGTAGAAGAAATAATAGGGGGATTAGTTTTTTTTGCATTTTGTGTTCCTTATCTAATTGGATGGGACAATTCTCGAAGAACTCAAATACTGAGTTCTTCGTTTTTACTGAAAGATACGATGACGATATGCGGCGAGGTACGCGTTTTGGGCTTGGTTGCCGAGCTTTGAGCGATAAACACCTTTATATCAAAAAGATGTCAATTTGAGACACTCATATTTGAGGCACTCATATTTGAGACACTCATATTTGAGGCACGCGCTTCGCGGCTTTTTTTCCTTTATTAGACTCTTGCATAAGTGCTCTAGCCGCCGTCCTCAGCGGCGTGTTTTAGAGAAGCCTGCGTAGAGAAAACAGACTTTTGCAAGAGGCCTAGTTCAAATTCTACTTCATTTTTTAGGATTCAATAGCGAATGCTACTCGTGCTCGACCATCTTGATAAAAACTTCAACAATTTCTGGGTCAAAGCGCGTGCCGCTTTCATTTCTTATATAGTCCATCACGGTTTTCTTCTCCCAAGCATCACGATAAGAACGATTTGTAAGCAACGCATCCCAGGTATCAATTATTGAAAAAACTCGTGCGGCTAAAGGAATCTCTTTGCCTTTTAGCCCGCGTGGATAACCGTTGCCATCCCAGCGTTCGTGGTGGCAGTAGGGAATATCTAAAGCAGGGAGCAGGTATGGGATTTCAGAAATCATATCATAAGCAAATTGAGGGTGTTGCCGCATAATTGCCCACTCTCCTTTAGTAAGCGGACCTCGTTTGCGGAGAATATTATCAGGAATGCCCATTTTGCCAATATCGTGGAGTAGCGCACCGCGATTTACATGCTCAAGCTCTTCTTCTGCCATGCCTACTTCGCGTGCAAGCTGTAAGCTAAGCTCTGTAACATTAATGGTGTGTTCTTGAGTATCTTCATCGCGTAACCCAAGTGCTTTTCCCCACCCCTCTAGGGTTAAATCGTAGGCGCGAGAAAGCTCTTTTTTACTTTGCTTTAAGTTCTTTAGCAGGTAGTGGTTGTTAATGGCTATTGCCGCTTGCCCAGCAAGAGTTTGGAGAAAAACTTCTTTCTCAGATGGCATAGCGAGTTTTTCGCGATGGAAAACTTCGAGCACGCCCAATGTTTCACCTTTAGCAACTAGCGGTACACAATAATAGGAAGAGAAGTTTTCAGCAAGGAACCAAGAAGAGCGCGCACAGGTTTCATTTTCATGAGGCGATTTTGTATACTGTAATCTACGTTTTTCTATGGCGTTGCGAGGTAAGCCTTTTTCTGATTCAAGAAGGGTGTTTGAGAATGTGTTTGCGTGGAAGCCTTTTCCGATAAAGTATTTTAGGTTTTGGGAAGGGGGTTCTAATAAAAGAACACTCACCGCACTTGCGCCCAATAGCGAAACTGTGTGGTTAACGAGAAGCTGAAGCGTTATATTAAGGTCGAAATTTGCGCTAATTGCTGTATCTATATTTCGTAGTGCGCTAAGGTGTTTGACTTGCTCTTCTTTATGTTTACTAAGATGGCTCCGTTGAATAGCACTGCCTGATATTTCTGCAAGTGTGGATAAAAGGCGAACGTCATTTTTGTTGAACTGTCTTGGCTCCTCTGCCATGATGGCAATAACGCCGAGGGTTGTGCCTGTGGAGCGGATAGGCACCCATATCCCCGTCCAGCCATCGAGAAAGCGGTCTTTTTCTTGGATGTGATGGTCTTTTTTAAGACTTGAAGTTGTATAGGTTTTTTCACTTTGGTACACATGCCCAATTAAGCCAGTGTCATTTTTTTGTCGAGTGGGTTTTATCTCACTAATCCAACCGTGGGAAATGGCGCGATATACCTCTTCTGTAGCCGAGTCGTTGAGCCAGACAGAATAAACATCTATATTAAATGATTTCCTGATTTCAGTTAATAAAACAGATAATAGTTCTTTTTGGGTTTTTGCGCTTCGTAAAGCAGTCGATATTCGGTTTATTGCCTCTAGCTCAGCTAAGCGATTATTCAGTTCTTCAAATTGTTTGGCACTATGCACGGCTCCAGCAACTTGTGTGGCAAAGAGAGACATAACTCGTTGGTCAGCCTCTGTAAAAAGATGGGTATTCGGATGTATCTCATAAAAAGTCATTACGCCAATTAAGTTTCCAGCGTAAAGCATAGGGATACCTAATATGGAGGTTGTATTATTATGTTCCTCAAATTGAGCAGATTTTTTCTTCCAAGTATGATAATTATCAATACGTAATGCTTTTAATCTTTCAGCAACACGCCCCGCTACCCCCTCGCCTATTGCAAGGGATGTAACCATAACTTTTTTTGTGCAATCTCTTGACAACCCATAGGTAGATGCAGGAGTAAGCCTTTCAGTTTTTGAGTTATATAGATATATATCAGCACAAGTTACCCCCAAGAGAAGAGCTGCGCGCTCAAGCGTGGTGTTGAGGAGAGTGTCTAATTCTTGTGGAGTAACAAGGTCTTGGGTAATTCTATATATTTCTGTAAATTCTTTGCCTCGTTGAGTCGTTTCGTTGAAAAGGCGTATGTTTTCTATAGCAGATGCGGCATAAGATGCCAGCATTTCTAATAGAGTTTTCTCTTCGTCGGAGTAGGCATTGGCGTTATAACTTTGGGCAGAAATTGCGCCAATTAGCTTTTCTCCAACATACATCGGCGAAATAAGACGGGAACGCACTTTTTTTTGCGAGCCAAAATGAGTTTTCTGTACTCGCAAACTTTCTGTTGATAAGTCTCTATCAATAAAAGAGCCTTTTGCTTTCTCTGTGAGAAAAATGATGCTGTTTCCTCGCGAGACTTCTCGAGCCTCATACTCTTTACCTTTATCTACTAAAAAAACAGCTTTATCTTTTTTGCCATCCTCTCCCCTTAGCAAAATCACAAAGGCTTCACAGGGCATCAGTTTCTCAGCGGCATGATAAATTGCCTCGTAAGTTTCCTCCCCAGACCTTTCTACACGTAGAATATCCTGACTTAGGCGGTGTAAAACAATGCGCTTATCCGCCGCTTCCAAGGCTCTTTCATAGAGGCGAGCATTATCAATAGCAGATGCGGCTTGATGTGCGAAGGTTTGCGCTAGTTCAGCATCTTTTTCTGTATAAGCATTAACTTTGTAGCTGTCCAATGTGATATGGCCAATTACTTTACTTCGTACAATCAATGGAATACTCATCCAGCCGCGTACATAGTCGGTGCCTGCCCATTTCGAAAACCGAGTGTTTTTTTGTGCATCTGCAAGAATAATGGGGTGAGCATCTTTAATCAGTTTTGCTAAAAAGAAATTTTTAGTTGAAAAAGTTTTTCCTAACTGGTTCTCTATATTTGGTAAACCGTGCCCAGCAGTTAGCCTAATTACATCTCCCTCAAGCAACATAATCGCGGCACTGTCGTATGGAATTGCCCGTTTTATAGAAGCAAGAATTGTATTAAGCACTTCTTCTAAATTAAGCGAAGATGAAATCGTATGGGCAGATTGCCTCAAAGTTTCAGCCTCTTGTCGTCTCCCTTGTTCGGCATCAAAAAGGCGAGCATTTTCTATAGCAATTGCCGCCTGATGTGCGAAAGCCTGTACAATCCTTGCTCCTTCATCAGTAAAACACCCCTTTTCTTTACTGTCAATTGTTAGCATTCCAACAACTTTCTCTCGGACGACTAAAGGAACCCCCATCCAAGCGCGGATATGATTGTGTGGAGGCAAGCGAAAGGGCGCATGTTCCTCTTGTGCATCATTTAAAATAAGGATTTCTTTTTCCCGAATCACGCGTGTATTAGGGTTGGTATCGTTAAGAAAAAAGCGCATCCCTTTAACCTCGCCAGGGTTTAGCCAACCGCGTCCCGCAATGATTTTCAGGCTATCGGCATCTAAAACCTGAACGCTGGCACTATCGTAATCTAAAACCCGCGAGAGTTGTTCTAAAATACGCTGAACAGCCTCATCAATATTGAGCGATGCCGTCACGGCTAGGGCTGTCTCTCTCAATATATCAGACTCTTTTCGGAGTTTCTTCTCGGCATCAAAAAAGGTTGCGTTTTGTATGGCAATGGCGGCATGACTAGCAAAAGACATTACGAGCCGTGCATCTTTTTGGGTGAAGTGATTAACTTTCCCACTATCTAAGGCGAGAACACCAATCGTCTTATCTTGAACAATTAGAGGAACGCCCATCCATGATTGAATAGAGGGTACCTCAAGAAATGTGGAGTAAGCCTTTGGTGCATTATCTAAGATTACAGGAAGTTTCGTCTGAATGACCTCCGTATTAGGGTTGTCTCCAGGGTAAGGGATACGCCGATCCTTTTCTTTTATGAGAACTAGGTCGCCGCGCCCTCCTACTATTTTCAAATAGTTGCCACTGAGCAATTGAACTGATGCACTATCAAAAGAGACTACATCTGAAAGCTCTTTAAGGATAAGGCTGATAGCTTTTTCCTTATCTAAAACAGTTGTTAGTACTGTAGAAGATTCTTGCAGTTTTTCAGCAAACCTCCGCCGTTTTTTTTCTGTTTCAAGAAGGCGTATTTTCTCAAGTGCTGTAGCTGTTTGCCCTGCTATAGTGAGCAATAAACGCTCATCATTCGTATCGAAAAAGTTTAGTTTTGAACTTTCTGCATTGATGACGCCTAAAATTTCCTCTCCCACTTTAAGGGGAACACACAATTCAGAGCGAGATGAAGAGTTAAACTCTATATATTCAGAAGATTTTGCAACATTTTTTACGCAAAGAGCTTTTCTCGTTGTAGCGACCTTACCCGTTATCCCTTTTGAAAGAGGGATAGGCATAAATACTTGTTCTATGGAAACACCCTGATAAGAGGGGTGCGGTTGTAGCATCTGAGTATCTTTGTCCAATAAAAGAATACCGAAATTGTCGGGATATAGCGTGTTGCCAATGATGTTGGTAATCTGTCGAATTAAGTCTTTGCGACTTACCGACTGCGTGCTTGCGTACGCCGTTGCCTGTAAGATATTCAATTCATTAAGTTGTCGCTTAAGAGTGGCTTCATTTTTTTTTCTTTGTCGCAAATCATGCCCAACAAGAAGAATTTCATCAAAATCTTCTTGGTCTGTGATAACAGGTGTAGAGCGCATCCCTATTGGAATCTTTTCCTTTGTTTTGCTGATAATTTGAATTTCATAAGTGTAAGCGTCTTTTTGCCCCATTTTTCTTTGCTTATAGCGTTGTTCCATATCTTCGCGGAGCTTAGGGAATAAAAATTTCTCAACCGATTCCCCCTGTGTTTCCTCAGCGCTATAGCCTGAGATTTCCGTCCACGCAGGGTTAACATAGATAATCTTGCCCCGAAGGTCATGGGTCATGATAATATCGCGAGAACTTTCAGCCAGTAGACGATAGTAATTGTCTTTTTTCTTTGTCTCGTTACTTTTGCTCATTGTGTGTTTATGATTATTTGATTTTTGCAATAAGTCTTTCAGTAATGGGAGGTATTGTACCTTAGTCTTTAAATGATTCTTATTTAAAAATAGGATAGCGCAACATGCAGATGCCTCTGGCAAAGATGGCGGAATTCCTGAATTGGTAATATGCTGTTAAAGCAAAAAAGATGAGCGTTGCTCATCTTTCTTTTTTCGTTAAAGGCGACGACGGGACTCGAACCCGTGCTACAGGTTTTGCAGACCCGTGCCTTACCAACTTGGCTACGTCGCCATGGTTGTTATGAGCGGGCGAAGAGATTCGAACTCTCGACCTTCTCCTTGGCAAGGAGACGTTCTACCACTGAACTACACCCGCAATTACTATTTTGGCCAAAATTTCTGACCAAGTGCCGAGAGACAGAATCGAACTGACGACACCGCGATTTTCAGTCGCGTGCTCTACCAACTGAGCTATCTCGGCGAGAACATTCATTTGTTAAGCGGCTGGTATTCTACCCGCACTTATAATGCTTGTCAAGAAAAAAGACACTTTAAATTGACATCAAATCCACCTTGACGCTACACTCACTTAAGGTAAAATTGCTTTCGCATTGCAGATAACTGCATTGTGTGGGGCGATGGCGGAATTGGCAGACGCAACGGACTTAAAATCCGTCGGTATTTATACCTTGTGGGTTCGACCCCCACTCGCCCTACCAAAACTCCCGTTTCTTTGAGAAACGGGAGTTTTTTTATAAAATGAGCCAAAAAGGAAAATTTATGCCCCGCAGTGAGCAAGGCTTAACCCATGACCGGTACATCTGTATTCCGCGTACCTTGATATTCTTAACACGTGATGATTCGGTTTTGTTGTTAAAAGGCGCATCCACAAAACGAATTTGGGCGAATAAATATAATGGTGTTGGTGGGCATGTAGAACGTGGCGAGGATATTCTCTCCTCTGCCGAACGTGAATTATTAGAAGAAACAGGGCTTTTTGCAGAATTGCGCCTAGTTGGCACCCTGCAAGTGGATGTAGAACCAGACGCAGGGATTTCAGTTTATATTTTCACAGGGGAAGCCGAGCAGGGGGAGCCGCGCTCATCAGAAGAAGGTAGCCTCGAATGGATTCCCTTTGTTGAGCTTAAAGAATACCCCCTTGTAGAAGATGTAGCAATTCTTTTAGAAAAAATTAGAGAGATGGACGAGCAAGCTCCTCCATTTTCTGCGCGCTCATTTTATGATGATGATGACGAGAAACTTCAAGTCTGTTTTGCTAAGAAAAACAGACTCTGATTTTGCGAGAATATTCATCACTGACCACGCCGCATTCGCCGAGATGAAAAGCCAGACTTGCCCGTGAATGCCGCCAGCAATGATGATTGTGTCTGCGTATTGCTCGCTTTTCAAATTTTAGACTTGCTAAGTCCTTTGTTCTAAACCATAATTAGCACATGTTAAATCCCGATTTCACCCACGAATTCCAGCGCAACACGCTCGGCGATTTTCGCGCCGATCCCATCACCCGCACCCTCTACAGCACAGACGCATCCATTTATCAAATCACGCCTAAGGCTGTTTTCATCCCGCGCCACCAAGAAGATTTGCACGCGGCGGTAGAAATTTCAGCCAAATATGGAGTTCCGATTTTGCCGCGTGGTTCTGGGTCATCTTTGGCAGGGCAGGCGGTGGGGGATGCCCTGATTCTGGATTTATCGCGCTATCTCGACAAAATACTGGATGTGGACTCCGAATCCCGCACAGCGACTGTAGAACCAGGCGTGACGCTCTCTAACTTGAACTTGCTCGTTGGCAAATTAGGCTTGGGATTTGGTCCCGACCCCGCCTCCGCCGACCGCGCTACGATGGGTGGCGTGATTGGCAACAACGCCACTGGCGCGCACTCCATTCGCTATGGCATGGCCGCCGACCATCTCCTCAGCACCGATGTGATTTTGGCAGATGGTTCTCTGGCAATTTTTGATGAAATTACGCTAGAAAGAGCCAATCAACTAGCACAGGATGTTCAAGAGACATCTTTTTTCCATCTTTCATCTTCTATCCCTTCCCCGAATTTCGAAGCAACCATTTACTCAGCCGCTCTCCACATCCGCAAGCAATATGATGAAGAAATTCGCCAAAGATGGGTGAAAACTTGGCGGAACACATCTGGTTATAGATTGAATTATCTTCTTCCGTGGTCGCCTTCAAGACCGCCGCAATGGGACGAAGAGCATTACCCCAATCTTCAGTCTTCAACATTAAACCTTGCGCCACTAATGGCTGGTTCGGAGGGAACACTCGCTATAATTCGCAAAATGACCGTTAATCTCGTTCGTGTGCCCCAAGAGAAGGTCTTGGTTGTGATGCCTTTTGAGAGCATCGTTGAAGCTGTTGAAACCGTTCCCGCTATTTTGGAGAAGAAACCTTCGGCGGTTGAGTTATTACCGCGTAGCTTGATTGAGTTGGCACGAGAAGTCCCCGCTTATGCGCCGCTAATTGATTTTATAGATGGAGACTCTGCTGAGTTGTTGATTGTTGAGTTTTCGGGTGACAATCTCAATTCTTTGGAAAAGCAAGCAAAAGCATTAGGCAATCATTTAATTATTAGCGATAAAAAAGCGCAATCAAATATCTGGAAAGTTCGTAAAGTTGGGCTAGGTATCTTATCTACATCTACAAGCTCAACGCGTGGTGTTACTTTTATCGAAGATTGTGCTGTCCCCGTAGAGCGATTGGGTGATTATGTTCGTGGCATGGAAGTAATTTTCAAGCAACACAAAACAAAAGGTGTTTTCTACGCCCACGCCTCGGCGGGATGCCTGCACATGCGCCCTGTTCTAAATCTACAATCTGCGCGCGGACGAGAAGAGTTGCGTGAAATCGCTGAAGCCGCGTTAGGATTGGTACTAAGCTTGGGCGGCGCAATGACTGGCGAACACGGCGATGGTCTCTCTCGTTCAGAATTTTTAGAAAAAATTTATGGAGAAGAAATCACAGGCGCTTTCCGCATTTTGAAGAATGCCGCTGACCCACAAAACTTACTCAACCCTGGCAAAATCGTCTCCCCGTTGTCAATGGATGAGAATCTACGCTATGATGCAGAGTATTCAGCTAAACCTTTCACTGCGCCAGTTTTAGACTTTTCATCACAGGGCGGATTAGTGAATGCCATAGAAAACTGTAATGGCGCAGGCGTTTGCCGAAAATTTGATGGCACAATGTGCCCATCATTTCAGGCAACCAGAGAAGAAAGTCACGCCACGCGTGGGAGGGCAAATCTTCTCAGGACTTTAGTATCAGGAAAAGATTTAACCGAGAAGGAACAAAGCAAGCTAGATAAAAGCACAAAAAGCCCTTCGTCGCACCTTGGCGGTTCCCTCGAAGAAGCCGTAGCCAACTCCCTCGACCTCTGCCTCGCCTGCAAGGGCTGTAAATCTGAGTGTCCTTCTGGCGTGGATATGGCGAAGTTGAAGTATGAATTTTTCAATTACTATTACAAATCACATCCTCGCAAATTACGCGACTATCTTTTTGGTTATATTGGTGTTTTGGCAAGGTTTGGCGCGCCTTTTGGGAGAATAGTAAATTATGTGTTGGGTAATCAGGTGGTGGGGCATTTGGCGAAAAGTCTTTTGGGTGTTTCTGATGAGCGCGCTTTGCCGCAATTCAAATCATTGAAGACAGATCACCTAATACCTAACCCTGATACCAATCCCGTTATTTATCTCCCTGATCCTTTCACTCGTTACTTTGAACCAGAGATTGAGCAAGCGACTCTAAAAGTTCTCCACGCGGCGGAATTGCACGTGATCACTTTACCTGTTCTTGGTGCGGGACGCACACTGATTTCAAAAGGTTTTCTGGAACAGGCAAAAAAACACGCACAAAGGGTGCGCGAGGAAATAGTAAAAGTTGACCCTGATGGGAAGTATCCTGTTTTGGGGGCAGAGCCTTCTGAAATCTATACCCTCAAAGATGAATACCTCGACTTTTTCCCTAAGGATGCTGAGATGCAAGCCTTAAATGAACGTAGCTACCTTGTGGATGAGTTTTTGCTCAGAGAGAATAAGAATATTGAAAAACATATATTGCGCATAGCCAATAAAGTCAATCAAAAAAGCACACCTGGATTTGCTAGTAATACAAAAAAAGAAAAGGATAAAAAAATTTCCCTGCACGGACATTGCTACCAAAAAGCCCGTCCGCCTGTAGATGATGGTCTCCCCGTTGGGCAAGAAGCAACCGCCGAGATGCTCCGCGCAGTAGGCTATGAAGTTGAAATCATCCCCTCTGGCTGTTGCGGGATGGCAGGCTCATTCGGATACGAAGAAGAGCATTACGAATTATCGATGAAGGTGGGGGAGTTGGTTCTTTTTCCTGCAATCCGCCAAAAGATAGCGGAAAACGGTACGGTGTCTGTCGCCGCACCAGGCACATCTTGCAGAGAGCAAATTAAGGATGGCGCGGGCGTCTCGGCTTCACATCCTCTTGTGTTGGTGGCAAATCTTATTGCTCAATAAAACAGGCTCGATTCTTTCCAAGTCTTTTAGCGGCATACATTGCTTTATCTGCCTCCATGAGCATTTCATTAATTTGAACATCTTTTGTGTGGAGGCTAATGCCTATGCTCGCTGTTATTTGAACAGAAATATCACCAAAATTATAAGGGGCTTCTAATTTGCACAAAATACCCTCAGCCCTTTTCTTGGCATCATCAAGAGAATTTATTGAATTTAGCAAAACTGCAAATTCATCTCCGCCAAAGCGAGCTAGAATATCATCTTTGCGCGTGCCGTGATTTAAGCGTTGTGCAATTAGTTGTAATAAAGTATCCCCGGCGTAGTGACCATATTGGTCATTAACATATTTAAATCCATCTAAATCGAGAAAAAGAATAGCAAAATTAGTGTCTTTTTTTTCAGCCTCTAATATAGAGGCTTTGGCACGTCTATAAAAGGTCTCGCGATTAAGTAGATTGGTTAACGTATCGTGTGTTGCTAAGTGATTCAGGCGTATTTCATCATCTTTTCTTTTACTAATATCAGAAAAAACACAAGCGTAATTTGTTATCTCACTCTCAGTATTTGTAATTGCATTAATTGTTATCTCTAAGGGGTATCTTTCATTGTTTTTTCTTTTTGTCCACAGCTCACCATGCCAGTATTCATTTTCTCTCAAAGCATTTCTCATCATATTTGTGAGAGACAAATCGTTTCCCGAATCTCGTATAAGTTCGTGAATGTGCATCCCCAATGCTTGCTTCTCAGTGTAACCAGTAATTGTTGTAAAAGCATGATTGATGAAGGTAACGCTTCTTTCTGCGTCTGTAATGGCTACCCCCTCTTGTGTTTTCTCAAAAATACTGCTAACTATTTTCTGAAACTCACGCGCCTTGCGCTTTTCGCTAATATCTCTAAAAATAGTTCGTGTAGAAACAGCTTCTCCCTTTTCAAAGCGACAATTTATTCTCCCTTCTAAATAAATTTTCTCTCCACTTTTAGAGAGAAAAACGGTCTCGTAATCTTTTGCCTCTTCTCCACTTGAAAAAATCTCGCAAAAAAAGAACTTGCATTTTTCTAGGTGCGTAGGCTCTACAATATCAAAAACTTTTAATTCTTTTGCCTCAGCTCGTGAATATCCTAAAGTTTTATGCCAAGATTGATTTACAAAAACAAAATTACCATCCTTGTCTACAATTTGCACAATATCGTCTATATTATTGAGAAAATCTCTCATTCGCTCTCTGCTGGCACGCAAACGTATATAGACGACGCTAAGTGCTAATCCGCTAAAGCCACCAAAAAGGATGGGGATAAGAAAAGCCCTTGGCGCTAGAGAGAAAACTAAGCCAAGCATTTTTTTTTGGAGCATAGAAAATGCACTTAACAAAAATGCCCCAGCCAAAAAAGCACCAAGGTATTTTAGAGAGTAAGACCAGAACGTTTTCTTTTTCACAATTGATATTATACGCTTTTTTTCTAAAACAAAAACTACAAATAACAAACAAATCATATATAATTCGGGATAATGAAACTTAAACGGATTTTTCTCCCCCTCGGCATTTTGCTCATCTTGAGCATTTTTTTGCCCTCAATCACCGCAAGCGCACATGACCCGAAACCGGCTACCGATGCGTATACCTTGATTGCTGAAGTAAACGCTTTACGCACTGCCAACGGCCTCCCGCCTTACACGGTCAACGCGACTCTTATGGCTGTCGCTCAGGCACATAGTGATTATCAGGCATCTACTAGCACGGTCACGCATTATGGTGCCGATGGCTCTCGTCCTTTTCAGCGTGCCCTAAATGCGGGCTATCCCGTTGGCGGGACTTTATCAGCAGGCGGCTTTTTTTCTGAAAATATCCAAGCTGGAATGAATCTTACGCCTCAGCAAACTGTTGTGGCTTGGCAAGGGGATGCCCTTCACCTTAATACCATGCTTTCACCTTATCTTACCGAAGTTGGTGCGGGCGTAACCAATGTGAATGGCTATATTTACTACACCCTCGATGCCTCTACACCTTCAGGAGGGACTATACCAGCCTATACCCCCGACCCTGATTCAACGCCAAGCGGAACAGTTGTGGGTGCTTTGCCTACATTAGATTATATTATGCCTGTCACCATTAGCACGCCTAAAGAAGACGGGCAAGTAATTCACGAAGTTCTCGTTGGGCAATCTTTGTGGGGAATTGCGGATATTTATGGAACAACGGTGCAAGAGATCCGAGCTTTAAATAATATGAGCGTAGATGAGTTAGTTTTCCCCGGTGAATTATTGCTCATTCGCACTGTTGCAACTGAAATCCCTGCTACACCGACTTTGGCAGGCCAAAGCACATCTACCGCAACCAAAGCGTCTGCAACGGAAACAAGCATCCCCACGCGCACACCAACTTTGATCGTAGAAGAAACGCCCACAGTTCTCCCATCCCCAGAAGTGGAAATTGGTAGTGGGTTCTGGACTGTTATCTTAATTGTTTTTGTGGCTTTAATAATGGCAGGAATTGTAACTTGGTTGAGCGGAAGAAATTCGTAAAGCAGTATTTATATTGCGAAAAATCAATTTTCAGCATTCTCTCTATCTAACCATAGTTCACGGTATTCTCTATTCCAATCAATTGTAAAGCGGATGGCTACCGCAAAGCCAGTGGCGGCGACTACCCAAATGACATTGCCTTTATAGCCGAGGGCATAAAGCAGAAAAGGCGCTAGTATTCCTCCAAATAAAGCGGCGCGAGCAGAGTGGCGGGTGAGGAGTATTAAAAAGATGAGTAGGGCAAGGCAGATGAAAAACGCAGGGATAGATATTGCTAAAGTGGCTCCGCCTGCGACTGCCAGCCCCATTCCACCGCGAAAGTTAGCGAAAATCGGGTAGCAGTGCCCGATGACGACTAATCCCGCGGTGACTGCCAGCGACCAAGCGGGAAGTTCCGCTCGAATCGCAAGGTAAATAGGGATAAATCCCTTCAAGGCATCAAGAAGAAATACGGCGATTCCTGGTGCAAATCCTGCTTGTCTAATCGTATTGGTTGTGCCAACATGGCCAGAGCCACTATCCCGAATATCCACTTTTTTGACAAGATGCGTAATCCATAAGCCAAAAGGCAGTGAGCCAGCGAGATAGGCAAACGTCCAATAAATGAGTATTAGCCAAGTCATGAGGCTATCTTCTCTTCTTCTTTATATCTTACGCGTAGCTTGACCGGGTTGGTTTTCGCTTTCATGCGTAAATTGAGCATTTCAACAAAGACCGAGAAACCCATAGCGAAGTAAATATAGCCTTTGGGGATGTGTTGATGCATGCCTTCGAGTACGAGATTAAGCCCAATAAGCAAAAGGAAGCTAAGGGCAAGAATTTTGAGCGTTGGGTGACTTTCAACGAAGTTGCTGAGAGGCGTAGCGGCGAAAAACATAATGCCAATTGCGATAATAACGGCGATAATCATCACAGCAATATCATCTGCCATGCCAACCGCGGTAATAACAGAATCGAGCGAAAAGACAATGTCTAAAACTGCAATTTGTGCAATAACATTCCAAAAGGAGACTTTCTTTACATCGGCTCCGTCTTCTTTATGCGCGTGACCTTCGAGATTGTTGTGAATTTCGTGAGTGGCTTTAGCTAACAAAAATAACCCGCCGCCTACTAAAATTAAATCTCTCCCTGAAATATGCAAGCCGGCTAGGGTAAGAATTGGGTCGGTTAATTGAACCACCCAAGAAATAGAAAGCAATAATAAGATGCGTGTGCCTAAAGCCGCCAGTAAGCCAATTTTTCGCGCTTTGTCTTGTTGGTCATAGGGCAATCTACTGCTCAAAATAGAAATAAAGATGATATTGTCGATGCCGAGTACGATTTCTAATGCTGTTAATGTTAATAGTGCAATCCATGCAGATGGGTCGGTGATCCAGTCCATTTATAAGCCTCCGGGTAAAATAAAAATGAGCGTTTAGCCCTCGTGGTGTTCTGATGCCTTCTATCTAAATAAAAAGCAGATGTGCCCTCGCATCCTCTGTATGGATGTGTGCACATCTCGTCTTGGCTATATTTTACTCGATAAATTTTATTATTTGATAGCTTTTGATACCTTCTGCTAGAATGTTAGGAGTATCTTTACCCCCATCTAACGCCTGAAATCATTGCCTGAAATACCAAGTACGATAAATGACACTTGAAATTATGAAAACAAGGAGCCAATTATGCTCAACTCAAAACGACTTTGGACAACCACTATCCTGCTAGGTTTAGCCTTCGACTTATTCTTCTGGGAAAAAACGCCAGGGATCTCGTTTCCTATCTTTGTTGCCCTGATTCTGCTATCAGGCATTCTTGTTTTAGCAGATTCTAATATCCGTCCAAATAAGCGCGCTTTGCTCTTGATTATCCCTATTGGTTTCTTCGCCACAATGACCTTTTTGCGCGTCGAGCCAATGACTACCTTCCTTAACTATTTGCTTACTTTCGTCTTTTTAGCATTTTTTGCCCTCAGCTACACGGGTGGACGTTGGTTCTCCTTTACGCTCAGTGATTATGTAGCAGGTTTCTTTAAACTAGCAGGGAGCACTCTCGCCAGTCCCTTGAGCTTTATAAATGAAACGCGCAAAGAGAAAAAGGAATCTGATATAGAAAAGAAATCAAGAAATTTATTTCCTATTCTACGCGGGGTACTCATTGCTTTGCCCATTGTCGCCATTTTTGCCTCCCTACTCTCTTCGGCAGACGTTATTTTTGCCCAACGCTTAGATGACTTCATAAAACTCTTCAAGCTAGAGAATCTCCCCGAGTATATTTTTCGCGGCATTCTGATACTCATTATTGCTTATTTCCTACTTGGCATTTTGCTCCACGCCGCTAGAAAAAGTGAAAACAAAAAACTTGTCGGTGAAGAGAAACGCCTCCTTTCCCCATTTCTCGGATTCACAGAATCTAGCATCGTTTTGGGGAGCGTTCTAGTTCTCTTTATTTCTTTTGTCGTCATTCAATTTCAGTATTTTTTCGGCGGCAACGCAAATATCCATATAGAAGGCTACACTTATGCAGAATATGCGCGGCGTGGCTTTAGCGAGTTAGTCACTGTTGCGTTTTTTAGTCTATTGCTTTTTCTTAGCTTGAGCGCAATTACTCGCCGTGAGAAAAAATCTCAGCAAAAAATCTTCTCCATATCTGGAATAGCCCTTGTTGCGCTCGTTTTAGTCATGCTTCTCTCTGCTTTTTATCGCCTAAAACTCTACGAATCCGCCTACGGATTTTCCCGCCTTCGCATCTATCCGCATATCTTCATGATTTGGCTAGGCATTCTCCTTATAGCGATAGTAATTCTCGAAATCCTCCGCAAAGAACGCGCCTTCGCCCTTGCCATGACCCTCGCATTTGTCGGATTTGCAGTCACCCTCAATCTTCTCAATGTAGATGCCTATATCGTTAAGCAAAATATCATCATCACAGAAAAGAATAATGTGGATTTAGATTACGCCTACCTTGCCGATTTGTCAGATGATGCCGTTCCCGCTTTAGCGGATGCTCTGGACGATGAAAGCGTCACGCCCGAGACCCAAAACTTGGTTGCCCTTTCCCTAACTTGTCACTGGTATCAAAACGAATCCCGTTCAAATGGCAGTGATCCAATCCCCTGGCAATCTTTCCACCTTTCACACGCCATTGCATCCCAAACTTATATGCACATCGAACCCCAGCTAGATGGCTACACCGCTAATGATGATGAATGGTACTGGCAAATTACTGCCCCTGATGGCACAGTCTATGATTGCGGGGATAGATTTACCTGGGATTAACTCGCGCCTCTCAATACAATCTCATTCCTGATAAAGTCTAATAAAAAAGGTCACGCAAATGCGTGACCTTTTTTTATAGCCTTAAACAATGTGGATTTCTTAACCGCCTGACAACTTCACTCTTCAAGCTGGTTGAGTAGTCCGTAGCAATAGAGGATTTTACCCCTTATTATACTCATCCAACCACGCTTGCGCCTCTTGCGCTTTCTTTTTGGGCACAAAAATTTGCACTTCGGCGAACTTCCCAAAGCCAACGGGGATGGTTTCTCCCACGCTCTCTTGTACTAATTCAGCGGGGATCGCTATAGCCTCCAGCGCGGCTTTTATCATCTCTGCTTCAACGCGGTCATAAACCTTTGTTAGTAATTCCCATGTCATTTCAGTCATTTTAAATCTCCCAGAAAATAATAAATAGAATGGTAAAAAGTGTGCTTATGCCCAATTGCCTAAAACCCACCGCCTTCGGCTTTGCATTAATATTAGGATTGAACGCCCACCACATCGTTTCTCCGAATTGTAAAAGATAGGGAATAAAGATAAAGCGCGGCAATAAACCGATTATGCCAAGTGTAGCACTCACCAAAAAGTTGAAGGATGTATACATCAACGCGCGTTTTCCCAGTTGGGTTTTTTCGGCACGCTCGGGAATTTGGGCTTGCGTGCGGTGATTGAGCCGCATATAGGCGTGAATAATAGATGCCGCCGATTGAAACCAAACCAAGACCCAAAGTATCCATCCTTCAGCTGAATAGCCAGCATTAGACACCCAAAGCGCCGCAGGTGCGGCGAGGGCAAGCGCGCCCGCGGCTACGACTTCTAAGCCCGCTTGTTTCCGTTCATCTCTGTTGCTAACCAGATATAAATGCCATGCAAAAATTGCAATTCCAGGAATAGCGAGATAAAGCACATAGGCAAAACCGCGTAGCATAAGCCCAATAAGCATTATCAGGGCAATAGAGCCATAAATCAAAATCCAAAAACGAGCCGCCGGCAAATCTGTGCGTGGACGTCTCCCTGCGTAAGCCTTCACCAAAACTGTTACGGGCTGACGAATAAAGAACGCCGCTAACGCCGCAATAATCAGATAAGTAGATAAGGTAGAGAAACTCCCCCCAGCAGAGAAGCCTATAAAAAGGGGCATTAGAATAAAAACCCATGAGCCATGATCTTGCGGCAATGCGATAAACTTGCGAAGGTATTTTTTCTTAAATTTTTCCATAACGAGATTATACCCCCTTGCAGTAAAGTGAAAATAAGTAAAAAATTAAAATAGACCTCTTGCATAAGTGCTCTATCCGCCAGCTTTGCGCAGGACGCATGGTAAAAACAGATTTTTGTAATTAACGAAAGCAAGCCAAAATCACGCACAGTCCGCTATTCTACTTTTTTATCTCAATATACTCGGTTTTTTGCTCGCAAAATGAGATGTTTTTTTCATAGTCAAGGCTTTTCGGAAAAAGATTCATGTTTAAAAAGGAAAAAGAGTATCTGTTCGTGGTGCAAAAGGATTGGCGTAGATAAATGTCCAAAAATGTGCGTCTATCTCTATGCTATAATAAGGGGATTAGACAAGAGAAGCTAATATTGATGAGGATATCTATGGAAAACGAAGAAACTGACGAAGAAACTGCAGAAAGACTCGAAGAGGGTGATTGGATTGTACATAAACAACACGGTGTTGGGCAAGTTGAAGCTATTGAAGTGAAATCCATAGGTGGAGAAGAAACAGCGTATTTTCGCGTTAAGGTGAGCAGTGGTGTTTATTGGTTGCCTGTTGCGAAAGCCCCCGATTATATTCGTGCTGTTTCTACTCGTTACCGAATTCGAATGGTGCTTAAGTCTATACGCGATATCCCAAAGGATTTGCCCGGAAATTATAAAGCCAGAAACCAATACGTTGAAGAGAGATTGGCAGGGGCTGAACTTCAATTAAAAGGCGAATTGCTCCGAGATTTGCACGCAAGGGGACCTAATGAAGACGTAAATCTGACGGTTATTGATGGCAGACAATTAGATATGCTCCGCGAGCAATTTTTGCGTGAGATGATGGTTGTTTTAGATATAGATATGGACAAAGCCGAAGAAAAGCTCGACCGAGCTTTAAAAAAGAGTGTTGAGCGGATGAAAGAGAATAAAAAGAATGAAAAGAAAATGGTGAAAGAAGAGAAAAAAGAAAAGGAAGAATCAGAAGATTTTGAGGATGATTTTTTTTAAGATTAAATTTCCGAAGAAAGAAATTGCAAAAAAGCACCCTAGCGGTGCTTTTTTCTTTTAAACCTGTCTTTAATTTTTATCAAAAATCTCATAATAACCCCGATCTAATTCATCGTCAGATAAATGGGCGTAGCGTTGTGTCACGGCTATATTGCTATGCCGCGCCAGCTCCTGCGCCATTTTAAGGTTGCCCGTTGCCCGCAAGACGGTAGTTACAAAGTAATGCCTAAAGGAGTGGGGCGTTATCTTGCCAACGGCTTCTTCCCCTAACGTTTGGCGAACGCGGTCTTTGATGATATTTCTGCCCGTAGCGGTTGAAATGGGTTTTATTTTCTTCCCTGCGCCACGGTCGTGCCTTGCAAAGAGGGGGAGAGAGGGGAGGGGGCGACTCTGTACACCATCTAGTTTTTGACGTATGGCAAGGTAGTCTTTGACGGCGCGCATCGAACGCGTTGAAAAGCGAATTACCGCTTCTTTATCACCTTTCCCGACGATGATGGCGCGCCCTTCGTTCCAATCGACATCACCACGCCTTAATGCGCAAATCTCATGTACGCGAAGCCCTGTATCTGCCAAGGTGATGATAAAAGCGCGGTCTCTCATTGCGCGTAACCGTGCTTGATCGTCATCCACAGGTAATTGCGTATAACCTTCTGCGGCTCTGATAACCGCCTCAATATCTTCGCGTGGGAACTGCGGTAGGCGTTGACCAGGCTTTCTGGCGCGCAATTTAACAATTTGCCTTACGCGTGACATATTCACATCAGAGAGACGGTCTGCGTCTAGGTATGTGTAGAATCCCGTAAGTGCGGCAAGGTAAAGACGCTCAGTTGTGGGAGCATACACTTTTAGCGCGGCAATTGTCCACGTTAGCGCATCTTCGTTTAGCTCCGCAATTGGCACCTCATCGGGGGAGATGTTGCGCACGTTTAAAACTCGCATAAAAAAATCTAGGGCGTTGGTGTAAGTCTTGGCAGTATTCTCGCTCCGTGCCATTCTTACTGTATCCAAGTACCCTGCAATTGCCTCAGAAATTGTTATTTTCTCTGTCATTCGTTCACCTGCATTATGTTTAGTATAATAATACTTATCGTAAGCATGAACTTATTATACAATTTTTCACCCCAAAGTCAATCCCCCATTGAAAAATTTGGGCAGATTGGCGTATTTCAAGGATACTGCAAAGGAGATTAGCGAAGGCAAAATATATTTCAAAAGGGAAAAAGTTGAACAGCTCTTTATTATCACAACTCCCCTACTCAGCAAAAAGAACGCATAATTTCTATTGCATAACCAGAACGATTGTTCTATAATTCAGATATGGATAAATTAGCCCTACTTTCTTCCCAAATGGGATTTGAGACCGATAGCGAAACGCGCGTAAATTCAACTTGCTCCCGTTTAAAAGACGTGGACATCACCCCCACCGTGATGCCGAATGGCCGCAAAACACGCCTGCTCAAAACCCTGCTCTCTTCTGCCTGTGAACGGGATTGCTTCTACTGCCCCTTCCGTGCAGGACGCAACTTTCGGCGCGCCACCTTTGCCCCCGAAGAATTCGCACGCCTTTTTATGCAACTCCACAAAGCTGATTTAGCCGATGGGCTTTTCGTCTCATCTGCTTTGGCTGGTGGCGGGATTCGCACACAGGAGAAATTGCTCGACACTGTGGAAATTTTGCGCGGAAAAATGGCTTTTCGCGGCTATATCCATCTAAAAATCATGCCTGGCGCAGAAAAAGGGCAAGTTATGCGTGCCATGCAACTCGCCGATCGTGTTTCTGTGAATTTAGAAGCCCCCAATAAAGCACGTTTGGCGAAACTCGCTCCGAAAAAGGTTTTCTGGGAAGAATTATTGCAACCTTTGCGCTGGGTAGAGCAAATTCGTAAAGAAAAAGCACCTCAGGACGCGTTTAAAGGCACTTGGGCGTCATCTACTACGCAATTTGTAGCTGGCGGCGCAGACGAAAGCGACTTAGAGCTTCTCAGCACCACATCGCGTGGTTATAAAGATTTGGGTTTGGCGAGAACTTACTTCATGGCGTTCAACCCCGTTCCCGATACGCCGATGGAGAACAAATCCCCTACCCCAGCCTTGCGGGAATTGCGCTTATATCAGGCGAGTTTTCTTCTAAGAGATTACGGTTTTGATTTAGAAGAATTGCCTTTTGCTAAAGATGAGAATCTCCCCCTCCCCACCGACCCGAAGGAAGCGTGGGCAGAAATTCATTTAAAGCATAGCCCCGTGGAAGTAAATGATGCCACTCCGCGCCAGTTGCTCCGTGTGCCGGGAATTGGACCTAAATTGGCACAAAAAATAATTCGTGCAAGGCGCGTACGCCAACTACGCGATTTGTCTCAGCTAAAGAAGCTGGGCGTTGCTTCTAAACGCGCGGCACCTTTTATTTTATTAGATGGGAAGAGAGCGGCACAGCAAATACAGCTATTTTAAGCGAAGGTGGGGTCTTCTCATTTTATTTGCACACGAATTTCAAGGAATTACACGAAAAAACGCTCAATACCGAACGCTTTCTCCGTTCTTTTCAAAAAAACTCCGTTAAATCCACGTCATCCATGTACAAACCATAAAAAACTTCGGAAGTCTGCCCTGTTTTCAGAGAAGATACCGAAGGTGTTATAATTTTCTTTATTCATTGAATCGGCTATAGAAAGGGAAAAGATCATGAGTGAAGAAGAAATTATCCCCACCCGTCCCCTAGACGAAAACGAAAAATTATTGCAAAAGAAATTTTATGAGGATATTGCCGCGCAAAGTGAACGCGTAGATTCTCTTAGCGCACAGCTTTTGAGCATAGAATTAGCCATTCCTGGCATTTATGCCACTGTGTTGAAGTTGATTTCTGGCGATGGCACCAGCTTGGGGAATACCACCCTTGTTAAATTCACCTTTTTGCTTTGGTTTATCGCATTAATTTTGACTCTTATTGCTTTAACGCCAAAGAAGTATGCGGTAAACACCGATGTTTTTATTCAAGACCCCACACTTATAGAAGAGGAGGGCATGGGTATAGAAGATTATTTTTCAAAATCGGCACAGCATAAGCGTAAATTTGCGATTGCATCGAGCCTTTTCTTTTTTGCAGGCATCGTAAGCGCAGTTTTTACGATTGGATGAAATTTCTAGACCTGACAGGTTTCTAAAACCTGTTGGGTCTCCTAAGAAGAAGGAGAAAAAAATGAGTGATTTAGTTTCATTTGCAAAACGTTTTGATTTTAGGTGCTGGAAATGTAACAAAGCCTATTCGATTTTCAAAGAAGTAAAGCTAGACCCCGAAAAAGAAAACGAGCAAAAAATAAAGGTTGCTTGTCCTTTTTGTGGGGAGAGCGCGGTTGCTGATTTTTTCCCGCATCGTAGCAAAAAGAAGTTTATTTTGCGGAATTCTGACGCCAAAGAAGAAAGTTTTAGCTATGAATATAATTTACCTAAAATCCTACCAACGACCGAACTTCCAAAGTAATTAGCCGCTCTCCTATTATTCGCTAATTTCCTGCTCTACCGATTTCCTGCTCTACTGATTCCCTGACCCACTGTTTTACTAGCCCACCGCCCCACCGGAGCATCCATGCCAAAACACGTACACGACACCCCTTTTATCATTGAACCAGAAGATGACTTTTTAGAGAAGTTCCCACAATTGCGTCAGTTGAGCCGGCATTTGGCGATTCGTTACGCGCACAGAGAATTGGTCACGGATGAGCATTTGACGACTCTTGGCAGTACGCTGTGGAATGCCCTCGATATTGATCACCGCTTTGAGCAAGCTCAGGGCAAGTGCGGTACGGCGATTTTGCCAATCGTCATTAAGAGTAGTTCGGCGGCGGTGCAATCTTTGCCCTGGGAGACTCTCCATCATCCCCAATATGGGTTTTTAGGGAAAGAAGCAGGGTTTACGCTCTCACGACAGTTTGGCGACCCCGCCAACCCTCCCCCACTGGAAAAAGGTCCTTTACGGATTTTGCTTTTCACTTCTTTGCCCGATGATTTAGACCCAGAGACAGCCCGCCTCAATGTAGAAGAAGAGCAAGCGCAGATGCAAGAGGCTTTACTGCACTGGATTGGCGAAGGCGTGGTCGATTTAAAGATGCCCGATGATGGGCGTTTTTCTACCCTGAAGAGTCTTTTAAAAAGCTATAAGCCCCACCTACTTTTTTTGAGCGGACATGGGCATTTCAAAAACGGAAAACTGACCGAAACCGCCTCTTATGGGGAATTTCTTTTTGAGACGGAAAAAGGCAAAAGCGCACTTGTGCGCGATGATGAAATAGCACAGGCTTTTATAGGCAGTAATTTGCAAGCGGTAATTCTTTCGGCTTGTGAAAGCAGTAAGGCAAGTTCAGACGCTCTCACAGATGGATTAAGCCAAAAGTTGAGCTTACGCGGTATTCCGCATGTGATAGGAATGCGAGAATCTATTTCAGATAAAGCCGGCATCCAATTTGCCCATGCGCTTTCAGCCGCTTTTGCACAGGGAGAGCGTATGGATATTGCCCTGCAAGAAGCGCGCTTAGCCATAGAAAAACCTTTTAAGAATGAAGATACTTCACGCCGAGATAGCGCGCTAAACCCTGCCGCTGAGCTTAGTTTTGGGCAATGGTCTTTGCCTATGCTCATTTCAGCCCTGCCAGAACGCCCCCTAATTGATTGGAATTTTGAGAACAAGATAAAAAAAGAGCGAATTAGCAGTAAAAGTTTAGAAAGTATCTCTTTGCCCCCACGTTTTATTGGCAGACGTTCGGAAATGCGCCAATATAAAAGCCAACTCTTTGATGGAAAGCTGAAAAACCTGCTTATTATTGGCGCAGGGGGGCAAGGGAAAACCTCACTGGCAGGTAAACTGGCACTCGATTTTCAAAAGAGCCAATATCGTGTTTTTGCTTGGTCTGCACGAATGGAAAATACGTGGGGACAATTTGAATTTCAGATGGAATTGGCATTGGGCGAACTCGGACAGCAATACGACCGCGTCCGCACCCGCTTTCCTAATGAAGAAGCACGCATCACCTATTTTCTAGACTTGCTCAGCCAACGCTTTGGCGGCAAATTACTTTTCTTTTTAGATAACCTTGAAAGCCTTCAAGACCCAAATAGCCTAGCCCTAAACGATGAAAAACTAGCCTTATGGCTAAACGCCCTGCAAGCCAACGCCCAAATTATTTTACTTGCCACCTCCCGCTGGGCATTGCCCAATTGGCAGGGTGAGCGGCTCAGCGAGCGACTCTCACTAAAACACACAAACTACGGCGATTTCTTGCAAATGGCACAAGAACTTGCCATCAGAGATGAATTGCCCAAATCCTTTTTAGCACGTAAACGCCTGCGCAAAGTCTATAAGGCATTGGGCGGCAATGGGCGCGGGCTAGACCTTTTTGCCGCGGCAATTAAACTGCTTGGCGAAGAAATTGCAGAAAATAAGTTTTTAAACGCCCTCACCGATGCCCAAAACGAAATCAAAACCGATATGGCAATTGCCACCATTTACGAGCATTTGCCCCCAGCAGAGCAAGCCCTTTTAAGGCGTTTGCCCCTTTACCAGCACCCCGTGCCTACAGAAGGCGTTCAAAAACTTGGCGAGGGACCAGAAGCCAAAAAAGCCCTCAAAAGATTGCTGGCGGTCTCTTTGGTAGAAGTTTATGAAGAAAGCCGATGGCAAGTTTTGCAATATCAAATCTCCCCACTGGTAGCAGAATGGTTGCTAGAAAAAGGATTGATAGACACCGCCGCCAATTGGCGCAATTTAGTTGCCGACTATCAGCTCTTTCTTTATAAGGAAGAGCGACCGATACTGACCCAGGCGATTATTTTACACGCCGCCCTAGAAAGAGCAGGGCGACAAGAAGAAGCCGACCGCCTCGCCCTTGACCGAATCGTGGGTGCGCTAAACCGCGCTGGTTTATACCAAAACATCCTCCAGCGGTGGTTGCCGATGATCGCAAAATCGAATGATAAAAAGACCCGCGCCGAAGCCATTGGGCAAATCGGTAAACAATATCACCACATAGGCGATTATGCGACCGCCCTCGACTACCTGAAAAAATCACTCGCAATTCAAAAGGAAATCGGCGACAAAGCGGGGGAAGGGGCAACGCTCAACAATATCTCCCAAATTTACGATGCCCAAGGCGATTATGCGACCGCCCTCGACTACCTGAAAAAATCACTC
>JADGEO010000130.1 GCA_016744335.1 Anaerolineales bacterium
GTCATGCGCCGACAATCCAACGGGGCTAAGTATATCACCGAAGCTACGGCACAGAACTAGATTCTGTGGGTAGGGGAGCATTCTGTGTACGGATGAAGATGAGTCGGAAGGCTTGTTGGACGGGACAGAAGAGAGAATGCAGGCATGAGTAACGAAAAGAGGGGTGAGATCCCCCTCCGCCGAAAGCCTAAGGTTTCCAGGGTAAAGTCAATCTACCCAAGGGTTAGTCGGCCCCTAAGGCGAGGACGAAAGTCGTAGTCGATGGGAAGCGTGCCGAGAAATAGTTTCTAAGGTAAGGCATTGAGGGACCGTACTATAAACCGACACAGGTGGGCGAGCTGAGAATGCGAAGGCGTACGGAAGAACTCACGTTAAGGAACTCGGCAAATTGCATACGTAACTTAGGGATAAGTATGGCTCACGAGAGTGAGTTGCAGAGAAATGGCCCATGCGACTGTTTACCAAAAACACAGGTCCATGCGAATTAGCAATAAGAAGTATATGGAC
>JADGEO010000131.1 GCA_016744335.1 Anaerolineales bacterium
GTCTTTACTTTGCCTTTTATGGGTATTTCATTTAGACTCTTAGCAATTAAGCTGTAGTAGTGTTGCTTCATCTTGTTTCGTGGTTGGTGGTGGAGGCGTTCATATTTGTTCATGCCTACAAGCATAGTTATGTTTTTGCCTTTTATTTTGTGGGTATAGTATACTGGTAGAGTCATACCGATTCCCCCACCTTAGCCATAGCCTCAATCTTTGAAAGGTTAGGGCATAATTCCATTAGTCTTTTTAGTAGTTTGTATTTGTTCATGATTTAAGCCTTATGCAATAGCCTTCTTGTTCTTCATCTGAATCTATATCATCTACATGACCTTCTTCATTTGTTACAGTCCATTGCCATGCCATACAATCACCGCAAATACAATTATTTCTAACAGATTGAACACCATGTCCTAAATCCTTTACTGCTTGATTACTCATAAAAGGACATAACTTTTCTTTTGCTTCACTTACTTTCATCTACTCTCCCTGTAACATATTGCTTATGAC
>JADGEO010000132.1 GCA_016744335.1 Anaerolineales bacterium
ATGCCTTCGCAGTTAGCATCTGGCATGAAGGTGGTTGTGAGAAGAAATCTCAATTTCCGCTCCAGCCCAGAGACCACGCCGGAAAATTTCATCAAGACCAATTCCGTCGGAACTACGTTGGAAGTGATTGGCGGCGGACTTTGCAGCGATGAAACTGAATTTGCATATCGCTGGTGGCAGTTAAAAACGGCTGATGGTGAGATAGGCTGGTCTGTGGAGGCATCTGCATCCCGAAGTTTTTACTTTCTAGAACCGATTGAATAATTTTAAAACAGGTACTAAGTCGCCCCCTCTGTCCTACGGACATCTCCCCCAAATTCCAAAACCGTGGAATTTGGGGGAGAGTAAAATTTACTCTAAATCTTCTCTTTTTACCCCTTCAAAGCCCAAAATAAAATCCGCACCATAAGCCATGCTCGGTGTTTGGAAGCCGACTTTGAAATCGCCCGCTAAAATTCGCTCGGCGATGGCGAGGCTGGTCTGAGCTGTAAAGTAATATGCCT
>JADGEO010000133.1 GCA_016744335.1 Anaerolineales bacterium
GTTCTGAGCCGTCATGGCGTGCCTATTGAAGAATGAGCGGGCGAGTTTATATATGCAGCAGCTTAAGTGACTATGTCACGCAGGCAGAGGGAAACCGAGTGTTAATAGCGCGAACATTAGTTGTATGTATAAGACCCGAAGCTAGGTGAGCTTACCATGAGCAGGTTGAACACTATCGAAAGATGGTGGGAGGACCGAACCCACGCGCGGGCAACACGCGGGGATGACTTGTGGTAAGGAGTGAAAAGCTAACCGAACCTAGTAATAGCTGGTTCTCTCCGAAATAGCTTTAGGGCTAGCGTTAGATGTTCCTTCCGGGGGTAGAGCACTGGAAGAAAATGACTTGCAGAAATGCGGCATTTTCTACCAAACTCCGAATACCGGATAGTTAATAGTCTAGCAGTTAGAGTCAGGGGGCGAAGCTCCTGTACTCGAAAGGGAAACAGCCCAGACCTATATCTAAGGTCCCTAAATTTATACTAAGTGCACTTAAGGAGGTT
>JADGEO010000134.1 GCA_016744335.1 Anaerolineales bacterium
GCGGTAAACCGACCGTGCTAATTTGCAAAAGCCCGCTAAAGCGGACTCATTTAGTCTGCACCGATTTTATGATGATGGATAACGCTCCCTATTCTAGAATGAGCCGCCCCTCATTTCTCTATTTTCGTCTCAGACTTGCACGGCATCTATCGTCACCCCAAAAAACGTGTTAAAAATAATCCAGAAATATCTATTTCTTTAATAGCTTGTCTGCCATATCTGCGTATTTATCCATATCTTCTGTAGCCCCCGTTGTCTCAAAATCAAAATCATCTAACAATTTGCGTGCTCTTTGCATTGCCCCCTCGCGAGAATTTGTAGCAACCCCTAAATTCGTTTTCAAATAGCTGATTAACCTATAATGCGCCCCTTGTGTAGAAGCGGAAGCTAGCGTTTCCATTGCCTCTTGCAATAGTTCGGCAAGTTCTTGATATTGCACCATATTTTTAATTTCAGGCGGCATCCAAATGCTCCAACTTTTCAAATAACGCCGCTTTTCT
>JADGEO010000013.1 GCA_016744335.1 Anaerolineales bacterium
CCAGCTCGGTGTTTTTACAGGCACTGTGATTATGTTATCCGGCGGAGCCGTTTTTTCATTCTTTATTGCGCTTGCGTATGATAATACCGAAACGGTTATGACTGCAAATTTCTCTGGATTTTTCTTTTTTGCAATTGCAGGTGTGATCCATTTTCTTGGGGGGTGGGGATTTCAGAATGCCAGTGCAAGCCGAATAGGCGCTACACATCTTAGCGCAATGGCAAGCGTGACGCCATTATTTGCCGCTTTATTGGCATTTCTTTTCATGGGTGAAAGAGTGAATGCTTATATCATGGCAGGGATTTTCCTGATGGTTTTTGGCGTCTATCTTATAACAACGAGTGATAAACAATGAAGCGAAAGAGATTAGAAGGTTATTTATTTGGAATACTTACTGCCCTGTGTTGGGCAATTAGCCCGATTTTTATCTATAAAGGTCTTGAGACATTACAATCCCCTATTTGGGGAACAGCTATTGGATTGATGGTTGCGGCCTTGCTGTATTTGCTTTGGTATATATGGAAGAAAAAATGGAAAGAAGTCTCTCTACCGCTGGGGAATAGCATTTACTGGCAGATTGCTGCCGGCGTTGCAGGGGCGATGGGGATTTTGTTCAGAAATATTGCCTTGGAGACAGACCAAGTTGCCATTGTTGTCACGCTTGCGCAAACGGCTTCATTATTTACCCTAATTTTGTCACCTTTCTTGCTGGGCAATCAGCTTCGAGAAAAAATTACCCCTAAATTGGTTGCTGGTGTTTTCTTTATTCTTATGGGGGCAAGTTTTATTGTTCTTGGGCGGAATTTTTAGCAGACCACCCTTCTTTGATATAAAAAGCGGAAAGGCATTACCTTTCCGCTTTCAACCTTTAAACCCTTCTACTTCCCCACCTTCTCCTTCATCCATTCTGCCACACTTGCCAACGCCTCATCCAGCTTAGATGCATCCTTGCCCCCTGCCTGAGCCAAGGTCGGTCTGCCGCCCCCGCCGCCGCCCACCTGCTGTGCCACAAACTTCACCAAATCCCCTGCCTTGATGCCGCGTGAAACGAGATCCTCAGAAACAGACCCAACAATTTTCACATCATTCATTATGCCAGAAGCTAAAACAGCGATACCGCTAGGGTACAACCCTTTAAATTTATCTGTTGTTTGCCGTAAACTATCCATATCAGCGTTATCAATTTTCATAGAAAGCACAGTGATATCGCCAATTTTTAAGATATTTTTATCCATATCATGTTCAAAAGCGGTTGTAGCAATTTCATTTTTCAATTTAGTAACTTGTTTTTCTAATTCACCTAAAGTTTTTGTCAGGGTTTCTGCCTGCGCTATTACTTTCTTTGGTGAAACATTTAACCGCTTAGAAACCTCTACTAGCAACCTGCGCCGCTCCTGAAATTGATTAAAAGCCTCGCGCCCCGTAATTGCCTCAATGCGCCTAATTCCTGCCGCGGCACTGCCCTCATGGGTGATCGTAAAGAGACCAATATCATTCGTCTCTTTCACGTGTGTTCCCCCGCACAACTCATTCGAGAACGCCTGCCCTGAGCCAGTCGAAGGGGCACCTATCTTGATATTTCGTACAACATCGCCATATTTCTCACCAAAAAGCGCGGTCGCCCCGCCATCCATTGCCTCTTGCAAAGATTTGACGGTAGTATTCAGCTTATAATTTTCTAAAACTTTCCCGTTCACATAAGCTTCAATTTTCTCAAGCATTTCAAGCGGAACAGCATCAGGGTGCGTAAAATCGAAGCGCAATTTCTCAGGCGCAACCAGCGATCCAGCCTGCCTTGCATGTGCCCCTAAAATCTCCTCCAACGCGGCGTGCAATAAATGCGTGGCAGTATGATTTCGCATAATATCTTTTCTGCGGATTGCATCTACATTTGCAGATGCAGAATCCCCAACTTTGGGATTGCCTTCTTGGACAGTGCCAATATGCAGGATAAGCCCCGCCGCGGGCTTTTGCGCGGCTTCAACATCAACCTGCCATCCATCACCAACGATAACGCCCGTGTCCCCAACTTGTCCGCCCGCCTCAATGTAGAATCCAGTCTCGGGCAGGATGAGGGCAACCGGGTCTCCAATTTGCGCTTCGTTCCTCAATTCGCCATTAACGATCAGCGCGAGCACCTCCCCCTTAGCGTCAAGATTGGAATAAGGGTCATATTTCACCCCCTCATCCGGGAGCTTTCCTTCTTCTTTTAGCTTCTTGGCTAAATTATTATACATTTCAGTATCTTCGCTACCCATTTCGCCCATTGCCTTGCCAGCACCCGACGCAAGACGGTGTTTGTCCATGGCTTGAACGAATCCAGCTTCGTCTACATCTAAATCAATTTCTTTGGCAATATCGCGGGTAATTTCAAAGGGAAGCCCGTAAGTGGCATAAAGGTCGAAGGCTTTATCACCTGCTAAAATTTTCTCATTGTTCTCTTTTACTTCATCTAATAATTCATCTAAATGGCTTACGCCGCTTTCAACCGTTTTAGCAAAGCGGATTTCTTCACGTGTTAAATTATCGAGAATGGTTTTACGGTTTTTCTCTAATTCGGGGTAAAACTCACCATACGCATCTATAATTTCATTCGCAACATCGGCAAGGAAAGGGTCTTGCAGACCTAATTTGCCACCAAAACGTTCTGCTCGCCGAATAATCATGCGGCAAACATAATTGCGGCTCATATTGCCCGGCACAACGCCATCGGCAATTAAAAATGCGGCAGTCCGCGCATGGTCGGCGATGACGCGGTAGGGGGTGAAGTCGGCGAGCATTTCTTCTTCGCTATGCCCTGTTAGTTTACGAACGGCATTCAGTGCGCCTGCGAAAAGGTCGATTTTATAATTAGAATCTACATCTTGCAGAACGGAGACAATCCGCTCGAAGCCCATCCCCGTGTCCACGTGGGTAGCAGGCAGAGGGTCAAGGGTGTTTTCGTCTAGGCGGTTGTATTGGATAAAGACCAAGTTCCACAGTTCAATAAATCGGTCCGAATCAAGAATCTCCTCCGTCACTTCCCCTTCTTCGGGGCGCAAATCTATATGAATCTCAGAGCAGGGACCGCAAGGACCCGTATCTGCCATTTCCCAGAAATTTTCGGCACGCCCCAAATAGAAAAGACGCTCTTCAGAGAAATTGGGTTGTTCTTTCCAATAGCCTGCCGCTTCTTCATCGGAAGGAATTTCACCTTTCTCATCCTTGAAAACGGTGGCGTAGAGTTGTTCGGCGGGGAGCCCCCAAACTTCGGTGAGCAGTTCCCATGCCCAAGAGATGGCTTCTTTTTTATAATAGTCGCCGAAAGACCAGTTGCCGAGCATCTCGAAAAAGGTGTGATGCGTGTCGTCTCGCCCGACATCTTCGAGGTCGTTATGCTTGCCCGCTACGCGCATACATTTTTGGGAGTTGACGGCGCGGGTATAGGGGCGTTTGTCGGCGCCGAGAAAAACGTCTTTGAATTGCACCATGCCGGCGTTGGTAAAAAGCAGGGTTGCATCGCCGCCCGGCACAAGAGATGCCGAGGGGACAAAGGTATGGTCGGCTTTTTCTTTGAAAAAGTTAATAAAATCTTGGCGAATTTGTGCACCGCTTTTAGTTTGGGTCATGGGTTTGCTCCGTTTTTACTTTGTAGCCCTTTGCTTGTACGAATAAAGGCTGAAGCCTTTACTACAAGGGGAATGAAGTTTTATTTTTGATAAAAATGAATTATATGCGATGATTGGGATTTGGTAAAACATTTAACGAGAATGTTCACGAATGAGCGAATTGCGCAAATGGTTTTAAATTACTTCTCTATGGCATATCTAGGATTCTCCACAGATAAACGCAGATAAACAGGATGTTTTTGATAAAAAACGACCAATCAATATCTTTGAAACCTTTTTTCATCCTGTACCAAAGCAAAAATATTGAAATCAGCGTTTATTCTATTCATTTGTGGTAAGTTTCTTGTTTTTGAACAGTCTCTTACAAAAGATGTACGGTAGAAAACAAATTACAAAGCTTTTATTCGCGCCATTCGCTTAAATTCGTGTTGAAAAAGGGTAAAATACCCTCATGTCAAAACTAATCACATTTGTAGGCGTAAGCGGGGTTGGGAAGACCTCCCTCGTTAACGCCCTCGCCGCGACAGGCGATTTTGCAACGGGCTTAGAAGAACACGATACACGCCCATTTCAGCATCTATTTGATGAGGATAAGCGTTACGCCCTCCCTAATCAATTTGATTATCTCCTACTTCGTGCCGAACAAGAGCGAATTTTACGCGCCGACCCTCGGCTTGCTCTCGTTGATGGCGGCTTGGATGTGGACTTTTACGGCTTCGTGCGTCTCTTCCACACGCGTGGTTATCTTAGTGATGCAGAATTTTCTCTTTGTGAACGGCTTTATACTCAACTACGCGCCGCGCTTCCATTGCCTGAGATAGTGATATATCTAACAGCTTCGGATGAAGTAATTCGCGAAAGATTGGCAAAACGAGACCGCGTCAACATCGCCACATCAGATGATGCGGGAATATTGAAAAAATATCTCGAAGAGTGGTTGAGTACACTTCCTGTTGCACAGGTTTTGAGATTTGATGTTTCTACAGAAAGCATGGGTTATAAGAGCCTTTTGCAGAAAATAATGAATGAATTTAAAAATAGAGCAGTGTGTAAAGGATAAAAACAATTATGGATGTGAAAGAAAATTCAGCCAAGCTTATCAAAATCGTTACTTTAGGGGCGTTTTTTTCCTTTTTTCTTTTTGGTTTTTCTGATAATCTGAAAGGGGCAACGTTTCCTGTTCTATTGGATGACCTGAATTTTAACTATGCCAATGGGGGCACAATACTTCTTTTATCTTATTTGGGATTTTTAATTGCAACCCTTATTACGGGTCCCTTAGCAGATATAGCGGGGAAAAAACTTATAATCCTTCTGGCAAGTGCTTTTCTTATGGTTGGGATGTTGGGGTATAGTGTTGTTAGCGAATTATGGTCATTAGCTTTGACCATGTTCATTATGGGCTTAGGCTTAGGTGCGTTGGAAGTGGGGGCTAATCTCATTATCGTAGATATTCACCCTGAAGATAAAGCTCGTTATCTCAATCTTTTAGCTTTCTTTCATGGCATAGGCTCCATGATCGCACCCTTATATGCTGGTCAGATGCTCGTGATGGGCTTCTCATGGCGAAGAGTTTATCAATTTGGTGCAGGGATTGCCTTATTCGTTCTGATATATTTTCTTCTGGCTAAGTATCCGCGTAAATCTGGTGCTAGTACGAATAAACTGAATTTCAAAAATCTGGGAAAATCAGCATTTTCCCGAGAAATGATTTTGTTTTTTATAAGCATCGCGGCTTATGTGGCGGCTGAAATCGGGATTGGTGCTTGGTTGGTCGAGTTTTTACAGAAGATAAAATTGCAATCTGTAGGGCAGAGCACATTTTATCTGGCTTTATTCTTTGGCTCTATAACAGCAGGGCGATTTATAGGTAGCCTTTTTCTTTCTCGTGTGGGATATATAAAAAGTATGCTCTACGCAGGAGTTTCAGCTCTGTTTTTTGTTGGCATTGGTATTTTCGCATCAACAGAATTGGCTATACTTTTGCCTTTATCTGGATTTTTCTTCTCCATTATTTTCCCAACGTTGACAGCGGCTGTTTCAGATATACATGAGGAAAATCAAGGTGCAGTTTTGGGATTACTTTTCACTTTTGCAGGGTTGGGCGGAGTGCTTGGTTCTTGGTCAATAGGTCTTTTTAGTAACTGGTTTGGCATGCAATTAGGTTTTGGGGTCATTTTAATCTTTTTATTCATAATGAATCTCTGTCTAATTCTTTTATTCAAAAAAGACAGAAAGAGTAATGAAAAAGCCTACGCTTTAACTTAAGGAGTAAATATGCCCGCAGTAACCACAATTCATCACGGAGAAAGAATAGCTAAAGAAGCCCAAGTCCGTCTTGGCTGTTCTGCAATCATTTTAAACGAGACGAAGACAAAGATCCTGCTCACTGAACGAGCGGACAACAAGCAATGGTGTCTCCCCAGCGGCGGTGTAGATTCGGGTGAGACTGTCGAAGAAGCCTGCATTCGTGAAGTCTATGAAGAAACGGGTCTTAACGTTCGTGTGACGCGTTTGGTTGGTGTGTACAGCGATCCAAATTGCATGGTCGAATATCCTGATGGCAATAAAGCGCACGTTATTGCCATCTCTTTTGAGGCAGAAATTGTCGGCGGGGAGCTTGGGCTAAGTGATGAAACTACTGATTTTGGTTATTTTACCCTCAAAGAATTGGAAAAATTAGATATGCTTCTCAATCACAAAGAGCGGATTGTGGATGCACTCAAGAATTCGACAAAAGTAATTATTAAATAATTTAGGAGAAAAGCGATTTATGAAAAAAGGAAATTTACGAACGATATTGTTTCTTATCGTTCTTGCTATTAGTCTTTATCAATTTCTTACAGATAACGAAAGTACAGAGCCAACAAATACAGAGGCTCCTATATCCCTAACACAACCCCTTAAAGATACAGATATTCCCGCAAGAGCTACAGAAGTTGAGGAAACAGAAACCAGCGAAGAAGAAGTTATTTCTGAAGAAATAGCAGTAAATCTTGAAGAAGCAACAGGGGATTTTGATTTTTACGTCATGGCACTCTCTTGGTCTCCCGATTATTGTGCATCTACTGATTATCAGGATGATCAGCAATGTTCAACTGGCAGACAACTAGATTTTGTGCTTCACGGGCTATGGCCGCAATATGAAAGCGGATATCCCAGCTATTGCTCTACAGAAGAGTTGCCCTACGATCTTAAAGATGAATATGCGGGCTTATATCCCAGCGAAAAATTATTTGACCATGAATGGGAGAAGCACGGAACCTGTGCTGGCTTAAGCCCCGAGGGCTATCTACTCTGGAGTAAGTATTTCAAAGAATCTCTTCAAACCCCAGAGATATTCGATTCCCCGTTAGAGCCATTCCGTACAGATGCCGCAGTGTTAGCAGATACTTTTATTAGCGTTAACCCAGACTTTAACACAGACTCTTTTGCCGTTTACTGCTCTGGTTCAGGACGTTTTATGAAAGAGCTATTTGTTTGTTTTGAAAAAGACGGAGAGCCTCGTGATTGTAGCAACGAGATACTCAAAAAAGCACTAACTAGCTGTGGTCAAGAAGATTTCTTAGTAAGAAATACACGCTAAAGTAAATTTTATTCCTCCATTTAACATCCCATTTTCTTAAAGAGAATGGGATGTTGCTTTATCGCACATCTGCAAATAAACACTTCAGATATTCCCCCTCTGGATATCCAATTGGATGATCGAGCGCATGACTACTGCGTTCGATTTCTATTAATGGTCGTCCCGCTTGACGCGCGGCGAGATGGACGGTGTCGAAAAAGAGTTCTGTATCTACACGGCTAGAACAGGAGGCTTGGACGAGAACGCCCTTAGGCGCAAGAATACTTACGCCTAGCCGAGTTAGTTTTTTATAGGCACGGAGTGCCCCATCGATTTGTGATTTATTATGCGCAAAAGAAGGCGGGTCAATAATAACCATATCAAAAAAGTGATTCTGTTTTTTCATTTGGCTCATTATTTCAAAAGCATCGCCAACGACGCCTTTATGGCGATTTGTGTTTTCAAAATTGAGAGAAAAATTCCTTTTTGCGGCATCAATTGCAGGTTGGCTTGCGTCTAAACTAACCACTTCTTTTGCCCCACCCCGCGCCGCGTAGATTGAGAATCCACCTGTATAAGAAAAGACGTTTAGGACACGTTTTCCTTTTGCCAATGCTTCAACGCGAGCACGATTATCTCGTTGGTCGAGAAAGAATCCCGTTTTTTGACCGTGAATGGGGTCTACTTCAAATTTCAATCCATTTTCACGGAAGATGATGGGGGCGTTCAGTTTTTCGCCTACAAGAATCATGCCATCGTAAAGCCCAAACCCGGAAGGTTTTATTTGATTGCTTTTTTTATAGGATGGTTTTGAAGAAATAGATTTTTCTTTTTCTGTGGTGTGATTGAAACCTTTCGGGTTTTTGTTAAAACTTCCACTGAGACGCAAGACAACTCTTTTCGCAGGTGAAATACTTTCTAACGCACCAACCACATCGCGCAGATGCGGAACCCATGCTGGGGTATAAAGTTTGATGACGGCTGTCTCTGCGTAACGGTCGATGATGATGCCGGGCATTCCATCGTTTTCACCGTTTAGGAGACGGTATCCCGTTGTTTTTGGGGTGGCATCACGCAGAGGGGCGCGGCGTTGATTGGCGGCATTGAGCTTTTCTTCAAAAAACGGTTGACCAATGGTAGCAGGTTTCAGTACACGCAAGATGCGCACGCGTATCATCGAACTGGGGTCGTATAAGCCGATTCCAAGAAATTTACGTTTTTTGTCGAAGATGACGGCTAGGTCCCCCGTCTTGCCTTGATGACTTTGCTGGGTAATGCCATTTTCAAAGAGCCACGGGTGTCCTTGTCGGATGGCACGTTCGGCAGAGTTTGTTATCTGAATTGCAATGTTTTTTTTAGAAACTGAGGGCAAATTTAAATTTTTCATAGTAAAATATGGGCTATGTCTAAAACACTTAAAGTATTATTTTTGGCGGCAGAAGCCACCCCTTTTGTGAAAATCGGCGGCTTAGCCGATGTTGCAGGTGCTTTGCCACGGGCGTTGCGTGCACTCTCTGAAGAAGATGCAGGTGGCGTAAAGTTGGATGTGCGTTTGGCGATTCCTTTGCACATGGTTATTCGTAACGATTCGGCAACTTTGCGCCCCATAGCCACTTTTTCATTGCAGCGGTCTGGGGCAGAAATGCCTGTGCAGATTTTCGAGACGAATTCTGAGGGTTTGCCCGTTTATTTTGTAGCGGGGGAACCGATTACGACCAGTGCTTCGGTTTATTCAGCGAATTCAGCCTTAGATGGAGAAAAGTATACCTTCTTTTCTCTCGCGGCACTTGAAATGACCAAACATCTTGATTGGGTGCCAGATATTGTACATGCAAATGATTGGCATACGGCTTTGGCTTCTTATGCCTTGCAGATGAAGCATTGGAATGGGGAGATGCAAGAGACGAAATCTTTGCTTACTGTGCATAATTTGCCCTTTTTGGGTCCTGATATTACAGGGCGTTTAGCATCTTATGGTTTGCCCCTTTCTGCAACAGATTTGCCCAAATGGGCGCACGCACAACCCCTGCCTTTAGGTTTATGGGCATCGAAAAAAAATGTGGCAGTTTCACCAACTTATGCAGAAGAAATGCTTACAAAAGAATTTGGTGCTGGGCTAGAGGGGTACCTTGCCAGCCACAAAGATACGCTTATGGGGATTATTAACGGAATAGATGCAGAGAGCTATAACCCTAAAACTGATACCGCAATCCCGACCCAATTTTCAGCAGAGATTTTAGAAGAACGTTCTTGGAATAAAGCGGGCTTACAACAACTAACAGGTTTAGATATCGATTCTTCAATTCCGCTTTTTGGCATAGTTTCACGAATGACGGGGCAAAAGGGAATCGATTTAGCTCTTGGTGCACTTTCTAGGCTTAAAAAGACTCCGTGGCAAGCGGTTATTTTAGGCACGGGCGATTCTGCCATAGAAAAGCAAGCGAAACGTCTCGAAAAACTCTTCCCTGATCGGGTGAAAGTTGAAATTCGCTATGATGATAGGCTGGCACGCAAAATTTATGCCGGCACCGATATGTTTTTAATGCCCTCGCGTTATGAGCCATGCGGACTTTCGCAAATGGTCGCCATGCGCTATGGTTGCCTTCCGATTGCGCGTGCCACTGGTGGCTTAAAAGACACCATTAAGCATGAAGAAACGGGCTTCCTTTTTGAAGGGGATAATATAAAATCGCTCTCAAAGGCTGTGCGTGAGGCACTCAAAATTTACGAAGATAAAAATCATTGGAAAACCATGCAACGCAACGCGATGGCAGAAGATTTCTCATGGAAAAATTCAGCAAAGCAATACGCGGCATTATATAAATCACTCTAAAAAACTAACAAGCAAACTAGATAGGTCTTAGGCTTCGTAGAAGCACGACTTGTCTAGTTTTTAATTTCATGAAACTTCCCCGTTCATCTGGCATCCTCCTTCACCCCACCAGCCTCCCCAACCGCTATGGCATCGGCGATCTCGGCAAAAGTGCTTATGACTTTGTCGATTTTCTCCATGCTTCGGGCACCCAGTTTTGGCAAACGCTCCCGCTCGGTCCCACTGGCTACGGCGATTCCCCCTATCAATCTTTCTCTACCTTTGCGGGAAATCCCTATCTGATTAGCCCCGATTTTTTGCTTGAAGATGGAATGCTTCACCCCGATGATTTAAAAGAAGATTTGGATACCCCGCGCGGACGCGTGGAGTATGGGCGTGTAATAGGCTGGAAACTTAATCTGCTCGAAAAAGCCTTTGTCCGCTTCACGCGTAACCCGAAACTTGGTTATCGTGACCTCAACATTTTTCGTGAGAAAAACAGCGATTGGCTCGAAGATTACGCCCTTTTTAGAGCCATCAAAGAAGCAAAGGGTGGCGGTTCATGGGCAGGCTGGGATGAAAACCTCCGCAACCGAGAAAAATTAGCAATCTCAAGAGCAAGAAAAGAACTAAAGCCAGCCGTAGACCGCTTTGTCTTCTACCAATATCTTTTCTTCCGTCAATGGGATGCATTGCGAGAATACGCCAACACCAAAGGCATAAAAATCATTGGCGATATTCCCATCTTTGTCTCTTATGATAGCTCCGATGTTTGGGCAAACCCCGAACTTTTCTTTTTAGACGAGCAGAAAAACCCTACAGTGGTGGCAGGCGTGCCGCCAGATTATTTCTCGAAAACAGGGCAATTATGGGGTAATCCGCTTTATAAATGGGAAAAGCATAAAGCCACAAATTACGCTTGGTGGGTAAAAAGAATGCGCGCCGTCCTCAATATGGTCGATATTGTGCGCCTAGACCATTTTCGCGGCTTTGTGGGCTATTGGGAAATTCCCGCAAGCGAAGAAACCGCCGTCAAAGGACGTTGGGTATCGGGTCCTGGTGCAGATTTGTTTAATACCCTCAAAGCTGAGTTGGGCGAACTCCCCATCATTGCCGAAGATTTGGGCGAAATCACCCCAGATGTTTTTGAACTACGTGATCAATTTAATTTGCCGGGTATGAAAATTCTACAATTTGGCTTTTCAGATGAGAGCAATCCCTTTTTGCCGCATCATTACCCTGAAAACTGTGTCGCTTATACGGGCACGCATGATAATGATACCTCTCGCGGTTGGTACGAAACGGCAGGTGAGCATGAAAAAGACTTTGCACGCCGATATTTAAGCGTAGACGGTAGTGATTTTGCTTGGGACTTAATCCGTGCTTTGTGGAAATCTAAAGCCAATCTTGTTCTTGCCCCTATGCAAGACTTACTCAACTTAGGCAATGGCGCACGGATGAACTACCCGGGCAGACTTGGGGGCAATTGGGTGTGGAGAATGTCAGGCGATGCTTTAAGCGGGGAGTTGAAGGATAAAATAATTCAACTCAATCGGGAAAGAAATCGCAGGTGAAATCACGGAAAATTTCAGGTAGCCTCAAAAGAGCAATTATCTTGGGGGAGTTGTTTTTCTTTATTTTCTTGATATTTATATTTTTTGCGCTTATTAAAGGGGATTTTCTTGGGGAAAATAATGAACTTGTGCCAGCAAAAAGCACCTCTTCACCAACCGCATTTTTAGAAGAAAGCGTAGAGGCTACGCCTTTCTTAGAAGAATTTTCTTCTTCACTAACACCAACGCCGCGCCCAACCATAATTTATGAAGGGGGCGTAAGCTATCCGACTGCATTGCCTGAATTTGTGGCAACGCCGATAGACACCTCGCCTGCATTTCTGCCAGAGGGAATCAATCCGCTTACGGGGAAAGCTCCTAACTCCCTTGAATTGCTTGAAAGACGACCTGTTGCTATCAAAATTGCTATTTATCCGCGTAGTAATCGCCCTGTTTCTGGGGTGAACCGCGCCGATGTTGTTTTTGAATATTATATTGAAGATGGGCTAACACGATTTATTGCCCTATTCTATGGAGATAACGCGGCAGAAGTAGGTCCTGTTCGTTCAGGGCGTTTTTTTGATGAGCATATTGCTCGTATGTATCAATCTTATCTCGTTTTAAAATTTGCAGACCCGCGTGTGTTGAATTATCTTAAATCTACAGATATTAGTCGCTTTTTGGTTCTCCCCTCCATTAGCACTTGTCCCCCTTTCTATATTGGGAGATACCAGCGCGATACTTATAATAATGTTTTCTTCGATACAACAAGATTCTCTGATTGTTTAGCTAAAAAAGAAATGGATAACACTCGCCCCGCGTTGAATGCGGGCTATTTTAGCATGATCCCCCCAGATTCTGTAGATAATATCTCGCGTATTTATGCGCGTTATTCCTCCGATAATTATCATTATTGGGGATATGACTCAAATTTACAGCAATACTATCGCTACCAAGAGAAGGATGATATTCGCGAAGGCAACAGCCCCGATTACGCGTTATTAACAGATTCTTTTACAGGGAGTGGCATAGCAACAGATAATCTTATTTATCTCTTTGTCCCCCATACTTTTGAAAATGATGACCATGAAAGAAATGAAATTTATCATATCGATTTGTTTGGAGAAGGGGATGCGTATCTCTTTCGTGATGGACGCGTGATACCGGCATATTGGCAGAGGTTTGCGCTTGATCAGCCCCTGCTTATTATGGACAGAAACAGGATGCCGCTGTCCCTTAAAAACGGGCGCATCTTTTACGAAGTTCTTGGCGAAAACTCTACTTATACTCAAGAAAATGGACAGGCTTTTTTTGAATTTGAGACCCCGTAGTTTGAGATGTAAAACGTGAAACTTGAAACGTGAAAAAAGAATGGAACACAGATGACGCGGATTGGACTGATTGACGCTGGTTTCTTATTTTTTTCTCGATGTCATATAAATCCCCGCTAAAATTAAGATTCCACCAATAATTTGTAAAGTTGAGGGGATTTCATTTAGGATGATGAATGCCAAAATGCTTGAACCGATTGGCTCGCCAAGTGTGGTCACGGCAACCAATGCAACGGGTAAAAATTTTAATGCCCAATTATATGTAGAGTGCCCGATAAGTTGGGGGAAGATGGCAATGAGCAGAAGCCATAGGTAGGTAATAGGGGAGTAGCCAAAGAGGGTGTTTCTCGTAATGGCTAAAATAGCGAGCATCACGATTGCGCCCATCCCATAGACGAGGAAGATATAGGGGATTAAGTTCATCTTGGCGCGTAAATTTCTGCCAATGAGGAGATAGCCTGCTATTGCCCACGCGCCTGCTAACGCCAGAAAATTGCCCTTTGATGCCTCAGCAAGCCCAAGGCTTGTGCTGAGGCTAGTCGAAGTATCCACGCGTGAGGCGCAGGTTATCCCACTATCCCATGTACAACCTTCACTAAAGGCGATGATTGTACCGCCGATGAGAGTCAAAATCATCCCTAAAATAATGCTTTTGGTGATTTTTTCTTTGAGAAAAATCGGTGCAAGGATTGCCACCCAGAGCGGTGATGTGCTGACAAGAACGACCGAGTTGGTGACGGTGGTAAATTCGAGAGATGTAATCCAGGTGGCAAAGTGGAGGGCGAGAAAAACGCCCGAAAGGAGACCCAGTGCGAGGTCTCTGCGGGAGAGGGTGCGTAATTCGGTGCGATATTTTGTGAGTGCAAAGGGGGCTAAGAAGAGGCTGGCAAGTAAAAGCCGAGATGCGGCGATAACCAGCGAGGGGGCTTCTTCTTGCGCGAAGCGGATAAAGATGGATGATGTTGAAACGGCGAGTATGGCGATGCTGATGGTGAAAAATAAGCGCGTTGAGGATGGTTTTGCTTCTTGCAAGGGAGACTCCTGTTTATGTGTTGCGCCATTTTTTCTTATGCGCCCAAACTTTGAAGTAGCCCCCGATGGTGCGCATGATTTTCATTTTGCTTTTTCCTACTCGTAAATTGGTGTCAAGAACGAGGGGGATTTCTGAAATGGTTTCTTCGAGGTAAATCATTTTGAGTAAGAGTTCTACCATGCACTCGAAGCCTTCTAGCTCTAAAATTTCTGGGGTGTATTTGTTTTGTAGCTTTTTGATTACTTTGCCTTTATAGAGTCTGTAAAAGGAACTAACGGTTAGAATGCCGTGAATGCCCAAGAATTCTTTGACAAAGATATTTGCCACATTGCTCAAAAAGGTGCGGATGGGGGATGTGTTGATAATGCCGCCACCGTACATATAGGGGCTGGCGAGGACGACATCGTAGCCTTCATCTTTTCGGACGAAAAATTGTTCAAGAAGCTCAATGCGGGATGTGTTGTCTCCCTCCATAGTTGCAACCCAATCATCGTCTTTTAGTTTGTCGGCAAGATAGGCAAAGGCGGTGCCGAAGGCTTTGCCAGGACCAAGATTTACTTCGTGCTTGAGGTAGGTGAAATTTAGGTTTTGGGCAAGTTCTTCGACTAGTTCTTCTGTTTTGTCTGTGCTTCCATCGTCTACTAAGATGAAATGTGGGGTATAGTTTTGTTGAAAGCGGCTTTCTATAACTTTAAAAGATTCAAATAGGCGTGTAAGATTACCTGCTTCGTTTAGTACGGGGACGATGATATAAAAGTTTGGGGTCATAGGGGGTGTTTTTTTGTGGGGGATGGGATGCAGTTCCATGAATTTCAATTTGGGAATTGCTTTAGCGTTTTTTCCAGATAAATTTAACGGTCAAGAGACTCACTTTTTTACCCTTGCGGAGAAAAAACCGAGTTTCTGCTAGTTTTTCTATTGACAAAGCCCCTGTTCTTCTGCTTTTTTCTCAGGGTTATTAGTATCTGGTCCGTATTGGCAAACAGCTTGCCAAGGTTCGTAGTGCGTATTGAAAACATCTTCAAAATAGATACTGCCGTTTTTATAAACGGTGCGGGTGACGGATACATCTGCACCCTCGGCAGACCAATCAACTTGTTTGATTTCATTTTTTGCTAATTCGTCATTTTCTTCAAAAACGGGTTTTGGCGGAGAAACGACACCTTTTGTGCCTGTGGTTGTCCAATCTGTTGAGCGACCGTCTGAGGTGGAGTAAAATTTCCAAGTTAGATTTCTGCCAGCTACATCTAAATAGGTTTCCATTAAGAGCCAATAGGGGGTGTCGTTGGTGAATTTGAAATCTACCAGAGGGAAGTAAACTGTGGCATCTAGCCCAACTAAATCGGAATCTCGCCCGCCACCAGCATCTTGTTCATAATAATAAACTCTATATGCGTGAGAGTGTCTTTCTTCTACAGGAAAACCAGAAAAGAAAGCGTTTCTAAAAAGGGTAGTGCTAACTTGACAAATGCCACCGCCCACGCCCTTAATGGTTCTGCCCCCAAAGATGATGAGGGCTTCTGCAAAGCCGTTGTCTAGGCTAATATCGCCGAGAACGCTTCCCATAGAGAAGGTTTCTCCGGGCGCAACGAGTACGCCATGAAAAGGCGCTGAACCAGCTTGGATATTTTGAATTCTTTCTGCGCTAGACCCATAAAAATAGGAGGTTTCTGCGTTGACTAACTCGGTAATGCCTAGTTCTTCTGCTGTCATGGTGTCTTTTATGGCGGGGTCTGTTGTGTTTACTTTTAGTTCTATATCGTGTATGCCTTGTAAAATACTTTCATTGATAAATATGATGCTAGAGGATATATCTACTGTGCGCCCTGTGGTGGATGGTGTTAAGACAACCAGTTGGCGGCTTTCATCGTCAAAAACAAAGCGAGCGTTTTCTGGAAGGCGGTCTATTTCTGCGGCGATTTTTACCAGTATTTCACCTAATGCGTTGGGGGCGAGCATAACTTCTATATGGGTGCCTGCTTCGGTTTGAACTTCTTGAACGATTAGCATTTCTGCTACGATCGGGACATCGTAAGTCCAGGGACCGGGATCAAGTTCACTCGCACCACTCAAGTGTAGGGTTAAGGGCGAGGCGAGAATTTGTCGGGCGGTATCTGCTTGAGATGAGACATCCACTAAATCGGGATGAACTTCATCCACGACCATTAGCACTTCCCCATCCCGAAAACTTTGTAGTTGGGCACTGAGGGCAAGTAATGTGGCATCAACGTTGAGATAACGTCCGACCGTGCCAGGTTGTGAAATGACTTCGGTGCCTTGAATATCGAGGGAGGCTTCTACGGGGGATTGGTTAAGCCCAAATGCGATGGTTTGTAAGTAGGCGTAGGCAACTTGCTGGTCGAAGATGATGACTATATCGGCGGACTTCCCTTGTTTTCGCGAATCGAGTTGGTCGTTAAATGCGCCGAAAAGGCCGCCAGAGCGACCGACTTGATAGGCAGAGCTGGCTGATGCAGGGGCATCGAAAACCATGCCTAATTCTGCAGGTGAGGCTGTCCAAATTTTATCTCCGTCTCGGAGGAGAATTTTCCCTTGATAGGGGAAGATCAATTCTTCGTTGAGTTTTATAGAGGCTTCTGCAGGAGTCATTCCAGATAAATTGATGCCCGCAACAGAAATGCCAGGGAAAATGCGCCCAGCATAAACGAGTTGGTAGCCCAATGTCCAGATGATGAGAATGATAATAAATAACGCAATGCCGCCAAAGAGCGCGGTGGCAATTTGTGAGGCTATATTAATTTTAGGAGATGAGTAGCTTTGAGTTCTTCTTTCCATAAGGGGGGATTATACCGTGCTTTGGGAATGTTTCGTCTTGTGTAAAATACGCTCTGTAACTTTACACAAGACGCTTAAAGCCGTATTATTGTTCCACAATACTCGCACTCAATGCTATCCATGCCGCGCAAAATTTCTTGAGTAATTGTGCCGCTACAAGAGGGGCATTTTGAGGGTGCGTCTTTGACCTTTTGGGCAATTGCCTTATCAATGGCAATTGCGCGGGTGCTGTCAAATTCTTTTGCTTTAGCACGTTTTAGCAAAGTCTTCCATTTGTCACTGCTTTGCCAAATATGCAAAACAACGCTGTCAAAAGGCGCATCTCCGCTAAATTGCACGTCTATAAAATCATCTTTTCCCATAAAGCCTTTATCTGTAGCGTTTGCTTTTTCAATGAGAGCTACGGGTACTTCCCAGCGTAATTTGTGCACCATTTCTTTTGCCGTGGTTATAAAAAGCACCTTTTTGGTGGCAATTTCTTCTTTTTGCTCGAAGAGCAAACGTTGGTCGGTTAGGTATAAAATGCCTTCGGGGTCGTCTTTATCTTCTTCGCCATCTTTTGTCCAGACCGCTTTTACAGCCATAATACTCGCTTCGGTCGCTAATAAATCAAAGGTGGCTTCGTCAAATTTTTCTAGCATTTGCTCTAATTGAGACAAATGGGATTGGACTGTTTGTACGTGTCCGTTGAAATTATCATACTCGCCGCGGATGCTTTGTGCCGCTGATTCAACGCGATTTTCTAGCGTTTCTACGCGTGACATCAACTTGCTTGCCTGTGGACGCAACCTCGCGGGAGAGCCAGTTTTTCCCGCCAATTGCGTAATCTCTCGCTCTATTGGGTGCAAGGCACTCCCTAATGCGCGGGATTCTTTTTCTATTTGTCTTTTAACATCGGGGGCAATTTTTTGCCATTCTTCAGCAAAATCTACTGCTTTTTCTTCTAAATCTTTTTCAAAGGCATAGCCGTACTCGCGCAAGGATCTAATGCGCCTATCCATCCCGTTGACTGATGTTTGCAAATCTTCTACTTGGTCACGAATGTCGCTCATGCGCACATTATCTTGTAAACTGTCTAAGCTTGATTGTAGGCTACGAATATCGCTTTGTACTTTTTCGGCAAGGGTTTGGGCAGTCATAAGGAATTCCTTTTTTGGGTGGGTAACTCCATCTATTCTAACTGATTTTTTTAGGTTGCGGAAAATAGAAGAGAGTTTTTAACCTGAGTTAGGGATAAGAAGGCTTAGCTGTTTGAATACTTAAAAGAGCTATAGGTTTCACAGATTTGCTCGGATTTTTGTTTTTTTAGCGAAGATTTGCGAGAATTAGCGGTTACGGATTTTATTCTCGATAGAGTCTATTATCTCGGCGTGAATGTGGGGAGCACAAAAACGTTTACGCTACGCACCCGTTGAGGTGTTCAGAACACCAGCCTAAATCATGCTCGTCGCGGCGCGTCCAAGCTACTATGAATGAATTCATAGTTTGATACGGGAAGTCCGTTTATGGAGATTAAATAATTGTTTCGGTAATAAAAAATCTCGTACTCTTCCCCCATCCTAGCCTTCCCCCGAAAGGGGAAGGGACAATTTCTCCCCCTTCGGGGGAGATTATAGAGGGGGCTTGGGGTTCTTCTGACCTAAATTCTGTGCTTATATTATATTTATAATCATACGTTATACTGGGGAAATGTTCAGGAGAAATGTAACTTTTTATCTGAGGAATTATCTAAATGAGTAAAGAGAATCAAGAAGAATTTTCTTTAGAATTATTGCGTTCAGGTGATCGGGCAGAAATTGCCCGTCTTGTAGATGCCCACTCTGCAAATATCTATCGTGTGGCATTAAAGATGTTGGCAAATACGCAAGATGCAGAAGATGTGCTTCAAAACACTTTTTTTAAGGCTATTCAGGCGTTACCTACTTTTGAAGGGCGTTCAAGTTTATCTACTTGGCTTTATAGGATTGCAGTTAATGAATCGTTGATGCTTATTCGTCAGAGAAAGCCTGAGTTTGATCTTGTTATGAAGCCAGATGATGATGAAGAAAATGAACATCTTCTAACAGAATTTACCGATTGGTGCTGTTTGCCAGAAAGTGAGTTGATGTCTTCTGAGGCACAAGGTTATTTAGATGAAGCAATTCAGGAATTGTCAGAAAAATTGCGTGTAGTTTTTATCTTGCGAGATATTGAGAAATTATCTATTCGTGAGACTAGCGAAACCTTAGAGATAAGTGAAGCCGCGGTTAAGGTGAGACTTTTACGAGCGCGATTAGTATTACGTGAAATGCTTTCAAAGTATTATGGAGAACAATTAGATGCGGAGAAGAGAGGATGAATAAAGACCTTGATTGTGGCGCATTCCTAGATTCTTTGTCTGAGTATGTTGATGGTGTAATAGATTCTGCTTTGTGCGCAGAGATTGAAGATCATATAGCAGATTGCGATGATTGCCGTGTGGTTGTTGATACGCTCAAAAAGACGATTTATCTCTATCATAAAACTTCAGAGAAAACGGTTATTCCCGTAGATGTACGTGAGAGACTTTTTCATCGCTTAGATTTAGATGATTTTGTTCAGGAAAAAAGTTTATTATCTTAAAATGTAACTTCTTAGATACTCGTGCATCTAAGAAGGTAGTAAGCTAAATAAGCCGATAAAAGGAGAATTTTTATGGCACAACTATTAAATGCAGATGTGACAAAACAACTAGAAGAAGCTTTTGCCCCTATGCAAGAGGCTGTTGAAATGATGTTCTTCAGTCAAAAAGATGGATGTCAACATTGTGCAGACGCCCAACAACTTCTCGAAGAAGTTGCCCCTATTTCCGATAAGCTAAATCTTACGATTTACGATCTCGATGATGATGCTGATGTTGCAGAGAAATTCAACGTAGACAAAGCCCCTGGAATTGTGATTGCCGCAAAAGATGGCGATACCCTTTCCGATTATGGCATTCGCTACGCTGGCATTCCCTCTGGGCATGAGTTTAGCGCATTGATCCAAGATATTTTACTTGTCGCACAACGTGATTCTAACCTTGCACCAGAAACACGTGATTTTCTCAAAGAGTTGACAGAGCCTGTCTTGTTGCAGGTATTTGTCACCCCTACCTGACCATACTGCCCACGAGCCGTGACGCTCGCACATCAAATGGCAATGGAAAGTGATATGGTTCAAGCTGAAGCGGTAGCCGCCGGAGAATTCCGTGAATTATCGCAAAAATATAATGTAAGTGGTGTACCACAAACAACCTTAAATGATGGTGCCGCCAATGTTGTAGGCGCAGTACCTGAAAGCAATATGGTTGCTGAAATAAAGAAAATTATAAGCTAGACTAAAGACTTTAGACATCAGACCTGAGACTTAAGTTATGGTCTGATGTCTATGGTCTAATATCTGAGGTCTTAGTATGGCAAGTGAAAAAAAACAACCCCGCGTAATTATGTTTTCAACGCCAACTTGTACTTATTGCAAGAAAGCAAAAAGCTATTTCCGCAAAAAAGGCATTCGCTTTAAAGATGTAGATGTATCAAAAGACCAATCTGCCGCTCGTGATATGGTACGCAAAAGCGGGCAACAAGGTGTTCCCCAAATTACGATTGGGAGCAAGCATATAGTCGGTTTCGACCGTCCAAAAATTGATCGTTTATTAGGTCTGTAGAAAATGAAAAAAGAATCTGAAACCTTTTGGTTTTAGATTCTTTTTTCATTATTTAAGTATCAAGCTACATATTAGATTCAAGATTTTTAGTCGTTTTCTCATGCAAAGCCGTAAAGTAGCTAAGAAAAATCTTAAAAACTTTGCGTTTTAGCGTTTTTGCGTGAGATTTAAATATATTTTTATTCAAAGTGATGTGTGAAAAAGATTAGTATCAAGAAAAAGTGAGGTATTTCCCAAATGGCAAAAAGAAATAATACTAGTAGAAAAAGCAAAAAAGAATTAAAGAAAAAAACGGCTCCCCCTGTTGGGCTTATCACCGTAGGTGTTGGGATTGTACTTTTGGGCATAGCCGCGCTTTTTCTGATGCCAAAACCATCAGACTCAGTAAGTGCCGATGGATCTACAGGGGAATATTCCTCTGTTCCTATGGAAGTGAATTTTGATGCACCAGAATTAACACTCACCAATTTAGAAGGGGAAGAAGAATCGCTTGAGGATTATCTTGGCGAAGTGGTTATGGTTAATTTTTGGGCAACTTGGTGCCCTCCTTGTAAAGCAGAGCTACCCGTTTTGCAAGAATACTACGCAGACCATGTCGGCGAAGGGTTTACCATGATCGGTATAGATGCAAATGAACCTCAAGAGAAGGTCGCCAGCTTTATCGAAACAACGGATGTTACTTATCCTATTTGGCTTGACCTAGAAGGTGAAGGAAGTAGAGCCTTCAATGTGAATAGCTACCCATCATCTTTTGTTATTGATTGTGATGGCACCATTGTTCTCGCGTGGACAGGGCAAATTAGCAAAGAAATGCTCGAGAAACACGTCACACCCGTAATTGAAAATAAATAAGAAGTGCATCGCATCTCAGAAGATGCGTTTTTAAAGAGCAGGAGATTAATATGGACGCAAAAGTAACTTGGGATCACGGTATGACCTTCGAAGGCACATCAGAATCTGGGTTTAAGGTGCCGCTTGGCACTGTCCCTGCGGTGGGTGGGGAGAACGATGGCTTCAAGCCCATGGAATTGATGGCTATTAGTTTGGCTGGGTGTACAGCGATGGACGTTATTTCCATTTTGCGTAAAAAACGCCAAGAAATTACCGCCTACGAAGTCAGCGTTAATGCCGATACCGCAGAAAAACATCCTAAAGTTTTTACCCAATCGACCATCACCTATGACCTTACGGGTAAAAATATAGATGAGAAAGCCGTGCTTCGTGCTGTGCAACTCTCGGCAGATCGCTATTGTCCCGCACAAGGGATGCTAGACCAAATAATGCCTATCGAGTTGCTCTACGAAATTTACGAAGAGGGCGATAATGGCGAGCGGACTTTGGTTGTCAAAGGTGAATATAAACGGGATTAAGATAACTGAAACGTGAAGCGTGAAATTTGATTTAGAATCAGAAAGTCCCCGTTCTCTTTATGAGAATAGGGACTTTTTTTGTAGATGGAACGCGCATGAACTTGGGCTTGATGGCGTTTAAATAACAGTTTCTTGGTGAGATTCTTTTTAAAACCACGTTCTAGCCAATGCCTCCAGCGATAGAATTTATTTTGGATTGTTGCTAAGGGTCTGGTATACTTAAAGTCTAGTTTTTGCTCAATTTAGGAAATCAGATGCAATATAATTTTGACTGGGATCCCGAAAAAGAACGGAAAAATATCCACAAGCACAAGCTCTCTTTTCGTCAGTCAGCTACAGTTTTTCGTGACCCCAACCATATTTCAATATATGATGAGAATCATAGCACGCATGAAGATCGTTGGATAACGATTGGTATTGACCAAAGTGCTATTCATCGTGTTATTGTGCATACTTTCAGAAAAACTGGCGAAAACACAATTGAAATTCGCATCATTTCGGCTCGAAAGGCAAACCGAGAAGAAAAGAAGCAATATATAAAAAGTGAATTATTATGAAAAAAGAATATGATTTTTCTAAGGGAGAGCGTGGAGAGTTCTATCACCCCGAAGCTGAGTTTATATTTCCTGTCTATCTTGAACCAGATGTGGATGACTATATGAATCAACTGGCAAAAGAAAGGGGGCTTGATGTTCAGGCTTTGGTCAACGAATGGCTTAGGGCTAATATCAAATTATTTAACAGTGTTCCCGAGCGAGTTAGCTAAAATTGATTTTAATCTAAATTTTAACGAAGAGTGTGTCAAAAAAGCTCCCGTTCCCTTCAAGGGAACAGGAGCTTTTTTTTGTAGATGGAACGCGCGTGAACTTGGGCTTGATACCCATTAATGAACAGTTTCTTGGTGAAATTCTTTTATTATGCTTTCAAAGACTCTGTATTTACCCAACCATATATTTCCCATCTTCTTCTCTGATTTGCCCTAATGCCAACAGCATTTCTAAAATCTCGCCAATTTGATCCAATCGTTTTTTAGTGCGCCGCCCTTTAAAGCCACTCGCTACTTCTATTTCCCCACCGGGATTATCAAAGAGAGCTAAAACTGAACGAACAGCTGTTGCTCTATCTTTGAGTGCTGTGGGCCAATTTTCTTTCTCAAGAGGGGCAGATGGGGTGTCTGATTTCACACCGACATCCATCAAAGTGGCTTGTTGATGCTGAACTTCATCGGGAGCTTGGTATTCGGGACGTAACCAGCGCACTTGCCCTTTGGCTTCTTCGATAGCACGCTCGGCATTAAGATCGACTAAATGTTGCAAGATTTCTTCATCACTAAGAGTTGAATCCCAGCCATAGGCATCAAAAACAGCTTGGTCTAAATTATCATGAAGTTCCTTGAGAATGCTGACCAACCCCTGCTCGTGGATAATTTTCTCTTTGGCATTCAGTGCTTCTTCAGCACGCACTTTTTCAAGGACATTATACATGCCTGTCAGGGTGAGTTTGGGATGCTGGCTCTGCTGACGTTTACGATGGGCATCGAGGGTTTCGCCCAACTCGCGGATGCGCGCTTTTTGGGTTTCGTTGGCGGCAGGGAAGGGGAATTTTTCAAAACCAGTTGTCTTTACATATACAGGGGTTGGGCCCAAAGTTGACCCTGTTGCCAGTACCCATTCAACATGAACGCGACTAGATAATACTCCGAGAAAATATGCGTCATCTAAAGCAAAGTTGATAAGTTTATTATCAGGAATAACGGTTTGGTCAAGAAAAACAAAAAAACGATGTTTTGATGTCTCCACAGTAACAATATATCTGGGTAAACCATTCAGCATATCTCGTAATTTTGGGTTGGTTTCACCAAAGAGCCACCAATTTTCCCGCCTTGTTTTTCGTCTGTTTTGGTCACGTTCTGGTTTTACGTTTACAAGGATGTGATTATAGGTTTCGGGAAATTTTGTTTGAGATTCGTCTGCGGAGAGTCCATATAAATCTATTACCATGACATTGCGAGAGCATTGAGTAATATCACGCCCATTTTGGTAATGGCGAATATGTTTTTCTAAACCAGGAGTTTTTCCTAAACCAAGTTTTTTAGCATCTTCAGAAGAAACAATAAAACCCTTCCCAAATAATGAAACACCGCGATTACTTAAATCTTGATTTGCTTGTAGCGTTTTGGCACTTGTAACATTTGCTCCGATTGTTAAATCCGCTTGAAGCTTTCCTCTACTTTCTTCGAATAAAACATCAATATCATCGAGGTTATTTTTTCTTTCTGCTATCGTAGACTTGAGTAAACCATTGTTATTTCCTAATGCCGCAACTGTCATTGCAATACGAACCGCAGCACCATCTGCCGAATCGACCCAGGGATGATCAGGGATGGCAAAGACTAATGACAGAGGGTTTTTAGCACTTAAGTGACTTTGCAAAACACGGCGGTTAAATGTTTGACGCAAGCTGTTGGTGGTGATAAAGCCAAAACGCTGGGCTTTTTTTTCACGGACGAGTTCAGCGGCAATATGTCACCAGTACATGACAAAATCAACAGAGGCAGGCAGTTTTTTATAGATGCCGCGTAAGGTTTCTGTATAGCCATCGCCCAGCGCATCACGCATACGAGCAATCCCAATAAAAGGCGGATTGCCGACGATAAAATCAGCTTGGGGCCATTCCGCCTTACGGGGGTTGATATATTTGTAGGCGGGCACTTGGGCGGCATCATCCGGCACGGGGTCGCCGGTAACGGGATGCAGTTTGGTACTGCGCCCGTCCCATCGGGTAACGGGTACCCCGTTAGGGTCCACGAGCGGCTCGACAGCGTCCCAATCCAGCACCGCATCACGACATTCGATATTGTGAAAATCCCGAATAATCGGCTCGGCGTGCGGCGTTTCACCGTGCGCTCGATAATGCCATTGCAGGTAGCCAATCCAGAGAACAATCTCGGCAATTGCCGCCGCACGCGGGTTAACTTCAATCCCTAAAAATTGCTGAGGCGATACCGTAATTCCCTGCATCTCTAGCTTCATCTGCCCTTCGCCTAATTCTTTCAGCGTATTCAAGACTTCTCCTTCCAGACGTTTTAAATGTTCCAAAGTCACGTAAAGGAAATTCCCTGAGCCACAGGCAGGGTCGAGAATGCGAATAGTAGCCAATCTTTTTTGAAAAGTTTCTATCTCTGAGATAGCCTCTTCTGACTGCCCCGATTCTGCTTGTAGCAAAGCCGCAATTTGTACGCTTTCCCACTCTGCTCGTAAAGGTTCAATAATAGTGGGGTTGACCAAGCGTTCAACATAGGCGCGTGGGGTGTAATGCGCCCCTAATTTATGACGCTCAATAGGGTTGAGCGCACGTTCTAAAAGGGTGCCAAAAATAGCTGGCTCTACATCTCGCCAACTTGCTTCTGCGGCTTCAATAAGTAATTCTATTTGTGCTGAATTTAGAGGGAGTGCAGTCTGGTCAGCAAAGAGACCGCCATTAAATTTAGGGATTTGACGGCGTAAAATGACAGAAAATCCGCCTTTATCCATCGTTGCCCACAAATGTTCCAACATTTCTTTAAAGCTGGCAGGGTCAAGACGAATATCAGTGAGCAATTGAGTAAAACTCCGCTCTGGTAATAAGCCTACATCTTCCGCAAACATGGTGAAAAGACAACGCATAAGAAATTGGGCAACGGTTTCAGGGTCGCTACTGCCTTCCAATGATTTTGCCAATTCTGCCAATCGCCCCGCAATTTCCCGCGTCACCTTGGCACTACGCCGCGCTGGGTCGAGGCTCATCGGGTCATCCCAAACTTGGCGTAATAATTGGCGCACGTTATCATCGTGCAAATCTTCGAGTTTTAATCGGTAGCTACTGGGGTCAGGGAAGGGGACATAATTCCCGCCTGTGCGACTAAATTCACTGTATAGCGCAATCGTATTCCCTACATCTACAACGAGGATGAAAGGAGGGCGTCCGTTTAAGATTTCTTCGGATGGAAGGCCGCGTGCGTAGCGTTGGGCTTGCTTCTGCGCTTTTTCCATTGCTGTATCCCAACCTTTGGTGCCACGAATCGCCGTTCCTGTTTTGTGCTGCTTCTTACGCCGTAAAGCAACTTCAGAAAAAACAGGTTGATCTTTTTTCTGCTTATTGCTCCCCTGTTTTGCTTCTAATACAAAGCAATTGCGTTTGTATAGGTCGATAAAATTTGTCGTACCATGTGCAGAGGGAACGCGCTTCTCGAAAACATAAGCGTTTTCATGTGGATTCTCAGACGCGGGTTGCGGGTGCGTAAGACCAATAATGTCGCAGAGTTCGGCGATAAAAAGCTGGTGGTTGGCGCGTTCCGCCGCACCGGAGGCTTGCCAGCGGTCAATAAATGCTTGAATATCTTTTGGTGAAGTTGCCATGTTTGTTGTTGTTTTAGTTGTAATCATTCACTCCCTCATAAAAAAGGGATTACAAAAGTCTCCGAAGAAACGGCTTTTGTTTGAAAAAAACTAATGCGAATTCTTCTCTCTTGCAAAATTATCGTTTAAGACTTTTGTAGCCTCACGGGACCTGAACGGTTACTTTTAGCTTTGAAGGGAAAATTTCTGTTTATTAGACCTCTTGCATAAGTGCTCTAGCCGCCGAGGACGGCGCAGGGAGCGTAGAGAAAACAGGCTTTTGCAAGAGGTCTATTATTATAATCTAAGTATTAGCACAAAGATTTTTGGTGTTTTGGGATTTCGTAGCGCAAGATTTATGTCGCAGTTTCTGTCTAAGGCAGATAATACTCGAGTTACGCTGTTTGCCAAATCAAAAGTTGATTGGGGGCAAGCAAGCCAAAAGTCACGCGCTGTGCGGTTTTTCATCCATCTTGAAAAATCAAACTTCCAGTTTTAATCTCACTTCTTCTATATCTTTCTCTGAGCCGATAACGGTAACTTTATCTCCTGTGCGGAGGCGGGTGTAGCCGTGTGAGACGATATCGTTTGCGCCTCGGTGGATGGCAACGATTAGGGTATTTGTTGGGAGGCGTAATTCACGTAGTGGGATGCCGTGTAAGTTGGGGTCACGGACGTATATCTCTCGCATTTTTGTTTTAGATTCTGCGCCCAAAAGGAGTGATGCAGTCTCAGGTTTACGGGCAAATTGGTCTAATAAGCGAACTGTGGCAGTACCGGGGAATACAGGAAGAACGCCTATTTTGATGAAACGCTCACGGTTGGTGAGGTCGTTTAGGCGGGTGACTATGGTTTTAGTGCCGTAATGTTCGTAAAAGAGTTCGCAGATTTTATAATTTTCTTCGTCTGAGAGCATGGTAATGACGGCATCGGCTTTGGATGCTTCTATATTTTCTAGGTTGCTTAGATTGATTTTGGGCAAAATTGTTAGTGGGTCTTCATCGCTGTGTGGTGCCGCCATTGCGCAGGATTTATCGGTGCAGACCCATGTAACTTGCCAGTTTTTTGTTTTGAGTAGACGTGCAACAGCAAGGGCTTGGTCGTCTGTGCCAAAAATGAAAGCATCACGCGTGCCATCGTAAGTCGATTTTCCGCGTGGGTGTGCTTCACCTATATAGTTAATGACCCATTTGAAAAGGGGTGGTCCTATAATTTGGCTTAGTACGATAACGGCAATAAGTATTGTGGCAAAATCAATGCCAAATTGAGGAAACTCGACCGCAACTTCTTTTGCTAAGCCCAGCCCAACACCCGCTTGGGTAATATAAGACATCCACGAGACGGTGTTGTTTTTGAATGGCTCACCTGCCATTGCGCCGCCTGCAAAAGAGCCAAGAAAAATTGAAAAGAGACGAACAAGGAAAAGCACTAAGGCTATTTGCCATGTTTGTGCAAGTACATCAAGGGCGAGTGATGCACCTGTGAGTGTGAAGAAGAGAATGTAGATAGGAGGGCTAATATCATGTAGAATTCGGCTGAGTTGGTCTCTGTGAGGAGTCCAGTTGATGACAAAAAAGCTGGCTACCATACAAATAAGCAGAGGCTCGAGCAATATCTCTACGCCTAAATGTTCGTGGCTATAGTGACGCAAAAAAGTTGCCGCGAGAAAAACAGAGTAACCAAGCGCAAGTAAGATAATGCCTTTATAGACGCGAGAAACTTTTAAGTGCAACATTAGATGAATTGCTCTACCGAGTAAATAGCCTAATAAAATAGATAGGGCTAATTCCCCGAGAAGAAGGGCTACAAAAGAAATGTTGACGCTTAAGTCAGAGAGTAATGCTCCTGCAATTTCTGAATTAAAGGCGAAGAGGAGAATGACTACAACATCCATTATGACGGTTACGCCTAAAACAGTTTGGGTAAAGGGTCCCTTGGCGCGCAATTCGTTTACAATGGCTATTGCCGATGAAGGAGAACGTGCCACTAAAATTGCGCCAACCAAAATAGAAACAGCAACACGGCTTGTTGTAGACATCCCCTGTGCAAAAGGGATATATTGAGTTAGAAAGAAAAAGGTTAAACTGCCTAAAACAGAGGTAAATATAACCAAGCCCGTTGTAACCCAAGCAATGCTTTTAAAGCGTCCGCGTAATTCTTTGAGATAAAGCTCGCTTCCTGCCGCAAAGGCGATGAAGCCCAGCGAAATCTCATCGATAAAACGTAGGTTTCCAATTGCTTCTCGGGGGATTAGGTTGAGCACAAAGGGTCCTACTAAAACACCCGCAAAAAGAAATCCACTAATAAGTGGGAGGTTGTAGCGTGCAAAAAACGCCCCAATTTCTTTTGACGCTAAGGCAATAATGCCAAAACTGGCAATAAATATGAGTAAGGGGAGAAAGTTTTCCATGTGATTTTATTGTCCTGATGATATTCTGCTAAAATTTTCAGAAACGGTACTTGCTCGAACGACAACGCCGTTTTGAGAGAGTGTTCCTGCATAGGCTTCTGAACCGTCATGTGTAATCCAGCCTTCCATATTGAAGGGTAGTGGGCTATCTGCCATAATCCACTCGCCGTTATATTTGCGGGCAATATGAATATGCGTACCTGTTGTTGTGCCACCTTCACAAGAAGGGTAGCCAATAGATTCGCCTGCATTTAAGATTGAGCCAAGTTGGGGGCGTCCACTTGTGCCAATGTGTAAGTAGAGAATTGACCACCCCGTTCGCTCATCGCCATCGAGATCTAAATCGAGGATGACCACGCCTTGGTCCACGCGCGTCACCATGCCCGTCGCCATCGCAGCTGCGTAATTTTCAGGTTTTGTGGTGAAGCATCCGCTATGCTGTGAAGGGGGGGCAAAATCGACCCCTGCAAAAGGTGCGCCTTTTCCCCATCCCGTATGTGGGCCACCGGTATATGTCCACGTTTGCTCGCGTGGAAAAGGGAGTAAAAATTCAGGTTGTTTTAAAGAGCCGGGGATGAGGGGATCTGCCTCAACGGACGCGGTGCCGAAGAGCTTGGTGTAGGTCTCAAACAGTCCTTCTGCCCCAATCGTCTTTTCATACGTGGTTCCAGCTTGGGCGCGTGAAAAATAATACTGAATGCCGACCGTAGCCGCGTTCTGCCACGGGTCTGGCCTTTCGAGATAACCATCGGTGCGTTCAAATTCGAGCAGGGTGCCGCGCCGCCATCCGTAATAGCCATTATTAAGGACATTTGCCGCCCAAATCAATTGAAGATACATCCCGGAGTGGAGTACGGGGTCTTCGTAACCGAGTGTAAAGGCGGTGTCAGGCTCTTCCAGTTCAGTGAGTGCGCCAGCTTGATATTCGAGCAATGCCAGCAAAAGGCGTGGGCTAATGCTGAAATTATAAGCAACATAATCAACAATTTCTGCGCCGCTTCTCTTTTTTCCGCCTACATAATCGCTATAATTTCTTAGCCAGCCTGGGTAGACATCTACAAAACTTTGGCTATCAAAATCAATGGCAGAAGGACCGTTTACAAAAGCGGAGTCGGGCAAAATCTGAAAACGGCTTCCCCATAGGGGTAAATAATAAATGGGGATTTCCATCGGCATCCCTGGAGGCAAGGTGCTCACATCCTGCGGGATGATGGGGTTTGCTTCTAAAATCTCAGCTTCACTGGTATTAAATCGACTTGCCAGTGCGGGAACAGTATCGCCTGTTTGGGCGGTATAGGCAACCAACTCTCCCGGGGCGTAAACGGGGCGAGATATATAAGGGGTAGATGTAGGTATAGGCGGCGTATTGGTGGCCGTAAATTGATAAGGGGCATTTGAGGGGGCGCAACTGGTTAAAAGCAAAAAGAGAATCAAATGCAGCATGATGAAGGATAAAAAATTACGTTTCACGTTTTTCGTTTTACTCTTCGATTGGGTCGCGATAAATAATAGAAACGAAATCCCCTACCACACTGGCTGTTATTGTTTCATCATCACGAGTTAATGTGCCCAAATAAGGCTCTGTGCCATTATGGGCAATCCAGCCATCCAAATCGAAAGAGAGTGCACCTTCTGCCAGAATCCATTCCCCATTATATTTGCGTGCAAAATGAAGATGTGTGCCTGTCGACACGCCGCCTTCACAAGAAGGTTTTCCTATACGATCATTTGTTTCAAGCCAAGTGCCAACGGGTACGCGGTCTTCTGTTGCTATGTGGAGATGAAGTAAATTCCAGCCAGTTTCTTCTTGCCCATCGCCATCGAGATCAAGAATTACAACCCCACGCTCAGAGCGTACTACTAACCCCGGTGCAGAAGCCACCACCCAGCGATTAGTTTCTGCACATCCGCTGGTCTCATTTGGGGCAAAATCAAGTGCGGCGAGCGCGCCCTCATGCTCCCATGCCGAGTGTGGGCCGCCCGTATACGCCCATTGCAACTCAGGCTCAAAAGGAAGCACCAAATCGGGCTGAACTAACCCGGGGGGGAAAAGTGGTTCTACATGTTGAGCACGTGCCCATGGGTCGTTAAACATCTCTGCATAAAGGGCAGGAAACCCAACTCGAGGGTCTACCGTTTGCGCCCAGCGCTCATAATCTAATTTTTGGGCAAAATAATACATAATAGCCACAGACCCCGCATTCAATTCTGGGGCAAGGCGTATCGTTTCACCGTTAGGAAAGGTCAATTCAGTTAGCGTTCCATCTCGCCAGCCATAATACCCTAGAGCCAAATCCTGTACCGCTTGCATCATTTGCCTAAATAATCCGCGTGCTCGAAAATCTACATAGCCAAGTGGATAGTCACTCTCTGAGAGATTGCCGGGGTCGCCTAAAATCCAGCCTGATTCATATTCAACCAGAGCCACCAACAAGCGTGGGTTTAGCGAATTTTCTAGCGCTAAACGCTCAATCCCCTCTGCTCCGCTTGTCCAGCCCGTAGAACCTAGATATTCTTCATACTCGTTGAGAAAAGCATCTTTTTCATTTACATAAAAAACCGTATCAAAATCTACTGCTGTCGAGGAAAAAACCACCTCGCTATCGGGGAAAATCTTCTCATTAGATGTCGTTTCTTCAAGCGTATCGGGAATAACCAATAAAGTGTTGGGGTCAAGTAAAGTTCGTGCCGAAGGGAGTTCTTCAGGCGCGCTAATTTCTTCGATATCAACCCCAAAATGGGATGCGATAACTTCTAGATAATCGCCCGATTGGGAATAATAAAGCATTGTATTCGAGTTGGGATCAAGAGTCGGCGGGACATCCGTGTATTGGGCTGGGGAGGTGGTAGTAAATGTCCGCGTGGCGAGTAGCGTGGCAAAAGGCGTGGGCGTCACTGAAATACCTTCGCTAGGAAAGGTGTTCACAACCTGTGTCGGCGCAGTTGTCGAAATTGGCATAGCCTGAACAGGCATAGAGCCTGCAGGGGTGCCATTAGGGGTGGGTGAGCTATATTCTCCCCATAAAGTGGCAGGCTTTGCTCCGCACGAACTAAGAAGCAGAGAGGTTAGGGAGAAAAACAGAAAAAGTTTTTTTAACATAAGGCTTTGATTTTATCACTTTTCGTTTAATAAATAATCCCCAAAAATGCCTACAATATCATTAAGGGTATTTTCTAAATCACTATTATTTACGCTAGCCGCTTCATCTTGATTTCCGACAATCATAATTAGATATGTTTTTTCAGCTATCTCAACAATTGCCGCATCGCCAATGACTAAAAAATCATTTGTAAGCGTACCGCGTTTATTATAAATTTTTGCTTGAGGAAAATCTTTTTTTAATAAACCAAGGCGATCATCATCATTTTCTGTATACTCTCCCATCAAATCGAGAATATATTGGCTTTTTTCTTCAGAAACGAACTCGTTACGATAAAGTCCTTCTAGAATTAAAGATAAATCATACATTGTTGTCGTTCGGTAGGGAATGTCTGTTTCTTCAATGCCCCAATCTTCTAAGGTTAAGGGCATATTTAAACCGTTTTTTAGCGTAATCTGATAGATAGCACCTGTAGCTGGTTCTTCTGATTCAACCAGCATGGCTGAAATTATCTGCTCATAAGAACGATCTTTGTATGCGTGGCTTGCTAAATAACTTTCTAAGCCACCTGCCTCTTCTTGAATAGATTGCATAAAAAGGAGTGCAAGTGGCACCTTGATGGTTGAGGCAATATGCGTCACTTTATGGAGGTTGCGTGCGTAGAGAATTTCACCATCTAATTCTTTAATAAAGATATGCCATTCTCCACCTGCATTATCTAAGACTTCATTGATAGAAGCAGTCAGGGCGGGGTCGCCCGCATCCCAAATAGTTTTAGGACGCCAGAGGTCAAATCCGCCTGACCCAGTCAATCCTAAATCGTCATAATCTCGGTTATTCCAACGATAAATTAGTCCCTCTTCTGGGGCGTTGGGGTCATAGAGCATAAATTCGTCAATGATATAGCCCTCATCGGTATTTAGATTGGTCACGGTATAAGGTCTACCCTCTTCATCTACGCGTGTTACCGTAAACATGTGTTCAAAATTTCCGTTAGGACCTGCATATAAATAAAGAAAATCTCCCGTTTTTAGAGGGTTTTCTGAAAAATCATAATCGAGAATGGGCGTGCGTATTTCTGTTAAATTAAAACGACTTGTCGGAAAAGTGCTTTTTAATATTTCTTGGTGTGTACGTGGATTAAGCAACCAGAAATCATAAAGATTCGTATAAGGACTAATTACGCCCCCCTCACGTAAAATTGTTGCGGCTAAGGGACCGCACATATTGGAGGCATGTGCACCATTAATTAAGTATCCTAAATTTTGCGCTATGATGGTAGCGTCTGTATCTGATTTTGCTAGATATTGTAAGGAGATTTCCTCTAGCGCAGAAAGGGGGGCGGGGGTCGCTGACGCTGTGGCTGTCGCAGTAGGTGGAATGGATGTCGATGTCGCTGTTGGCATTTTCGTTTCAGTCGCAGACGCGGCTATAGTCGCACTGGCTGTGGGCGGGATTGACTCAGTTGCTGTGCAAGCTGAAAGAAAGAGGGTAATTGCCAAGAAAAGAAATTTATAGATTTTCAAAAACGCTTCCTCAAGTAAATGATCATTATCTTGTGATCTCATTAAGTGGATTTTGTGCATCCCAGGCTTCTACGCTTTTATCGCCTTTTTGGAGATACCCGTTATAGTTAATACCTGTGCCGCTAGATACCCAGCCATCTAAAATGAAGGGGGTATTGCCATCTGCTGAAATCCATTCCCCATTATATTTACGGGCAAAATGTAGATGGGCGGCATTTGATAGCCCGCCCTCACAGGAGGGATGCCCGATTTTATCGCCGGCTTTTACTTTGCTTCCACTTGCTATGCGTCCGTCTGTTGCCATGTGCATATAGAGGAGTACCCAGCCTGTTTGCTCGTAACCGTCTCCATCTAAATCGAGAATGACTGCCCCATTTCCCGAGCGGGCAATTACGCCTGACGCAGATGCAACAGCCCAAGCCTCTGAGGAGATACAGCCTTGTGGTTTACCTGATGCAAAATCAAGAGCCGCCCATGCAGAGCCATCGTCCCAGCCACCGTGTGGCCCACCAGTATAAGACCAGGTTACACCACGTTCAAAGGGGAGGGTGAGTTGAGGCTGTTTTATGCCAGCGGGCACAAGTGGTTCTATAGCATAATCAAAAGGATAGCCAAAAAGGGATTCGTAGGTCGCATAGAAGCCTTCTTCTGAGACATCGTATTCCCAAGTTTCTTGGGTGTAGAGTATGGCGAAGTAGTTTTGCAAAGCGGCTGTCCCCGCGTTGATGTTGGGGCTAACGGCAACCACGTCTCCGTCCACGAGCGTCCACTCCCGTACTGCGTCGGCGCGCCAAAGATAATAGCCGCGATTAAGCTCATTTGCCGTCCACACAAGCTGACGATATAGTCCCGCGTACCATTCTGTATAATAGCGCATGGGGAAGTCGGTTTCGGCAGGGTGCGCCTCCGTCACCCATCCGCTTTGGTATTCGATCAGTGCCAGTAAAAGGCGAGGGTTTACGGAATAATCTTGGGCAACACGAGAGATGATTTCTGCGCCGCTGAGTATTTCACCATCTACTTCTTGCGTATAGTCTTTTATATAGCCGTTTTTGCCTTTGAGGTAAATATCCATATCTAAAAGCAAGCTGGCAGGACCGTAAACCAGCTCAGAATCGGGGATGATTTTGAAGCCCGAGCCTTGCTCAGATGCTGGTGCAAATTGTGCTTTGTTTGGTGTGGGGGTGGAGATGCTTTCTCCTGCCGAGCGCGTGGGCGGAAGCAGGGTAGAGAGCGGTACCGCTGATTGAGGGTCTGGCACATCGAAGGGGTCGTAATCCTCCCAGTCTGGGGTGGCTTCGGCTGGGGTGGTGCAGGCGGTAAGGATGAGGATAAGTAAGAAAAGAATTGTTTTTTTCATGGGTGAATCTTATCACGATTTAGGTGGTTCAAATTGTTGATTTTTATTAGGTTATACTGTAAGAATGGAGGGGGGTGAGCCTAAGTTCGCGTTATAATAGCGTAGTCTGAAATTTGAATTTTAGAGGTGAAAAATGCATATTGCAAAAATTTTAAAAAATCCAGAACCTCATTTTAGCTTTGAGTTTTTTCCGCCCAAAACTGAGCGGGCTTCTGCTGAACTTTTTCGGTCAATTAAAGAATTGGCTCCCATTGGACCCGCTTATGTGAGTGTAACTTATGGTGCAGGTGGTTCTACGCGTGACCTTACCCATAATCTTGTTCTGCGTCTTAAGCAAGAAACCGATCTTACGGTTGTGGCGCATCTGACAACTATTGGCGCAACGCGGGGAGAGATTCACGAGATTTTGGAGCGGTACTCCGAGAGCGGTATTGAAAATATCATGGCATTGCGTGGTGATTCTCCTAAAGGGTCGGTAGGATTTGTCCAGCCCAAAGATGGTTTTCTCTATGCGGCAGATTTGGTGTCTTATGTGAAGAAGCATTTTCCACATATGGGTGTTGGGGTGGCTGGTTTCCCAGAAGGGCACCCTGAAACGCCAAACCGATTGCAGGAAATGGATTATTTGAAAGCCAAAGTAGATGCTGGAGCGGATTATATTTGCACACAGCTTTTCTTTAAAAACAGTGATTTTTATGATTACAGAGAACGTTGTGCGTATGTGGGCATCGATATTCCGATTATTGCAGGCATTATGCCCATTATTACGCGGAGCGGTATGAAGCGCATTTCTGAGCTTGCGTTAGGGGCGCGAATTCCTGCCAAGTTATTACGCGCCATCTCACGCACTAGTGATGATGAAGCGGTTGAGAAGGTCGGAGTTCAGTGGTCTACTCATCAGGTTTTTGACCTTTTTGATCGCGATGTGCGCGGTATCCATTTTTATACGCTGAATCGCGCTAAACCGACCTTAAAGATTTATGATGCCTTGGGCATTAAATCAGAGAATAAGCCTAAATAACCCTATATGATAGAGAATGAAAATTGCAAAGCTGCAAAGAAACTGATAGGTGAGTGTCCTTATAATCAGCTATAATTATTTTGATTTTTATATGTGCAACAAAAAAATATGAGTATCAAAAAGCGCAAATTGAAGCTAGTGGGGATAATGCTTTCATTATTGATTGGGGCACTTGTCCTCTTCAATACAGAAAGTGTATTTGCCGCGCCAAACCCACCTCCCGAACCTGACCGCTACACAGCCATTACCGTAGAATATACCTCTTACGAATGGTGGCTTTTGCGCTGGTTAGATAGTGAATTGATTTGTGAAATCACTGTTGAGCATGAGGGGCTGCCTACACCAGACGAAATTTACGTTGCTTGTGGCGAAGATGTCTATGATGTATGGATGGCGAATGATACTTGCCCCATTGAAATCCTGAATGAAAACCCAGCAGAATGTCCTGGATATTATTTGCACCTTCTTTCTAGCACACCAAAAGCGCGGGAAATAGCGTTAGCGTTGCCGCCTGCCCTTGTGTGGTTAGACCTCGAAGGGTGTATTGTTGAGGATGGAACGAACCGATGCGACCTTCCCCCTGTGCTTGCTTTGCGTGGAGACGAACCGCTTGCTGGAGAAGAAATTATCCGCGTTAATGGTGAATTAGACGGAGTGCCTTTCTCATGCAATTCTGCCAACTGTGATCTTCCTCTTGCAGAAACAGATAAAGATGGAGCCAATCTTATTTTTTGGGCGGATTCAAGTTATGGAGATAGCAGTCATCTTTTTGATGCCTATTTGCGTATTATTTATACAGAAAATGAAGATGGCACTCACTTTTGGTATGTAGATGTGCTTAGTTCCCAATGGCGCGGTGAGGCAAATGCCAGCTGTGCAGAGAGTTGGGATGCTTTCCCGCCTATTGGCGGTGTCCCCCTCTGGCTTTCTACGCCAGAAGATGTCGCGGATTTAGAAACAGATGATTCTTATGCTTATCTTGCAGGGAATTTGATTTCGAACAGCGTCGTTGATGCCAGCCACTGCGCCGATTTTGGCTTAAACGCGAATGGGCAAGCCACCACTTGCGGTCTCGAAGCCGCGCAACCAGAGATGATTGCATGGCAAAATCATTTTGATGACCTCATCATGGAAGCCGCAGAAGAGACCAATATACCAGCCACCTTAATCAAAAGGCTCTTTGCCCGTGAAAGCCAATTTTGGCCCGGTGTTTTCAATGCAGGCACCGATGTTGGTTTAGGACATTTAACAGAAAATGGAGCTGATATTGCTTTTCTTTGGAACCCCGTCTTTTTTGAAGAATTCTGCCCCTTTGTTTTTGAAGACGAAGAATGTGACGGGGGGTATCTTAGCCTAAATGAAGCACAGCAAGACAGAATACGTGGGGCATTGGTTTATAGTGTAAATGCCTTAGATGAAGATGCGCCTTTAGGCGTTGATGTTCCTCAAGCAAATTATAGCGTGAGTGTTTTTGCTAATACGCTTTTAGGGAGTTGTGAACAAACAGGGCGGGTTATGCGGAATAACACAGACCTCGATCCCGGCGCAACAACGGGTTTTGAAGATTTATGGAAATTTACACTTGTAGACTATAACGCAGGGGCAGGATGCCTTTCGTTAGCACTTGGAGAGACTATGCAAAAGGGGCTCGTGCTGAATTGGGAAAATCTCTCATCTAATTTTACGGTTGTTTGTGAGGGGACAAAAGATTATGTCGAAGAGATTAGCCGGTAAATTCATGGGGAATTCAAATAAGCAGCAGCCAGTTTTCTTCTATTATTCATATTAAAGTTGTTTTTTCTAACCTTTCCTGCTTAAGAATCTTAATTCTCTAGCACTATTTCTAATAAATGTGTTACTATTTGGATATATATCATCTGAATACTAAGATTTGTGAGATTATATAGAATTAGGAGATATTATGAATACGTTTAAGAAATGGTGGAATAATGACTTGTCTAAAGGGGTAAAAATAGCTTTTCTGGCTTTGCTTGCAAATGGGCTCCCTGCCTTTTTAATTTTGATGAGTTTTCCAAAGATGACGGAAATTTTATTTGTGTGGACAATAAATCCAGAAATTAATGCGCGGCTTGTAGGAGTGATGTATAGTAATGCCCTGCTCTTAGTTGGTATAGGTGCTTTCCAAATAAGCTGGGCTAGGGTTCGTATCACCATGGTGGTTATTACTCTTTTTTCTGTTTTTGCAACCATACTTACCTTTTTCTACCTAAAGCCTTTTTTAGCTCATCCTTGGTATCACCTTGGCTACTGGCTGATTATGTATCTTATCCTTTTCTTTGTTGCGCCTTATGTTTTTGTAACACATGAAAAAAAATATGGTGGACGCCTCCCGATCCAAATCCCGTTAAATCGTGCAGCTAAATTTCTTGTATTTGCTTCAATGATTGTCAGCTTGCTCAGTGGTTTGATGCTCCTTTTCAAGATCGATGTCGTTAATCAGTTTTGGTTATGGGAACTTCCTCCTCTGGTCGGCGGTCTAATTGGTGTACTTTTTATCACTCACGCTGCCGCACATGCTTGGGCATTATGGGATGGCGATTGGCTACGAGTGCGTCCTATGTTCTGGCAAGCCCCACCAACAGGGCTACTTTTTATGCTTCTACCATTAACTCACCCGAATAATTTACACCCAGATATGGAAGGAACACTAATTATTTTTTGTTTTGTAGTTGGGTTACTGTTACTTTCTAATTTGGCTATTATTTTAGGGTATCGTCCTGTCGAGAAAAAATATGTTCAAAAAAGAGATTTCTAAAACTATACGTTTGGATGTGGTCGGCTTATTTCTGGCTGGGTTGAATAACACTTTCCTAGCGTTATTTATCGCTGTTTTTATCCATGGCCCAGGCACTATTTCAAACCAGTCCGATCTACTTCTGCGTGCTAACTGGATCGCAGAGAACGCCTTGCTCTGGAAGTTGGGCTGGCTCTTGTGGTTTGCGCCAACACTTAGTTTTGCATGGAGTTATTATGCTCTTGGACGGCATTTGGACGCTACACGTCAATGGCGTAATCTGGCAATTGGCGTGGCAATAATCGCCGCGGCGGTTGATATTGTTGGCGTACTCCTTAATGCGACCGTCTTACCTGAGCTGGCGCGTGAATTAGCCAATACAATAGCGAATCCAGCCCCGACTTTAATGGTGGTTTTTTTGTCAATGGAAAAATTTGCTAATAATCTAACCAATATCGGTGGTTTTGGATTATACACATTAGCAGGTATGCTCCTTTTGCCAGCCATCTTTGCTACTGCGAGTTATCCGCATTGGTTGGCTAAGCTAGGCGCTATAGAATGGATAATTTCGTCAATCGCCGTAGTTTTGCTGATTTTTGTACCTACTTTAGCAACAGGTCCTTTGATCGTGAGCTTTCTGCTTTACGCCCCTTGGGTTTGGGGAAGTGCTATATGGATTTTACGTAAAGAAACTTAAAAACAAAAATTGTACTTTCTTCTTTTTATTTTTTTTATTCTCATAAAACTTGCTGAAAGAGTAGATAAATTTATGGTAAACTTTTTATCAGAGTTGCGTAAGTCTGATGGCATTTATTGGAGAATTCATGCCCTCTATTTTCTCGCAGTTCCACCTTTTTTGTCAAAAGTCCAATATACGGAAAGTTTGTATGAAGTAAGGTACGGTTTTTTACTCAATCGACTTGATTAAAATCGTCGAGTAATCAGTCTGGAATACCACCATCATTAAAAGTTTCAGCGATGGATCTGGACTAAGGTAGGAGACAAATATTGGTAGCAAATAACGTTATACCGCCCCGAATTCACGTATTGGCCAAACCCAGTGGTGCTACATGTAACTTGGGATGTTCCTACTGTTTTTTCCTGGATAAAGAGTTGCTCTATCCCAATAGCAAGTTTCGTATGAGTGACGTGGATCTGGAAGCCTATATCCGCCAACTGATCGAATCGCATCGCTCACGCGAGGTAACGGTTGCCTGGCAGGGCGGTGAGCCAACCCTAATGGGTGTGGATTTCTACCGTAAGGCGATTGAATACCAGAAAAAGTATCGCAAGCCAGGTATGACATTCGAAAACACCATGCAAACCAACGGCACCCTGCTGAATGATGAGTGGTGCGAATTCCTGAAAGAGAACGATTTCCTGGTGGGAATCAGCATTGATGGTCCTGCCCATCTTCACGATGTCCACCGTTTAGATAAGGGGGGCAAGGGGACTTTCGACAGGGTGATGCGCGGTTTACGCTTATTACAGAAGCATGGTGTAGAATATAATATCCTTACCACTATCAACCGAGTCAATGCGGCTCATCCGCTGGAGGTCTATCGTTTTCTGCGCGATGAGGCAAAGACCAGTTGGATCCAGTTCATTCCGATTGTTGAACGCATTACTGGTGATGGATCTAACCTGCATCAAGAAGGGGATAAGGTCACGCCACGCACTGTGCTCGCCGAGCAATTTGGCCGCTTCTTGATCCAGATCTTTGATGAGTGGGTACTGAATGATGTTGGGAAGGTCTTTGTGCAAACATTTGAAGCTTCCCTGCGAAGTTTCATGCGCTATCCAACATCAGGCATGTGTATCTTTGACGAAACTTGCGGATATGGTCTGGCACTGGAGCATAACGGTGACCTGTATTCCTGCGATCATTTTGTAGAGCCTGAATACCTGATTGGCAATATAAAAGATGAACATATGCTCCAGATGCTGGCTTCTGAGAAGCAGCAGAAATTCGGTCTAGATAAGCGAGATAGCTTGCCCAAGTACTGTCTTGATTGTGAAGTACGTTTTGCTTGTAATGGGGAATGCCCCAAGAACCGCTTTATCGACACGCCAGACGGAGAACCCGGCCTAAACTACCTGTGTGCTGGTTATAAAAGTTTTTTCAAGCGTGTTGATGAACCAATGAAGGTATTAGGGACTCTTCTGCGTACAGGACGTCAGACTGAAGAGATAATGAAGATTCTCAAAAAAGACGAACCAGCCCTTCAGATGGCTTATCGAAAAGCGAGGAAAACAGATCCATGCCCCTGCGGTAGCGGCATGACTTTTAATCGCTGTCATGGTTGGAAAGCATCAAAACGCGGTCACCGAGGTGGCAAACCATCGGCGCCGCAACCTCGCCCACCAGTTAGGATTTCTATAGATGAAAACCTAGATAGTTAATGAATGGAGGTTTCTTTGGATAAAAATAATCAAATTGTTACCAATAGTATAAGTGTAGAAGAACATTCAAATACTCTAATAGAGGTGAAAAATGACAGAAGGAAAAAAACCCAATATTTTGATTTTGTGGGGTGATGACATCGGCTGGTGGAATATCAGCTACAACAGCCGCGGTCAAATGGGCTACCGCACTCCTAATATCGATCGTGTTGGTAATGAAGGCGTAGCCTTCACCGACTACTACGCCCAGCAGAGTTGCACTGCTGGACGCGCAGCCTTCATCACTGGTCAGAATCCAATCCGCACAGGCTTGACCAAGGTTGGAATGCCGGGTGCTGATGTGGGCTTGAGCGCAGAAGATCCAACCATCGCCGAACTGCTCAAACCCTTGGGATATACCACGGGGCAGTTTGGTAAAAACCATCTCGGCGACAGAGATGAAACTCTGCCAACCATGCACGGATTTGACGAATTCTTTGGCAACCTCTATCACCTGAACGCCGAAGAAGAACCAGAAAATGTTGACTATCCCAAGGACCCAGCTTTCAAGGAACGCTTTGGTCCCAGAGGCGTGCTACACTGCTGGTCTGACGGACAGGGCGGGCAGAAGATTGAGGACACGGGTCCCCTGACCAAGAAGCGCATGGAAACCATTGACGATGAAGTCACCGAACATGCCCTGCGCTTCATCGACGAGGCACATGAGGCAGACCAACCTTTCTTCATGTGGTACAACACGACCGCCATGCACTTCAGAACCCATACCGCCGAAAAGCACGAAGGGAAGAGTGGCCAGGGCTTCTATAACGATGCTATGGTTGCCCATGATGAGCATATCGGCGAGATGCTGAACAAGCTCGATGAACTCGGTATTGCCGAAGATACCATCGTCATGTATTCTACGGATAATGGTCCGCATTACAACACGTGGCCTGATGCCGCCATTACCCCCTTCCGCGGTGAGAAAAATTCCAACTGGGAAGGAGGCTGGCGTGTACCCGCCTTTGTGCGCTGGCCCGGTAAGATCGAGGCTGGCTCGGTCTTAAACGGCATTGTTACTCACCAGGATTGGTTGTCCACCTTCCTTGCCGCCGCGGGTGACCCAGACATTAAAGAAAAACTCCTAGAAGGCCACAAAGCCGGTGACAAAACCTTCAATGTTCATATTGACGGTTTCAATATGCTGCCTTACCTAACGGGTGAGGTCGAGGATAGCCCACGAGAGACCTTCTTCTACATCAGCGATGACGGTGATATCTTGGCAATCCGCCACAATGACTGGAAGGCAGTCCTGATGGAACAGCGGGAGAAGACGTTGGCATTATGGTTTGAACCTTTTGTCCCGCTCCGTGGAGCGAAGATATTCAACCTCCGCCAAGATCCCTTTGAACGGGCTGACCAAAATTCAAATACGTATTGGGATTGGTATGTATCACGTGTCTACCTAATCTATGGGATGCAGGCACTGGTGGCGAAGGAAATCGATGCTTTCATAAAATACCCACCACGTCAGAAACCAGCCTCCTTCAACCTGGAAGCGGTGCTACGGCAATTGGAAGAATCGCAAAGCCAAGCACAATAATAAACAGATTTCCACGGTGACCTAAAAGGGTCCGGTAAAGATAAACAGGGCTGGCAGTGAAATTGAGCTGCCAGCCCATTCATACAAAGGGTGGGACAAAAGGAAAGTTATTGTTGAACCTACAAGACGAATTCCATACATCATTAAGGGGGTTGGCTGAGGAAGTCCGGGATTTCTACGAACGTTATCCTTATCCTCGACCGATCGAAAGCCTCGATAAATATCGGCGTCTCTGGAAAGATTCACATAGGCACCGCGCCGACTACCATCTTTTCTGGCCGGCCAAAACCTACCGCGAAGACCAATCTATCTTGATCGCTGGTTGTGGCACATCTCAGGCAGCCAAGCATGCCTTACGTTGGCCTGAAGCTCAGGTTACCGGTATCGACTTCAGTGCCACCAGCGTGCGCAGTACTGAAAAACTCAAAGAAAAATACAAACTGAATAATCTTCAGGTGCATCAACTTCCTATCGAGCAGGTCGATGATCTGGGAATGAGCTTCGATCAGATTGTGTGCACCGGGGTTCTCCATCATCTGCCTGACCCAGACGCCGGGCTAAAAGCACTGCGTGATGTGCTAAAACCTGATGGTGTTATGCACCTTATGGTGTACGCACCGTATGGGCGGATAGGCATTTATATGCTCCAGGAATTCGCTAGGCGGGTCGGTGTCCAAGCTAACGATAAGCATATTCGCGAACTCGTTGTTGCTCTCAAGGCTCTGCCTCCCGGGCATCCACTCGAAGACCTGCTACGCAAAGCCCCAGACTTTCAGCACGAGGCAGCCTTAGCCGATGCACTTTTGCATCCGCAGGACCGTGCCTATTCCGTCACACAATTATTTGAATTTATTGAAAAAGCAGGGCTGGCATTCAGCCGTTGGGTTAAGCAAGCACCTTATAACCCGCACTGCGGCATCATGGCAAACCTTCCGCAAGCTCCCCAGATCGCGCAGCTTTCCCAAGTGGAGCAGTATGCCGCTGTCGAACTTTTCAGGGGTACGATGTTGCGCCATAGCGCAATTCTTACTCGTGACGACAACCCCGGCGGCTCGCAACCTGTCAGTTTTACGAGTAAAGCCTGGACCAGCTACGTGCCAGTGCGCATGTCAGATACGATTTGTGTTCAAGAGCGGCTACCGCCCGGAGCCGCAGGTGTTCTGATCAACCGGACTCACACTTACACAGACCTTTTTATGCCAATAGACTCAACTGAGAAGAGTTTCTTTGATGCGATTGACGGGGGCTGTACGATCGGTGATATCGTGAAAAAGATAAATCAAAACACAACAAAAAAACTATCCTTGGATCGTGTGCGGGGCTTTTTTGAACGGCTCTGGCTCTACGATCAGGTGGTGTTTGAATTGAAAAGAAAAACAGATAACGACACAGATTTTTCAGTCGTGGAATGATAGGATTGCAAAACAAGCCGAACAAGATCCATTGCTGCGTTCCAAACAGCCAAGAAAACCTTGGATAACAACTTATAATGCAAGTTAATCGTGATTTTATTCAATAACACAAAATATCATAAAATGAGAAATAGGAATAAAACCTGCTAAATAAAAATATGGTAAACTTCATCCCGTTGGGGAGTAGCCAACCTGTCCCCACAGGATGAATTGTCGTCAACACAGATTTGTAAGGGTAATGCACGTCACCCCAATCTCGGCAATTCAACGCTTTCGCGAAGGCAAGACCAACACGCATTATTGACGCGTGTTGGTCTTTTTTTATAAAAATGCGACGCATAAAACGTGTTGCGTGAAATCTTAAGTCTTAGGTCTTAAGTCTGATATCTGAGGTCTCAAAAATGGCAGGTAATAAAGAATGGTACGCCCTAAATTCAAAAGATGTTCTAAATCATCTTGAAGTAAAAGAAAATGGGCTAAGCTCTGCTGAAGCTGAAAAACGCTTAGCACATTATGGACAAAATCAACTCACGGAAGCACCCCGCCCCGGATTTTGGACAAAATTATGGGCACAACTAAACAATTTTGTGGTTATGCTTTTATTGGTAGCCGCGGCAATTTCGGGCATTCTCGGATGGCAAGAATTTCAACACACAGGCGATAGTGCCTCTTTTGTTGAACCAGGCGCGATTTTAATGATTGTGGTACTAAACGCCGTTTTGGGATTGATTCAAGAAGGCAAAGCTGAAGAAGCCCTCGCCTCGCTTAAAAAAATGTCTGCGCCCGATGCGCAGGTTTTGCGAGACGGCAAACGTACCAGCATCTCCTCACACAATTTAGTGCCGGGCGATATTGTTTATCTCGAAGCGGGTAATTACGTCCCCGCTGATGTACGGCTGATAGAAGCGATCAATTTGCGCGTAGAAGAAGCCTCGCTCACCGGCGAATCGCTTCCTGTGCAGAAAAATGCTGCGGTGCGTCTCGATAAAGATGTCCCTATTGGTGATCGAAAAAATACTGCCTTTATGGGAACTACCATTTCTTACGGGCGCGGGCGCGGCGTAGTTACCGACACGGGCATGAAAACCCAACTTGGTCTTATTGCCGAAATGCTCTCCAGTGTTGAAGCCGAAGTGACCCCGCTCCAACGCAAACTCGATGAGCTAGGAAAAACCCTCAGCGTCATTTCGCTCGTTTTGGTTGGTATCGTTTTCCTTGTCTCCGTTTTTAATCACACCGATTTCTCGCTCCTCACCCAAGCCCCTGCAGATTATTTTGTGAAATTTGGTGAAGAAATCAGCGAAGCCTTCATCATCGCGATTTCTTTGGCGATAGCCGCTGTGCCAGAGGGATTGCCCGCGGTCGTCACAATTTCTCTAGCATTGGGAATGCGGGAGATGGTGAAGCGGCACGCTCTTATCCGTAAACTTGCTTCCGTTGAGACACTCGGATCTGCCACCATCATTTGTTCCGATAAAACAGGCACCTTAACCCAAAACGAGATGACCGTAACCCAGCTTTGGGTAGACGGAAATTTTGTTGATGTTTCAGGCAAAGGCTATACACCAGAAGGCACTTTTTCTGTCAGTGAAAAAGAAATTGATTTCAAAAACTATCCCGCTGTTCTCACCACATTATGGTTGGGCGTTTTAAATAACGACTCATTCATAGAAAGAACTGGCGAAAGCGATGACGAAACCACCTATCGCGTTGTGGGCGACCCAACCGAAGGCGCACTTTTAGTCGCCGCCACCAAAACGGGGAATATCTGCGACAACCTCGAAGAATCCTATCCGCGTGAAGGAGAAATTCCCTTTGACTCGGAACGCAAGCGGATGATTACTATCAACGATGTAGATGTCCCCCGCGTTGAAGACCTGTCACCCTTTACAGATGAACGCTATCGTGGCTGGGATGTAATCACCGTCAAAGGTGCACCAGATCGTGTCATTGATCTTTGTACCCAATACCAAGGCATAGACGATGAGCCACTTCCACTCACAGATGCGGCGAAAAATCGCATTTTAGCGGCAAACGACAAAATGACCAGCAGTGCCTTGCGTGTTTTGAGTGTTGCCTACAGGCTCGACCAAGATGTACCAGATGGTGGTGCAGAAGTTGAAGAATTAGAACAAGACTTGGTCTTTGTCGGCTTAATCGGCATGATAGATCCCGCCCGTACCGAAGTTCGCCCAGCATTGGAGAACGCAAAAAAAGCAGGACTTCGCACGATTATGATTACGGGTGATTACCCCAACACTGCCAAAGCCATTGCCGAAGATATTGGGCTAATGCGACCGGGTAAACAAGTTCTCACTGGTGCAGATTTAGATGAAATTAGCGATGAAGATTTAATTCAGCAAATTGAAGAAACAGATGTCTTTGCCCGTGTTTCCCCCGAACACAAAATGCGCATTGTAGATGCCCTCCAAAATAACAATGAAGTAGTTGCCATGACAGGCGATGGGGTAAACGATGCTCCCGCCATCAAACGTGCCGATATTGGCGTAGCAATGGGCATTACAGGAACCGATGTTGCCAAAGAGACCGCCGAAATGGTGCTCACCAACGATAACTACGCCAGCATCGTAGATGCGGTAGAGCAGGGGCGCATCATCTACAGCAATATCCGTAAATTTGTCTTCTTCTTGCTCTCTAGCAATGTGGCAGAGATTATGATTATTTTTCTCGCCACCCTCGCTGGTTTACCGGCTCCGCTCACCGCTATTCAACTCCTTTGGCTCAATCTGGTTACCGATGGTGCGCCCGCCCTTGCCCTAGCAATGGAAAAAGGCGATCCAGATGTAATGCAGAGTAAGCCCCGCCCCAAAAATGAGCCAATTATTCATGGACCAATGCGTTTGGGTATCGTTATCCAGACCATTACGCAAACGGGTGCAGTTTTAACAGCATTTGCCTTAGGGCTACTTTGGCACCTCGAAGAGGGCGCAAGTTTACCCGCTGGCGTAAATCCCCTCCTTTATCTTATCCAACATGATTGGAGCGGCATAGATGTCCAAACTGCTGAGACAATGGCTTTCGTCACCCTTTCTCTCGCCGAATTATTCCGCTCCTACACCGTTCGCTCCTCAAAGGCTTCTCTGCTAAGTATAGGCATTTTTTCGAATAAATATATGCAATATGCGGTCGGATTTTCGATGCTTTTGGTCATTCTGGTTGTCAATATCCCCTTCCTGCAACCGATTTTTAATACTCACTTTTTAACAGTTACTGAATGGGGCGTGGTACTTGGGCTTTCGCTTATCCCCGCTGTTTCGGAAGAAATAACCAAGTTTTTCTTACGGAAAAAATCGTAATACGACATTTATGTCGTGTTTTATGAGTATCGCGAAAAAAGCCCCCGTTTCCTTATAAAGGAACGGGGGCTTTTTTTAGGATGAAGAGCCGCATCGCGCGCGTTTTGGGCTAGGGTGCTGATCTCTAAGCAGATGAGCAGACTGACCTTCACGCCGAGAAGATGTTAGTGGATGGCATGCAAGTTCAAATCACGCGTGTAGCGGTTTTTCATCTTAAAAAAACGCGTTTATAAAAAAAAATCTAGAATTCTAAAGTCTGGGATATTATCAAATATCAGTTAGAAAATCATCAAAACACACGATATTAATCATTTGACATTGTAGAGAAAATAGATTATTTTATATAGCATATTTTCAAATCAAATAAAGGAGAAAAGAACATGGCTTTAACAATTACTGATGAATGTATTTCTTGCGGTGCTTGCGAACCTGAATGTCCTACCGAATCAATTACCGAAGGCGATGAAATCTTCGAGATTGATCCTAATACTTGCGTAGAATGTATTGGTCACTATGACGAACCACAATGCGTAGAAGTATGTCCTGTTGATTGCATTATTAAATTAGAAGAATAGTTTTATAATAACGAAGATAAGAACCGAGTGTTTTACAACACTCGGTTTTTGTTTTAAATTTTGATGAATTATCGGTTAAAATAAGGGGTGCAATTAATTTTAATCAACTATCCCTTAAAAATCATGAAACTAAAAACCCTCACTCTTGGACCTGTCCAAACCAATACTTATATTCTTGCTGATACAGATACCAATGAAGCCGTTGTTGTTGACCCAGCTTGGGATGGAGCAACAATCGCTAAAGTTGCTCTTGATGAAGGCTGGCAGATAAAAGCAATTTGGCTTACTCATGCTCACTTTGACCACATCGGTGGGATAGCAGAGCTAGTCGCTGCGCTCCCTGAAATCCCCCCTGTCTATCTCCATCCTGAAGATTATGATTTATGGAAAGATGGCGGTGGTGCAAAACGATTTGGTTTTAGCATAGATCCTGGTCCTGAACCAGAAGCTCTTTCCCATAGGCAGATTTTAGAAGTGGGTAGATTTAAATTTGAGACGCGTCATACTCCTGGGCATCGCCCCGGTCATAGCGTTTTCTACTGTACTGAAGAAAAAATAGCCTTTACTGGGGATTTGATTTTTTATCGCTCGGTTGGCAGAACCGACCTCCCTGGTGGGAATTGGGCAACCCTCGAAAAAAGCATCCGTGAGCAAATCTACACTTTACCTGATGATGTGAAAATTTTCTCTGGGCATGGGGATGCTACGAGTGTTGGCGATGAAAGAATTGGCAATCATTTTGTGAAAGCAAGCGCGTGATGAAATCACAGAACTCTGTGTGAAGCGCATAGCGTTCTGATTTCTTCAATTTTTTAACGCAACACGCGTCACGTTTCACTATTCGTACATTCCCTACTTTCTACTTTCCATTCTTACCCCTTCTAAAAAACTATGTTTACAAAACCCTCTCACCGTTTTCCTTTACTTTTTCTTTCTGTCACCATCCTCTTGGTTGCTATGTGGAGTGGACTTCTTCGTGTTGGCTGGATTTGGCCCACCCTCGCCCCTTGGCGAATGGCACATGGTCCGTTAATGATTGCTGGTTTTCTCGGTACATTAATTGGCGTCGAGCGCGCGGTCGCGCTAAATAAATCTTGGCTTTATCTTGGTCCTGTTCTTAGCGCAGCAGGCGGAATTTATTATGTAGCAGGAGGCGAAGAACTCACTGGTGCATTTTTTATGCTTGCAGGCAGTTTGGGACTCGTCATCATGTTTGTTTTTATTCTCAAACAGCACCGTGTAGATTATACGGTTGTGATGGCATTGGGTGCTATAGCTTTATTTGTTGGCATGTTGCTTTGGGTGCTGGGATACTCTATCCCTAAAGTTGTGCTGTGGTGGAGTGCGTTTCTCGTTCTCACCATTGTCGGTGAACGTTTGGAGTTGAGCCGTTTATTGCCTCCCTCTGCTTTCAAACGAAATACGGGTTTAGCCACTGTTGCAATTTATCTCTTGGGGTTGATTCTGACTATCTTTTCCACAGATTTAGGCACGCGTGTTGCATCTGCTGGCATGGTATTAATGGCAATCTAGCTTCTGCGCTTTGATATTGCCCGTTTCACTGTCCGTAAAAAGGAATTGGTGCGCTTTGTCGCTGTCTGTCTTTTGAGCGGATACGTCTGGCTCGGCGTTGGCGGCGTAATTGGTTTGTTTTATGGATATACCTATGCAGGTCCCACTTACGATGCTTTCTTGCATACCGTTTTCGTTGGCTTTACCTTTTCAATGATTTTTGGTCATTCGGCAATCATTTTTCCCGCTATTTTGATGTTGCCCGTCAAATATAGTACGAAGTTCTATTATCCGCTGGCACTTTTGCATATCTCGCTCGTCATGCGCATTGTGGGCGACTTGGCACTGCTTCACCAAATCCGCTTGTGGGGGAGTATGCTGAACGCGATTGCGATTTTAGCGTTTTTGGTGGTGATGGGGGGGACGATTTTGAAGGGGAGAGGGGAAAGGTAGGGTACAATAAAAGGTAGATTTTCTTTTAGCGTGCTATTGGGATAAATTGAAATGATCTCTGTAAAATCTTGGCTAAAATCTTTTGGTTTTAATACCAACCCCTTTGAGACTACAGAAGCAGAAGGGGAAGCTAATTACGCGACAGATTTTCTCCATGCAACATTTGTAAAACCAGTGGGTTTTGATGAAATTTTAGGGCATCCAACGCATCCAGAATCATCACTCATATTTGCATCGAGGGGAAAAGGTAAGTCAAGTACTTGTTTAATGACAGCACATTTTTGCAAAAATGGTCTTTTTGAGTCTCAACAAAACTATAAAGGGCAAAAGAAAACAGAAAAAAAAGTCCTTCCTGTTCTTTATACGCGCTTTGAGAAAAGTTTTGATTTTATGGAAACTCCCAGAAAACTTATCAATGCCCATATAAACGAAATACTCTATAGAGCCATTCCCGCTTTTGTAGATATCTTATTAGATTCACCCGAAATAATCCCAGAAATCATAAAACTGGATATATACAGAAGATTGGAGCTACAGCTACTTTTGGTTATGTATCAAATATATGTGCCCATCAAAGAGTTCAAAGAAGCACGTGATATTCTAGGGAAAGAAATTGTTTATTACGACAAAGAAAACGCTTTAGTTGAAATTAATTTGCCCAATCATATAGAATTACTGTTGGGCTTATCCAGCCAAGAAACAAAATTGCGGTTGCAGGAACGCACAAAACAATCACCTCTTGACCGCATAGCCTTATTTGCTTCATTACTTGCGGAAACAGGCATTGAAGCTGTCTATATTTTAATAGATGGAATTGATGAAATGGCAGAAACAGTTAGCAATTTTGATGCCGCCGCAAAACTTTTACTGCCCCTAATTGCTGAGATTGAGTTGATGAAGCGGACGCCTCATCTAGCATTTAAAATATTTGTTCCCCTTGAGATGAAGACTGCTTTTTTAGAAGACAACCAGTTGGCAAGAGAAGATCGTATCTCTATATATGATATCCAATTGGACGATAAGGGATTAATTGAAATGCTAAATCGTCGCATCTCCCATTGTAGCGATGATGTTGTTATGAGCATGGATGCAGTTTCTGTTCCAGAGTTGCGCGGGCAAATAGAAAGCGACTTATTAGCAAAAGCTAATGGAAATCCACGGCGATTGATTCTCTTGGCAAATTATATGATAGCGAATCGATGCGCCGTAGTTGATGAGACAGGGGACGAGGATGCCTATTTGCTAAGAGCAGGTGATCTAAAGGAAGCAGTGCAATCCCTACCAAAAGAACTAAAACAAGCATCTGAACTTCCAAAAAGTGTTGTTGAAATTACAAAGAATAAATATAGCGATAACAAAAGCTCATCATCAAATAAATGGTATAGGCACAAATTCTCTTCACCTTTGGCCTATTCGTATTTAGTCTACGAACGAGAAAGTGTCGGGCACCGCCGTTTATGGAAAATATATGAGTTAGTAGAAGCGAGTTTAGCCTTTTCATCTCAGATATTGCTCGCGTTGATGTACCAAAACCTAAAAAGTAATATGCCCACACGAATACAGAAAAGCGGATTAAGGTTTGAGCGCATGTCTTTTGGGGCATGGCGTGTAGTTTTAGAAAAAATACCGGGCATGATTGCAAGTTCAGGAATTCGTAGTCGTTTTTCTAGAGCTTGTCAGCGTACTTTTAATCGGCATCATGACTTCATATTATCCATTAATGAAGAACGCAATCGGTCAGCCCATGATGGCACTCAGTCGGACAAAATTTGTAACGCTTTATTAGAAAAATATGAGGAACCACTTCATCAGTATTTGGATAATTTGAGTTTCTTGCGTGATTATTCTCTTATAAAGGTTCTGAGTGTTCAAAAACAAAAAAAAATATATTTACATCAATGCACTTCTTATATTGGAGATGTAGGAGTGTACCCTTCAAAGGAAATCGCATTAAATCAGCCTTTAGACAGTGATGTTTTGTGGTTTTTAGGAGATAATGAAGCTATTAAGTTACATCCATTGATAATAGTAAGTTCCAAAGAAGCGATAAATGAAGAAATTTATCTCTATCAGCGTGGAAGCAAAGAAAGCATAACTTATAAACATTATGGAACAGGACGAACAAAAAGCAAAACCGACATTGTCAATATATTAGCCAAGCAATAAATATATTAAAGAGGAATAATCGGAACGCACGCGTTTTTAGCTTGGGAATTGAACCCCCAGCTGGGCGCGCGACGTAAGCGGGAACCAGTTTACGTCGAGAAGCTGTTGATGATTTAGCACCCAATTTTAGGTCGTGCGTTGCTCGTTCGTCAATTCAAAGGAGAAAAGGGTTAGATGGATACTAGAGAAAAAGTAAAGTTATCTCGAATAGAGTGGCTAGCTGAAAATGGTTTTAAATATGACCCCTTCGAAGCCGAAGCTAGACGTGCCGAGGGAGATAATTTATTAAAGCAAACAGACGTGTTTGTAGACTTTCCCTACGGAAATGAAGTGATAGGGTCTATTAATAGACCAGGGCCTCGGTTTATTTTTGCAAATAGAGGGTGTGGTAAAACATCTTTAAGACTATCTATTGAGAGAAAATTTGATGATACCCTTAAAAGTGGGGCAAAATCTCCTGTTTTAGTTGTTTCATATTGTAATTTTGATACTGTACTAGCGAAGGCGGGAGATAATCCTTCTGCTGTAAAACCTCGAGACCATGTGGGGCAAATAATATCGTTAATACTAGATAAATTGTTTGAGACTCTCACAGATGAAACACAGTCTCATTCAGATTTTTTAAAAGAAAAAATAAATAATGACGCAACAAGAAAATTGTTTCTGTGGTATATAGACCGTTTTGGAGCATTGCATCCTTGGGAGCTTGATCGTCTAATTGCTAAAATTGATGGTATTAGGAGTTTTTTCTCAGGAAAAGTGGCTTTAGAGTTTGCTAAAACAGCGGCAAATCTAGCAAATGAAACGGTGGCACCTTCTTCATGGCAAAAAATTATTAGAAAATTTTTAGATTTAATTAAGTTGCCAATCCCTGTTCAGATAGATGATGAGAATATATCTTTAAAAACTCAACTAGAAGATATTCTGAAGATATGTCAAGAATTTGGATTTTCAGGAATATATATTCTTGTTGACGATGTTGATGAATTACAGTATTATGGCTCTAATGAGGATTTCGAGTCTACTTTCCTTTTTATCAGTTCACTCGCATCAGTATCTAAAATTTTAAGTATTCCAAGTCTAGTGTTCAAGTTTTTTCTGCCAAACGAAATACGGGAAATGTGTTTAAGCACCTTACGTTTTGATATTTTCGGTAGCAGAACTGTAGAGTGGGACACAGATAGCTTGAAAAAATTATTGCAACAGAGACTAAAGGCTTGTTGGGATGAAGACAATGAAACAGGACCGGAAATCAGTCTAACAGAATTGTGTGATGATGAAGATATACAGCTTAAATATATAGACGAAATGTTAGTTTCTTTTGCTAGCAAAAAACATAGTCCGCGTGCCTTAATTTATATGGGAAATGAATTACTAGCTGAACATTTTCGCTTTAGTTTGCGGGAAAAAGATGATAAAATAGAATTCAGGGCATGGGAGCGTGCCTTTGAAAGTTCTGAGGAGGTGCTATAATGACGACAGCCGCAATTTCAGTGAGAGTGAATCCCGTTAACCGAGAAAATGAAAAAGAAGAATTCACATCTGCTTTAGGCCGTGTTCGCGTATTGGGCTCAATTTTCCAAACATTATACGAATGGTATGGTGGACCTGGTATTGGAAAAAGCACATTGCTCAATTTATTAATGGATGAATGTGAAAATATATCTATTCCATATTCCAGTATTAATTTTAGCGCTATAAAGAATCCTAGCAAACCTTCATACCATAAAGATATGACCCTTTTAATAGAAGATTTGTTAGATGGGATAGCTGACGAGCGTGATTCTAACGTAAGAAATGCAATAGAACTATATCGTAAAGAGATAGAAAAGAAAGATGAATATGCTCTTATTAGAAAAGTTTCTCAAAAATTTGTGCGTTTGGTGGGACAGATAATAGAAAAAACGCCGGTCGTGTTCTTTTTTGATGAAACCGAGCAAGCAAACCAAGATGTTGTAAACTGGCTTGAAGAATGGATAATTAATCCTTTAGTCCAAGATGGTCGATGCCTTATAGTCTGGGCTGGACGTCGTCCTCAACGCTGGAAAAGATTTGAGGTACGCAGAAGAGCGCGTGTACAAGAGTTGGGGGTTTTTGATAAAGCAGGTACAGAAAAACTTTTTGAGAGAAATAGCGAATACGCATTAACTGACTTTGCCTCCCCTGTTCGAAGAATAACAGGAGGTCATCCTTATGCCGACTCTATTGTTTTGCAACGGCTAAATCGTATGGCACGAGAGGGGAAGAAACTCAAAAAGGATCAATTTAATAAAATCGAAGATAGTATATTGGATGAATTGGTACAGGTTTTTATTGATTCTTTTGTCTTTAGTGATTTATCACCAGAGGTAGCTAATGCCTGTAGAGCTATATCTTTAGTGCGCCAATTTGATGTGATTATGCTCAGAAAAATATTAACTAAAGCTTTGCCCGATACATTTGGCAAATATGGTCGCAATGAATTTGGTGATTTGCTTTCACAGCTGCGTGCTACGCAACTTATCTATTGGGATGACCGCCGAAAAGGATATGCGCTAGACCCAATCTTACGTCATATTATTGGGGAATATATCTGCCGGCGAAATTCTTCTTTGTATATTGATGTAAATGATGTTGCTATTGATGTTTACCAAGATTGGATAAATCGGGCAGGAGATAATCGCGGGGTGTATATTGTAGAAGAGCTATATCATGTAGCTTGCCTCAACCAACTCTCTAGAAAAAACTTATCTCGAGACAAAATTTCTCTTGCAAAGCGATTAAAGGATAGAATAAAAGAGTACCATCAAAATGATGTAGATTTGCGTGCCGCCGCGCTTAATCGCCTATATCATGAATTGGAAGATGATCATGATTTGTTGGGCTTAATTGGCGAAAATAGCACATCAAAATTATTAAAGATAGTACGACGGTCGCGTGAAGAGTTCAATTAGTTTTTTATTTGTAGGTGTTTTGATTAGGGGTTTTCCCGATGAAGAAAATAGTAGAAAGTTCTTTTGCTACCAGAATAATTTTGAGAAAGCAGAAATGTTTTTTTATGGGGTGAAATGCGTAAATTATAGATTCGTCATCCCCATTTTTTATAAACCAAAATAGCTTTGGAGGATTCATGAGCACAGAAACAAAAACTTTCCCTTTAGTTAAAGAATGGTTTGTTGGACGCGAGAAACATCAGGAAGAATTTGTATCCTTAATAGCAAGTGAGACAGAGCATCAAGTTTTGTTTATACATGGCGCGGGTGGTATTGGAAAAACTTGGCTATTACAAAAAATGATGATTATGCCTGAGGCAAATCAACCTGATTTATTGGTAGCAGGTGAGCTTATTGATATGTATTCCACTGCTAACCACAGTGTTGAAGGGGTGCAAGAACGCATAATTGCTGTGCTTGAAAACATTCTTGGATATCAGGTTTTTAAAAAATTTCGACAAAGCCACAGTGAACTTCAGAAAAGAGTTGAGAATGGCTTTCATGATGAGATGTTGAGTGGCATGCGTGAAAACCTTGAAAGAGATTTTATTGCGGATTGTCAGAAAATATCAGAAAAGAAAAGAGTTGTGTTGTTTTTTGATACGTTTGAGCGTGTACAACGAGACCAAGTTGGATTTTGGGCATTAACTAAACTAATTTATAGTCTGCCAAATTTTTATTTTGTGGTTGCTAGCCGAGAAGAATGGAAAGGAAATACTGTTGTTCACTCTGTTGCATTGGATGAGTTTACTTCAGAGGAAGCGATTGCATATTTTGAAACGAAAAAATTAACAGTGAGTGGTTCAGATGGTGAAGTATTAAATATGATTCACCAAAAAGCTAATGGACATCCATTATTGATTGAATTGGCTCTTGGATGGTTAAGCGGGGATTTATTAGAGAGCAGGGATAGGCTGGGAGAACTTTCTTCGCAGGATTTTGAAAAAGCATTGATGGCTCCTTTGCAAGAAATGGGACAAGGGCTTTTTGGTTCCCCTCCCCTTGATGAGGCTGTTTATCAAACGATATTGTTTATGGCACATTTTAATCGTCGTTTCAGCACGAGTTTATTAGAGTTGTTTATGGAAGAAAAGGCGATAAAGATAGAAGATTTTCGCCCCAAGGATATTCTTGAAAAGCTTGAAGAAAAATACTTCTTTGTTAAAACGAGACCAGATGGTTTCATCCAATTACATGATGAGATGGAGCGTTTGGTCAATGAATACTTGTGGCCTGATTTTGATAAATTTGGAGATTTGCGCCGTGAACTAGCTCGCATCGCTTGCCAATGGTACGACAGTCAAATAGAGCAAGAGAAAAAAAACACGAATCTACTTGCCGATTTAAAGGCAGAGCAACTTGTATATTGGATTGATGTTGATGTGGAGAAAGCGGATGCTTTGCTCAACGATTATAGTGAAACATTCTCATTTACACTCAATAATTTACTAGTTGTTGAAATAAAACCAGAAAAAATAAAAAAAATACCTATTGAATATCGTTATCGTTTTGCTGTTGATTTGGGGCAACGTGCTCGTAGAATATACTCATACGAGCGAGGGCAACAATACTGGGACATTGCAATCAATACTGCTCAACAAGACAAAAACACAAATCAGCTAATTGACGCGTTTTTAGGTTTGCATAATTGTACTTATCAACTTGACTTGAAGCAGTCGCTTAAGCTTTTGACAGAAAAAGTTTTACCTTTAAGCGAAGGTAATGTATCGAGACGAGCCAAAATATATTACGAATTAGGATTTACTTACAGCGGATTACAGGATGTTGATAATGCAATAAAGTGGTACTCTCAGGCAAAGGAGGCTGCATCAAAATTCTTAGATAGAGAAATAATGCCTACGGTGCTGAACGATATGGGGTATGCTTATGTTATGAAGGGAGACTATAAACGGGCGGGATATTTTGTGAAAGAGGCTTTGAATCTTCGCAGAGCTTGGTTAAAAGAGATTGTTGAAAACTCGTCAAAAAATGCGACTGAGCGAAGTATTCAAGAAGCTCATGTGAGAGTTGGGATGTCCTATAATACTTTAGGGCAAATTAAGCGTTTTGATGGAGACTTATCTGCAGCAACGGGCGCATATTCAGAGGCGTTGGATATATTTAAAATAGAGAATAATTTTCTTTGGCAGATTAGAGCCTTATATTCACGTGGGGAAGCTCATCGACGCATTGCCGCCACTTTGCATGAACAAGAGCGTAAAGAGGCTCAAAAGAAATTCGAAGATTTTGCCCTCAGTGATTTAACAAGAAGTATAAATTTATGCAATCAATACGGAATTCATGCAGAAAAAGATACGGCATATCGTCGTATGGGGAGGTTGATTCATGATCAAGCTCTGCGAGTTGTTGATGGTAATTTTAAGAAACGTTTAGATCTCTTGGGCGAATCCCAAGGGTATTTTGAAAAAGCTCTTCAGATTGCTGTAGAAACAAATGATGTTCTTGAAGAGTTAGAAAATCTGACAGAGCTAGCTTTTTTAGAAGACGACAGGCTTGATGCTATACAGAGAAAAAAGAAGCATCTTAGCGAGAAAGATAAGACGAATAGTCGTAAAGTCATAGATGGTTTGGCAAAGAGGCTAAATAAATATAAAGATATTAGTCTTGGAATAGCACAAATTGATGTTTTCCAACATCTTCATTTATTAGAGGAAGGTGCTTATTATTATATTGTTAAAGATTACGAAACTGCTTTAGAATATTATTTGAAGGGGTTTAAAGGACTAGCAAGCACCTCAGGCTATGGTACAGCCCGTTATAATCAGCATATAGATCATTTATTTACCCAATTAAGAAATCTAAATGATGCAGACGAGGAGAGACGATGGTGCCAAGCGTTTATGACATTGTGGCAAAATACATCTGTTGAAGGCACGGAGCCATTATTAAAACTTGCACAGGTTCATCCCAATCTTGTTGAACGTATGCAGTTATATTTAGATACTGCCTTTATGTTCAGATAATGAGAGCAAATATGACTATTCCAAGAATGTTTGTGACGAAATACGACGATATAGTTCTTCGAGATGAGTGTGATTGTGCCTGTGCGGTCATTCTTTGCAACGATGTTATTCCTCTTATGGAAAATAGTGTATTGCAAAGCAATAAAGATGTTACTCGCATTCAATTCCCCCGAAATTGGCAAGGACTCTATCTTCCGGATGGGACAAATTCTCTAGTCCTTCTTAATCAACCTGCCTACGACCTTTGGAAAAGTTTCCAAGAGAAACGCTATCTTTCAGCATTGGGTGGAGAAAAACTAAAAATCGCCCAAGATATGGTAAAAATGGGCTTATTGGTTTCTCCAGACGCACAATCTGTTGTACTGAAAAAAACTCAAAACACACAACTCTCTGCCTGGCTCCATCTCACCGACCGTTGTAACCTCCGCTGTGCCTACTGCTACCTCCCGCACAAAAGCGAGGATATGACTCTCAAAACAGGTCGCGCCACCATAGAGGCGACTTTCCGCGAAGCAAGAGATAATAGTTATGAACAAGTCAAACTTAAGTATTCAGGCGGGGAATCATTATTGCAATTCTCACTTATCGTTGGACTGCATAAATACGCTCAAAAATTAGCTAAAAAGCATAGTTTGAAACTTGACGGAGTTGTTCTTAGCAACGGAACTTTGCTCACAGAAAAAATCATTGCTAAAATGCAAGGTCTAGATTTACGTTTAATGATCTCTCTTGATGGTGTGGGTGACTGGCACGATGTGCAACGCCCCTACGCAAGCGGACGTGGTTCTTTTGCCGATGTAGCCGAATCTGTTGACTTAGCTTTAGCACATGGTTTAATCCCCGATACTTCAATCACGGTCAGTGGACGCAATGCCGAAGGTTTATCCGAAATAATAGATTGGGTTCTAGCGCGAGACTTACCCTTTAGCCTAAATTTTTATCGCCAAAATGATTTGTCAATACCTCATGAAGATTTGAAGTTAGAAGAAGATAAAATCATTGCAGGCATGTTGTCTGCTTTTGAAGTGATTGAGCATAATTTGCCAAGTCGTAGCTTGCTTGCTTCTCTAACAGATAGGGCAAATTTATCTGCACCACATTTACGCACTTGCTCAGTTGGTGATAGCTATTTGGTTTTTAATCAGCATGGGCAAGTTTCAAAATGTCAAATGAAAATGGATAGTCCTATCGCAGATATCAATACAGAGAATTTATTGCAGGTTGTTCGTGATGATAAAAGCGGTATTCAGAATATATCTGTAGAAGACAAAGAAGAATGTCGTGATTGTGATTGGAAGTATTTCTGCACGGGTGGATGCTCCCTTGAGAGCTATCGCGCCACAGGTCGCTATGATGTGAAATCCCCGAATTGTAATATCTATAAAGCCATTCTCCCTGAAGTTTTACGTTTAGAAGGTTTACGTTTGCTCAAGGAGGCAGGAGAGCTAGAAGTAGCATAATTCATCATTGTCCCTGCAATCAAAAAAAGCCTCGCGTTTCTGCGAGGCTTTTCTATTTAAAAATCTTTGCGCCTTTGTGTCTTTGCATGCGCCGCTTTAGATTTACGCCCCCTGCCCACAACTCCCCTCCTCAAACTGGATCGTCGTATGCTCAATCCCATAATCGTGGATTAAGCACTTTTTCAGTGCAGCCATCGTTTCCTCATATTCAGCATTTTCTTCTAAAACAGCGTGTGCGCTGAGGGCGATATGCCCGGAGCAGATACTCCACACATGCAGATCGTGGATTTCTTTTACGCCGTCAAATTTTTGTAGCGCATCCGCAATTTCTGCTGAAGACATGCCTTCGGGAACACCTTCGATGAGAATATGAAAAGAGCCTTTGAGCAAACGCCATGAGCTGAGAAGAATTAGGATGCCAATTAATACACTCATCAGCGGATCGACCCAGCTCCAGTCGGTGAAGTAGATGATTGCGCCAGCCACGACTACACCCACAGATGCGAGCGCATCGCCAATGACGTGCAGGTAGGCAGATTTCACATTCAAATCTTCTTGTTCGTGGACGTGCCCCTCTTCGCCATGATCGTGGTCATCGTGATTGTGCGAATGAGCGTGTCCGCCCAGCACAAAGGCAACAAAGAGATTGGCGATCAAGCCTATTACGGCGATTATCATCAATTCTACACTTTTGATGGCTTGGGGGTCTTGCCAACGCAGCCATGATTCGTGAAAAATCTCGAATGAGATGTAGACCAGCGTTAGCCCGTTGATGAGGGCGGCTAAGACTTCGAGGCGATGATAGCCGTAGGTGTGCTTATCATCTGCAGGGCGGGCAGAGAGTTTTAGGGCAACAAAGCTCAAGATGAGGGCGAAAACATCCATGAAGACATGCGCCGCATCTGAGAGAAGGGCGAGACTCCCCGTCCAGTAGCCGCCGATGACTTCGGCAAGAAGGACGAGGAGGGTGACAAAGATTGAGATCAGAAAACGTTTTTCTATACCGGTATCAGGATGAGGTCGCATTCGTTTCGCCTTGTTGGGGATTAAATAGATGTCGAAAAACAGGGTGGTGTTCAGGGTAGCACTACGCCATTTTAGCAGAAATCCATCCGAAAAACAAAAAAAACGTATAATGTCTGCACATTAACAATTTATCCTAATCACGGGGCCTTTTCCCTCGGAAGGGAAGGTTTAATGGCGAAGTCGGTTGAAGTCCGACGCTGTCGCACAACTGTAAATTAGTTTGGTAGTTAGGTCAAAAAAATGACCAAAAGACTAAAAGACTAAAAGACCAATAAGCCAGGGTGCCCGCCCTGATTATTTTCCACAGACCTCGCAGAAAGGAGGTGGACCTTAGAATTTTTATTCTTACCCCCTCCCCTGTCTCTATGGCAGGGGGTTTTGATTCTATAGCCCCCATCCTAACCTTCCCCCTTTATGGGGAAGGGACAAGTTCTCCTGCTCAATTATCGGGGGGAGAACAGCAACGTGTCTTGTTGGCGCGGGCATTGGCACAATCTACGCCTGTTTTATTGTTTAATGGAGAGTTGAAAACTTTTGGCACACCCCAAGATGTTATCACCACAGAAACTATCAGAGAAGCCTACCAAACTCCCGTTGAGATTATTCCACACCCTGACACAGGCGCATCGATTATCTTTCCGCAAGGGGCAGTGAGGGACGGGTGTACAGGATATTTTTTCTCGTAGCGGGGATTCCGATGCAAATGAAGTGAATGGGAGCGATGTGCATTGCAGTCTGTTATAATCGCTCCCTATGGCAATTAATATCGCTCAAACTCAAGCTGAAAAGTATACCGTTAGTACGCCCGTTTTCGAGGGACCGCTTGCGCTTTTGCTCAACCTGATTGAAAGCGCAGAACTCCATATTACGAGCGTCTCTTTGGCGTTGGTTACAGACCAGTACCTTGAGCGAATTCGAGACTTGGGCGATTTAGACGCGGAAGAAATATCGGCATTTTTGGTAATTGCGGCGAAGTTGATTCAAATTAAATCAGAAGCATTATTGCCACGCCCACCTGTACGAGAGGTGGGAGAAGAAGACCCTGGCGAGTCTCTGGCACGTCAATTGCGCTTATATAAGAAATTTAAAGAAATTGCGGGCTGGTTAAAGGCGCGTGATGCTAAAAATATGCGTACTTATTTACGAATTGCCGCACCGCCTAAAGTTGAGAGTCACTTTGAAATGGGCGACCTTACGCTAGGAGATTTACTCAACGCCGCCCAAAACATCTTTGCGCGTGAAGCCGAAAAAGCTGAGCTGGGAACGGTAATTCGCGCCCCAAAAGTGACTATTCGTGAGAAGGTTCAACATATCACCAAGCTTCTTTCATCCGAAGAGCGAATGACTTTTCGTACAATGGTAGAAGGCGCGAAAAGCCGCATTGAAGTTGCGGTCACCTTCCTTGCTTTATTAGAGTTGGTCAAACGTTACCGCGTAAATGCACAACAAGAGGTGCTTTTTGGTGATATTCAAATTGAAAGAGTCGGGGAGTTTGGCGAAGATGAAGAATTCGAGTTAGAATTTGAGTAGGGGAGACCTTAGATATCAGACTTCAGTTTTGAGCCTAAAAACTTTAAAGCTATTATTGCGCCTACACTGTCAATTGCCACATCTGCCCAGCTTGCATGCCTTCCGACTACGAAAGATTGATGATATTCATCGCTCATAGCGTAGAGAAAAGCAAGAAACCACGCTACTTTCCATTTAGAAGTATCTAGTTGAAACGCGTAGAGATAGGCGATCGCGAGTAGTCCGTACCCCAGCGCGTGCGCGCCTTTTTTAATCAGCAAATCTGCCCAATCGAAAGAAGGCATCGAATTGGAAGGGATGGAAGAAAAGGCAAAAATAGCGAGCATCAACGCAATTGCGGGTAGCCATGTTGGGGGGCGAAAGGTCTTAATTATTTTCATCTCACTATTTTACTGTAATTTATTGTACAATCTATACTATGACTCAAAAAGAAACCCTCACCAGTCGGCAAAATCCGCTCATAAAAAAACTTCGTTCTCTTCAAGGGCGCAAAGGACGTACCCAAACAGGATTATTTCTTGTAGAGGGAATTCACCACGTTGGTGCGGCGGTAGAGGCAGGTTGGGATGTGGAGGATATCATCTACGCCCCCGAGCTTCTCACCAGCGATTACGCGCGTGACCTGATACTTAATACCGTTAAACGGGGCATCTCCTGTCAACCAGCATCTACCGACATATTCCGTTCTTTAGCAGGGAAGGAGAATCCCCAAGGGATTCTTGCCTCTGTGCATCAACGCGATTTGGCATTTGACGATGTTGATGATTTCAAGCACGGAGTAGCAGTTGTTACCCCTCAAGACCCTGGCAATCTCGGCACCATCCTTCGTACTCTTGACGCAGTTGGCGCAGATGGGCTAATTCTTCTTGATTGTGGCGTAGATTTATATCACCCCAAAGTGGTGCGTGCTAGCATGGGCGCAATTTTTTGGAAGCCCGTTCTTCGAGTTGATTTTGAAGATTTTCTCGCATGGAAGGAAGCGCACGCGTATAAGCTAATAGGCACTTCTGCGCATGGAGAAAGACTTCGGAAGTCTTTCTCTCAGAAAGACGAAGATTGGATATTATTGCTTGGCAGTGAACAAAAGGGGCTTTCTGCTGAACAAATTTCTGCTTGTGATGTATTAGCTTCTTTGCCCATGCGGGGGCGTGGCACTTCGCTTAATCTTGCCGTAGCGGCTGGGATTTTACTTTACGAGTTGATGGAATAGAAGCTGTTTTTCTCCACACTAATGTTGAATAGCGGCACGCAAGCTTAGGGGCACGCGTGTTGCGGCGTGTAGCATCTATCCCAAAGATTGCTTCAAAAAACTCGTTGACTTTCATCCCTCTTGTGCTATAATGCAGTTTGTTAAGTCCCCGTTGCTATTTAACGGGGTAAATTTTTGTTAAAAACCAAACTTTCCCGCATTCAGGCGTTGGGACAATTTGTTCTCGCAGGTGATGTGGTAGAGTGAAGATTTGGAGAAAAATATGAAATATGCTATTGTTGAAAGTGGCGGCAAGCAATATAAAGCCGTTTTAGGTGAGACGATTGAAGTAGACCGTCTCGCAGATGAAGAGGGCGCAAGCATTGATTTGCCACGCGTTCTAATGGTTGTGGATGGCGATGAGTACCAAGTTGGTACCCCCGAAGTGGAAGGTGTGACGGTCAAGGCGACTGTGGCAGAACACTTTAAGGGACCGAAGATTATTATTTTCAAATATCATTCTTCAAAACGTTATCGCCTTAAAAAAGGTCATCGTCAGCAGTATACGCGTTTGGCGATTGAAGAGATTGCTTAGGAGTAAATTATGGCACATAAAACAGGTGGCGGCTCAACGGCTAATGGTCGTGACAGTAATTCAAAACGCTTGGGTGTTAAAAAATATGCAGGCGAGCATGTAATTTCTGGCAATATCTTGGTTCGTCAACGAGGAACAAAAATTAAACCCGGTAAGAATGTTGGCATGGGCAAAGACTACACTATTTTTTCTGTTATTGAAGGTGTAGTGATGTTCGATCAAAACCACGGACGCAAGCGTGTTAATGTTGTTCCGCTTGAAAGTTAGAAAGGAAAGATAATGAAACCCGATATTCATCCTAAATACTATTCAGAAGCTACAGTAACCTGCGTTTGTGGGGAAACTTGGCAAACTGGTTCTACAAAACCTGAAATTCATACAGAAATTTGCTCAAATTGCCATCCTTTTTATACTGGCGATTTGCAACGTATTGTTGATACCGAAGGTCAGGTAGATCGTTTCTATAAACGTTTGCAGGCTCGTGAAGAGTATGTTGCAGATAAGACTGCCAAAGAACAAGCTCTCGTTTCTCCCACTCGCTCAATTGATGAGTTAGAACTTTCAAAACGAGCCAATGATTCTTTATTGAAAGCTGGCATTACCAATGTTGGTGACTTCATGAAGAAATACGAAGAAGGCGAGAAGGCTCTTTTGGCAATTTCTGGCTTTGGTCAAAAATCTTTGATTGATGCAAAGAAAGTTTTGCGCTCTATGGGATATGAACTTCCCGATGTTGAATAAGTCTTAAGACTTGCGCTAAATATAAACTCAGGTACACTTAATGGGCAGTGGCATTTTTGCTACTGCCCATTTTTTATTGGTAGATACACTTTGCAAGTTTTAGAGTTTATATATTATTTTCAAGGAGTTTTATGAAACATACTAATGGTTCTTTAGAAGTTATCACAGGTTCGATGTTTTGCGGTAAAACGGATGAGTTGATCCGCCGTTTACGTCGTGCCACTATTGCGAAGCAAAAGGTGCAGGTTTTTAAGCCAGCAATTGATATTCGTTATGCCGTAGAAAAAGTAACTTCTCATGCAGGGGCAGAGTTTGATGCAATTCCCGTTGAAAACAGCCGAGAAATTATAGAGCGTCTTGATGATGATGTTACCGTTGTAGCGATTGATGAAGCGCAGTTTTTTGATGAAGACGTTGTTAATGTCGCTTGTGAGTTGGCAGAAAAGGGTTTGCGCGTTATTGCGGCGGGGTTAGATACAGATTTTCGTGCCGAGCCTTTTGGACCCATGCCCGCCTTGATGGCAAAAGCCGAAGAAGTGCATAAATTACGTGCCATTTGCATGGTCTGTGCAGATGAAGCGAGCAGAACACAAAGATTGGTGAATGGTAAACCAGCCAAATACGATGACCCCATTGTAATCGTTGGGGCAGATGAACTTTATGAAGCGCGTTGTAGAAAGCATCATGAAGTCCCACGTTGAAGAATGGTACACAGATTTTCACGGATAACACGGAGAAAATTTTTTCTCCGGAACTTTAAAATCCGTCTCTGTGTACAAAAAACAGGAGCAATAAATGGATGACTACAAAAATTTTCTCAAAGAAATCCTTATTACAAGAGAAGATCTTCAAAAGCGCATCACAGAACTAGGTGAAAAAATTAGCCAAGACTATGAAGGCAAAGAACTCCTTCTTATTTCCATCTTGCGCGGTGGCGTATTTTTTACCGTAGATTTGATGAAAAATATAGATATTCCCCATGTTGTAGAATTTATGGGTATTTCCTCCTACGGCATTGGCGCACGCGAATCTACGGGCAATGTGCGCATAACCTATGATATTCAAACCAATATCAAAGGCAAGCACGTTTTGCTTGTTGAAGATATTATTGATAGCGGCCACACCCTTTCGAGTGTTATCGAAAAGCTAAAAGTTCAGAACCCTGCCTCTCTCGAAGTTTGTACCTTGCTCGATAAAGCCTCCCGTCGTGAAGTAGATGTCCCCATCAAATACTGCGGATTCGACATCGAAGACAAGTTCGTCTTTGGCTACGGTCTCGATATTGATGAGTATTTCCGTGGTCTCCCCTTCATTGGCGTTGTCGATTTAGATAAATATAAGCCAGAAGATTAGTAACGCAAGATTTATCTTGCTCTGCAATATGAATGTTAGGCTACGAGGATAATTATGCCAAAACCGCCCCCCAACTCCCCCTATGCCGGACGTTGGGTGGCGCGCCTTCGCAATAAAATTATTGCGCACGGTGGCACACCAGAGCAAGCCCTCCATGCCGCGAAAAAATCCCGCCCCAAAGAAAAGCCAACTATAATTTATATGCCAATTAACTTCAAACTCCCCCCACTTTTATCGGATGTGGTGGATGCCCTCCCCGCAGACCAGCCCCTCTATTTGATTGGTGGTGCTGTACGCGATTTATTGCTAGGACACCCGATTCACGACCTTGATTTTGGCTTGGGTGCCGATTCTTTATCCGTTGCGCGAAAAATAGCCAATCGTATCGGCGCGGCGTATTACCCTCTCGATAAAGAGCGCGGAGCGGCGCGCCTTGTGCTCATCCACGATGATGGCACGCGTGACGTACTCGATTTTGCCCAATTTCGTGGTAAAACTGGCTCAGGTGATGTGAGCGGCTCAAGTGATGTGAGTGGCTCAAGTGATGTGAGTGGCTCAAGTGATGTGAGCGGCTCAAGTGATGTGAGCGGCTCAAGTGATGTGAGCTTAGAAGAAGATTTGCGCGGGCGAGATTTTACTCTCAACGCTATCGCTTTAGATGTACATACGCATAAAATTTACGATCCACTTGGTGGCGCGGCAGATTTGCGGGCTAAAGAATTGCGTCTTTGCTCCCCCTCAAGTTTGAGCGATGACCCCATCCGAGTTTTGCGTGCTATTCGATTAGCCAGTAATTTTGGCTTCAAGATTTTGCCTGAAACACGTGCTGCAATGCCAGAGGCAATTGCCAGATTGTCTGAAGCATCTGTAGAACGCCAGAGAGATGAGTTCTTCAAAATTTTAGAAGGGAAAAATCCCGCTACATCTTTGCGAGCTTTAGAAATGCTCGGTGTTTTTTCCAAAATTTTGCCAGAAGTTGCCGCGTTAAAGGGTGTAGAACAATCCGCTCCGCATGTGGATGATGTTTGGTCGCATACGCTTAATGCGATGCGCCATCTTGAATCTATGCTGGCGGCACTTTCTTCTGATTATGATTCATCGAAGGCATCAGAATTTCATAACGGTTTTTTGGTTTTGAAATTAGGACGTTATCGCAAGCAACTTGCTGAACATTTTGCTAAAACACTGACCACCGATCGCTCTTTATATGGCTTACTCTTTTTTTCTGCGCTTTACCATGATATTGCCAAGCCAGTGGTACAAAAAGTTGGCGATGATGGCAGAATTCGCTTTTTGAGGCACGAGGTTGAAGGTGGCGAGATGGTTGCCGAGCGCGCACGAAGTCTCCACTTGAGTAACGATGAAATCGATAGGTTAAAGAGAATCGTGCGCGGTCATTTGCGAATCCACGATATGGCACGGAGAATGTTGGAGAAACGCGAGCAAGATTTGAGGCACGCGCGGAGCCTTTCTCCATCCCGTAGAACAATTTATAGATTTTTTAGAGATACACGCGAGGCGGGCGTAGATATTGTCCTCCTATCTCTTGCAGATTTGCGCGCTACTTATGAACATACGCTCCCTGAAGATTTGTGGAAAGCAGAGTTAGATGTGGCGCGTATTTTGCTAGAAAATTATTTTGAGCGACCAGAGGAAACGGTGAAGCCGCCTAGTTTGCTAGATGGCCATGAGGTGATGCAGGCTTTTGAGTTGCGCCCTAGTCCTAAAGTGGGTGCGGTGATTGAAGCAATTCGTGAAGCGCAGGCAACAGGGGAGGTAGGAACACGGAGCGAAGCATTGGTCTTTGGGGAGAATTGGCTGAACGCTTAGGAAAATTAAATAAAAAGTCCCCGTTTTCAACGGGGACTTTTTGTAATAATGGGTTCTGCTAGGAAAATACCGGTTCTACTTTTCTTGAGATATTCATTGTGCTAGGGTAGGGGTGAAGTTGCCCTGTGCTACGCCGAGTGAGATTTTTAATATGCGCTACCAGTAGGCTACTGGGAACTGGTTTTATTAGGTAATCGTCTGCGCCTGCGTCTAATGCGCTGGCTACCATGCCGGGGTTGTTAAGTGCTGAAAGCACTATGATGGGGGTATTGCTAAAGTCTCGAATTTTTTTACAAGTTTCCCAACCATCCATATTGGGCATCATGAGGTCGAGTAGGACAATGTCGGGTCTTGTCTCTATCATTAGATCAACGCCTTCTTGTCCGCTATTTGCCGCTGTGATTACAAAATCGTGTGACTTCAGCAAGATGGTGAGCAGATCGGTCATGGCTGTGTCGTCGTCTATAGCTAGTATTTTTAGGGTCATAATTTTCTCCGTTCCCTATTATCACCCAAAAGTAAGGGTATAGACTTTTCAATTAGCTTACAGTTTTTGAATTTGGATGTTTTTTTGTGGGCAGTTAGCCCCTTTACGCGCTCAAGCGCAAAATTTAATCTCCCCGCTCTTGATTTTCTCTGTTAATGCATGAGGTCCTCTGTACTTTGGATGCAAGGGGTTTATTGAAATAAACCATAGATTTACTCTGTTATTCAAGCCACTGCCACAGGCAGTGGTTGGCATCAAGGTTCTACCCTACGAGGGTATCCTTATTGACAATAATTTGGTAGTGGTAAATTTTGATTGATAATCATCTAACACACTTTTTTACGGAGGTGTCAGATTTTTATTTTAGGATTGGGGCTTACGACCGTTTTTTGCAAGCTCTAGTCTTATTATCGCACTTACTTTCTTTTCATTTTTGTAATCTTGACACTCACCAAGATCCGAGTATACTTCATCAACATAAATAGTTTATATTTATAAACTATTTATATGGATAATATATCTTTTGAAAAGGAAAGGTAATGATGACTTCTCAAGCTGATTTTTTGGAAACGATGGAGAACTGGTCGAGTCTGTACTTTTTCCAGACACTAACTGATTTTTTCAATTATCTAAAACATTCCGAGCTTTCTCTTCTCCAAGCTTATGCGCTTACACATCTTTTTTTTAAAGGACCTATTAAGATATCTGAATTATGCGAGCATATGATGGTATCACCTGGTGCCGCCAGCCAGATGGTTGATCGACTTGAAAAATTGGAGATGGTTGCACGGACTGCAGACCCTAAAGACCGCCGAGTGCGAAAAATTATCGTACTTGATAAAGGGAAAAAATTTGTACAGGAAAACTTCGCATTTAGCCAAAGCTGGCTCAGCGAGATTCCTGCCAATATAGATTCCGAACAAGCAGACCAGATCACAGCTGTCTTATCAATGCTCATACAAAGTTCTGGCAAAAATAATCAAACTAATATAGAAAACAAGGAAAACTAAATGAAATTAGCAATATTTGGGGCAACTGGCAAAACAGGTATCGAACTCGTAAAACAATCCCTTGAACGGGGACATGCAGTAACCGCTTTTGTACGTGATTCTTCTCGATTGGATATCGAAGATGAAAATCTAAGCTTTGTCATTGGCGATGTTTTTGATTCCGCCAGTGTAGAGCAAGCTATTCAAGAGCAAGATGCGGTTATCTGCGCGTTAGGCTCGGGTAGCGATTTAAAGAAAACGACCATCCGAACAGATGGCACAATTAATATCATTAGTGGTATGCAGAAGCATAATGTAAAACGATTGATGGTTGTAACTGCGATGGGAACCGGCGAGAGTTGGAACAGAATGTCTCTTCTAAATAAATTCTTTTATGTCACTTTGTTGAAAAATACTCGTAAAGATCATGAAGCACAAGAAATTGCAGTAAAAGAAAGCGGTCTAAATTGGACAATAGTCCGCCCAAGTGGTTTGACAGATAAGCCACGCACAGGTGTTTATGATGTTGGTGAGGATATTCCTGCTCTTAGATCCAAGATTGCTCGAGCCGATGTTGCGGACCTAATTCTCAAAGAATTGCAAGAAGAAGTGCTGATCCAGAAAGCTGTGACAATCACAAATTAGAGATAATTAACATGACTAAAAAAGAGACACCCCCTTTTGCTTTTCAACATATCTACCCAAAATTCCGTTATTTTATGAGTTTTGGACGAAAGTTCTATCAACTTTGGGTAAATTTGCGGACGCGATTTAGCACTCGACCTTTATCATCACCTGTTTTGCCAGATGCTTATGATGTTTGCAATACAGATACTATCGATTCTGAATTCAACTTATCCTGCCTAAGCGGTGAGATGCCTGCCGATATTGATGGCTCTTTATATATTGCTCAGTGTCTGGGCTCTCCGAAAGCGTTTATGGTTGGAGACACCAATATTGTCCGTCTTGATTTTAGTGATAGTTTAACCAAGCTCACAAATCGCATTATGTGGACTCCGGCCGCTCTCGCCCGATTAAAACTGGAAGATACTCCACATCGTTTTGATTTTTTCGGGCTAATGTATCTCTCCCCAGGATTGGGCATGTTTTCTTATACAGAAGGCATGTATCTCCTCCCCGATGGTCGCATTGCAGTAACGAGTGATGTCGATCGCCCTTGGGTAATCGAGCGAGATAGCCTGCGAGCTGTTACGCCAGTTGGTCGTCGGGATGAATGGCTCCCTATGATGGCAGAATCTGCTGGGGAGGTAATGGGCAATCTCTTTGCCGGATACAGCAACTCTCATGTAATTTACACAGATCACCAAACCAGTGAAGTTTTTCTTGCCAATTACCAATATAAACAGCCGAATGGTGATCATCCCGTTATGCTGGTTCGCTGGGATGGAGATAATGATTTCGAGCGTTGGTTGGTGTTAGGCGAAGATGGCAAAGAAATTGAGATAAAACAAAGTATCCATGAGCTTATTTTTACCCGTGATTATATCCTTCTCGCTGATACAGCCTTTGTCGCCGGCACCGAAATGCTTACGCCATGGGTCAGTGCCCCCTTGCCAAGCGATAAGACCGTAGTTTATATTATTGATCGACGTGAGCTTAAGTCTGATAGCAAAACTGTCACTGCTCGGCGAATAGAAGTAGATGAAGCCTGTATTCATCTGATTGCAGAATATGACAACCCCAATGACAAGATCACGGTTTATATGCTTCATACACCCGCTACCAATACCGCTGAATTATTACGGGATAATGATCGGGATTTGGATGGTAACTTCTTCCCTGAATACCTCAGTGGATACGGAACACTGCCTGTCCTCGACTTGAGTAGCGTTGGTAAACATCTTCTTGATGTCAAACAGGAAAAAGTTGAAACCTCGCAGTATATCGCTGAGATGCCCTATACCTGGGGACCCTATCTTTACGCCTATATGGGAAGACAAATCGAGCCTTATAAGGGCCAAGATTTATTCGTGATGTTCAAAGGTTTTTCTAAAGATATTTTGCCAGAACGCATTTTCAATGCCTATAAAGACGTCGAGTCTCGTAGAGTTCCGCTTGATGAGATGGTTGGTGAAGAGGGGTTGAGTCACAATAACTCGATCTGCCGAATTTCAACAGAAGAATTTGCCATTGCTGATAGCTATATATTCCCAGATCGTGTGCTTCTATATACCATTGCTTGCATTGACTCATCCGAAACTGATAAGCCCGGTTACGTAATCGCTGGTGTCGTTACCGACGAGGCTGCTGGGGATGAATCATCAGGCCATGAGTATTGGTTCTTTTCCGCGGATAATCTGTCTGAAGGTCCAATCTGTAAACTAGGGCACGCAAGCCTAAATAACACGACTTTGTTCCACACTGTGTACATTCCAGCAGAAAAAGCACAAGCCTGGAAGAAGACTGAGAAACCGTATCACATCCCCCTCAGAGAAGATTATCCAAAAGAAGAGCTTGAAAAGTGGCATGATGAGGTTTCATCCGCTTTCGATGAAGTAATCTGGCCATATTTTGATAAAGATGATCTGAATGCCAGGCAACAAGCTGACCTGGTTGCCGAGCAACTATCCCCACGTAGGGTTCCCTCGCATATTGGTCGTGAAGATATCATTGGCGAAGAGCGCATCACAGACGGAGCGGCTTTTGCCGAGCGCATGGTTGTCGAAGTTGAAAGAATGTGGCGCACGACGGGCTGGAAGACTGAGACAAATAAGGATGGGGTTTTGGTTGAATCGAAGCCTGTATCTGGTGCTTTTGAAGCGTCTGATATTTTGGTCACGCGTGCTGTGGGTGAAATTGATGCACCAGCCCAAGCCACCTTTGATATCTTAGTTTCTCCTGCTGGCTATGCCGTTATTGACCCAATTAGCAAGCCCGAAGACCACGAATTGCCCCCTCTGGAGACCTACACTTGGCGGGAAGGCAGTAGGCTGGAAGCAGCAATAGCGACTACTAATTTGCCAATGATGCCTTCAACTGAATTTGTTGTGCTCAATGCTATCGACCCTAGCACACGAATATTTGCCTCTAAATCGATTATTCACGAGGGTTGCCCAGGCGGCAGTGTCTACAGCGATGAAAAAACGGAAGCAGGTGGTCGGATGCGTGCGCTGAATACCTTTGCCATCAAAGTCGAGCCTATCTCTGAAGAGCGTTGCCGTATACTTGCTATCAATTATGCTGACATGTCTGGTAATACGCCTGCGTTTGTCAATAATTTGATTAACACCAAGTATTTCTTGCCGCCCTTATATAAGCGTATCGCCAAGGCGATGAAATAAAAAGGATTGAATTGATGCAGAGCCACTCGAATTCAAAAATAAAATCCCTTAAATGGATTTTTGTAATAGTTATCATTGGGGCATTGATATGGGGTATTCAATGGGCTACTTTTGCACGACCGCCTCTTCCAGAAGCTGTTGATGCACTTGAGAATAACGATCTAGTTGAGGTTACTCAAGACCCTTGGCTTGCCTTTTCTCCAGCCAAAGATGCGCCAACCACTGGTTTTATTTTTTACCCTGGTGGGAGGATTGACCCCAAAGCCTATGCTTCTCTGATGAATGAAATAGCATCAGAGGGTTATTTGGTTGTTGTTCCTGAAATGCCGATAAATATGGCTGTGTTCAATCCAAATATAGCGGATGAAATTATTGCCAATTATCCTGAAATTAGTCAATGGGCGATTGGTGGTCATTCTGTTGGGGGCACAATGGCAGTAGAATACACCGATAAACATCCCGAAACCATCGAAGGTTTGGCTATTTGGGCATCATACCCTGCGGATAGCGCAGATATTTCTGATCTTGATATCCCCGTCATTTCGATTTACGGCAGCCTCGAAGAGAAAGTCAACGACGAAAGCATTGGAGAACGCAAACACCTGCTCCCTGAAGATACACTTTATATCCGCATCGAAGGTGGCGACCATCATCAATTTGGATCTTATGAGATTAATCCCGAAGACCATCTAGCAACTACTAGCCGAGCCTCTCAACATCAGCAAATTATCCAAGCAACATTAGAATTATTAGAAGCAATCTCTAAGTAAGTATAAAAAGAACCCTCGTGTTCGAAAATATAGGAGCAAAAAATGGATCCATCAGCAAGCATCATTATGGCATTAGCCTTAGTCTTTTACTCGATAGGGGTTTGGAGTGAGCGAATTTCAGGTCAACTTAAACCATGGCATTTGATATTTTTTGTGCTTGGTCTCATCTGTGATACTTGGGGAACTGGGATGATGTTCGAAATGGTTGGGGGGATGACCTATGATCTTCACGGAATTACCGGCGTAATCGCTATTGTGCTCATGTTTATTCATGCGGTGTGGGCTTTTGTTGTGCTGAAAAAGAAAGACGAAAAAGCCATCCATAACTTTCATAAATTTAGTGTTGCAGTTTGGGTGATTTGGCTGATCCCATATTTAAGCCCGATGTTTTTTGCAATGGCAGGATGAGATAAAGGATAAAATCAACTATGAGTTTTCTTAAAATTGTAATCATAGGGTTTCTTGTTTTGGAAACCACCAATGTTGTCACACTCTATTTTTTTCCAGGTTCAAAATATGCCAATGGGGTTGGGATTTTTAATGCTTGGGAGAAATCAAAGAGTGACCCCGAGATTCACAACTTTGTCAAATATCTGGTCAATTGGGTAGCCGGAACGAAGCTGATATTTATCTTGCTACTGATTGTCATCATTTATGCGGCGGATGCTCAAACGCAGACCTTTACTGCTATTGCACTGGTCATCTCTATAGCATCTTTCTTTTGGCGGCTCTTCCCATTAATTCGCAAGATGGATGCAGAGGGTCAAATTACCCCAAAAAATTACTCCACTGTTTTAGGCTGGATGATTTTAGTTTTTATTCTGGTTTTTCTCGTTGCAATTTTCATATAACTAATCGAGGTGCGGGATAAAAAAGCACCATCCATAAAAATGATGGATGGTGCTTTTTTGTGGGCGTGAAGGGACTCGAACCTGTAAGCCTCCCTTAAAATCATACGAGAGCTTTTTTATCCAAACGTAAGTTTAGGTTTCGGAGCCTTCTTCTATTACGCTGAATTCACCTTAAGCAGACAGGGTGTTTAGCTGGCTCGGTCCGCTCAGCCGCCTCCTGCGCGAAGGTGTTAGCCGAGAGGGAAGATGATAATCTTCACGGTGCCGATAATGAAAAATTATGCCCGTTTTCAGTATAGTAAGCGTAAAATAAATCAGACAATAGACGGTAGACTGCCTGTAATCCGTGTATAGTCTACGGTCTAATAAAAAAGAGCCAAGCGAGTGAAATCGCTTGGCTCTTTTTTATTCAAACAAAACGTTTAGTTTGACTAAACGTTTTGTTTATTCAAACTAAACG
>JADGEO010000014.1 GCA_016744335.1 Anaerolineales bacterium
TATGTTTGATGGTATAGTGCTGAGATAAAGAAGCAGTGGGTGAGGAAAAACGTGTACCTCCGGCATTCGCTTTTTAAGGGGTTTCAAGCCTAAAGCGTGTGCGAATCGTTTTTTCGCCAGTATCCTATGAAAAACAAGTATGGATGATTTTTTTAGAAATGGAAAATTCAAATGAAAGATAAATCCAAAAAAGAATTAATTGCAGAGTTAGAAAAAGTGCAAGAAGAAATCGTACTCTTGAGGCAAAAAGAAGAGCGATATAGAATTTTGGCTGAAAACGCTAGCGATTATACGTGGGTTTTAGAGTTGGATCCCATGAAAACGGTTTATGCTAATGCGGCCGTAGAAAGAATTTTAGGCTACACCCCAGAAGAATTGATGGCGATGTCTATGTCTGAAAAATATCCACCTGCTTCCTTGAAAATGATAAAGAATGTGCTTGACGAGGAGTTGTCTATAGATAAGGGGTGTGAAAGCGGGCGTTCGAGAACTATGGAGATGAATGTGTACCATAAAGATGGACATCTTTTTGGGGTAGAAGTGACAGCCCGCCTCCTGCGAGATGATAGCGGAAAACCCGTAGCGATATTGGGGATTATGCGTGATATTACAGAGAGAAAAGATGCGAAAAAAACATTAGAAGAAAGTGAAGAGAAGTTTCGTGGTCTTATAGAATCTTCTAATGATTGGGTTTGGGAGGCAGACGCAGAGGGCATTTACTCTTATGCCAGCCCACAAGTTTATAAAATTTTGGGTTATAAGCCAGAAGAGGTTGTGGGAAAATCTTTTTTAAGTTTTCTATTACCAGAAGAAAAGAAAATTCACGAAAGATTTATGGAAGAAATTGCAACGCGCAACCCCCTTATCTCATTAGAAAGTACAAATTTACATAAAGCTGGACAAAAAATTGTTCTCGAAACCAATGGGCAAGCATCTTTTGATAAAGCGGGAAATTTTTCTGGGTACAGAGGTATAAATAGAGATATAACAGGAAGAAAAGAATATGAGCAAGAGCGTGAAAATTTTATTGCCGCATTAATGCACCGAAGTAGATTATTGCAAACAGGTGCCAATGTTTCTAAGTCGATTCTATCTATTCTCTCATTAGGTGAGCTGTTAGAAAAAACCGTAGAACTACTACGAAAAGATTTTGGTTATTATTATGTGGGTATCTTTTTGGTAGATAAGGGTAAAGAGTTTGCTTATTTAAAGGCAGGCACAGGTGATGCAGGCAAGAAAATGCTTGCCGATAAACACAAATTTAAAATAGGTGGGCAGTCAATGATAGGATGGAGCATTGCAAATGCCAAAGCAAGAATAGCCCTTGATGCTGGCAAAGATGCTGTTCGTTTTGCTAACCCACTCTTGCCTAAAACGCGCTCAGAAATGGCTCTCCCGCTGGTGATAAGAAACGAGGCAATTGGTAGCCTAGTTGTGCAAAGCATTGAAAAATCAGCTTTTACAGAAGAAGATATTTCAGCACTAGAAGTAATGGTAGACCAATTAGCCATTGCTATTCAAAACGCACAACTATACGAACAAGCCCAAAATGAGATAAAAGAACGTGAGCGAGCAGAAGGGGCTTTGAAAAAAGCCGAAAATTATCTAGCAAATATCGTAGATTCGATGCCCTCAGCCTTAATCGGAATAGATACAGATGGGAAAGTAACGCAATGGAATAACGAAGCCGAACGCGTTTCTGGCTTGACACCTGCCCTTGCGCTTGGTCGCCAACTTGAAGAGGCTTTCCCTCGGTTATCTATCGAACTTGAACGTGTGCGTATTGCCATGAAAACGCGTGAAGTGCAAATTGACCCTAAAAAATCCTATAGCGAAAATGGAGAAATCCACTACGAAGATGTAACCATATACCCCCTCGTAGCTAATGGCATTGAGGGGGCAGTTATTCGCGTAGATGATATAACTGAAAAAGTACAAATCGAAGAGCTTATGCTTCAAAGTGAAAAAATGCTTTCAGTGGGTGGATTAGCCGCAGGGATGGCACACGAAATCAACAATCCACTTGCAGGCATAATGCAAACTGCCTCAGTAATGAGCAATAGATTAACCAGCACCAGTATTTCTGCAAATCAGCGCGCGGCAGAAGAAATAGGGATAACGATGGCGGACATTCATGCCTTCATGGAGGCTCGTGGTATTCCGCGCATGTTAAATGCCATCAACGAATCGGGGCAGCGAGTGGCAGAAATAGTAGATAATATGCTTAGTTTTGCACGCCGAAGCGATTCGGCAAAAACTACCGTTGATTTAGCTCAATTACTTGATAGAACGCTAGAGCTTGCTTCAACCGATTATGATCTTAAAAAAGAATATGACTTTAAAACCATCAAAATCATAAGAGAATACGAAGATGGTTTACCTTATATTCCTTGCGAAGCAAGCAAGATACAGCAAGTCTTTTTGAACATCCTGCGTAATGGTGCCCAAGCCATGTACGATGTTCCCAAAAAAGAATATGAACCACAATTCACCTTACGCATGTTGCATGAAAAAGCATCTAAAATGCTTCGTATAGAAATAGAAGATAATGGTGCTGGTATAGATGAAGAAACGCAAAAAAGAATCTTCGAGCCTTTCTTTACCACCAAAGCCGTTGGCGAAGGTACTGGGTTAGGGTTAAGTGTTTCATTTTTTATTATTAGCGAAAACCACAAAGGTATATTAGAAGTAGTCTCAGAGCTAGGACAAGGTGCTAATTTTATTATTCGTTTACCCTTAGAAGGGAGTGAGAAATGAAAACTATTCTAATTCTCGACGACGAAGAAGTGATTCGAGAAGCATTTACCAATTATTTTGAAGATAATCTTTGGATTCCACTACAGGCTGAAAGCGCAGAAGACGCGCTCAGCTTGCTAAAAACGGAAACTCCATCAGCGGCTGTCGTAGATATTCGCCTTCCCGATATGAGCGGTGGAGACTTCATCCGTGAGGCACTTTTATTTAACCCTGAGATGGTTTTTGTCATTTGTACCGGTTCCCCAGAATATCTTGTTCCTGTAGATTTACAGACAGAGGTACAGGTTTCTCAGCAAATTTTTAGAAAACCAGTCACCAAACTTTTTGAATTAGAAGCAGAGCTTCTTAGCCTCATCGAAGAAATAGAGAAAAAGAGCGAGAAATGAACCTAGTACCTCCTGTTAAGATATTAATTATAGATGACGAAACCATTATTCGCCAGAGTTTTTCTGACCATCTTGAAGACTTAGGCTATGATGCTATCACCGCGAATAATGGTCGAGTTGCTTTAGAAGTTTTAGAAAAAGATACCCCAGACTTGATTCTCACCGATTTGCGTATGCCAGAGATGGATGGTTTAGATGTGATTAGGCATGTTCTAAAAAAACATCCAGATATGCCCATTGTCATCATCTCTGGCGCAGGACGAATATCTGACGCTATAGAAGCCCTCCGTTTAGGTGCCTGGGATTATATTCTCAAGCCAATCAGTGAAATGTCTATTTTGGAGCATCTTGTAAAAAGAGTGCTTGATAAAAAGAAACTCCTTCAAGAGAATCGCGATTATCAGGAAAATCTAAAATCTATGGTGCATGAGCAAACCGTAGAGATTAGACAATCAAAAGAGCGTACTGAGGGGATTTTAAATGCCGTTCAAAGCGGTGTGATGGTGATAGATGCAAAAACACATGAAATTATCGAGGTAAATCCAGCCGCGGCGCGAATGATTGAAGCCACCGAAAAAGAAATTGTAGGTAGAGTTTGCCACGACTTTATTTGCCCTGATAAAGAAGGTGAATGTCCTATTTCTTATAAAGGGGAAAACGGAGATAATGCAGAGCGTATTCTGTTAACAAAGAGTGGAAAAAGAAAAAATATTCTTAAAACAGTTGTGAAAATCAACTTAGGTGGGCGAGATAGTTTTTTGGAAAGTTTTATAGATATTACAGAGAGAGTTCAGGCAGAAGAGCTCTTACAAGAGAGTGAAATTCGTTACCAAGCCATTATTGATGTTCAGACAGACCTTTTATATCGTTATTCCTTCGATGATGAAATCACCTTTGCGAATAAGGCTTTTTGTCATTTTTTTGGCGTTAATGAAAATGAAGTCATTGGAAAAAAACGCTTTAATTATATACCATCTGAACACCACGAAATTGTTCGTAATGTGACAGCCAGCCTAAGTGCTAAAGAGCCAGTTCTCATACATGAGAACCGAAATCAAACCTCAAAAGGAGTGTTTTATTGGTTTCACTGGACAAACCAAGCCATTTTTAATGATTCTGGTGATATTCTAGAATATCAATCAGTAGGGCGTAATATCACAGAAAAAAAGAGGATGGGGCGTTTACAAAACCTACTCTATCGAATATCACAAGCTGCCAATCGCGCCCATACGCCAGACGACCTTTACCCTGTTATTCATAAGGTTATTCAGGAAGTTATGCCCGCCAAGAATTTTTATATTGCCCTGTATGGTGAAAAAACTGGTCGTATCGAACCTGTGTATTTTGTAGACGAAAAAGATGAGAAACCGAAATCACACCTTCTTTCTCGTGGGTTAACAGCCTATGTTTTAAGAACCGCTAAGCCATTGCTTTGTACCATTGAAAAATATGATGAATTGCTTGAAGAAAAAGAAATAACAGAAGTGGGTGCACCTTCTCCTGTTTGGCTGGGCGTTCCCCTTGTTGTTGAAGGAAAGACTATCGGTGTAATGGCAACGCAACATTATCAAGATGAAAATGCCTACGGGCAAGAAGAAAAGAAAACGCTAGAAATTGTCTCCTCTTCGGTTTCTAGCGCAATTGCTCGCCAAATAGCACAGGAAAAAACACGTAGCTTTGCCCAAATCAATGCCCTACTTTATCAAACTAGCCAGCAACTTAGCGAAGCATTAAGTTTGCCTCTGCTCTACCAAAGGCTGTATACGCTAATTTCTACCTCAATGGATTGTGATACCTTCATTATCTCCGCCTATGATGAAGAAGAAGAGATGATTAATGCTCAATATATTATCCATGAAGGGGAAGAGCAAGATGCCAGAGCTTTGCCTTCAATTCCATTAGAACCAGAAGGACAAGGGACACAAAGCCAAGTAATTCGTAATGCCACTTCTCTAATTATCAATGATTTTATGGAGCATAGAGAAAAAACAAAAACAAGTTATTATATTAATAATAATGGTGAAATTGGTAATTATGAAGACAGGTCTCAAGGTGAAGAAAGTACGCGGTCTGTTTTAGCCACCCCTCTAAAACTAGAGGGAAAGGTTGTTGGTGTTATACAGGTTATGAGTTATGAATACAGTGCCTATACCCAATATCAGCTTAGTTTTTTGAATGCTCTTTCTTCACAAATTAGTCTCTCTATCAATAATGCAAAACTTTTTGAACAGGCACAAGCAGAGATAAAATTAAGGGCACAAGCAGAAAAAAAACTTCAAAGTGTGAACCTTGCATTAGAAGAACGTGTAGAAAAACGCACCAACGAGCTTAGTGAACGTGTTGATATGGTAAACAAACTCAATCTTGGCATGTCAAACTTGCTTGAAGATCTAGAAGCCGAAAAAATAATTGCCGAAGATAATGCTGAAAACCTAAAACAAGCCAATGCTGAGCTAGAGTCTTTTTCCCATGCTGTCTCACATGATTTGCGCGCCCCGCTACGTCATATTGAGAGCTTTACCAATCTCCTTCATAAAAACCTTGAAGGCGACTTAGATGAAAAATCAACGCGTTACATAAATCATATCATTGCCTCCACAGAAAGAATGAGAAATCTAATTGAAGATTTACTGACACTCTCGCGCACAAGCAGAGCGGATTTGCATATTAAGACACTGGACATGAATATCATTATTGAAAGCGTACGTGTCAACCTACTTCAGGAGGTGAGTGAACGTGAGATTATATGGAGGGTTGCTCAGCTTCCTCTTATTCAAGGAGATTCAGGATTAATAAAAATACTCTGGGAAAACTTAATTGGGAACGCGGTAAAATATACTCAAACGCGTAAAAAAGCTAGTATAGAGATTGGTATATTGGCATCCGCTAAAAAGCCCGTTTTCTTCATTCGCGATAATGGGGTGGGCTTTTCTTCAGCGTATAAAGAACAGTTATTTAAGGTTTTTGAACGTCTTCATAAAAGCGATGATTTTGAAGGTTCAGGCGTTGGCTTAGCAACCGTAAAACGCATCATAGAAAGGCATAGCGGAGAAATTTGGGCAGATAGTAAAGTTGACGAAGGTGCAATTTTTTATTTTTCTTTAGGTGATAATGAATAGCGGTCAGTAAGACTAAAACAGGAAAAAAAAATATGACAAACCCCATTAAACTACTTTTGCTTGAAGATGACCCACTTGATGCAGAACTCAATATCACCGCGTTAGAAGCAGAGGGCTATAAATGTGAATGGAAACGAGTTCAGACTAAAGATGAGTTTATTGGCGCACTAGAAAAGCCGGATTACGACATAATTTTTATCGACTATAATCTCCCGGCTTTTGATGGCATGTCGGCTTTATATATTTTGGGTGAACATGAACTAGACATCCCTGCCTTGCTGGTTTCAGGAAATTTAGGGGAAGAATTGGCTATAGATAGCATGAAGGCAGGCGCGGTAGACTATGTGCATAAGGATCGCTTAAATCGTTTAGTTCCTTCTGTAAAGCGGGCTTTAAAAGAGAGTGAATTACGCCGTACTGAAAGAGTGCAAGCAAATAACCTCTCTCTTTTTAACAAACTTAATCAAGCCGCGAATAGTGGTGCCAGTATTGATGCTTTGATTGAGATTCTTGCGATAGAGACGAGTAATTACGCTAATTATTTTGGGGCAACAACTTTCTTGCTAAATGAAGAGAAAGAGTATTTTGAAATGCAACATCTAGCTTTGCCTGCTGATATGCGTCATAAGGTAGAGAAAATAATTGTTCAGATGTTTTATCCTATCCGCATTCCAGCTAATGCGCTAAGAATAATGCGAGAAGTTGTTGAGAATAAAGAAATAAAGGTTATCGATACAGAGAAAGAGATAGAGCAATTTTTATCTGAAATTATTAAGATATCTGCACCCAAAACTTTCCCTAAATCTCTTGATAAATTTTCTTCATTAATCAGAAAAACATTTCATCTTAGTGTGATTGGTTTTTTGCCTTTAGTTATAAAAAAACAAGAAATGGGCATTTTGGTATTTCCTTACAAGGAGAGTATATTCTCGCATGATATTCAGCAGATGGAGGCTATAGCTGAACAACTTACTGAAATTTTTGCCCGAAAAATAGCAGAAGAAGAGGTAGAAAAGCTACAACACCAGCAAAAATTGATTTTAGACTCAGCAGACGAGGGGATTGTAGGGATAAATATGGAGGGTAGGCTTATTTTTGCAAATCCATCTGCCGCCCTTATGTTGGGGCAATCTGAAGAAGAGATGCGTGGTAAAGACAGCCATGCTGTTTTTCGACCTAAAAATAATGCTGGGCGTGTTTACGGTAAAGAAGAGTGCCCAGTTTTTGCTACTTATACTTTGGGTGAAAATATATATGAGGAAAAAGCAGAGTTTTGGCATAAAGACTCTGGTTATTTTCCAGTTCTTTTTTCTAGTATGGTGATAGATGAAGAGGGTGAAAGAATCGGGGCAGTTATTACGTTTAGAGATATTAGCAAGCAAGTTGAAGCCACGCGTGAAATTGCTCGTTTAGCAGAGGTAGTTGAGCAAGCATCTGTGACCGTTGCAATCACAGATTTAGAGGGCAACCTTGTTTACGCTAATCCGTTTTTTGAAAAAAGTAGTGGGTACGGCGTTGACGAAGTTTTGGGAGGAAATCCGCGCATTCTTAAAAGCGGAATCCAAGATAAGGATACCTATAAAGACTTGTGGGAAACCATTAAAAAAGGAGAAACCTGGCATAATACGCTCGTTAATAAACGCAAAGATGGGAGCTTATATTATGAAGATGCAAATATATTTCCAGTAAAAACATCAGAAGGGGAAATTATTAATTTCGCCACAGTAAAGCGAGATATTACGGCGCAGGTAGAAGCTGAAGAAGAGATTCTCTTACAGCTTTCTCGTTTAGATTCATTGCACTCAATTGATTCTGAAATTTTATCAAATTCAGATTTGAAGGCAATTTTAGACGTTGTTTTAGCACAAGTTAAAAAAGGACTTGGCGATGCCGCTAGTATTTTGTTATACAATCCTTCTTTAAATTCTTTGGAATATGCTACTCAGCTTGGTTTTAATACGGATAAGCCAGTATATAAATTTTTACGTTTAGGAAAAGGGCTTGCAGGGAAAATAGCCTTAGAGCAAAAGCCAAACTTTATTCAAAATTTAAGTAAAGAAAGAGAATCTCTTGCTGAAATGCCCTTATTGCCCGCTGAAAACTTTCATAGTTATTTTGGTTTTCCTTTACTTTCGCAAGGAAAGCTCAAAGGCGTCTTAGAAGTTTTTTACCGTGAACCTGTAACATCAGACGAAGTGCAGAGTAAATTTTTAGGAATGTTAGCTGGTCAAGCCGCTATAGCTATCGACAATATCACATTATTTGAAGAGTTGGAAAGAAATAATATGGAGTTGCGCCTAGCCTATATAAGCACGCTAGAGGGGTGGGCGCGTGCTTTAGAGTTGCGCGATCTTGAAACACTTAACCATAGCCGCCGTGTTACCCGATTAACGGTGGACCTGTCTAGTGTTATGGGGATAAATGCAGAGAAAATAGAGGATATTCGCCGGGGTGCTTTGTTGCACGATATTGGGAAAATAGGTGTTTCAGACGTAATCTTCAAGAAGGCAGGAGCTTTAAATAAAGAAGAATGGGCCGCGATGAAACAGCACCCTTTATTTGCCTATGAGATGCTGAAAGATATTGACTATCTGAAGCCTGCTTTAGATATCCCTTACTGCCATCACGAAAAATGGGATGGTAGTGGATACCCTCAAGGTCTAAAGGGGGAAGAAATCCCTCAACCAGCCCGTATCTTTGCGCTTGTAGATGTATACGATGCCTTAACCAATTGGCGTCCGTATCGCAAAAATACATGGAGCAAAAAAGAAGCTTTAGCCTATATTCAGGAGCAATCAGGGAAACATTTTGACCCAAAAATAACAGATGTCTTTATAAAGATGATGGAAGAAAGCGATGAAGTCTAAGAGATAAGCTGATACTGTGGGACAGGGCTGAATAGTTAGAATATAAAAGGCACTCGGTTTTTTAGAAAAACCGAGTGCCTCTTATGCTTTAGTGCCCCCGCTGAGACTCGAACTCAGGCTTTTAGCTCCGGAGGCTAACGCTCTATCCACTGAGCTACGGGGGCAATAATGCGCTAATTTTATAGTAGTGCGGGGGAAATTTTACCACAGGGGGAGATGTGAAATATAAAAACTATGGTTCCTTAGGAGAGCGATCTTATTATTCTGTGGGATTTCCTAGCAATATTTCAGCAATTTCTTCCGCCAACTCAACATTATTCTCTTCTAGCAAAATTACCAAAGCTAGTGGAGTGCCTTGCCAGTTTAGGGGCGTGCCAGCCAGCAACCAAGTGGTATTTTCTTCTTCACTAGCGTCTACAAGTTGCCAATAAGCGCGTTCTTCTGTCGAAAAACTTTCCACTAAAAAATCACTTTTTGCAGGGGGGAAAAGCTCAGTAGTTTCACCCAACGCAGGCAAAATTACCCATCCGCTTTGGGGTGTGTTTACGGCTAATGCCAAACGGGGTGCGGGGGCAATTCCTCCGTTGCTTAGTGCGCTGGCGAGCATTGCTACTTCAGCGGGGCTACCCTTTGCTACAGGAATGCGAAGGTCGGTAGATATTTTAGAGCTTTTCAAACCTTCTAAAATATTTACTTGCGGAAGTGGGTACGCGCCTTGTGTAGCTCGATTGAGTAGGGGAGAATCGTCATCTTTTAGGATGGATTCGTCAAGCAAACTTGCGTCAAAAGTAGGGTGGGATGCCATCACCAAAATTTCGCCGCTTTGGGCGTTGACGAGAACGACCGCGCCCCTATGCTCGCCGAGGCGTTGGTCAACATCTTCTTGGAGACGAGCATCGAGACTTAAGCGCACATCTAGCCCTGGAGGGGGTTGCCCATAAAGCAGATGGTGCCACCAAATTAATGAAGCAGGGTTGCCAGCTAAGCCGCGCAAATAGTCATCAAGAGCAAGTTCGATGCCAGCTTGTCCATAAGTGGGATTTGTATACCCAATAATGGGTGAAAGATTGGGGTATAGGTATTGGCGAAGAAACACATCATCATCTAGGCGTTCGTCTTCGAGTGGGTAAGGGCTAAGGCTCTCACTACGAGGTGTTGAGATATTTATAGGTGTATTATTTCTATCGAAAATTGTGCCGCGTTTAACGTATAAATCGGCTAGGGCGCGGCGAGGGTTGTCGGTGCGTGTAAGCAAATCGGGACCACGAACGATTGCCCACCATCCATTAAGTAGGGCGGAGGAGAATAATCCTAGTATGAGGAGTGCGTATAGAAAATGATAGGGTTGCGGCTTAGGTAGGAGGGCGGGTTCTTCCATCTCGTTACTAATTTTCAGAAGCAAAAGGAGAGCAATATAAGAAGTTAGTAGAGAAGAACCACCATAAGAGATGAAGGGCAGGGTTACGCCTGTAAGAGGTAGGAGACGCAAGTTCCCACCGATAATAAGGAGGGATTGGACTCCAATATAAATCGTTAGCCCCGCAGATAATAATCGCGTGAAGCGGCTGGGAGCACGAAGGGCAGTGACCATGCCGCGGGTCAGGAAGATGCCGAGTAGGGCAAGCAATCCTAAAGTCCCCACGAGTCCAGTTTCTTCTGCTAGAGAGGTAAAAATAAAATCAGAGTGGGCAACGGGCACGAGGGTGGGCGATCCTATCCCGATTCCACGTCCCCATAAACCGCCGTTGGCGATTGCCATGAGGGATTGAATAATCTGATAACCGCTTCCGCTTGGGTCATCCCACGGGGAAATCCAGATGGAGAGGCGGGTATGGATAATGTTGATGAAAAAGTATCCAAGTAGGGCAACTAAAATAAGACTCGCGGCGTTGATGAGTAGGACGCGTTTTCGTCCAATAGCAAGGTAGAGAACGCTGGCGTAGAGCATGATGAGGATAGATGCCGCACCGAGATCGCGCTGGGCGAGGAGTAAAAGCAGAGCGATGCCCGTAAGAAAAAGAGTGGGAAAGATGAGGGGGAAGGCCTTTTGGCGTTGCAGAGATGTGGTAGCAAGGTAGGCAGAGAGATAGATGACGAGAAGTAATTTGAGCGGTTCGGAGGGCTGTAGGTAGACGCCGCCGAATCCGAGCCAGAGATGGGGTTCTATGCCAAGTGGGTTTGTGCCAAAAATAAGTGTGAGGGCTGTGAGAATTAGCCCGCTGACAAGGAGTATATATTTATAGCGGCGCAAGCTGGGCAGTAGATTGCGCCATTTAATGCCAATAATGAGAACGGTTATGCTGATAGTAAGCCAGAGAGTTTGGCGCATCCCAAAGGTGGGAGTGAGCCGCCAGATTGTGAGAAGTCCCCATCCGCTGAGAAGGGATGCAATAGGAAAGAGGTAGCGGTCTCTATCGGGAAGATTCTTCTTGAGGTTTTTTTCTGCGAGGGTTGATAGGGCGAGCCAAGCGAAAAACCCCAGCCAGTGGGCGTGCCCATTGGCGTAGATATACTCCATATCCCAATTGCGGGCTTGCACCGCGGGTGAGAGAGACAATATAAGGCTATAGAGGGCGAGGAAGAGGGCTGATAGCCAATGTAGAATGTTGAATTTAGAATGCAGAATATGATTCCCAATACTTTTCCTTTTTATATTCATCATTCCACATTCATCCTTCTGAGTTTATAAGTATTTTCCCACCAATAAATCTAGTCGTTCTCGCGTTTCAGAGAGAATAACGCGCGGCTGGGTAATAATTGCATCCGCAAGTGCGTTTTCACATCCACAATCTCGATGCGATGTATAGGCGCGGGCTAAATTGCGAATGGCTTCTTGCGCGACTTGCGTGTTTTCTTGAATAATTTTGACGACCATATCTACCGTTACTGGTTCTTCGCTGATACGCCAAACATCATAATCGGTGACGTGTGCCATCACACCGTAGCAAATTTCTGCCTCTCTTGCGAGAAAGGCTTCGGGGGCAGTGGTCATGCCAACAATAGACATATCCCAAGCGCGGAAAGTATTAGATTCTGCACGTGTTGAAAAACGAGGCCCCTCGATGGTGATAAAAGATCCGCCCTCATGAACGATTGCGCCAGTTTTTTGAACAGATGAGGCTATTTTGGCAGAAAGCTCAGAGCAAAACGGGTCTGCTACGTCAATATGAGCGACAAGTCCGTCTTCAAAAAAAGTTCTTTTGCGGTCTTTTGTCATATCGAAAAGCTGGTCGGGGACGACAATCTCACCGGGGGAATAATCTTCACGTAAAGAGCCACAGGCATTTACACTAACAATTTTTTCTACGCCGAGCGATTTTAGGGCATAGATATTGGCACGATAATTCACATCACTGGGGTTGATGTGATGTCCAATGCCATGCCGTGCTAAAAATGCGATAGGTTGTCCTTCTAAAGTTCCTACGATTATAGGCGCGCTGGGGTCACCAAAAGGCGTTGCGATAATGTGCTCTTCGGTATCTTCAAGCCCCTTCATGGCGTATAAACCTGAACCGCCGATAATGGCAAGTGAAATTTTGTTGGGCATTTGATTTTCCTTAAATTTGACAATTTAGTGCAGACTTGCGAGTAATAATGCACCCATTGATACAATTTTATCGCAGAATGAGAATGGTGTAAGTGAGGGAATTGCTAAATTCTTTGGGTCGTTGGCGATAAATCTGCCATGGCAAGATACACTTTAATTGGCACTTTGCCGCAATGGATTTGATCATTATTAATGATAATTGTGGGCGTTTCTACGTCATCGTCGTTAAGTGTTGTGCCGTTTGTAGAGCCTAAATCGTCTAGCCACCACTGTCCGTGGTGATAAGCTAAACGAGCATGGTGCGCAGAAACCGTTTCATTTTCGAGATAAATATCACTGTGTGGATCGCGTCCTAAAGTGATTTCAGGGTTTCTAAAATGTTTTGTTTTTTTCTGCCCCTTGTGATTTAAATAAGAAAGGGATAAGGGAGGTGTTTTGCGCGTGGCTAATAATTCGCTTTCAAGTTTAAAGCTTCGCCATAAAAACAAAAACGCCCAGCCTATAAAAGCATATAGACTGAGAGTCATTCCGAAGCGTAGAATTAGCAAAAATGGAGCACTCATTAGTCTTTTTTATTATCGAGTCTTCCTGTAGAGTGTAGTACTGCCGTCTCGCGATTTGCTGAAGCCGAATTGTTATTAAAAGGGGTGGTCTCTCGGAGGTCTGATCGGTGCGGGGGATTATCTTGCCCATAAATCAACGGTACACCAGCTAGAGAAATTACATCACCAGGATAAAGCACAGACTGATGTGAACGCTGGCTATTTACATAAGTTCCCCCCGTAGAGTTGAGATCAAAAATAACAAAATGTCCATCTACCGCTCTTAACTGAGCGTGATTACGAGAAACGCGAGGGTCATCAATCGTAAGGGTGTTTTCCATGCGCCGCCCAATATCAACTACAGATTTCTGTAAAGGAAAAACCTTAGTCCCGTGAATAATAAGAAAAGCGTTATTAGGGATATTTTCAGTACCTTCTTTTTTTTGTGTATTCATGCCTTTTGTATCCGCAATATCATTCATCTCTTGAGAGATAAGAATTTTGATTTCATCATCATTTAATTCTGAGTCGGTAGCAAGTGAAAAAGAGAGCGGTGCGGTGAAGTCTAAATTAGCCTCATCTGCGCTATCTTGTAGCATTTGCTTAAAACTTTCAATTAACTCAGAATTATTTTTCCATTCAGCAACTAAATCAGGGTGTGCTACAAGCGTATAAGCATGTGGGACAACTTTTTTTCCTTCTTTTTCAGTGAGATTGTTTTGTACCGCCATTGCCAATTGCTGCGCAACTTTATTTTCCTTTTTTGTGAGAGGAAGATATTTAGGTAAATGTACCTCAATGAGTGTCTCTAAGCGTTTTTCAAATTCTTTCATCTTCATAAAAAATCACCCTTTCTACCCTCTATTATAGAATCGGATTATCATTAATGCAAGTGCAAATTTTGACATGTTATTGTAATACGACTTTTTCAGTGCTATCATTAGCTCTATGATTTTAGAGTTAAGAAGTTTAGAAAAATGCGATTCGGCAGATTCTGTCCGACAGATTTTGCGCGCTGCACTCAAAGCGGTTGCCCCAGCAGATGCCGTCATGCGCCGCTTCGCGCGTGACCCGAACTTGCTACGTGTTAATGGGCAGGAGTACCGGCTAAAAGAGATTGATGCAATCTATCTTATCTCGGTCGGTAAAGCCGCTATTGCAATGGCAGACGCGGCATCAACTATTTTGGGAGAATCTCTCACTGCTGGAATTGTCGTCTCCAAAGGAGCTTATCGAGACGATAAGCAGAAAAAGCCATTAAAGTATATCACTGCCTCCCACCCCGTCCCAGATGACCGTAGTCATGAAGCAGGATTGGAGATACTCGCTTTTTTAGAGAAAACGACAAGTAAAGACTTGGTTATCTTTCTCATCTCTGGTGGTGGCTCTGCGCTAATGACCGCACCAGTGAATGGCATTTCTTTAAGAGATATGGAAATTCTGACCTCGCTATTGCTAGGCAGTGGTGCACGGATTGACGAAATCAATACTCTTCGCCGCGCCTTAGACTGTGTTAAAGGGGGCGGCTTGGCTAAAAGTGCCTTCCCTGCCCAAGTAGCCACTTTAATTCTTTCAGATGTTGTTAATTCTCCTCTTGAGGCAATTGCTTCTGGTCCTACGGTTCCTAATCCTACCAGCAATAAAGATGCGCTTGCTGTGCTAAAAAAATATAATTTGCTTTCTCAAGCACCGCCAGCCATTGTAAATACTTTAGAAAAAAAAGATAGCTTTGTCGATGATAAGGTATTTTCAAGGGGAAATACAGCAATAATTGGAAGTAATCTTATCTCGGCAAAAGCTGCCCAAAAAGAAGCCCAAGGTGAAGGGTTTAAGACTCAGATAATCACTACCTCTCTCCAAGGAGAAGCATGTAAAGTCGGGAAGGAATTAGCACAACGCCTTCGCCATGAAAAAACTGAAACGCCATTTTGCCTTATTTTCGGCGGAGAAACGACCGTTACTTTGAAAGGTGCAAAGGGTAAAGGAGGACGCAATCAAGAGGTAGCTCTCTCAGCAGTGCACGAGCTATCAGGTACGGAGAAACTCATGCTGATTACCCTCGCCACAGATGGAGAAGATGGGCCAACTGATGCGGCGGGTGCGGTAGTAACAGGTGAAACTCTTATTCGTGCGGAGAAACTAGGCTTGAGTGTAGATGTGCATCTTGAAGAACACAACGCCTATCCCTTTTTTGATGCGTTGGGTGATTTGATTAAAATAGGCTCTACGGGAACAAATGTTAACGACTTAACTTTTTTATTGGGATTCTGATAGATATCGATTCTTTACGCTTTTCGCCGCAGAAATGCTCAGATTTTAGCACGCAAGCTAAAAACACGCGCACGTAGCTGAATATCTCGTCCCATCTTTAAATTCTTTTATTGCAATTCGGGCAAATTGTCTTGTCTTCTGATACCACATAGCCGCAACTTAAGCAGGTTTTTGGTTGAGATTCTCCAAGCGGCGCACCGCAAGCAACGCAATTTGATTCCCCAACAGGGTTGGCGGCTTCGCAGTATTCGCAAGTGAGTCGCCGTAATTTTTCTGAAATCTCGTGGGATGCCCCCGCGGCATGAGCCGCTTTTGTGATTACCTCCCAAACATCGTCATCTAGCTGTAAGTTTTCAATATCTTGAGCAATATCATCAAGGCGATGCAATAAGTTAAAAGGATTTCGGAAAGTTGCCCAAGCACTTTCCCCTAAACTTGCCATAATGCCTAGTGTACTTTGCTTTCCAAGTTGCACTAAAACGCCATCGGTGACTTTTTGGATATTAATGGTTAGCGCAGTGTGCCCACCAGAGCGCGCTAACGGGCGAGATGATATTTGTACGGTCATTTTATCGCCGGAGCCAGCTATCTTAGTAAATAGGTTGCTACGGTTAAAGGCGGCACTCAATGTGTGGGCTAAGTCGATAGGTGTTAAGTCTCCGTGAAAGATTTGTTTTTCCATATTTTAGATTATAATCGGATTTGTTGACTTTATGGAAAAGTAGAAATGGAGTCCGAAGTCTCCAGACTTCGGACTATAGCGTCCTCTTGTGTAAGTGTGCTCTGACCGCTGGTGACAGAAGATAGAGAACTTTTGCAAGAAGTCTAATGTAATTTCTACCTACTCATCAGCTTTAAGATTTCTAGTAATACACTCACACAAAGACCTTAAAACACAAGGTTTTTAAGGTTTTCTTAGCGACTTTGTGGTTTTGCGTGAGACTTAAATATATTTTTATTCAAAGTGATGTATAGCTAGATGTAACTGTATAAGGAAGTTCTAAAGAATATGACTCGTTTTAAAATAAAGATATCTATTTGGGTTTTCTTGGCTCTTGCTATTTTGGGATTGATTTTTTCTATGCCCGTCTCTGAGCAGGCACAAGCCCAACAGCCCACAGGGGCTATTGCTACTGTTACAGGTACGCCATCGGGTGCAATTGTTACTGTTAATGCCGACCAGCAATTTGTTAATGTGCGCTCAGGTCCTAGCTCTTATTTTTATCCGAGAGTTGGCATTTTGGTTACAGGGGAAACAGCCGCCGCATTAGGACGTTCTCCTGGTGGTGACTGGATAATGATTGGCTATATTGGGGCACCAGGTAATGTGGGTTGGGTTTATGCCCCCAATGTTTCTTTGCTGGCACAAGAGTATTTGACCGTAGTTGACGCCCCACCTACACCAACACCTTTATCTACCCCCACAATTGACCCAACCTTAGCCGCCGCTTTTATTATTCCTGAAACACCAACACGATTGCCCACCTTTACGCCGCCCGCGCCCTTGGCAATTCCTACCTTTTTAGATGAATCTGTAGTCAATACGAGCCGTTTTCCAATGGGGTTGGCGATTTTTGGCTTGGGGTTTATTGGTTTGTTGGGCGCAATAATTTCTATGATAAGACGATGAAAAACGCAAGATTTATCTTGCGCTACGATATTAAAACAAAAAACCTGAGCTATGCTCAGGTTTTTTGTTTTAGGTCAATAAATAAGCTTAGCTACAACTGCCACCGTCTCCGCAAGAATTTGCTTCGTCATTGTTGCCACAACCACAACCGCCATGTTCAGTTTGAGGCGCGTTAATCACAAAACCAGTACCTTTTTGTGGGTCATTTATAAAGTCTACGCTTGCGCCACGCGTATATTCGAGTGATTGGTGGTCAACAATAATTTTGACACCATCGGTCTCAATAGTGGTGTCTGTATCTTTGATATTATCATCTAGTGCCATACCAAATTGCACGCCACTACACCCGCTACCAGAAACATAAATGCGTAAACCGTGCCCATCCATGCCTTTTTCGTCAATAATATCTTGCACCGCTTTAGCGGCGGCGGGTGAAATTTTAATAACTTCTTCTGCTTCTTTTAGCATTATTTGCTCCTATTTCTTTATATTCGGACAGATACTATCAGGATTGTTTATCCCTGTCAATAAAAATTACCAGCGACATCCTTCGGCGGTATTAATCTTCGCTGATTTGCCTACCTTTTTGTACATGGTTACATTGCCAAAAGATTCCCCTAAAATACCATCGTGGATAGCCCAAGAGCGAAGGCGGATGCTCTCTTTTGCCTCAGGCTGACGAAAGACAGAACAGCCATCTAAGCTACGGGATATATCCGATTCGTGCGTGAATTCATCTTGAATCCGTGTCATCAACTTTTTCCCGGTCTGATACTTAAACCCATACCGCTCGAAGATAATGGCATTATGATAATAAAGAGGCTCGGCAAAATACATATCATGCCCCAAGTCTGCAACGAAATTCTCGAAGGTCGTTGTCGCAGAAGAGAAGACGCTAAGTCCACTGCGGATTTGGCCAGGTGTCAAGCCAAATGCAAGTGCGTCCCGCTCTGCTGATAAATTGCGCTGAGATGTTCCAAATTGAGTCGTCTGCCCGCTGGGTGTGATATCCACGTCAAAACGCGTCGCATCAGGGTCATTTAAAATATAAAGGAGAATATGAAGCTGGCCGTTCATCGTATCGGTGAGATGCCCGTAGAAAATGGGGTCGCGGAACCCGTGTTTGTGGTAAAGGGACATTTCAACGCTAGTGCTACCGGGCGGGGCTTTAATCTTCATAAGCGAGCGACCCTGGATATCGGTGAGATAGGGTGTGAGCTTAAAGCGTTCGAGTACCTCACCGGGAATAATTCTCCGATATATCTCTCGTTTTTCATGTGCCGATAGCTTATTGATACCACCAATTGTAGATACGCTCATAATTTGTTTCCTAATATCGCATTTCTCTTTTCATATCACGATCTGTTTGTTTTTTCTTGAGTGCGTGTCTTTTGTCGTGAAGTTTTTTGCCACGTGCGAGTGCGATTTCGATTTTGGCGCGCCCCCCCTTGAGATAAACTTTTGTAGCGATAACCGTTAATCCTTTTCTTTGTATACCTTCTCTTAGCTTTTTTATTTCCCGTTTGTGTAGCAAAAGCTGACGTGGACGACGCGGCGCATGATTAAATCGGTTGGCTTCTGCGTAAGGTGCAACATGTGCTTCCATGAGCCAGGCTTCGTGCTCATCAACGCGAATATAGGCTTCTTTGATGCTGATTTGTCCCGCGCGAATAGATTTGATTTCGGAGCCTTTAAGAGAGACACCAGCTTCAAAAGTATCTTCTAGGAAATACTCAAATTTTGCTTTGCGGTTTGTGGCAACGATTTTGATTTTCATGTTAAGATTGTAACATGAGAGGCGTGTCTGCTCAATTTTTTTTGCGAGGAAAAACTTTTTGTGTAAGAGAGTTTTTGTAACAGGTAACACGAACGCGAGTATAATTTCCTTTTCGCTAAATTTCGGTGTCACGGTAGTTACCATAATTGATTGCGGTGACAATTGATTTTCATATTCTGTGAACAATTAACTTTTATCTGAAAGTAGGTTTTATAATGAAAAAAATAGCAGTCGCCTTAGGTGGCGGTGGCGCAAGAGGCAATGCTCATATTGGCGTATTACGGGTTTTAGAAAGAGAAGGCTATCAAATTTCTGCAATTGCCGGGACAAGTTTTGGGGCATTGGTTGCGGCGTTTTATGCCGCCGGACATTCGCCCGATGAGATTGAGGATCTTTTTAGTAAAGTTGATCAAAATAAACTTTACGAGTTGGGTTTGCGCGCAAATCCGAGTTTGTTGGGATTGGGTAAAGTGAGCGAATGGCTTGATGAGATGCTCGGCGAAAAAACCTTCTCTGAGACGCGTATCCCTTGTGCAATCACTGCGGTGGATTTAAATTGTAATTGTGAAGTTACCTTAAACTCGGGCTTGCTCAAAAATGCAGTTTTAGCAAGCATTGCTATACCGGGAGTTTTTCCTCCTTACGAAATGGATGATCGTCATCTTGTTGATGGCGGCGTTTTGAATCCTGTCCCTGTTTCATTGGCGCGTGAACTTGCCTCTAAATTACCCGTAGTTGCCGTTGCGCTGGCGGCTCCGCTTTCATCTACCTCGGCTTATTATTTGCCAGCTTCGCTTTCGGCGGTGATGCCTAGCTCTATAGCACGGCGTATTACGCGGCTAAATGTTTCACAAGCAATGAGTATTTTCTTGCATTTCATAGATATTAGCAATAGAGCCATTACCGAACTTCGGCTCGAAAAAGACTCCCCTGATTTACTTATTCGTCCTGCCGTTGGCCAAATTGGTCTTCTCGACCGAGTGGTTATTGCCGATGTGGCGCGTTTAGGCGAAGAGGCAACCGAAGCTCTTTTGCCTGAACTAAAAAAAGCGATGCGTCCACAAGGGCTTTTCGATATACTCATAAATGGAAAAAGAAAATGACTCGTGATTTACGTAAGTATGCACAAGATACCAGCATCCAACTAGGGATAGGTGCATTTTTGCTTCTCTTTATTATTGGCGATGGTCTAATTTACTTTATCTACGGCAAAGGTGCCGCCGTGATGGGGTTGCTCTGTCTTCTCGCAGGCGTTGCGCCCATTCTTATTATTGCTTTATTTATGATTTTGCTTAACTGGGTTGTTAAACGTGCCAACCGCGAATAATACAACTATAATAGAGAAAGATGGTTGGGTTTTTCGCTTCTTTTCTCCAAGTGAGAACCCGAGCCGCGTTTTGCTCCTCTTGCACGGTTGGACAGGTGACGAGCAATCTATGTGGCAATTTACACATAAATTGCCTGAAAATTATGCCATAATCGCACCGCGTGCTCCTTATAGCGCACCCGCTGATAAAGGCGGGTATTCTTGGCGAGAAATCAAGCCAGGCACTTGGGGGGCGCCAACCTTTGTAGATTTGCATCTTTCTGCTGATAGACTCGTTTCACTTGTGGATTTTGGTCTTGCCGTTACAGGAACAGATTTTGATCGTGTGGATGTAGTTGGCTTTTCACAAGGTGGGGCTTTAGCCTTAACCCTTTCAGCTTTATCCCCAGAGCGTGTGAATAAAGTAGCTGTACTGTCTGGTTTCCTGCCCTCTGGCGTGGATGAGCTTTTGAGACCGAATTTGCTCAACCATATTCATTTTTTCTGGGCACATGGCTCTGAAGATAAGATAATCCCTATTGAGCGGGGCAGAGAATCTATCAGGTTATTAAAAAGTGCAGGTGCAAATATCCAGTTTTGTAAAGCCGATATTGGTCATCGGGTTAGTAAATCTTGCAGATACGCGTTAGGTAATTTTCTGAGTGAATCCTAAGGATGCCATGCCTCACTTTATGGTTTATGGTATCCTTGCCTAGTTATTTTGACGACACGGTGTTGAAGGTATTAATTTAATGAACAGATATTCAAGACGAGATTTTCTCAAATTAGCGGGAGCAAGCCTAGGGTCGCTGGCGTTTCGCCGATTCAATGGGATAGATTCTGCCCCCAGACTTCAATTCCCCGAAGCTGAACGCTTGGGGCGCGTATCCGTTTTCCCAAATTTTTATTCTACATCTATAAAAGCAGAACCTCATATCAATGCGACGTCTGTTGGTGAACTGTCTGAGGATTCGATAGTCGTTTGGCTTCGTGAAGTTGTTGGGGATGCAAAGTCAGTTAGCAAGAGATGGGTCGAAACACCAGATGGTTATATTTATGCCCCTGATTTGCAACCAGCACGAAATTTACCCAATATCCCGATGACGAGTTTGCCAGAAGGAAAAGCAGGTTTTTGGGCTGAAGTAACTGTTCCTTATGTTGATTTGATTTTAGCAAACCCACCAGCACGTTCTGGTTGGTACAAAGATGCTTTTACAAATGGGTTTACGCCGCGCTTATATTATGGGCAGGTAATTTGGATTGACCAAATTACAACGAACGAATCGGGGCAAATTTTATATCGGTTTAATGAAAAATATGGCTATGGTGATTTGTTTTGGTTAGATGGGACGGCTATTCATCCTTTAACACCTGAAGATATTGCCCCTATTCACCCCGATGTAGACCCTGAGCAAAAACATATTTTGGTGAATACAACCTACCAGACTCTTTCATGTTTTGAAGGTGAGCAAGAAGTTTTCTTCTGTCGTATTTCTACAGGATACGAGAGCGAAAGTTATCTTACGCCTTCGGGGCAGTATAATCCGCATCGAAAATTGTTTTCTATCCCTATGGGCGCTTCGTCAACAGAAGGACGTTCAGGGTACGATACCCCTGCGGTTGCTTGGCCTATTTTTATGAACGGAGACGGAATCGCAATTCATGCCGCTTTTTGGCATAACGATTTTGGTACACGCCGCTCTCATGGTTGCGTAAATGTTTGTGCAGAAGACGCAAAATGGATTTTTCGCTGGACAACGCCTTATCTTTCTTTAGACGAAGATGAGGTGAGCTTATCTTGGCCCGATCACGGAACTGTTGTCAACGTAGTTAAACGTAGCCTTTATTAAGCACGAGAACTGAACAAGAGGTACTTTTATGGACTTAAGTAATATCACAATTGGCTTAGCTTTTATTGCAGGTTTGGCTTCTTTTCTTTCCCCTTGTGTTTTTTCACTTGTCCCCGCCTATGTCGGCTATCTTAGCGGACGTGCCGCAGGTGGAGAAGGTGGAAAAGACAGTAAATTGGTCACTTTTTTGCATGGAATGGCGTTTGTGCTTGGTTTTAGCATAATTTTTGTTCTCTTAGGCATAGCCGCATCTGCTTTTGGTGGCGCACTTTACGAAATTCGAGAATGGCTGGCAAAAATTGGCGGCATTGTCGTTGTTATTTTTGGTTTACACATGGTAGGCGTCTACCGCATCCCTTTCCTCGAATACGATACCCGCGTGCAAGAATTGCCTGACCCCAAATATGGCTATCTCTCATCATTACTCTTAGGCGTTTTCTTCTCAGCGGGCTGGTCGCCTTGTGTTGGACCCGTCTTAGGTGCAATTTTAACCCTAGCCCTCAACAGCGGGAACATCTTGCAAGGCACAACTTTACTCATCGCTTATTCTGCTGGCTTGGCAATCCCCTTCTTAATCGCCGCTCTAGGCATTGGTTGGGTTAGCACAGCACTTCGTAAATATAGTAAAGCCATGCACTATGTTGAAATCGGCATGGGCGTAATCCTTATCATTGTAGGTATTATGCTTTTTACAGGCACATTTGAACTCCTCGCTCGCTATGGCTCTTTTGTAGATTTTGGGCTATAAAAGCACTTTGTGAAGCAGATTAACTGTACCCTATCTCTTTTTCGGGCGGGGATGCGCCTCTAGACACAGAATCCCCCATCCAAGCAGGAAAGAACGTTCCTGACTTTAGCTTGCTTGCCTTAAATGGGCAGTAGATTAGCAGAGCATCTTAATTTCATAATTCTTCTTGCTGAAAACGAAGAAGTCTCTAAGGTTTATACAATTACAGGATTTCCCACTAGCATATTTATAGATGAAGATGGCATAATCCAATCCCTTGTATTAGGGGGATTATCCACAGAAGAATTAGAAGAAAACTTACCCCTAATAGGAATTGAATAGATGGTCAATGTTACCTTATATACCCGAGAAAACTGCCATCTCTGCGATGAAACCAAAGCAGATTTAGAATCTCTACAAGAGATATATCCGCATCAACTCGTTGAAATAGACATAGATAGCGATATTGCACTTTCTGAAAAATATGGAGATTCTATTCCCGTTGTTGAGGTTGGTCCCTACGTTATTCATGCGCCTATCTCTTCAAAAGACCTTGCAATGACCATCGGTGCCGCTATCGATAGGCAAGAACAGCTCGAAAAAGTAGGCGATGACCTTTACCGTAAACGTGCACAACGCAGTCAAAAAATGAGCGGTGGCGATAAATTTGCCCTCTGGTTTTCTGGTAAATATATGCTTGTTTTTAGCTTAATTCTCCTTTTTTATATTGGCGTTCCAGTTTTGGCTCCTACCTTGATGAAAGTAGGCGCTACAATGCCAGCGACGATTCTTTATAAAATGTATAGTCCGCTTTGCCATCAGTTTGGCTTTCGCTCCTTTTTTGTTTTTGGAGAGCAACCCTATTACCCTCTTACTGAATCAGGTGTTGCGGGCGAAGGCACAGATTTAATTGATTTTGAAACAGCCTCAGGTATCCCCAATCTTGCCGACCCAACTAGCCCCACTCGTTGGGATGCACGCCGTTATGTCGGAGATGAAAAAGTGGGGTATAAGATGGCTCTTTGTGAAAGAGATATGGCAATTTATGGCGCAATGCTCCTTTTTGCCCTTATCTTCTGGGCAACGGGATATCGCATCAAGCCTTTGCATTGGTCAATTTGGCTTATTATTGGCGTAGGCTTTATCGGTTTAGATGGGTTTTCGCAACTTATTAGCCAATTTGAAATCCCCATTCTCTCCGAACTTCTGCCTTACCGTGAAAGTACGCCATTTTTACGCACATTTACAGGATTTCTCTTCGGCTTTACTACCGCTTGGTTTGGATTTCCGTATATAGAAGAAAGTATGAAAGAAACTCGCCAAATTTATATTAAAAAGAGTGCCGTTATTCAGGCACAAAAATAGAAGGAATAGTTTTATGGAAGAACGACTACAAAAAATACTAGCTAAATCAGGGCTTGGCTCAAGACGCGGTTGTGAAGACTATATAACCGCTGGGCGAGTTAAAGTTAATGGAAAAGTTGCTAAATTAGGTCAAAAAGCAGATACCAACAAAGATACAATTAGCGTAGACGGAAAAGAAATTAATATCCCAAAGGATAATGTTTATATTGCTTTAAATAAACCTCGTGGTGTTATTTCTGCCGTTAGTAGCCCAGACCCGCGCCCAACTGTACGAGATTTGATTCCAATCAGTAGACGGATTTATCCCGTAGGTCGCTTGGATATAGAAAGTGAGGGCTTGATGTTGATGACAGATGATGGTGATTTAGCTAATAAACTCTCACACCCTCGCTATGGGCATGAGAAAACTTATAAAGTTTTGGTCGCTCGCCACCCCGATAGAAAACAGTTAGACGCTTGGCGGCGCGGCATTGTTTTAGAAGACGGCTACCGCACTGCCCCCGCAAAAGTGTTTGTTGATGGAAAAGCGGGCAAAGGCTCACGCCTCACCATAATCCTAACAGAAGGGCGAAAACGCCAAATCCGAGAGACAGGGAGTTTGCTAGGATTGCCAGTCGTTAGCATTACGCGTGTTCAGTTGGGAAGCCTTAAATTGGGCAGACTAAAGTCCAAAGAGTGGCGATATCTCACAGAAGAAGAAGTAGAAGAGCTGAAAGGCGGTATGCCATCTAACAGAAAAGGGTCAACGAAGCACGCAAAAACACAAAGACCTAAAAAGAAATAAAAAGAGCCGACCTTTTAGGTCGGCTCTTTTTGTTTTTTAGAAACAATTTTATGCAGGGCACTGGCGAATATCCCAAACCTCTTTTGCAATATCCTTGATTGTTTTCTTGATATCGTCTTTGCTGGCTCCAGAAACCTTAAAGACAATTAACTTTGTAGAAATGTCTTCACCTGCAAATTGACCGAAGGAAATAAAACTTCCGCCAACCTCAGCAATAGCAGAGGTGATTGTGTTTAAAATACCAGGTTCGTCGTCAACCAGTGCCGTAACACGAATACCAATTTCGCGTGCGCCCATCATCTCAAGGAAAACCTTGAAAAGATCGGTTTCGGTGATCATGCCTGCTACTTTTCCTTCTCGCAAAACAGGAAGACCTCCAATTTTCTTGTCTACCATAATACGAGCGGCTTGCTCTATGGGCGTATCTTCGTCAATAGTTGTGACATCTTTAGTCATAACCTCGCCAACAGTAAGTTTGCTGAGCAAGTAATTTATTTCCCATCGGCTAAGAGATGTCGCCTTTGTAGGGGTGGCATCAATTAAATCTTGTATAGATACAATGCCAACCAACTTTCTTTTTTTAACAACAGGGGCGCGGCGGATATTTTCTTGTCTAAACAAGTTTCGTGCATCATGAACAGGTGTGTCGGGGGGGAGCGAAATTACAGGATACGACATTCGTTCTTTTATGAGCATTTTTTATCTCCTTGCTATAAGTGAATAAGATTTAGCTTACCCAATTATATACTAATTTATGAAATATGCAGACGAAATTTTGATACGCGAGCACTATTGAATCAGGGTAACTTATTTGCTACGAACGTGACCTAAACAGGGGTGCCAAAAACCTACATTTTTTGGCGTGAAGGTGTTACGCGGTTTGTGCTCAAGTCGCACTTCCGTTTTTAGGGTGGCACTCAAACCTAATGCACGCGCGTCGCGTTTCATACATCGCATAAAAAACTTTTGACATCTTCTCTTTCCCATGCTAAACTAGCCCCGTTAATTTAAGCGTGCTCTCAGAGCGCGCTTTTTTCTGGCTAATCGCCGTAAAAAAGGAAGAAAAATGGATATTTTACTTACAGGTTCTGTTGCTTACGACTACCTAATGACCTTTCCTGGCAAATTTGAAGAACAAATTTTGCCGGAGCGTTTATCATCAATCAGTTTGTCTTTTTTGGTCGATTCTATGACCCGCGAGCGTGGCGGAGTTGCGCCCAATATCGCTTACACCTTAGCGTTGCTTGGCGCAAAACCGCGTCTTATGGCAACCGTTGGGCAGGATTTCAGCGACTACCGTGCTTGGTTAGATGCGCAAGGCATTGATACAAAATATGCTAAAGTTATTCCCCATGTTTTCACTGCATCATTTTTTGCTACCACAGACCAAACTAGTGCCCAAATTGCTAGTTTTTCACCAGGTGCAATGGGACACGCCGCTGAGCAATCTATCAAAGATATAACCCCGAAACCTGATTTGGTCGTTATTTCCCCAAATGACCCCGTAGCGATGAAAAATTTCGCCGCTGAGTGCCGTGAACTGGATATTCCCTATCTTTATGACCCAAGCCAGCAATTACTGCGTCTTGAAGGCGATGAAATTGAGCGAGATATGAGTGGGGCGCATTTCCTTTTTGTTAATGACTATGAATTTGGTTTGATTTCTAAGAAAACGGGTCTTGATTTAGAAGGTATGTTAGAGAAAGTAAAAATTATCGTTATTACACGGGGTAAAGACGGTGCAGATATTTACGCTGATGGAAAAGAAATTCATATCCCCACAGTGCCTGAGCAGGAAATCATTGACCCAACTGGTGTTGGCGATGCCTTCCGTGGGGGATTCCTTTCAGCCTATGCAAAAGGTTGGGATTGGGAGCTTTGCGGGCAAATTGGCTCATTATCTGCTGTATATGTTTTAGAGCAAAGTGGCACCCAAAATCACAGCTACACACGGGAAGAGTTTGTAGCTCGTTTTAGAGAGCATTTTGATGATGCTGGGAAGTTAGAGCAGTTTTTAGATAATTAGCGAGCAGGAAATAAATGTAGCGCAAGATTTATCTTGCGATTTGTGTTAAAGAAAAAAATCAGGAAGACCGCAAGGTCTTCCTGATTTTTGCTTTTAAAAAGATGGGTGCTGATTTAGTAGCGGTAGTGATCGGGCTTATAAGGTCCCTCTACTGGAACGCTAATATAATTAGCCTGTTTTTCGGAAAGCTGGGTGAGATTTACGCCAATTTTCTCAAGGTGTAAACGGGCAACTTCCTCATCTAATTTCTTGGGGAGGGTGTAAACGCGATTTTCGTACTCTTCGCCATTTTGCCATAGCTCTATCTGTGCTAAAACCTGGTTGGTGAAGCTGTTTGACATCACAAAGCTGGGGTGCCCCGTAGCGCAACCTAGATTGACCAAACGTCCTTTTGCCAGCAAGGTGATTCTCTTGCCATCAGGGAAGATGATATGATCAACTTGTGGTTTGATATTTTCCCATTCATATTGCTCAAGGCTGGCAACGTCAATTTCGTTATCAAAGTGCCCGATATTACAAACGATGGCTTCGTCTTTCATCTTTGCCATGTGGTCATGGGTGATAACTTTGTAGTTACCGGTAGCGGTGACGAAAATATCAGCCTGATCACAGACATCATCCATGCGTACAACACGATAGCCTTCCATCGCCGCTTGCAAGGCGTTGATTGGGTCAATTTCTGTTACCCAAACAGCCGCACCCAAACCGCGTAAGGATTGTGCGCTCCCTTTGCCGACATCGCCATAGCCAAGAACGACTGCAATCTTGCCCGCAATCATTACATCGGTGGCACGCTTGATACCATCTACAAGAGATTCGCGGCAACCATAAAGATTATCAAATTTCGATTTGGTAACAGAGTCGTTAACGTTAAAAGCAGAGAAGGGAAGGCCGCCTTCGTCAAAGAGTTGGTAAAGGCGATGTACGCCCGTGGTGGTTTCTTCGGATACGCCCTGAATAGCTTCCTGACGTTCACTGTACCAGCCTGGTTTTTCAGCTAAGCGTTTGCGAATAGCAGAGAATAGAGCAACTTCTTCTTCGCTACTAGGATTATCAAGTATAGAAGCATCTTTTTCGGCTTTGGTGCCGAGAATAACGAGGAGTGTAGCGTCTCCGCCATCGTCTAAAATAAGATTGGGTGTGCCACCGTCTGCCCACTCCATAATGCGGTGGGTATATGCCCAGTATTCGTCAAGACTTTCGCCTTTATAAGCAAAAACGGGGATGTCTAAATCAGCAATTGCGGCGGCGGCATGATCTTGTGTCGAGTAGATATTGCAAGAAGCCCAGCGTACCTCAGCACCCAATTTAACGAGGGTTTTGATGAGTACAGCCGTTTGAATGGTCATGTGCAAAGAACCAGCAATCCGTGCGCCTGTTAAAGGTTTAGATTCGCCATGTTTTTTTTGCAAAGACATCAAGCCTGGCATTTCTTTTTCGGCAATAGCAATCTCTTTATGCCCCCATTCTGCAAGTGACATATCTGCCACATGATAATCTGTATTTGTTTTGTCTGACATTTTTTCTCCTTAAAACACGATGCCTTTAGGACAAGCGTGCGAATGAAAGTGTTGAATATTACTAAATAGCATCATTATTTTTCTTCAAAATGCGCAGGGAATTCTACTTGTGCTGTCTAAGATTGTCAAACGCTCGCAACGATTGTGATAACACCATTTTCTACCGTCAAATCTATTGTGCTGAAACCCTGTTTCGATAATTGTTCTTGTACCCAGATTTTTGATAATCGAAGTTTCTTGTAGAAGCTCTTTGAGAGCTTCCATTCCCCAGCAGACTTTTGATAAACAATATCATGAATATTTACAGCTTCAGGCATATACTCTAAAAAGCATGTGAAAATGGTGTTTTCATCGCTCCGAACAGGCAGTATCCTGTCACTATTTTTGAGTTCATAGGTTAAGTCTCGGAAGGTGATTATAAATTTACCTCCCTTCTCGAGTGTTGAAAAAGTTTTGGCAAAGAGAGAAGCTACCTTTTCTTTTGATTCTAAATGCAGAATTGTATCCGTCATGCAGACGATTAATTCAACTTCGCTATTTAGTTCTTTGTCAAACTCCATCAAATCCCCTTGAATGGTCGTAATATCAAGCCCCTCAGCATTTCTTTTTAGTTCGCTTAATAACTTGGCATCAAAATCAATGGCTCTAACAGAATACCCTGATTTAGCTAAAGGTATTGACTGAAAGCCACACCCTGCCCCGAGATCAATGGCAATCCCTGAGCCTTGAGGGCTAAGTTTATGTTTCTTGATAAATTTAGTGTTTTGCTGAATACCATTTTCAAATCCGCCAAACATCCACGAATAGACATCTGACAGAACTTCATTATAATGTTGTTTAACTGTTGCCATATTTGACCTCGTCTAACTCTTTATTTGAAAATACCAAAGGTTATTATACATGGAAATTACTCCCGTAATCGAACTCACCGCTGAAATCTACGAAGCCTTTCAGCGATTAATCCCTCAACTTACTTCTGTAACGCCTCCTACATGGGATGAGTTGGATGGTCTGGTTAATGCAGATGCGACAAACCTTTTCCTAGCTCGTGATGTGGATGGGGAAATTGTAGCGACCGTGACCCTAACTTGCTTCAGCGTCCCAACTGGGGTGCGGGCAATTATCGAAGACCTCGTTGTGGATACATCCGCACGTGGACAGGGTGTAGCAACCAAGTTGACACAAGCCTGTCTCGATCTGTCTAAGCAGTACGGTGCTAAAGGCGTGATGCTCACATCTAATCCGCGTCGTGTTTCAGCAAATCAGCTTTATCAAAAAATGGGATTTAAGCGTTGGGAAACTAATTTGTATTTTTATGAATTTTAATGCTCTCCCACGCCTTAACGGCCATCTTTGGCGGTGAAGTTCAACAAACTTTCATAATCTTCGGGGCTATCTACATCTAGCAATAATGCAGAATCTAGCCATAAAATATAGCTAGGTGAAAATTTAGAGAAAATACCACGCCCACCAATATCACCTGTGAGTTGGAGCAAGGCTGGGAAGGTAACGCGGTCAAATAAAACAGGATTTGCGCGTCTATCCTCCACCATCGGCGCAATAACGGGGTGCAGGGTTTGATTATGTTCTTCTACCAGCGCGCGCATTATGGTTGACGTGACCTGAGGCTGGTCGGACAGTAAAAATATGGCAGAGCCAGTATTTGCAGGGAGTGCATTCACGCCAGCTCGAATTGACGAGCTTTGCCCCTCTTCCCAATCGGGATTAGGCACAATTTTTACATCTAAACCCTGCAAAACAGCTTTTATTTTTTTATGCTCAGCACCAGTGACAACGACAACGGGGGATAATTTGGCTTGGATGGCTTTTTCTGCAACTGTGCGGATGAAGGTTTTTCCGTAAAAATCAAGAAGTTGCTTACTCTCCCCAAAACGAGATGATTTCCCTCCAGCTAGGATGATGGCAGATGGCTGTTCGAAGGTTTGCAAGTTTTCTGGTTTGAAGGTTTGAATGTTGGAATGTTGGGAGGGTGTTACGATTACCGCGTCAAATTGAGTGAGTAAGTTTTTGGCTATTTTCCCGCCAATGGCTTGTAACTCTAGTGTGTTTGATTGGCTGAGTAACGCAATTTTTCGTGCATTTACAGGGACTTTTTTTAGTCCACCTTCTTTGTGCGTTAAAACCCTTGCTAAATTCTCAGGTGTGATTTTCTCTCCCTCTTTCATTATTCCTAGTGTGGCAAATCCCTTCGCATTATAAACTGCCTCATCATTTAATGGCTTCCCGATACCCGACATCCCTGCCACCGTGATGACCGTATCTATAAAATCTGGAATTAAAGGCTCGTTTTCTTTTGGTGCTTTAAGCGATTTTTGTCGTGCCCCATCTGCCTCGATGAGAAGAGGGAGAGAGTGATAATTTGCAAAATCATTTAGCCAGGCTAGACTTTTTGCAGGAAGTGATGTGAAGCGTTCCCCTTTTTTCTGTCCTGTAACCAAAATAATGCCAGAAAAGGCGATTGTTTCAAGTTGGTTAACGTCTTCTTCTTTGCGGATGATGATATGTTGGTTGGCTAACTTGGCTTGCCATACGCCAAGGTGGGTTGTTGTGGTAATGATGCAAGGGGCAAGTCCACGCGCTATTTTGAACATAGCGGTTGTTTTCCCGCCTGCGCCCACAAAAGCTACGCGTGGAGGGGGAATATGAGCAAGTCTTAGGGCTTTGGCAAGGGAGAGTTTTTCTTTTTTATATTCCATTTTCTTCCCTGCTTGCAATGATTAGCCCAATGCCAATGAGTAAGCCCCCAAATAGAAATAGTGGGGTGATGATTTCGCCGAGAAAAATTGCGCCTAAGATTGTGCCTACAACGGGTTGGGCAAAAAAGGTGAGGGAAGCAAGGCTGGCATCGAGGAGCGCGAAGGCTGTATTCCATAGATACATGGCAAGGGCGGTGGCGATGATGCCAAGAAAAAGAATTCCTGCAATTATGCCGAGAGTGATTTCGCCTAATCCTTGATGTGAAATTTCGTAAGCACTCGCTGTGATGCTCGTCGGGATACCGCCCACAAAGGCAATCAGGCTGAAGACAAGGACGTTTACGTCCTGCGTTGTTTTGCGCACGAGGACTGAGTAAAGTGCCCAGGTTAGTGCCGCGGCGACCAAGCTGATATTCCCCCAAAAAAGAGTAGAGTCGAGTTGAGTTGAGCGCGGGTCTATAACGGCAATCACGCCGAGTGAGGCAATCCCAAGGGCAAGTAGTCGTTTTTTTGTGATTTTTTCTTTGAGAATGAGTGCGGCGAAGATGAGTACAAAAGTGGGGGTGGCAGAGGTGACGAGCGCACCATTTGCGGCAGTAGAGAGATGGGTCCCGACAAATTGAAAGCCGAGTGAGATCCCGTATCCTATAAAGCCAACGCCAAAGATTTGCCAGAAAGTGTTTTTGCTGACTCTGAGTTTTTTTCGTTGAAAGATAGCGATAATTAGGAGTGTAAGACTGCCTAAAATGAGGCGTGATGTGAGCAGAGTAAAGGGGGGAATGGTTTCCATGATCGCTTTGCTGACAACGTACATTGCTCCCCAAATGGCGGTGGCAATGAGACCAGAGACGATACCAAGGGTGGTTTTGTTCATGAGAGAATTATACGCTTGAATCAAAATCCCCGCCCAAAGTTGGACGGGGATTTTAGTTTCTCTATTTGTTTATTTAGATGTTTAGAACATCTCTGCATTAATTTTTTCTAAAGAGTCTTTTGCCGGGCGCATATATTCGGCAGAGAGGCGGTTTAGTGGGGTATCTGTGAGTCCGAGCATATCGGTTAGGGAAGGGCGACTGGGGTCAACGTAAATTAGACCGGTTAGGAGTTGTTTATTTGCACTGGATTCTTCAATGATATGTACTGCCGACATGCGGTCTGTAGGGTCATAATCTCGTTCAAGTTTTTTGAGACGGACTTTTGAGCCATCGTGCATTGTAACATCTTGCACTGTGCCTTCTTCAAAATCTTCAATCATAATTTCATCTCGTGCAGGGATGAAGGAAATGTCTTGGAGGGGGGATTTGTGGTCGCGCCCCCAAGTATAGGAGTGCATAGATTCGTCTGCGTTATTGAAGGTTACGCAAGGGCTGATAATATCAAGAATGGCTGTGCCATTGTGGTGGAGAGCGGCTTTGATGAGAGTCTTAACTTGTTTAGGATCTCCTGAAAAAGCGCGTGCAACAAATGTTGCGTTAGAAGCCATGGCTTCTAAACAAATATCAATGGGTTCTAGTTCGTTTGTGCCTTGTTTTTTGAGGGTTAAGCCAACTTCTGAGGTTGCAGAGAGTTGTCCTTTAGTGAGACCGTAAACACCGTTATTGGCAATGATATATACCATGCGCACATTGCGGCGAATAATATGCTTGAATTGTCCCATGCCTATGCTGGCAGAGTCTCCATCACCGCTCATGCCGAGGCCTGTGAGGGTTGCATCTCCGAGTAATGCGCCCGTTGCCACGGCTGGCATACGTCCATGCAGGCTGTTGAAGCCAAAAGAGCGTTGGAGCATATAAGTTGGGGCTTTGCTAGAGCAACCAATGCCACTAAACTTTACAATGTCTTCGGGGAGCATATCCAATTCGAAGCAGGCAGAGATTATTTGGCTAAGAATGGAGTTGTGTCCGCATCCCTGACAGAGCGTGGTAGGGGCACCTTTATAATCGGTTTTCGTTAGTCCGAGTTCATTTGTCTTTGCCATGGTTATTTCTCCTTCTTATTCAAAATGTCTTCTGCAATCCACTTAGCGGTTAAGGATAGGCCGTTATTGAGTGTGGATGAGAATAATTTTGTGCTTTCTGCGGGCATAATTGTTCGCAAAATATCGCGTAATTGCCCATCGTGATTCATTTCTACAATGTAGATTTCATCATTTTCTTTGATAAAGTTTTCTACAGTTTTGGTAATTGGCAGTGCGCGTAAACGCAAATAATTTGTCTTTAAGCCTGCTTCTTCGAGTAAATCTCGAGCTTCTATAATCGCGGGATCAACGGAGCCATAAGCAATGATGCCAACTTTGGCACCTTCTACATTATCCACAATTGCGTCAGGAACATATTCTTTTGCTGTTTCATGTTTTAACGTGAGGCGGTTCATTGTTTTCATCCAAACATCGGGATCTTCGCTGTAATTGGCAAAAGTGTCGTGCCCTGTGCCGCGTGTGAAATAGGTACTGCCTTGTTTTCTATTTCCAGCACCTGTGCGGTAGGCAATGCCATCACCGTCTACATCCTTATAACGTCCCCATTCTCCATGTTCTTCGAGGAAGTTTTCGAAATCATCTTCCCATAGAATTTTTCCGCGTTTCATCTCCGTATCGGGATATTCAAAAGGTTTGCTTGCCCATTGGTTTTGACCAAGGTCTAAATCGCTGAGCACGAAAACGGGTGTTTGCATCTCTTCGGCAATGTCGAGGGATTTCCAACCAAACTCAAAGCACTCGCGTGCTGAACCAGGGATGAGGATAATGTGCTTGGTATCGCCCTGGCTGAGATAGTAGGCTTGGTTTAGGTCACCTTGAGATGTACGAGTGGGTAGCCCTGTGCTGGGTCCCATGCGCTGGACATTCCAAATTACGATGGGGATTTCAGCAAAATAGGCAAAACCGACAAACTCGCCCATGAGGCTTATGCCTGCTCCAGAGGTGGATGTCATTGCGCGTGCTCCTGTCCATCCGCCGCCAATTGTGATGCCAACTGCCGCTAGCTCATCCTCTGCTTGAACGATAGCATAGGTGCGGTCGCCATCTTTAGCTGTGCGAAGTTGAGGTAGGTAGTAATTCATTTTTTCGATTAAGCTGGTTGCAGGGGTAATTGGATACCAGCCTGATACTTGCACGCCGCCATAAATAGAGCCAAGTGCCGCGGCGGTGTTGCCATCAGCCATGATAAGCCCATCGGTTTTATCCATTGGTTCTAGTGAAAAGTCATCGCTTTTCTCAAGGTTTTCTTTTGCCCATTTTGCGCTGGCTTCAATAATGTTCATATTGATTTCAACGGGCTTGGCTTTGCCTTTGAAGTGGAAATCAAGTGCCATTTTAATTTTTTCCATATCAACACCGAGCATCTCTGCTAGTATTCCCACATAAACCATGTTGGAAACCATCGTTCGTAGCTTGGAAGGAATGCCGGCTTCTTTTATTAATTGTTTTACAGCCATTGGGTAGAGAGTGATGTCATCTCGTTCAATAGGGAGTTTGATGGAGTCGTCATAGAAAAGAACGCCACCCACTTCAAGTTCGGCTACATCGCGCTCGAAAGATTTGGCGTTCATCGCTACCATAACTTCAATTTCGTCTCGGCGAGCTGTATAACCATCTTTGCTAATGCGGAGGGTATACCAAGTTGGTAAACCTTGGATATTGGAGGGGAACATGTTTTTCCCCGTTACAGGGATGCCCATTTTGAAAATGGCACGCAAAATGGTCAGGTTAGATGTTTGGCTACCTGAACCGTTTGCTGTCCCGACTTTGATTGAAAAATTGTTAATTTTGTCGCTCATAACTTCCTCAATTGATACTTCTTTGGTTGAATAAAAAGGTTGAATAAAAAGACCTAAGCTCTAGGGCTTGTGTTATGCCTTAAGTCTTAGGTCTAATATCTAATTTGGTCGCACTGTAATTAACGTTGTGTGATTTAGGAGTATCTGATGCGCCTCATCGTATTCTTTGCGCTCAATTGCTTCTACAATGTGAGTGTGGTAACTCCATACTTCTGTTAGGTAAGCATAATCTGTAAATATATTTAATTCTACAGCCTCGTAAGCCTCCCAATAGGCTTCTAAAATGCCTGTTACAAAGATATTATCTAAACGTTTATACATAAGAATATGCAAATCTCGATGTTCTTGATGGGGGATTTTCGTAGGGGTGCCGCGTAATTTTTCCCATGCTCTTTCTAATAAGAGCTTTAGCTCTTCTATATCTTTTGGCTCAAGCCTTTTAACAGCTTCATGGAAATAAGCGGATTCCACATGTGTGCGTAAATCGGAGTATTTTTCAAAGTTAGTGCGATCACGCAAAATGGCATAACCAAGGCTTTGTTGAAGAGCGGGGGTAAAAGAATAAGTTAATCTTCGCATCCCCACGCGTGGCTTAACGCTTACCAAGCCCAAAGCACGCGCGACCGCGACCTGCTCCCGTAGAGCCGCGCGGTTGATGCCTAAATCTGTACTGAGCTGGTCTAAGGCGGGAATTCGCTCCCCATCGTCTTTTTTGCGAGATGCCAAATACTTTAGGAATTCTGAGAGTTTGTTAATCATTATATGTATATATTCTATTAATCTGACTATTTGAATGAAGCCGAGTTTATCACCTATATTTTCTAGCGTCAAGTTGAAGATTAAAGATTGCTAGGGTATAATGTTGTGCTTGTTCTTAGCAGGCAAAAGAAATTCATCAATTTATGTAAATAAAGGCAGCAAAAATGACCATTTCATCTTTTCTTCCCGCCGACTATTGGCAATCGCTAGAAATCAATAAACAAGACACAGATTTTCTCCTCACTTATCTTTTTGAGCTTGAAAAACCTTTAATGACAAAAGACTTGATTTCTGCGTTAATAGCAGAGCGAGTGCGTTTTGAGCAAGAAATAATGCTAGAAAAGCGGAAAGGCTCAGGGAAAATTTATCTTCCGAAAGAACGCTATAAAGTTGGCGAAGAACTGGCTTTTCCTGCGCTGAATTGGCAGAAAGGTGAAGTGCTCTCAATGCGTGTAGGCAAAAATCCTGAGGTTGAAGAGTTTGATGTGATGACCGTTGCAATGGAAGACGGCAGTGAAAGGCTCTTTGCAATGGGGATGGACGAACATGACTTGAACGTGGAAAGCGGTGTGGGCAATGAAGACGGTGAGGTGGACATGGACGCGTTGGTGGACAGCTACGCGGATGAACTTGCCCCTAGGCTTGCTACTGCTTTAAAAGCAGGGGACGAGCTAGTAGACATCGCCAATCACTGGTTTCCACGGGCTTTATTAGTAGATGTAAATATCGGTCATCTTAATTTGGCAGAAGCAATTATAGATATGGCAGAGGGCGAGCCACTAGAAACTACCGTATTAATGAAGGATATTGATTTCCCACAAGGCGATAACCCCAGCTTAACCGAATTTTCATTGAATTTTGCACTAAAAGAAGATGCACGTTTTGATGAGGTAGGCTCAACAGGAAAAATTTTATGGTGCTTAGAGCGTTTGGAGCCAGAAGGTGTTCGTGAAGTGCCTGTTATGCTTCGCTATGTGCCAGTCGATTTAGATCGCACTACGCTTACAGAAGCAATGAAATCTCTTGAGGCTCTGCTAGATGATGAGTTGAGCAAAATTAGCTTTAGTGAGACAACGCCTAAACAAGCAACCATTTCTTTACTTTATCCACATTGGCGATTAGGCACTTTGCCAATATCAGAAAGAGTGCGTTCCTTTTTTCCATCGGCTTATGAATCTCCACGCATTCGCTTCACCTTAGTAGATGGAAAAAGCGGTGAAAAAATGCCTGCTTGGGTTGTGAAAAACAATCACTATATTTATGGGTTGAAAGAATGGTATGAAGAAAAGGGATTAATGCCTGGAAGTTTGATTGATATACGACAGGGTAAAGCTCCTGGCGAAGTAATCATTCAGGCGCAATCACATCGTGGCAAACGAGATTGGGTGCGCACAGCTATAGCCGGCTCAGACGGAGGACTTGTTTTCGCCACACTTAAGCATGTCGTTAGCGCAAAGTTTGACGACCGAATGGTTTTGGCTATCCCTGATTTTGAAGCATTAGACAATGCCTGGGAAATAACGCAAAAAAGTGAGAAGCAATTTGAGACTTTGGTGCGAAATGTGATGTTGGAATTAATGAAGCTCAATCCGCAAGGGCATGTCCATGCACAAGAATTGTACTCAGCCCTAAATATCCTTAAGCGTTGCCCTCCTGCGCCACTTTTTAGTTTGTTAGCAACACGTCCTTGGGCAGAGCACGTTGGCGATTTGTATTTCCACTTGAACGACGAAACCACAACAGAAGAAGAGGTGTAAATGTCAGGGAAAACAATGTCTGCAAAAAAGAAATTTAGTTTACTAAAACCGACTTTAGATACGCCTTACCATATTGATTTTGATTGGTGGCAGAATAATGAACGTAATTGGCGCGTTCACTTGCGTTCATTGATGTGTGCCGAACACCGAGAAGTTTTTACTCTTTGGGAAGGCGGAGATATGATTGATTGGGTTGACCCTAATACTGCCGAAGTTAAAGTAGTTGATGGGATGCAACATACCCTAATGTCGCACTGTGCGCTGGTTCCTGATTTCCTAACCGATAGAACAGCCTTGGTTGAATCTGTTTTTCGGCTTTTCCTTATCAATGGCAACAAACCCATGACCATAGGCGAGGTTGCAGAAGAATTAAATCGCCCAGGGAATACAATATTAAGAACATTGGCGAGCGCGCGTGTATATCGCGGTTTGCGCCCCTGTTGTACATAGCCACGCGAGAGCTATCTCGTGATATGATTAATAAAATGCTCTCGTAGCTCAGCTGGATAGAGCAACGGACTTCTAATCCGTAGGTCGTGGGTTCGAATCCCCCCGAGAGCGCAAGGAATCTATAAGGCAAATAAAAGAAACTCGTTATATTTGTAAGAAAATGAGTTTCTTTTATTTTGTCATTTTGTGAATTAGATCGAAAACATCGGGCTTATAGAGGCTTAGCTTGATATTTGATGCTTGTATTTGGAGTAATTAATGCCTGCCTTTTTTTCCGAACTTAAAGATTTAGCAGAAAAAGATACGATATTAGATGAAATACTGGGGCTTGGAACAAAGTCAAGCACTCCAGAAATTTTACCTATATTACCTTTGCGTGGCGTTGTGGTTTACCCACAAACTGCTGTCCCGCTTACGGTAGGACAGCCGCGCTCTGTTAAGTTGGTTGATGATATTCTCGCAGGCGATAAATTGGTGGGCTTAGTTGCCAGTCGTAATCCTGATGTTGATGAGCCAAACGCCGAAGATCTTTACGAAGTGGGGACAGTTGCCACAGTTCATCGTCTTTTGCGTGCGCCTGATGGGACCATTCGCCTACTCGTGCAGGGGATTGAGCGTTTTCGGCTTGGTGAAGTCGTAGAAAGTGAACCTTACTTAAAAGCTAAAATCGAGCTGATCCCTGAAATTGTGGAAGAAGGTTTGCAAATAGATGCGTTAGCCCGCAATGCCCGCGATCAATTCTCTCAAATTGCTGAGATGATTCCCTCTTTCCCCGATGAGCTGATTGGTTCAATTACTTCTTTGCTTGATCCCCTCGAAACAACTTATACCGTTGCCAACTTCCAGCGCATGAGTTTGGAAGACGCGCAAGAAATACTACGCCTTGATTCTACAGAAGAAAAACTAAATAAACTCATTGGCTTATTGGTGCGCGAAAATCATGTTTTAAAATTAGGGCAAAAAATACAAAGTGAAGCACGTGGAGAAATAGAAAAAGTTCAGCGCGATTATTTCTTGCGTGAGCAATTAAAGGCAATTCAAAAAGAATTGGGCGAACGTGATGAACAAACCATAGAAGCCGAAGAGTTTAGCAAAAAAATTGAAGAAGCCAATATGTCAGAAGAGGCAAAAAAACAGGCATTGCAAGAGCTAGACCGTATGTCTCGTTTGCCGACAGCCGCCTCAGAATATGGCGTAATCCGCACTTATTTAGATTGGCTGGTTTCTCTACCATGGTCAAAAACTACAGAAGACAATCTCGAGTTAGCTCATGCACGCAAGGTGCTCAACAAAGACCATTACGGGCTTGAAGATGTTAAAGACAGAATTCTAGAGTTTCTCGCAGTGCGCAGTTTGGGGCTATCTCGCAAAGGCACTTTTAGAAAGTCCAGAGACAGAATCAGGAAAGATCGCGAAGGCGTGATTCTCTGCTTTGTGGGACCTCCTGGCGTTGGGAAAACTTCGCTTGGGCGTTCAATAGCCCGTTCAATGGGGCGTGAATTTATTCGCATTTCTTTAGGGGGCGTACGAGATGAAGCTGAGATACGCGGGCATCGCAGAACTTATATTGGCGCATTACCGGGGCGCATTCTGCAAGCCATTCGCCGTGCTGAAACAAAAAATCCTGTCTTTATGCTGGATGAAATTGATAAACTAGTTGCGAATGCTCAAGGAAATCCCGCCTCAGCCTTATTAGAAGTCCTTGACCCCGAACAAAACACCGAGTTCCGAGATCACTACCTCGAAGTTGCTTTCGATCTTTCTGAAGTTATGTTTATTACCACGGCAAATTCACTGGGCAATATCCCGCGTCCATTGCTTGACCGCATGGAAGTGATTTACCTCTCAGGGTATACAGAAAAAGAAAAAATAGAAATAGCAAAAGGCTATTTAGTTCCGCGGCAAATTCGAGAAAATAGCCTCTATAGAAAAGAAGTTAGCTTTTATGTTGCAGGATTACGAAAAATAATTAATGACTATACGCGTGAAGCAGGGGTGCGCAATTTAGAACGACAAATTGGTTCAATTTGCCGTAAAATTGGTGCACTAATTGCTGAAGATAAAGAATATACAGCCAAAATAAACCCCGAAGCCGTAGAAGAATATCTCGACCATCCCATATACCGAGATGCTGAAGATTTGAAAAAAAGAATATCTATGCCTGGTGTTGCCGCAGGTTTAGCATGGACAGCCTATGGCGGCAATGTTCTCTTCATAGAAGCAACTCAAATGGTAGGCTCCAAAGGCTTTCAAATCACAGGCTCGCTTGGCAACGTCATGCAAGAATCAGCCCGTGCGGCACTCTCTTATATCCGTTCGAGAGCAGAAAAGTTGGGCATAGACCCAGAATTCTATGAAAAAACCGATATTCATCTTCATGTCCCCGCGGGTGCGCAAAGAAAAGATGGACCCTCCGCAGGTGTAACAATGGCTACAGCACTCGTGTCTCTCCTCACCCGTCGCCAAGTTCGCAAAGGCGTTGGCATGACGGGCGAAATCACCCTGCGTGGGCGCGTTCTTCCTATTGGCGGGCTAAAAGAAAAAGTCTTAGCCGCACATCGCTTCGGGCTACGAACAATCATCTTCCCTAAGCCCAACGAAATAGACTTAGAAGACATCCCCGATGAAGTCAAAAAAGTAATGACATTTATTCCTGTAGAAACAGTTGCCGAAGTTCTCGAATCAGCTTTAGAGAAAAAGACCGCAACGCAGAAGAGAAAGAAAAAAAGTGAGAAATAATAAATGAAAAGAATATTTTTGGCAGAAGACGATCCCACAATGGTCACGCTCTTGGAAACCTTGCTGAAACTAGAAGGTTTTGAAGTTGTCAGTTTAGACCTTGCTACAGAGAATTTGCTTGAAACTTTGCATGCAGATATTCCTCAAGCCCTTGTTCTTGATGTCAATCTCCCCAACCAAAATGGCTTGGACATTGTCCGTAATATGCGCAAAGATGAAGTGTTCAAAAATACAAATGTCGTCATGGCATCGGGTATGAATCTCAAAGATGAATGTCTCGCCAGCGGCGCAAATGATTTTCTGCTCAAGCCCTATATGCCTGACGACCTAATCGCAATTTTGAAGAAATATACCCAAGCATAAAAAATGGGATCGACTGAGCCAAAAATACTCATTCGCCCTTTTCAGTTTCCAGAAGATTACGATGAAGTCTACGCACTCTGGGAAAATGTAGGGGATGGGATTCACCTCCGCGTTTCTGACGAACTGGATGAAATTCGTAAGAAAATCGACCGTGACCCCAACTTGTTTCTTGTCGCCCAAACAGGGAATGTGATAATAGGCACCGTGTTGGGCGGCTTCGATGGGCGGCGGGGGATGATGTATCATCTTGCGGTTTTACCAGCATATCGCCGCAAAGGAATTGCAAGCCGCCTTGTTCATGCCCTAGAAGAAAAACTCAAAGAAAAAGGCTGTATTCGCTACTATTTACTCGTTACTAAAGATAATCAAGAAGCCATCAACTTTTATAAAAAGCGTGGATGGGAAAATATGGACGACTTATATCCCTTCGCAAAAAGTTTGCTTTAGCAGAAATAGGCTAGAAGAACCCGTTCCCTTGAAAGGAACGGGTTCTTCTAGTGCTGAATTTTATTTCTAATAAAATCTAATGAACAATCACAAGACCATTATGACAAAACCCCGCACCGCCATCCTCACCCTCTCTGACCGCTCCTACCGCGGTGAACGCGCCGACCTTTCTGGTCCGGCTCTTGTTGAAATCGTCAAAACGCAAGGCTGGGAAATCACTGAAATGCTTATCCTCCCCGATGATTTAGACATCATCCGTGACACCCTCATTCTCTGGGCAGATAGCGGTGATATAGACATCATCCTCACCACCGGTGGTACAGGTTTTGCGCCACGCGATATTACCCCCGAAGCTACTCGTCACGTTGTAGACAAACTCGCTCCTGGTATCACCGAAGCCATGCGCCAAGAAAGCCTAAAAATTACCCCTCATGCTATGCTCTCTCGCTCCGTAGCTGGCGTTCGGGGACGCACACTTATAATCAACCTGCCTGGCAGTCCCAAAGCCGCTCGAGAAAATTTAGAAATTGTATTACCTGTCTTGGGTCATGCTGTGCAATTGCTACAAGATTCGCCAGAGGCAGAAGCAGGTCACTAAAAACTGTTATAATCTTCTCCACAAAATTTATATTTATGAGGTACTAAAATGATTGATGCAAATGATTTAAGAAAAGGTGTTATTTTTGAAATGGACGGGAATCTTTTTAAGGTAAAAGATTATCATCATAATAAAACAGCGCGCGGTGGTGCAACCATCCGTATAAAAGCACTCAATATCCGAACGGGCGCAAATATCGAAAAAACTTTTAACTCCAGTGAAAGAGTTAAAAAAATCCGTTTAGATTATAGAAAGGTGGAATATCTTTATAATGATGACCGCTTCTACTATTTCATGGATAATGAGACCTTTGAGCAACCAGCTATTGGCAAAGACATGGTTGAAGATGTAGCAGGGTTTTTGAAAGAAAATTTACGCGTGAAACTCACTTTTTATGGTGATGAACCGCTCGATATCGATCTCCCAACCTCTGTTGAGCTGGAAGTTACCCAAGCCGATATTGCCGTGCGTGGAGATACCGCTACAGGTGTAACCAAAAGCGTCACTTGCGAAACAGGGCTTAAAGTACAATGTCCTAACTTCGTTGATGTGGGAGATGTGATAAAAGTTGATACTCGCACTGGTGAATATCTAACGCGGGTTTAGCTTTAAGTTTATTCGTCTGAGAAAATGTCCCCGCTAGGGGATGTTTTTTTAAATGAAGCGATAGTATCTTTTATTTTTTAGGATTTCCCCATGCAAACACCTGTAGGTATTGAATGTCCCCATTTTTATAGCGATTACCATCGCGGGCGCGATCGTGAAGAATGTCGTCTTTTAGAAGCGGCTGAACCGCCACAAGTTTGGGTTGCAGAACTTTGTGAGACTTGCCCCGTTCCTGGTATTTTACGGGCAAATTCTTGCGAAAACATGCAATTAAATGCACAAGTTACTCGTTCTATTTTTGATGCCTTTCAGCGTAGAGTTAAAATTTCTGCTTTTTGTATAAAGACGCAGGGGAATGTTGCTAAACCAGAAATTGGTTGCGGCGAATGTCATCCCCTCCCACCGATTTTTGAAGTGAAAGAATAAAGCATAGCGCAAAGTATTACTTTTAAAACTTTTTGAACACAGATTATGCGGATTACACGGAGAAAGCTTTAATCTTAGGGATAAAAAAATAAAAAAGTTTTTCTCTGTGCAAGTAGTGAAACTCCGTGTTCAAAAAAATGTAACTTTTGCCCTAATAAGAATAAAGATTATAGTGAGCAGATAAAAAATGAAATTAACCCTCCTCCTTGACCTTGACGATACCCTTCTCGATTCAGATATGGATAAATTTATCCCTGTTTATTTTCACAAATTGGGAGAAGCGATGGCGGAGCATGTTTCGCCAGAAAAACTGCTGAAATTTCTTATGCAGGGAACAAATGCAATGATAGGGAATGATAACCCCACGAAAACCCTAGAAGAAGTTTTTGACCGAGAGTTTTATCCTAGTTTGGGCGTAGCGCGCGAAATCCTTGACCCTGCAATTGCTGACTTTTACCAAAATATTTTCCCAACCTTAGCCCCTCTTACTAAAGCTCGCCCCGAAGCTGTCGAATTGGTCGAGTGGGCGTTTGCGCAGGGGTATAAGGTTGCCATCTCTACCAATCCGCTTTTTCCTAAAGCCGCTATTTATCATCGTTTGCGTTGGGCGGGGCTTGACCCAGAGAAATATCCTTTTGATATTATCTCTACTTTTGAAAGTTTTCACTTTAGCAAACCCAACCCCGCATATTTAGCCGAAGTTTTGGGGAGAATAGGTTGGGAAGAGGGTGCCGTACTTGTTGTGGGTGATGACCCCCTTCGAGATATAGAAGCCGCACAAAATTTAGGGCTACCCGCTTATTGGATTGCCGATGATGAGGCGGTATTACCAGAAGGTGTAAACCCGCCTCTCGGACGAGGGCGTATTGGGGCGTTGCGGGGCTGGATAGAAGCACAAGATGCAGAAGCGTTTACTCCCAGCTATCAAGCTAAAAACGCGATCGTCGCGACTGTGAAAGCTATTCCCGCTGTGTTGGCAGAAATTTTATCCGATTTACCCGCGGGCGCGTGGACAGAATCGTCCCATCCCGATGAATGGTCTTTGGTTGAAGTAATTAGCCATTTGCGTGATGTAGAGCTTGAAGTCAATTACCCCAGAATTCAGACTTTTTTGCGTGAATCTGACCCCTTTATTACAGCGGATGATACCGATATGTGGGTAGCCGAGCGGGGCTATGCGGAGCAAAATGGGAAAGTGGCATTGCAAGAATTTATCGCCGCACGCGTGAAAACATTGGGCGCATTGAGAAGCTTGAAAGATGAAGATTGGCAACGTACCGGAAGACATGCAATTTTTGGTCCTATCACCTTGCAGGAGCAAATGGCGTTTATGGCAGAGCATGATAGAGTGCATTTGAGGCAGGTGTATAAAGAATTAGGCAGATAGATGTATGGATGGCAATAAGCGTTTGCGGGAGGCTATAGAGAAAGCAAAGTTGGGGCATGAGTTATCTGCGCGCGAACTTTTTATTGATATTGTGAAAGAGGATAGAGATAATAAATTAGCTTGGTTATGGTTGATTGGCTTACTTGATGAGCCCCAAGATTTGATTATTGCTTGTGAAGCTGTTTTGAGATTAGACCCCTCTGAAAAGAAAGTTGAATTTCGTTTAAAAGAATTGCGGCGCGCTGAAAAAATAAAAAAAAAACAAGATCTAGATATTTCGCTAGCGAAGGTTGATATGTTTTTGAAGCAGGGGAAGAAAGAGTTAGCATTAATACATTTACGAAGAATTCTTCAGGGAAATGAGCAAGTAGAAGATGCTTGGTCTTTATTGGAAAAATATACTTGGGATATTGCAGAAAAAGAGCAAGCTCTAGCACGTATATATGCCCTTGACCCTAAAAATAAGGAGAAAGAAAAGGCATTGCGTAGCATGCGTTATTTTCGTAAAAATCCGCTTGAATTGGCGAAGAGTTATGAAGAAAAAGGGCAAACTAAAGAAGCTATAAAAATTTACGAAAAGTTAGCCGCACAAGCACAGGGGCGAAGTGAATGGGATCGACTGTTTCGTGAAATCAATCGTTTAGAAAAGTTGATGGAAGAAAAGATTGTTTATATATCGCCGAGTTTAACGATTGCTCGCCTTTCTTTTGGCGTGCCTTTGTTATTCCTTTCTATGGTTATCACTCAGATTGGTTATGATTTTCAGTATTTTACTTTTTTGATGGGCGTAGAATTTTTGATGGTGATTTTAGGCTCATTTTTAGCCGCTGTAGCGGCGGTTAGCTCTGAACATCGTATTTGGAAAGAATTAGGGAGTGCTACAGGACGGGGGTCTGTACGGTTCAGAGTGGTGTTGGGTGCTATAGGGGCAACGATAATGTTTTTGCCTTTTATTTTTCTTGGGCTTGAAGCTTATGCACGCTGGCCAACTGTTTTTGAATAGTTGAAATAGGGAATTTTGCCTTATACAAAAAATGAAAATTTGGTGCCTGAATAATTAGAAAACAAGATTTAAGAGAAAATTATGTTTCCAATTAACGACACAGAACCTAATCGATATAGTGTTATCCCCATAATGACTATTTCAATCATATTGATTAACACAGTGATTTTTATTGTAGTCCCCCCAAGTGAATTTGGATGGGCTTATGGTTTTGTTGCTACAGTTCCAGCTATGGTTTTTGCTCGTATTGGTGGTGGCTTTCTTACCGGAATTGCTTCAATGTTTTTGCACGGCGGTTTTTTTCATCTTTTTAGCAATATGTTTGCGCTTTGGGTTTTTGGTAAACGTGTAGAAGATGCTTGTGGGGCATGGCGTTTTTTACTCTTTTATCTTTTAGTAGGTTTTGGCTCCAACTTAGTTTATGTTCTTGTCAATTTTCGTTCTGATATTCCTGTTGTAGGAGCTAGCGGTGCAATCTTTGGGGTGATGGGTGCTTATTTGATTTTATATCCTCGTGGGAGAATTCGTACTTTGATTTTTCTATTCAGTTTTATTCCTACTTGGCCTAAGATTCGTGCTTTTTGGATTATTCTATATTTCTTAGGATTACAACTTATGCCTGCTATGGATATTTTGCTCAACAATACAAATGAGCAATATCGTGTTGCTTATTGGGGGCATTTGGGTGGTTTTTTTGCCTCACTAAGCATTTTACTCTTTTTGCGCCCCGAAGCCTTTGCGCGTTATTGGAGCGACACAAAAGTTTGAGAGCGCATCTCTTTTTCTTGGGACGTGTTATATCCTGATGAACTTAAGGGCAGTTTCACTGCCCTTTTTTTATAGGAGAAGATATGCGAAAACGAGTTGTAGTTACCGGTTTGGGCGCGCTTAGCCCACTTGGTTTAAATGTAGAAGATACTTGGCAGGCGTTGCTTGTTGGAAAATCGGGCGTAGATTTTATTACCCATTTTGATGCTAGTGAAGATAAGACAAAAATTGCCGCAGAAGTTAAAGGATTTGATGCTAAGGCAGTTTTAGGGCGCAAAGACGCGCGGCGAATGGATCGTTATGTGCAGTTTGCCGTGGCGACTTCTACGCAAGCCATAGAAGATTCTGGCTTAAATTTAGAAGAAGAAAATAAAGATAGGATAGGCGTATTAATTGGCACTGGCATTGGTGGGCTGGGAACGCTGATGGAGGAAGCAGAGGTGCTGAGGACGTGCGGCGCATCGCGCGTGAACCCTTTCTTGATCCCCAAAATGTTAGCAGATTCTGGTCCCGGGCAAGTTGCTATTAAATTTGGCTTGCGTGGACCTAATATGTCTGTGGTGACGGCGTGCGCAACAGGCTCAAACGCAATTGGTGAAGCTGTTGAAATGATTCGCTACGGTCGCGCCGATGTAATGGTAGCAGGTGGTGGCGAAGCTTGCATCCTTCGCCTTTCTATGGCGGGGATGTCGTCTATTGGCGCACTTTCTACACGGAATGATGCCCCAGAGAAAGCCTCACGTCCATTTGATAAGAACAGAGATGGATTTGTGATGGGGGAAGGGGCAGGTATTTTGGTTTTAGAAACTTTAGAACATGCACAGGCACGTGGCGCAAATATCTTGGCAGAAGTTACGGGATATGGAACAAGTGACGATGCTTTTCACATCTCAGCCCCCGCAGAAGGTGGTGAAGGCGCGGCGTTGTGTATGCAATTGGCTTTAGATGACGCAGGTTTAACGGTAGATGATGTGGGCTATATCAATGCTCATGGAACAAGCACCCCGCTCAACGACAAGGGCGAAACGGCGGCAATTAAACTTGTTTTTGGCGAGCGCGCTTATCAAATTCCCGTTTCTTCAACAAAATCTATGACAGGTCATCTTTTAGGCGCATCTGGCGCATTAGAAGCGATATTTTCTGTTAAAGCTTTGCAAGAGGGCGTTATCCCGCCGACTATCAATTATGAAACCCCTGACCCTGAGTGTGATTTAGATTATGTGCCGAACCAAGCCCGTAAAGTGGACCTTGACCACGTGCTCTCAAACTCCATTGGCTTTGGCGGGCATAATGCAACATTGATTATCAGTAGATTTAAGGAATAAAAATGACTTACGCACATATTACGGGCTGGGGGAAGGCACTTCCTGAAAAGATTTTAACGAACGATGATATTAGCAAGTTAGTGGACACCAATGACGAGTGGATTCGCTCTCGCACAGGTATTCGTGAGAGAAGAATAGCGGCAGACGAAGAAAGTTCGGCAACGCTGGCTGTAGACGCTAGTTTGCGTGCCTTAGAAGTGGCAAATCTAAACGCATTTGACTTAGATTTAGTGATCGTTGCCTCTTCTTCACCTGAGCATATTTTCCCTGCAACCGCTTCTATTGTACAAGATGGAATTGGGGCAATAAACGCAGGGGCATTTGATATATTAGCCGCTTGTACGGGATTTGTTTTTGCTGTTAATATGGCGGCACAAGCCATTAAAAGCGGGTCAATGCAAAGTGTTCTTGTGGTGGGCGCAGAAACGCTTTCCCGTTTTGTAGATTGGACAGATAGAAATACCTGTATCCTTTTTGGTGATGGTGCTGGTGCTTTTGTTTTGCAAGCGAGCGAAGAACCAGGCGGCGTGTTTTCTGGCGTTATGCACTCTGATGGCTCTGGTGCCGATTTATTATCTATACCTGCGGGAGGGAGTAAAGAGCCAGTAAGTGAGATAACATTAGCAGAGGGTAATCATTATATACAAATGGAAGGCAAAGGGGTTTTTAAATTTGCCACGCGTGTTATGGCGAGTGCAACCAAAGAGGCTTTAGAAAAATCAGGTTTAGAAGCAGAAGATTTATCTTTAGTGATCCCACATCAGGCAAATACTCGCATTATCGAAGCCGCGGCGCGTGGATTGAAACTGCCTATGGATAAATTTATGGTCAATCTTGATAAGTATGGCAATACCTCGACTGCCTCAGTGCCTATCGCTACAGTAGAAGCTGTAGAAAGTGGGCGGTTGAATAGAGGAGATAAAATAGCTTTTGTTGCTTTTGGCGGTGGCTTGAGTTGGGGCGCCTTGACTGCTGAGTGGACAGGTCCTTATCCTATTGAGCGAAAAGTGCCTCAAAAAAGGTATTTATTCTTGGCAAAGGTACGATCTGTCTTATTGCGTGCTCTTCGTGTGGTTGAAGGTATGCTCTGGGGGCATTATGGAAGAGACCGGAAACTGTAGTAAAATATGACCCGTATTATAAAAAGAGTAGTTTAGGAGTGTACCTATGATGAAGCCTGGAGTTTGGGAATTGGTCATCGTTTTAGTGATTGTCTTACTTCTTTTCGGTCCTGGTCGGCTTAGCAAAATTGCTGGTGAGCTAGGTTCTGGAATTCGCAACTTCCGTGAAGGACTTGGCGATGGGAAGGAAGACGAGAACGAAAAGGATGATGAAGAAAAAAACGAAGAATAGAATTCTCACAGAAAAGAAGAACTCTCTAAGAAATTAGAGAGTTTTTCTTTTATTGCGTGCCTATTTGCATCTTTTCGTGTTATATCTTTTGTAAAAAACTTCTGATTTTAAAAACTTATACAAAGGAAGAAAAACATAGATGAATAAAATAGAAATCATTCAGGGCGGCATGGGGGTCGCCATTTCAGATTGGAAATTAGCCCAAGCTGTTTCAAAAGAAGGGCAACTTGGTGTTGTTTCAGGAACGGGCATTCATATTGTTATGATCGCCCGCCTTATGGAAGGTGATATTGGTGGGCATGTTCGGCGTGCGCTTAGTCACTTTCCTTTTCAAGACCCTGTTGAATGGGTTTTAAAAGAGTATTACCGAGAGAATCCCAAAGAAGGGACAAGCTATAAACGCCCGCCAATGTGGAATTTTACACCATCAAAAGCACTTAATGAATTAACAGTTCTTGGCAATTTTGTAGAGACTTTTCTGGCAAAAGAAGGGCACGATAACCCCGTTGGCATCAATCTTTTAGAAAAGGTGCAAATGCCTACGATGGCATCGCTTTATGGGGCAATGCTTGCCGGGATCGATTATGTGATTATGGGGGCGGGAATCCCCTTACAGATTCCAGGTATTCTCGATAAATTAGCCAACCATGAAAAAGTTAGTTATAGAATGGAAGTAAAAGGAACTGATTCTGGCGATGAGTTTTTGATGGATTTTGATCCAGCGGCAGTTTTTTCAAATGTCTCTGAGAAGGTAAAAAGTTTACTGCGTCCTGATTTTTTGCCTATCATTTCCTCCGTGGTCTTGGCAAAAACGCTGATTCGCAGGTCAACGGGGAAGGTGAACGGCTTTGTTGTTGAAGGGCATATTGCAGGTGGGCATAATGCCCCTCCACGTGGAAAAATGCAATTAAGTGAAAGAGGTGAGCCGATTTATGGCGAAAAAGATGCGCCCAATCTGGCTAAAATCAAAGACCTTGGGTTGCCCTTTTGGTTGGCAGGCGGATACTCTTCACCTAAAATGTTAGAAGATGCCCAAGACGCAGGTGCAGAAGGAATTCAAGCTGGAACAATTTTTGCTTTTTGTGATGAGTCGGGAATGGCAGAAAATGAAAAGCGTGAGGTGATTAAAAAAGTTCTAGACGAAGAAGCCGAAGTTTTTACTGATCCGCTTGTATCACCAACGGGCTATCCCTTTAAGGTTGTACTGTTGGAAGGTACGATGTCTAACTCTGCTCTTTATGAAGCGCGTCCTCGCCTTTGCGATGTCGGTTTGTTGCGTGAAGCCTACAAACGCGACGATGGAAAAGTTGGCTACAGATGCGCCGCTGAGCCTAAAAAGCAATATGTTAAAAAAGGTGGCAAGGCAGAAGATACAGAAGGGCGCGGATGCCTGTGCAATAATCTTGGGGCGAGTGCAGGTTTTCCACAACATCGCAAGGACGGGTATGTTGAACAACCCCTTGTCACTTCGGGCAATTGGTTACCTTATCTCGGAAGAGTTTTTAAAGAAGGCAAACGCGATTATTCAGCTAAGGATGTGTTAGATTATTTGTTGCGAAAATAATCGTCAATAAAATATCTGCCTATATAGCGAAATATCAGGTATAATCGCTTCGTCTAAAATCTAATAAACATAGCATAAAATGAACTCCCCTCTCTGATTTATAGAAGGGGAGTTTCTACTGCTAAAAGGAAATATCATGGGACACGTCTCACATAAACTTAATAACGCATTTGAAGGGGCTTTGGCTGGTGGTGGTGATCCCGCAACCTCGCCACTTTATGTTTTTGGTCCATTCTTAAGGCTAATCGTTGTTGCAGGGGTAGCGCAAATCACTTTCGGTGCATCTATTTGGCTAGTCATTCTTACTGTGGCAGTTGTTTCTGCCATGTACAGGCTAGTTATGCAATGGGTCACAGACGGTAGTGGCGGTAGCGGACTTAGCGAAGAAGAATTTGGTCCGTGGGCGGCAAAAATTAATGCCGCAATCACTTTTGTAGAATATACGCTTACATTTTTGGTTAGTATGGCAGCGATGGTCACATTTATCGCAGACCGTATTCCATTCTTGAATGAAACCCTGTTTTTAGGACTTCAGTGGCGCACTCTTGTAGCTATTTTGCTTAGCGTAGTAACAGGCTGGCTTGTCAATCGTGGTCCTAAAATGGCGGCACGGACATTTGGTCCGGCAACTGCTGGTGTTTTATTACTTTTGTGGGCAATGATTGTCTCAACAATTATTCAATATGGCTTCCACCTTCCCGATTTCAACTTAGCGGCTTTTTCTGCTGAGAATATAGAATATACACTTGGCGGTTATGTTCGCATTTTAGCGGTGATGACGGGTATTGAGGTTTTCGCCAATATGGTTGCCGCTTATAACGGGACAGAAGCGGAAAAAGGTAAAAAAGCCTTTAGTTCCTTGCTTATCATTATGGGAACTACAGGCGCAACCATGCTTATCGTGGGACCTGTTATTCACAAACTTGCAGATCCAATGAACGAAGAAGTCTCTGTTTTTACCCAAACAATGGATCAACTCCTTCCCGCTCCACTCCCATGGCTAGGCACATTGGTAGGTATCGCAGTGCTCATGTCTGCATCTGCGGCGGCGGCACAGGGATTGCAAAATCTCTCACTTGGGCTTTCAGAGCGGCGTTATGTTCCCCCAGTTTTAGGGAAACGTAATGAGTTTCAAGTTGCAGATAAACCCGTCTGGCTACAGGTCGGAATCGTAGCCATCGTTTTCTTATTCTTTGGAACCAACGAAGAAACTTACCTCGCTATTTATGCCGCGGGCGTTTTTGTTTTACTTAGCATGACGGGTTGGGCTGTTACTAAAAGGCTCTTACGCCAAGTGAAAGAAGAATTTCAATTGAGCAAAGCCTTATTAATTGCTGGCACAATTCTTGCGGCACTTCTCACAACTGGGGCAACCACAATTATTTTCGTAGAAAGATTTTCTGAAGGGGCATGGACATACTTCATTTTCATTCCCGCACTCTATGCCATGTTTAGCTATACCCGTAAGAGAATGGGAGAGCCTACAGAAGAGATGGATTATTTGGGACGGCTCGACGCGACAAGTTTGGCTGGCTTTGGTTTTGGACAGTTAAATCGTGCCTCAGGCACGGTGACTGAAAAACCTGCCACCCCCGAAGACTTACGCTGGGAACCAGCCCCAAAAACCGAGAGCAAATGGCGACATCAAGAGGCTGTGTTAGATAAAGTTGCTGTTCTGCTCGATGGCTCAAAATATGCCGAAGAAGCTCTCCCCTGGGCAACACTATATTGTAAAAGAACAGGCGCAAACCTAACCATCTTATCTTCTATTAAAACAAAGCTCACAAATGCCGATGAAGAATTTGAAAAAGAATTTTCCAAACGCAAAGAATATCTTGATGGTGTAAAGAAAAAATTAGAAAATGAAGGCTTTGATATAGAGCCAGTTATTCGCCCCGGATTTATCGCAGATGCTACGCAAATGCTTATTCAAGAGCGTGATATAGACATCGTAGTTACTAGCACTCGTGGAAAATCAGGTGAACTCAACTGGACAAGCGGTGGCTTATCTCAAAAACTGATTCAAAAAATCAGCCAACCCATCTTCTTTGTCCAAACTACAGCAGATGGAAAATCAGCTGAACCTAGATTAAATAAAATTCTTGTTCCGCTAGATGGTTCTATTTACTCAGAGCGCGTGCTCCCCTACGCACGCTCTCTAGCGCAAGGTTTTGATGCCGAAATTATCTTGCTTACCGTTCCTGCTGTGCCCGAACCAGAAGATTACAGTGCCCCAGCAGGACTAATTGAAGATATTCGCACTAAAGCAGAAGCTGAGATGGAACACTTCCTGAATGCAGTTGCCAGATCTCTACGAGAAAGTGGCATCAAAGTTCGCACAATGGTTAAGGGCACTTTACCTGTCCGTACCATCGTTAGCGTTGGTGAAGAAGAAGACGTAGATATAATCATGAGCACCTCTCGCGGGCGTGGCGGCTTAGATCTCTTCATGGTTGGCAGTAAAGCCCAGCGTGTTGTAGAGCAAACTGAAAAGAACGTCTTTATGGTGCCTATTCGCAATAAACCCTCATAAAAAACACTAAAGCTATACAAGAAAAACCCAAAAGCTGTTGAAAATATCAAAATTTTTCAACAGCTTTTTCTTTCTTAAGATTCATATCCTCATGCTATAATTGCCTTCGTTAGAAAACTAGATTCAACATCTGCAAGCATTGCTTTGATTGGATGAAGAACCTCGCGACGAACGTGACCAAACTGGAGTGCCGCTTGTAATCATTTTTTTTGCGTAAACGCGATTGCCTCTGTTTACATTGACGCCCAGCTTTTTATCTGCATCCCAAGCCCAAAACAAGAGCGTAGCGGGCTATGAAGTCCCATCCCCTTATTTTATTTTTTCCCACTAAAGGAGCCGAAGAAATGAGTGACACCGCTTTATTTCCCCTGACAGATGAACACAAAATGATTCTTGATGCCGCCCGAGATTTTGCTCAAAATGAAATCGAACCTATATCAGCAGAATTTGATGAAAGTGGAAAATTCCCATCTATAACCATCAAAAAAATGGGAGAAATGGGCTTCATGGGCATTGAAGTCCCCGAAGATTATGGCGGCGCAGGGATGGACACTTTAGCTTATGTTTTAGCCCTAGAAGAAATCAGCAAAGCCGATGCATCACACGGGACAATTATGTCGGTGAACAACTCTTTATTTTGTCATGGCATTTTGAAATTTGGCACAGAAGATCAAAAGAAGAGATTCATATTTCCCGTTGCTTCAGGTGAAAAAGTAGGTGCTTATTCTTTAACAGAGCCAATGTCTGGCTCAGATGCGGCGACCATGCGAAGTAGCGCAGTTCGAGATGGGGATGACTATATAATCAACGGACGCAAGTCTTGGGTCACGGGTGGTCCTGTTGCCGATTATGTGGTTGTATATGTAGTCACCGACCCTGATAAAGGCGCAAAAGGCATCACTGCTTTTATCACAGATGCAAATCAGGCAGGCTTTGTGCGTGGTAAAAAAGAGCCAAAATTGGGCATCCGCGCCTCTGCAACCAGCGAAATTGTTTACGAAGATTATCGTTGTTCTGCAGAAAACATGCTCGGCAAAGAGGGCGATGGGTTTAAAATTGCCATGACAGTTTTAGATGTTGGTAGAATTGGCATTGCATCGCAGGCTCTAGGTATTGCAGAAGCATCTTATAGTGCCGCACTTAGTTATGCGCGTGAACGCGAATCATTTGGCAAGAAAATTGGTCAATTTCAGGGAATTTCTTTTAAATTAGCCGATATGAAAACCCGCATCGAAGCCGCTCGCTTGCTCGTTTATAATGCCGCTATGGCAAAAGAACGCTCTAAGACAACCAACGAGCGCTTTACCTTAGCCGCATCTATGGCAAAACTCTATGCCTCAGAAACTGCGATGTTTTGCGCTCACGCCTCTGTGCAAATTCACGGCGGGATGGGCTACAGCAAAGAATATCCCGTAGAACGATATTTTCGTGATGCAAAAATTACCGAAATTTACGAGGGAACGAGCGAAATTCAACGCTTGGTGATTTCTCGTTTAGAAACGGGTTTGCGCTAGTTTGCTGGTCTTTGTACTTGATTTTTTCTTCGAGACCCTAAAAGTTCCTGAAAACTTTTAGGGTCTTTTGGTGTAAAATAATATCAATGTCTTCTCTAGAACTCCCCTCTCTCTCCATCATCCTTCCCGCTTATAACGAAGGTGAAAATATATACGCCAACATTTTACGTGTTTGTGAGACTTTGCGCGAGTATGATTTTGAATTGATCGTAGTAGATGATGGTAGCGCAGATAACACCTACAGCGAAGTCAAACGCGCCGAAGATGAGGGCTATCCTGTACAAGCGATTTTGCAGGAATTGAATCGTGGTAAAGGTGCCTCCCTTTTTTATGGTTTCGAATTTACAACTGGTGAAATAATTGCTTTTCTCGATGCCGATTTAGAAATTGCTCCCGAATATCTTCTTGATTTACTCAAAATTATGGAAGAAGAAAAGGCAGATGTGGTTGCTGGCGTAAAGGATATGAGTAAGAATCAATTCCCTTGGGCGCGCCGTATGATGAGCAACACCTACCGCCAGAGTGTATCTTTTCTTTTTGGCTTATCAATCTCTGATACGCAAACGGGGATCAAATTATTTAAACGTGAAGTTTTGGAAGCCACTGTGCCACGTTTGAGCATTAGTCGATTTGCTTTTGATATAGAATTACTTCTTGCCGCATCCCGCTTTGGTTATAAAATTGTTGAGTATCCAGTAAAAATTATTTATAGTCGCAGTGGCAATTTGGGCAGAATGAGTTCAAGCAATATCTTTGGTGCATTCAAAGATACCCTCTCAATTTACGTGCGCGCGAGTTTTTGGCGTTGGTTAGATCCTAGTAGAAGTATGCAAATTTGGATGCTTCTTTTTGTAATTGGCATTTTTCTTTTTGGCGTTGGGGTCGGGAAATTGCTCACTCCCGTCATTTTGCATGGGTCGGTGAAGTCCGTTTTTCGCATTATCGCGCTACAGTTTTTACCAACCCTGCTCCGCGATTGGATTTTGCTCATTGGCGGTTTTCTGCTTATTATTTTTGGCTCCGTTCAACTTAATAAAAAATTATTAGAAGCCTTTGTTCGCCGTGATCACGGTGATGATTTAGCTGGTATTTTTAGAAAAAAGAAATCCTAATGAATCTGTCTATCAAAAATTGCACAATTCATCTAACCTATGGGCAAATCCTATGACAAAATATCGCGCCATCTTTTTTGACCTTGGTAAAACGATCCTTTATCCAAAATCTGCGTGGCAGGCTGTTTTTTTGCGTGCAAATAAAGCTCTTGCTTGCTCTTTGGATGAGCAGGATATTCCTATAGATAAAAACACTTTCCCTTATGAATTTGCCGAACGCCTTAATAGATATTATGTAGATAGAGAGACCACGCTCCGCGAATTGGGGATAATGCAATTGCTCGAACAACTTCTTGCAGAGAAGGGATTTGACGACACGCCTGGCCCAAAGTTGCGCGTTGCGCTAAACGCTTTTTATGCCATTACACAACAAAATTGGCTCCTCGAGGAGGACGCGTATCCCGTTTTAGATGCGTTGAAGCTGATGGGCTTCAAGCTTGCTCTTCTCTCTAATGCGGCAGACGATGCTGATGTGCAGGCACTTATAGACAAATATAGGTTGCGCCATTATTTTGACTTTGTCCGCTCTTCTGCAAAGGTGGGGTACAGAAAACCTCATGCTCATATTTTCAACGAAGCCCTTAGCGCGATGAATCTTTTTCCTGAACAATGCGTGATGGTTGGCGACACCCTTGATGCTGATATTTTGGGTGCGAATAAACTGGACATTTACAGCGTGTGGATTAATCGCCGCGTTAATAGAGAGACAAAAACATTGGTAGATATTCATCCTAAGGCGGTCATTCAGAAGTTGGATGAATTGCCGCAGTTACTATTGTCGATTTCAGATGGGTTTGGTTAGATGGCACCCTGTTTACGTTAGAAAATGTTGAAGGCGACTCCCTGGATCGAGACAAGTTGGTCTCGGACGCGTTATTCTAGAATTTTCTGATTTTGATTGACTTCCCCATCCTTTTTTTATATACTTTCCCAACATTCACATATACAAGGAGATAAAATATGAACAGTCTTGATGCTATTCTTGAGGTTGCGATTGGTTTGGTTTTTGTTTGGCTTATTCTTAGTGGGGCAACAATGGAAGCACAGAATGTTTTTAGTAGAATTTTTCAGAAGCGGGCAAAATTTCTGAAAGGGGCAATTTTAGATATGTTTGGGGGAGAAGAAGAATATCTAGATGCGTTTTACGAGCATCCCGCTATTGAGAAGTTGAATAGAAAAGGATTTTTTAATAGAGAAAAACGTCCAGACTATATACCTAACTCTGTTTTTGCGGAAGTGGCTGTTGAGGTGTTATTTAATTTAGGCGTTGACGAGAAAAACAAAAAAGCAGATAGTGCTTCGCTTGGTGCAATTATCGACCAAGTTGAGGCAATTAATAAAAAGAATTCAAAGCTGGCGTATAGCCTTCGCTACCTTATGCCTCAGTTTGATGGTGATGAGATAGTTTCAACAGCGAAAGATTTTGAACAAAAAGCGGGAGAGATAAGAAAAAATGCCGAAAAATGGTTTGATAGCACAATGACAAGTGCTTCTTTTTGGTATAAAGAAAAAGCGCAATTGACCGCGTTTTTCATCGGGTTTTTGATTGCTTTAGCCATTAATGTAGATACGATTACTATTGCAGAGCAATTATGGCGTGACCCAACTATGCGCCAGACTCTTGTTGCTCAAGCGGCATCTATGGAGGTTGATGGCGAGCCTATCCCCGTTGGTGATGTTGAAGCGTATTATCAAGAAATCAACCTGCCTGTTGGGTGGACTTCGGAACTTCTGGCAACCACATCTTGCCCTAGCCTTTCTATAGAAAGTAACTCTGTTATTTTCGCAATGGATGGGGGCTGTTATCAAATATCTAATATGCCTGCGTTTAATGACGGATGGGGCTGGCTTATTAAGATTCTTGGTTTGACGATGAGTGCCTTTGCCGCAATGCAAGGCGCGCCTTTCTGGTTTGATATGATTGATAAAATTTTGCGCATCAGTGGAAAATCAAATGGCCAAGATGAGGAAGATAGCACCTCATCGGCTTTAACGTCATCGACAGCCTCGCTACCAACGACCTCTGAATCTCAGGCTGTGGGGTAAAAAGACTTAATATCTTAGACTTACGATAGAAATCTTGTGAGAGTTCCTAAGCTTTCACAAGGTTTTTTTATTCGTGGCGCAAGATGAATCTTGCGTTACAATATCTCTATGGCAGACTTATTCGACCACCAAATGCAAGAAAGACTTAAAAAAGAAGCTCCCCTCGCGGCGCGGATGCGTCCGCGCACGCTCGATGAATATGTGGGCCAGGAGCATATCGTTGGAGAAGGTAAATTGCTTCGGCGCGCCATTGAAGCCGATCGCCTATTTGCCTCTATTTTACTCTGGGGTCCACCTGGCACGGGGAAAACGACTCTAGCGCAAATTATCGCCAACCAGACCAAATCGCATTTTGAGACTCTCTCTGCTGTTTTGGATGGCAAGCCGCGCCTTCGAGAAGTTGTCAAAGAAGCGCAGGAGCGGCGCAAACTCTATAATATCCCCACCATCCTTTTTGTAGACGAAATTCACCGCTGGAACAAAGCCCAGCAAGATGCACTTTTACCTTATGTGGAGAATGGGACAATTACCTTGATTGGGGCGACTACGGAGAATCCCTTTTTTGAGGTGATTGGCGCGCTGGTGTCGCGCTCGCGTGTTTTCCAGTTGCGTGGACTCAATCAGCGTGAGTGCGGCGTTTTACTTAACCGTGCCCTCGCAGACGAGACGCGGGGATTTGGTTCCCGCCGTATCGAACTATCTGAAACAGCACGCAAGCATCTCGTCGAGTTCGCAACAGGAGATGCTCGGAACGCGTTAAATGCGCTGGAGTTGGCAGTAGAATCCACCGAAGCCGACGCGGATGGAATCGTCCAGATTACCTTAGAAGTGGCGCAAGAATCTATTCAGCGGCGGGCAGTGTTATACGATAAAGATGGCGATTCGCATTATGACACGGTTTCGGCGTTTATCAAATCGGTGCGTGGTTCAGACCCAGATGCCGCGCTTTATTGGCTGGCAAAGATGATTTACGCGGGCGAAGACCCTCGTTTTATTTTACGTCGATTGCTGATTTTGGCAGGCGAAGACATTGGTTTAGCTGACCCCAACGCCCTCGTAGTCACCGCTTCGGCACTGACTGCTTTTGAGTTTGTAGGGATGCCCGAGGGGATTTACTCGATCGTAGAAGCAACGCTTTATTTGGCGACTGCGCCAAAATCGAATAGTACTGGTGCGTATTTCAAGGCGTTGAAGCGATTGGAAGATCAGGGGCAAGTTTCGGTGCCGAATCATCTTAAAGATAGCAATAAAGATGCCGCCGCGCTGGGGCATGGGAAAGGCTATATTTATCCGCATGAAGGTGATGGGCATTTTGCCCCCCAACAATACTTGCCCAAACGCTTGCTGGGGACGTATTTTTATAAACCTTCTGCAGAAGGTTATGAAGCGGAGATTGGCGCACGTTTGGATGCTTGGCGTGAAGCACAGCGCAAGGCGTTGGGCGTTGAAGAATATGAATTTGCGCCTGAATTGGGGGAGGAGAAGATTAAAGGGATGAAGCGGCAAAAATAACCTATTCTTTGCTCCTTTGCACTAAAAAAACACTATGCCCACCATAAACAAAATAATCCGCACAAAACGAAAAACAATTGCCCTCATCGTAGAGTCAAACGGTGATTTAATTATCCGCGCCCCAAAACGTGCGACAAAGAGAGAGATCAACGCGCTGGTCAAAAAGCACGCAGATTGGATTGTGGAGAAGCAAGACGAAGTGCGCAAAGAGCAAGAGGCTTTTACGCCACGCCAATTTGCAGAAGGCGAAGAATTTTATTTTTTAGGGAAAAGTTATGCTTTGCAATATACAGGGGCTAAAAAATCAACGCTAAGATTGTGGGGAGAAAAACTTCAAGTGGCTAGATCTGTGCAGGAAAAACCAGAAAGAGTTATTGAGCAATGGTATAAAAAAGAAGCTCGTCAGATTTTTACCGAGCGTGTTAACTTTTATGCTGAAAAGTACGGTTTTGAATATAATAAGCTAAAGCTTTCCTCCGCAAAAAGACGCTGGGGGTCGTGTAGTTCAATTGGAAATATTAATCTAACGTGGAGATTGGTGATGGCTCCCCCTGAGATTATTGATTATGTGGTGGTGCACGAGTTATGCCATTTGCGAGAGCAAAATCATTCAAAAGCATTTTGGGCACAGGTAGGAGCGATTATGCCCAATTATAAAGCGCGGCGAAAATGGCTAAAGGAAAATGGAAGACGATTTTCTTGGTGAAAAACGAAAAATAAAAAGAGCAACGAGAAATTAGATACTCGTTGCTCTTTTTTCTTACTTCCTACTTCGTACTTCTTATTTCTCTTCTATCGTAACGCTTTCAATCAAATCGCCTTCAAAATCGGGGTTATATTGGGGGTCTCGGCGAGTGATATTATGAACAACATCCATGCCTTCGATAACCTGACCAAAAATGGTATATCCACCATCAAGGAAAAGTGTAGGCAAGAAGGTGATAAAGAACTGACTGCCGTTGGTGTCAGGTCCTGCGTTAGCCATAGCAACTACGCCTTCTTTGTCAAAAGATAAATCGTTATTTTCATTCACAAATTGATAGCCGGGGTATTTGCCCATATCACCAGTGCCTGTGCCGCTTGGGTCGCCGCCTTGCGCCATAAACTCTTCAAGAACGCGGTGAAAAGTGGTGTTATCGTAATAGCCATCGCGTGCTAAGAAAACAAAATTATTAACGGTGATGGGGGATTTGTCGGCATAAAGCTCAATAAGAAACTCCTCACCATTTTCCATTTTGAAGGTTGCAAAATAAGACGCTTCCGTGTCAATGGTCATAGGCGGGGCTTCATCGTAATGCTTGCTGTCGTTTTCGGGAGCATCTTCGGTAGGTTCTTCTTCCTCCACTTCCTCTTCTTCTACCGGGGGAGCCTCTGTGGGCAGAGGCACATTCACTGGGGGAGAATCAGCAGGTGGAATTGCAGTATTATTTTGTGCTGTGGTTGCAATCCAAATCCCTATCACGGCAATAACCAGAACAACTGCCGCTATGATGATATTTCTCTTTTGCTCTTTTTCTTGCTCGGCTTTCTTTTTGCTTTTTTTAGATGTCATTTCTATCTCCTATAAATTTTTCTTTATTTTAGCGGGGATGTTATAAATGGGCAAATCTAATTTTCGCTTTGACCCACTCATTATTTTGTCTTAGAATAAACAGACTTATTCAACGAATCACTGTGAGGAAAAATGTCTCTAAAAAAAGAAGTTGTCGTTTCTGATAAAGCCCCCGAAGCCATCGGTCCTTATTCTGCAGGCATGAAGCTGGGCAATATGGTCTACACTGCTGGGCAACTCCCCGTTGACCGCACCACTGGCAAAATTGTAGAGGGCGGCATCAGCGCAGAAGCGCGTCAGTCACTCACCAATCTCAAGCACGTTCTCGAATCCGCTGGCTCTGATTTGGCGCATGTTGTGAAAACCACCTGCTTTCTTGCCGATATGGGTGAGTTCGCCGAATTCAACGCCGTTTATGCCGAGTTTTTTACCGATAATCCCCCAGCTCGATCTACGGTGGCCGTTAAAACTTTGCCTCTCAACGTGCGAGTTGAAATAGAAGCAATTGCCTATATTCCTTAAAAGCCATTTAAAAAGCCTCCGTTCCCCTTGAGGGAACGGAGGCTTTTTTGTTTAATTTGGATGATTGCGCTAACGCGCCGCGACGCGCGTGAACTTGAGCTTGTTTGCCCCTAGTCGGCGTTATACTAATCGTCAACGTGGAGTCACTAATGCTTGAGAATGTATAGTCTGTTAGTAACTATCAGAAATAAACAGAGGAACCCGTTCCCTTCAAGGGAACGGGTTCCTCTGCTCTATGAAATTTTATTGCACATCTTCTCTGCTTAATTTGCGCAACTTGTTCTTAATCTCTCGCCATTGAATTTTAGAAATTCCTAGTTTCTGGCGGATGCGGTCTGGCTCTAGACCTTCTTTGTAATTGGTGAGTGCACTTGTCCAGCGGCACATTTTGAAGGAAAGATGTTTCTCTAAACCTGCCTCATCACTAATATCTTCGAGCAGATACTCAAGTCGGCGAGGAGACCAGGGGAAAAGCTGGTCTACCGGTTCATATTGGAGAATATATTCTCGGTAGGCTTCAATCCACTCATCGGTGAGGGAGATTTTGCGCTCTTTGTAGCGGTTGGCAGGGCTTGCGTAGCGCACAAAAAGATACGCCCCTTCGGGGGCATCCAGTTCAAGATGGTTTAGGTGAATGCCAAGACATTCGCCTTTTTTCACCCCAGTTGTTAATAATAGAGAAAGTAAGCAAAAATAACGCGCGTCTGCTTTTTCATCCAAGCGATATTTATTGGCTGTGTCTAAAACCAGTATCCTTTCTTTTTCGGTTAAAACGGTGGGGAGGGGGGCTAGTACAGAGCGGTTGGCTACCTTTTCGGCGGGGTCAATGAGCAGAACGCCAAATTGATTTAGCCAACGGAAAAATGACTTGGTTGAAGTTATACGCCGCGCCATCGTTTTGGGGCTACAGGGAATGCCGCGCTCTTTTTCCATCCACTCGAAATAGCTATTGAGGTCTTGGGTAGTAATTGCGCCAAGTGCGCGGTCGGGTGGGAGGTATTGAGTGAGAATGCGAACATCAGAGAGAAAGGCTTTTACGGTATTTGGCGAGCGTCCTTGGTCGTTGAGATAGCTCTCCCAAGCCTGAATAGCGGGGGCGAGGGTGTCATTTGCGCTGATATGTGCTTTTTTTTCTTCGGGCATTTTGTGCTCCTTTTCTTTGAGATCTAAGCTATCAGACTTTAGGCATAAGCTTTTTGCTGAAGTCTGAGGTTTTAAGCCTGGTGCTCTTAAAAATTTCGGATAGTCAATGCGTGTAGTTTAACTGAAAAGAAGATAGGTGTCAAATGAACGTCTATTTATTAGGGAGCTCAATCTTGTTTACGTAGGGAGGTGTTGGTTGGGGGCAGGCAAGCTGAAAATACGCGTGAGGCGATTTTTCAAATCAAGGAGTTGAGATGCAGTTCTGTCAAAGAGAGATGGTTTGTGATTGCCGTGATCCCCTCATCCTAAAAAGAAAAAACTCCTCATTTTTGCTTGAGGAGTTTTTTTTGTTTTTAGGAGCGAGTTTCTTCTGCGAAGTGGCAGGCGACCCAGTGGTTTTTTTCAATTTCACGATATTCGGGGTCTTCGATGAAGCAGCGTTCCTTCGCTATGGGGCAACGGGTGTTGAAGTTGCATCCCATGGGCGGATTTTTGGGATTGGGGATATCGCCATCTAAAATAATGCGTTTGCTTTTGGCGGCGAGGTCGGGGTCGGGAATGGGGACGGCAGACATGAGTGCTTGGGTGTAGGGGTGCATGGATTTGAGATAGATTTCATCTCTGCCTGCGAGTTCCATGATTTTCCCGAGATACATAACTGCCATGCGGTCGCTGATGTGGCGCACCATGCTAAGGTCGTGGGCGATGAAGAGGTAGGTTAGCCCAAGTTCTTTTTGCAATTTTTCGAGCAGGTTAACGACTTGAGCTTGGATGGAGACATCGAGGGATGAGATAGGTTCATCGCAGACGATGAGTTCGGGTTCGAGGGCGAGGGCGCGGGCGATGCCAATGCGTTGACGTTGACCACCAGAGAATTCATGCGGGTAACGATTTACGAAATCGGGGTTTAGCCCTACGATGTCGAGCAATTCTTGAATGCGATCGTGTTTTTCTTTTTTGCTCAATTTCGTATGCACGTCTAGTGGTGCGGCAACAATGGAGCCGACTGTCATGCGCGGATTGAGCGAGGCGTAGGGATCTTGGAAAATCATTTGCATTTTACTGCGTATTTTTCGGAGGTCTTTTTCGCCAAGTTCTGTAAGGCTTACGCCATTGAGTTCTACTTCACCCGCGGTGGGTTCGTAGAGACGCATCATTGTGCGCCCTACGGTTGTTTTTCCACATCCTGTTTCTCCGACTAAGCCGAGCGTTTCTCCGGGGTAGATATCGAAGCTGACGCCGTCTACAGCTTTGACGGCTCCGACTTGATTTTGTAAGAAACCGCCAGTGATAGGGAAGTGTTTTTTGAGGTTGCGCACACTTACGAGGGGTGTTTTTTCTGTATTCATCATTTGCTCCCTGCTATTTCTTCCCAGTGCCAGCAGGCGACTGCATGTTCACGCCCGTCTATTTCTTCGAGGGGTGGCTTTTCTTCGAGGCATTTTTCGGTGCGATAGCCACAGCGGGCGGCAAAAGCGCATCCTTTAGGGAGGGCTAGTAAATCGGGGGGAAGTCCGGGAACGGAGAGAAGCTCTGCACCTGGGTCTTCATCTAGACGGGGTAGTGAGCCTAGTAAGCCCATTGTGTAGGGGTGACGTGTCTTTTTATAGATATTGCGGACATTGCCCGATTCGATGATGGCACCCGCGTACATGACGTTGATGCGGTCTGCCATTTCGGCAATTACGCCGAGATCGTGGGTGATCCACATAATTGCCATACCGAGGTCGTCTTGGAGTTTTTTGACCAAATCTACGATTTGGGCTTGAATGGTGACGTCTAGGGCGGTGGTGGGTTCGTCTGCGATGAGGAGCTTTGGCTCGCAGGAGAGTCCCATTGCTATCATGGCTCGTTGGCGCATTCCGCCAGAGAATTGGTGGGGGTAATCGTCTAGGCGTTGTTCGGCACCGGGGATGCCAACTAGGGCAAGCAACTCTCCCGCACGTTCGCGTGCTTCTGCTTTTGTCATGTCGTTATGCAGGCGAAGGGCTTCCACTATCTGAAATCCGACAGTGAAAACGGGGTTTAGTGATGTCATGGGGTCTTGGAAAATCATGGCAACATCAGAGCCGCGTATCTTTTTCATCTCTTTTTCGCTGAACGTAAGGAGGTCTTTTCCATCTAGCCAGACTTCTCCATTTGTGATTTTGCCGGGCGGGTCTTGAACGAGTTGCATAATGGAAAGCGCGTGGACGCTTTTTCCGCATCCGCTTTCGCCAACAACGCCAAGAATTTCACCGCTCTCCATCGAATAGGAGACGTTATTTACAGCTTTGACTACGCCTTCGCTGGTAAAGAAGCGGGTTTTTAGGTTTTTAATTTCTAGTAAAGGTGTCATAGTAGCCTCTTAGGTGCGTAGTTTGGGGTCGAGGGCATCGCGCAAGCCATCGCCGAGCAGATTGAAGCCAAGTACGCTGAACATGATAGCTAATCCAGGGAATAGGACTGCCCACCATGCGCCGCTGGTGAGGTAGCGATAGCTATCTCCAAGCATAGATCCCCATTCTGGTTCGGGGGGGATGGCACCAAGACCAAGAAATCCGAGTGCGGCGGCAGAGAGGATAGCTCCTGCAAGTCCCATTGTGGTTTGGACGATAATGGGGGAAAGGATATTGGGGGTGATGTGACGGAAGATTATTCGCCCGTGTCCTTCGCCTACAGATTGTGCGGCAAGAATATATTCTTTTTGGCTAACAGAAAGTACCGCTGAGCGGGTGAGACGAGCATAAACAGGGATGCCAACAACACCGATGGCAATCATCCCTTTTTCTAACCCTGGTCCTAAAAAGGCGACAATGGCGATAGCGAGTAGGTAGCCAGGGAAGGAAAGGATGATGTCCATAAGGCGCATCATTACGTTCGAGAAGAATTTTCCTTCGAGGGGGCGTGAAAGCAAAGCTCCCGTGATAGCACCCCAAATTAGAGAAATTAGTGCAACGGCACTACTGACAAAGGCACCGAGTATAGCACCAATTAACGCACCTGCGATTGCAAAGACAACCATTCGAAGTGCTTTCCCTTTTTGAAAATCCTTAAAATAGGCGGCGATAACGCCCAAAATAGCGAAGAAGATGGCTTGGATAGGTTGTGCCGCTATCCAAGCGGATAGAGATCCTAGTACTAAGCCCGTTAATCCAAACAAAAACAATTTCTCTATATGGGTTGTGTCTATATTTTCATAAAAGCCTGTGAATAGCCCTGTTAATCCCCCAAAAAATAAGGAGATGCTAACAGCAACGATACCAACGCGGAGAGAGTTCCATCCGCCGTGTACAACGCGGCGAAAAATATCTCTGCCTAGTTTGTCGGTGCCAAATGGGTGGACAGAGGGGACTTCTTCGTTGGGGATTAAAGTCGGGGGTTTGAGTTTAAGTGAGTAATTGAGGTCTTTTTTAGGTTCGTATTCCCAGAAAAAGTGGGCGAAAGTTGTTGATAGAAGGAAAAAAGCCACAATAAACATGCCGAGGCGGGCGGTATTGCTGGAGATGAGGCGTCTCCACGCATCTACCCAAAGAGAGCGATGCTCTCGTACGGCGAAATCGGTAACGGTAATTTCTTCAGGAGTAATCTCAGCCATAGGTTTCCTCAGTTATAGCGGATGCGTGGGTCAAGGAACGCATACATAATATCGACAAAAAAGTTGACGCCTATAAAGACGAAGGCGATGACCAGCGTACCACCTTGAACAATGGGATAGTCACGTCCCAAAATACCATCGTAGACCCATCGCCCAATGCCGGGCCAAGAGAAGATGGTTTCGGTGAGGACTGCACCAGCAAGCAGGGTGCCCATTTGCAAGCCAACAATGGTGACAACAGGTAAGGAGGCGTTTTTTAGCGCGTGTCTAAAAAGTACCAGAGAGTGTCCTAATCCCTTTGCTTTTGCAGTGCGGATATAGTCTTCTTGGAGCACGTCTAACATGCTAGAGCGGGTCATGCGGGCGATAATGCCCATTGGGATGGTTGCTAGAGCAATCGCAGGTAAAATGATATGCTGAGATGCATCTTTAAAGCCTACCCAATTTGCTGTTAAGATACTATCCACGAGATATAGGTTGGTGATAGATTCGATTTCAACGCCTACGCTAATTCTTCCGCCTGCGGGGAGCCATTGAAGCATAACGGCGAAAAGCATAATCTCCATCAAGCCTAGCCAAAAAATAGGCATCGACACCCCCACCAAAGAGCCAACCATACTTATACTATCAATGGGTGTGTTTCTATTTGCGGCAGAGATTATGCCTATAGGGATGCCAATGATGATTGCAATAAACATTGCAAAGAAGGCAAGCTCTATTGTGGCAGGAAAACGTATTTTGAGTGTTTCAAGGACAGGGATGCGTCGATGAATAGATTCCCCCATATCTAATACAAGAAGACGCTTCATATAGCGAACATATTGGCTATCAAAAAAGCCATTAATATCGCCTTCGGCGAGGGCTTCTCTATCTAAAAAGAGAGGGCGATTTAATCCAAATTGCTCACGAAGTCGTTCTACGCTTTCTTCGGTAGCATGTTCGCCTAGCATAGCAACTGCAGGATCGCCAGGGATTAAACGTTGGAACATAAAGATAACGAAGGTGACGCCAATAAGTGTAGGGATAACTGAAAAAATGCGGCGAATAATATAGCGTGACAAGGCACTCCTCCTTATTTACTACCAAATAACAGAGGGGCGGATTTCTCCGCCCCTCTGTTTTAGGTCATCAAGACCGTGCCCAAAAAACAGGCATATTTTCCTGCTAAGAAAGATTACTCAGCGGGAGTGATGCTTGGATCAAGTGTAACTTCGCTTAAGCCATCGGGATATCCAGCTTCTGCAAGAAGTTCTAAGGACAGTTCAGGATCGTATGTCCAATCTTCAATGCCGTCGTTATGACCCCAAATAAGTGGGGGCAAGAAGTTGGTGGCGGCTTCGCCGTAAGCACCGTAGAAGTTTTCAATCAGACCTTCGCGGTTGATAGCGTGAGCAAAAGCTTCACGTACAAGCGGGTCTTGGAATTCAACAACGCGGTAGCTGAAAGCGAGGTAGCCAGTGTTGAGGGCTGGGCGAGTTTGAACATAGAATTCGTCAGAGCCTTCGGCGGCTTGTAAATCTTCAACAACAGCTTGCTCAAGACCTTGGATGTCGCCAGCTTGCAAAGCAAGGAAGCGAGCGGAATCATCAGCAATAACTTTCATGACGATGTTTTGGGTGGCAGGGGCACCATTCCAATAATCGGCATTCGCGGCGAGGGTAACGCTATCGCCTTCTATCCACTCAACAAAGGTGTAAGGACCTGTGCCGACTGCGCCTGTGCCAGGGAGACCGTAGTCTTCGCCAGCGGTTTCAATAGCGGCAGGGCTAGAAATCGCAAACATATCCATAGCTAAATTAGCAAGGAAAGGAGCGAGGGAATCAGTCAACATGAATTTGACAGTGTAATCATCAACTTTCTCAACGGAAGCGATGATGCTGTTGTCATCAGTGCCGCCCCACATATATTCGTAATATTCGAATACTTGGCTTTCAAAGTGATAAGGGTTATCGGTGTAGTGCCAGCGGTCATAGTTGAAGATGACAGAATCAGCATTGAAGTCAGTACCATCATGGAACTTCACGCCTTGGCGTAAGGTACAAGTCCATTCGGTGCTTGCTTCATTAGCAACACATTCTTCTGCCAAGGCAGGCACAGGATTGGTGGTACCAGGCTCGTATTGATAAAGAGGCTCAAGAACCTGACCCGTTACGCGGAAGCTTTCGCTATCGGTAACAACTGCGGGGTCTAATTGAACAGAATCGCCGCCACGTCCGAAGACGAAGGTATCGGCACCCTCAACAGTAGTAAATTCAAAATAATCAGCACCAACAGGTTGGGGAATATATCCCTCAACTGCGCTGGAGAAAACCAATGGCGTGTTGTTGTGAGCAATCCACATGCGGGCAACATCGTCATGAAGCATTTGCTCAACTTCCATATAGAGAGCTTCGCGTTCTGCTTGGTCAGGAAGGATAGAAGCCTGATAAAGTTTATAGGCAACATCGGTGTTGGCGTACCAGCCCTCACGAGCTTCGGGGCTTTTCACCCAAGCGGCGGGATCGTCACCAACTTTGTCTTCAGGAGCGAAGCCAAAGAAGTAATTCAAGAAGTTGTCAGGATCGCCATTATCGCCACCCCAACCGAGCATATACAGACCGTTCAGTTTGCCTTCGCGGCGTAAACCCAAGTAAGTGGGCCAATCGCCAGCGAGCTCTAGTTGAACATCAAAGCCTGCATTTGCCAAGTCTGCCGCCATACCTTCAGCAATTTCTTTCGGGCTGGGGTAATAGAAACGGGTTACGGGCATATAATAAAGTGTCAAAGGAATTTTTTCGCCTTCGACCATTTCTTCAACTTCTTCTGCCTCTTCGGCTTCAGCTTCTTCTGCTTCTGCTTCTTCAGCTTCAGGAGCTTCTGCTTCTTCTGCTTCGGGAGCTTCTTCGGCTTCAGGTGCGGCTGGCGAACATGCTGCCAACACCATGCTTGCGAGCAACAACATTGCCAACAAGAGATACAAAACTTTCGATTTCTTCATTCTTTCTCCTTCTCCATATTATTAATGGAGATTCAGTGAATAAAAGGCATAAAGACTCTCTCCATGCCGCGAGTAAAACGATGCAGAACATCGCTTTACTATTATAAAGGGGATTTGAAAACTGTCAACTTTTTGGACGGATGAAAAAGGCACTTCGCGCGCGTTTTAGGCTTGATACCCCTATATCATCATATTTTCGGCGTGAATGTTATCGCGTTTACGCCGCGCGAGGGTTTGGGATTGGGCACTCAAGCTCAAAACTTGTGCTGAGCCGTGTCGAAGTACGCGCGTCACGGGGATTTATCCAGCGTCTAAAATATCGTATTTGCGCCGCACCTCGCGTATATCATCCCACATCAGTGATTTGGGTGCGCCTGCTTTCTTGGAAGGATTTCTCAACAAATAAGAAGGATGAAAAAGGGGCATAATAGAACGTCCATCTAGCTTTACCCATTTTCCCCGCATACGAGTAATGCCGGTGCGCCCTAAAACGGCTTCACATGCCACGTTTCCCGTTAGCAAAATGATGGGTG
>JADGEO010000015.1 GCA_016744335.1 Anaerolineales bacterium
ACGCTTCAAATGTGCTTTGAGCACCCAGTATCTTGAAAAGGTCTTGTTAGGGGCTAAATTTCATGCGTAAGCCCTGGTTATCTTGTTGGATTTTAACCCCGCATTAAAAAACGGTGTATACTTAAAGAAAGCATTACAATCGACTAATTATTGGAGGATGTAAAATTATGAAATTCGGTCCGTTAGAATATATAGCCGTCGGCTTCGACGAAGTCAACTTTGCTGGCAAAATCATGCCAGAGTTGAACGCCTTGCGTGAAAAGGGAGTTATTCGCTTGCTCGATATGGTCTTCGTGCGCAAAAACGCAATGGGCGATGTTAAAATTCTTGAAACAAATGATTTAGAAGAGACAGAATCTGAGATGTTCCGCCCTTTTTTGGACAACATGCTTTCTATGTTCACTGAAGAAGATGTGATGGAAATTGCTGGCTCTCTTGAAAATGATACCGCCGCGGCAGTTGTGTTATTTGAGCATATTTGGGCAACTGGTTTGAAAAAATCGGTAAAAGAAGCTGGTGGCTTTCTCATTGCTCAAGATCGCGTATCACAGCAAGTTATAGAAGAATTGGCTAAATTGCCAGATGAAGAATTAGAATAATTTTTAAAGTGAGGTGAAAAATGGGTAGAAGAAGACGAAGAGGAAGAAGACGAAGAGGACCAGGTTTACTTGGAACAACAATGCTTGTAGGCGGTGCTTATGCCATGGGCTCCTCATCGGGTAGAAAAAATTCACAGCAAGCACAATATGCAACGGAGCAAGATCAACGGCTAAATGATATTGAAACCCAACAGGCAGTAGAAGCCGCACTTGCAGATAAAGAAGCCGCTGAAGAAGCCGCTGCTTTGCAAGCCGCTCAACAAGCCGCTTTGATGCAACAAATGCAGCAAATGCAAACACAGCAGAACCAAGCTGTGGCTCCGCAAGCCGCCGCACCTGCTTTATCTTCAGACGATAAAATTGCTAAGCTCAAAGAGTTAGGGTCTTTAAGAGACGCGGGCATATTAACCGATGCTGAATTTGAAAGTGAAAAACAAAAAATACTTGCGTTATAGTTTGATATAGCAAGATATGAAGAAAGTTGCGTATTACACGTTTTTTTATTCGTGTTTTACGCAACTTGTGTTAGCAAAGAGTTATGCTTAAAAGGGAAAAAATAACCAACCACCTTTTATAAACTATAGGAGAGAAAATGAAACTAATTATGCGCATTGTTATCAATGCTATTGCTATTTGGTCTACGACCATGTTGCTTCCAGGCTTAGACTTAGGCGGTAATATTGGCGGTCTAATAGTTGCCGCTTTGATTTTTGGCTTGGTGAATGCTTTCATTCGCCCTATCGTCCAATTATTAACCCTGCCATTAAGCTGTCTAACTTTGGGGTTATTTGCCTTAGTTGTTAATACGTTAATGTTGATGTTAACGGCTTGGCTTAGCGGCTCCTTGGTGATTGAAGGCGGTTTTTGGACAGCCTTCTTAGGTGCGATTATTATCAGCATCATCAGTTCGATTTTAGGCTGGTTTATCCCTGATAATGATTAAGGTTGAGTTTGTCACATATCTTTTTGGCTAAAAATCTCACGTAGAGACGCTAAGGCACAAAGTTTTCAATTTATGTTTTGGTAGCTTTGCGTGAGAAAACAACTGATAAACTCTACGCTAATGTTTGGCTAGAGGGTAAAATTGTATCCGATTTGCTATTTTGAACGCCTAACTAAGCCATGTTTTTGAAAATACTCAAAAACAATTCGTTTTTCTTTGTGCCTTTTCATGAACCTTGAGAGGCATTTCTCCAAAGTGTCAGGTAGCTTGTAGTATGTTTGATAAGGGATGTTTTTTTAGGCGATTATAGGAAAAAGCGTAATTACGCAGCACAGAATTTAAAGGAAAGTGAGCGGCTGAGAAAAAGTGAAGTTGGGAGACTACACACATCGAAAACCTTTGTGACTAAAACTCTTTGTGTCCTCCCATAAATATTATGGAAAACACTTCCCATTCCCCCAAAAAAATAACTGGTTGGGGCATCGCCCTTTTGTCGGTAGGTGCTCTCATTGCGGGGGTTTATGCTTGGATTAAACGCAGGCGGAGCAGAGAGACTCTGCCTACACACAAAATTATCCCCCCTCCGCTTCCGCAAGATATTCAGGGGCTTAGCCTTGAAGAAGCTGAATCACGCCAACTAGAGGGGCAAGATAATAGCATTCAACTCGCTCCACCCCGTTTGCCCAAAGACATGTGGAAGGAAAACACTTTTACTGTTTTTAACTTTAGCCTTGTTGGGATGGTCGTTGCCCAATTGCTTCTCGGACACCCCCTAGATGCGTTAATCAGTTTTGGCGTGCTGATTTTGAATATCGTCATGAATATAGGACGAGAAGTTCAAGCCCAAAGAAAACTGGCAGAATTTGAACGAGCCGCTCGCCCTAAAGTGACAGTCGTCCGTGGGGGTGAACCTCATAGTCTTGAGCCAAACGAGATTGTGGTAGACGATATGATCATAGCGGGACCAGGCGATAGAATCTTTGTAGATGGTGAAGTTTCTGGTAAAGGTGATGCGCTAATTGATGAGGCGCTGGTCACGGGGAAAAGCGAGCGCATTACAAAAAGCAATGGTGATGAACTATATGCTGGTAGCTTTTGTGTATCGGGGCGTATTGTTTATAAAGCAAAGAAGATAGGTAACGAAAGAGCAATTGTTAAGCGTATCAATAATGCGCCAATTAAAAATGTTCAATCTACCCCCCTAGAGCGCATTGTAGATAAAGTATTAAAAGCTCTTTTATTGGTAGTGTTTTTTCTTATATTACTCCTAGCGCGAGCTTACCTTAATCTAGACAGTACTGCTAGCGTTGATGAGCAAGCCTTTATAGATGCTGCATCAATTATCTTCAGCATTGCGCCCAGCAGTTTGTATTTTATGATCATTCTGACCTATATTGCGGGAACAGCAGATCTAGCAAAGCGTGGTGCCGTGGTTCGCCAAGCTCGCTCAGTGGAATCTCTGGCACAATCTTCGGTTATTTGTTTTGCTCAGGCGGGTATTCTCATGGGGGCACACATTGATGTCGAGGCTATAGAAGCACCAAAAGATAATGAGGAGATTCCTTACTCGCGTCTTCAGCAAATTTTGGGCGATTATGCCTATAATACCGCTACAAATAATATAGCTACTCGGACATTGGCGAATACCTTTGATGGAACACAGCGCAAAATCCTTGCAGAGGCTCCCTTTCTTTCTGCTTATGGTTGGAGTGCCATCATTTTTGATGATGCGGATTTGCACGGCACATACATACTCGGACAATCTGATTTAATGGAATCCCATCTTATTGAGCAGAAGGATAGCGAAGTTTCCGAAAAACAAGATGATACCGAAGAAGGTTCCGCTGTTTGGCGCAAGGCGGTTTCGCCATTTAGTAAATTATTTAACCGCTCGAAAGAAAAAGAAGAACCAAAAGAGAAAGTAGAAACTCTTGCTGAAGCCGAAGGAGAACAAAGCAAAGAAGAGGAAGCCAAACCGAATTTCTTCCGTAAAATAAGTAGTCGAATAGGTGATTTATTGCAAGGTGCTGAAGATGTGCCTGATGCTGAAAATGAAGATGAACTTGCTACCGAAAAAGAAACCTTCACCTTTGCCTACCTGCCAGAGACCTCTGCGCTAAACCTTGAAGATGGAAAATTTCAACTGCCCAATAACCTAATCCCCCTCTGTAAATTGAGTTATAGCCAAAAAATTCACCCAGAATCCATAGATACGATAAAGGCATTCGTAGAAACAGGTGTACGCATTAAAGTCTTTACGCCCCGCTCGCCAAAGAAAACCCTTGCCATTATGAAAAAAGCAGGCTTAGGAAAAGGTGAAAAACCCTTAAAAGTTGTTACAGGTGCAGAGTTAGCCAAAATGAATGAAGCAGAGTTAGCACACTCTGCTAAAGAAAGCGTAGTCTTCGGCAATCTTGCCCCAGAACAAACAGGCTGGGTAGTAGAAGCACTCCGCAAAGAAGGCGAAACTGTCGCAGTTATTGGAGACAAAGTGACCGACCTCCCCGCTATGCGAGAGGCAAACCTCAGCATTGCAAGGCAAAGCAGTAGCCAAGCGGCTCTCAGCTTCGCCGATATTATCCTAGTTGAAGAATCACCCAAAACCTTACAAGTCGTATTAGAAAAAGGGCAATTTATAGCCAATGGTCTCTTAGATATACTCAAGCTAAATCTTACCCAAGTGCTCTACTTGGCATTGCTTATCGTTGGCATTCGTTTAGGTGCGGCTGGTTTTCCATACCTGGCTGAACAAGGCACACTCATTAACGGCCTCACGCTGGCAATCCCCTCTGCGGCACTCACCTTTTGGGCGCCATCTGGGGTCTTACCTAAAGACAACCTTGGAAAAATACTAGCTCGGTTCGTAGCCCCGGCCGCAATTACTATGAGCGCAGTTGCCACCCTTGTATACCGTATTTTCTTAGAGCGAACGGGCGAGATAGCGTATGCACAAATAACCCTCACCTACACTCTAATTATCGCAGGGCTATTGCTCGTGATTTTTGTCAAACTACCAGAACATTTAGGCGTAGTTTTCACCATTAGCAAGCGTTATATAGGGCTAGTTATAGGTTTGTTCTTAGTCTTTCTCCTTGTTTTAGCCATCCCCTTTACAAGGGATTTCTTTGCGCTAACGTGGCTACAAAGTCTTGCCGACTACCTCATAGTTGCTGTTGCCGTACTTGCTTGGATGGTCACTCTGCGTCTCATTTTAGTGACCAAGTTTTTCAGCTGGCAAAAAAATTAGGCATTCTCTGTTTTAGGATGAAAGAACATATAAAAGAGTGGGGAGATAGGGATAAATTCGCGACGCACCTGTTTTCAACTTGGGTGCGGCACCCAAGCATCTTTCTTGGCGTAAGCAGGGTGTTCTTTATACCAAAAAGTCTAAAAAACGGCAGTAATAAAGAACACACTGGGTTCTTTATAAATCTTAGTTCCCCTGCCCCATTTATAGCAACAGGGAAATAAAGACCCAATAAATGCCGATGTCTCAACACTTTTCTCCGAAATAATATCTCAATCAAGAGACAAAGAACTTCTTGGGTTTCCTCTACGGCTATATTTTTAGGGTATCACCATGATGAGTTTCATCTAGAGAACAAAGTTTATAAGTGTTCAGAGGGTGGAGTTGTTGATTTCTGGGCGCGTTTCAATTGCAAAATCGTCCCTCTACTCAAAGAGAAAGTAACTACACCAAAGGATTAAGAATAAAATAAATCAGAAAAATCATTACTGAAATCACAGTATGTATTGTTAGCACATTGTTTATATAGCCCTTTTCTCCATCATCCAGATTCTTGCTGGCATATAGCGGGATGATAAATGGCGGGGGCATTATGAGTAGGGTGAACAAGGCGATCTCAAAGAATTTGTCTAAATCTAAAATGTTTTTGATTAGGAATGTATTCAAGGCTAGAGCCAAGGGAATCATGATACCTAAGCGAATTATAACAACAGCTAATGCTTCTTTGATTCCTTTTCGATCAAATTTCACACCATATCCAACAATTATTAAAATCAACGGTACCGTGAGATTGCTCAGGAAGCCTAGAGTGGCGATTATTCCTCCCGTAATAGGTAATTCGTAAAGCAATCTATCGACTCCGATAAAATTTAGAAAGAGACTAGCCAAGATAGAGATTACAACTGGTGTAGACAAAAAGGCTTTAAGGATTACTTTTGGCTTTTGGACACCATCTCGTTTTACCAAAAGTAGCGGAAAGAATACGAACCAGATAAATACCTCATGCCCTAAGTCAACAATGGCAATATATCCGATTTTATCTAGCCCATAGGCGGCTCCAAATAGACTAACCGCTAACATGCCATATTCGAAGCCCGTTAACAGATAGGGGAAATAGGCGTAGCGAATACTGAGTTTTTTTCTAAGTATTTTGCCAAGAAAAAATAGCGCAATGCAAAGTAAAAACAGTATGACAAAAATGACAAAGTAGGCACTCTTCAGCTCGATATTTAGAAATGAAATGAAAAGCACTGCTGGCAGGGCGATATTTACGACAATTTTGCGTAATTCATCTATTGTTTTTTCTGTTAAAAATTCTTTGTGGCGAATCCAAAATCCTAATGAAAGCAATAAAAGGATTGGCAGTACTCGGTTTATGATTTGAATTGTTTCTTCCATCATCTACTCCGTGATGTGTTTTGACGGCTTTTGCTCTTACCCCAATGCTATTGAGACCATTTTGTCGGCACTCTATCCCAGCGATGTGAGCGTAGTTTTTCGTGCAAACCATCGGGTAGTTGACCAAGGTCGCTGGTCTCGATATTGGCTTCTACGTGATTCAGCTTCCGCATTCCAGGGATGATTGTGCTAACACGCTTTTCATTGAGAATAAAACGCAATGCCATTTCTGGCATGGTCATATCTTCTGGGATAAGCGGACGCAAGGCATCTCCGTGTTCTACGCTACTCTTGAGGTTTTCTGGCACAAAATAGGTGCTACGCCAATCGCTTTTATCCCAAGTGCTTTCCAGTGTTAGGTTTCCCGTCAACGTGCCTTCATCGAAGGGGACACGTGCAATAACAGCAACATCCATTTCTTCACAGGCGGGTAAAAGCTCATCATCAGGGTTCTGGTCAAAGATATTATAGATAACCTGCACCGCGTCTATTAATCCACTGCGTACAGTTTTGACACCATTCCATGGCTCCCAGCGGTTGATGCTGATTCCAATCGCATCAAATAAACCTTGTGCGCGTAGCTCATCTATTTTCTTTACCCAGCGATCATCTTCTATAAAGTGGTCTTCCCAGACATGGAATTGCATCAGATTAAATTTATCTAGACCTGCATTTTTCAAACTGCTGTGTACGTATTGTTCAATATGATCTGGAGGAAAACAATCATCTAATGAAAAATTACGTTGGCTGGGCCAAATAAAGTTTTTGGGCGGAATTTTTGTTGCAGTGTATAGGTTTTTATTAGGATTGTTGCGGATTAGTTTGCCCAGCAATTTTTCACTATGCCCTTCCCCATATCCCCAAGCGGTATCGAAGAAGTTGCACCCTAAGTCAACTGAGCGTTGCAACGAAGTCAGAGATTCCTCATCATCTGAGCCTGTCCAGCCAGCCATGCCCCACATGCCATATCCGATTTCACTAACTTGCCAATTTGTTTTGCCAAAACGTCTGTATTTCATTTGTTCTCCTTTTTTAATGACTTAATCAAAATAAGATGCACCTCTTGTGGACCGTGCATCCCCATCACCAACTCCATCGCGATGTCGGCAGTTTTACTGGGACCAGAAACGAGAAAGATATTGCTTGCTTTGTGCAGGTCTGGCTTCAGTGCGACCCAACTTTCCAAATCTTGGATAATTTCTTCGCTATGTAAAACAGCGATATGAATTTTTGGCAATAAAGATGCCGCCCTGCTTTTCCCTGCGCCGCTAGAGAGAATGATGCTCCCCGTCCCTGCTAAAGCGGCTTCTACACCAGTGATTCCATAGCCTAAGTCGGGATTGGCAGATTCATCTATATGAATGCCTTTTTCTTTTAGCGCACTTTCTAAATTGGGCAAAGGGATATTTTCAAACGCCCAGCCCAAAATATCGTCTTCACCATCTATAAGCGTCAGAATTTCTTCTATAGCTGTTTTTTCACCGTCAACTTGGTGAATTTCGCAACTTAGTTTTTCTGCTTCTTCGATAAAGCGAGCAAGCATTTCTTTGGGGTCGTCTGGCACGTTGGGGACAACGTGCAAATTGCTATGGGCATCTTTTTCTATATCAAAAGAGCCTGTTTTACTAGAAAGTTTGGCTAAAATATTTTCTCGGCTATTCATTTTGTCCCTCCTTATGTTCTTCCCAAAGCTCAGTGAAAGACTTTTCAGCAAAGGTAGGGAGCGTGTGATGGTCTGTCCAGGCGTTGAAGGGGGCAGGGAGTTCTTTTAACGGTATCCAGCTCAAAACGCGTGCGGCGGCTTTCCCTCCCCAGCGATAAAGTTTAGGGTGTTTCATTATCCACGCCCAGCCCGCAATTCCCGCGCTCCACATCCAATTCCCCTTTTGTGTTTGAACAACATCTTTTCTCAGGTTGAGTAGAAAGTGGGGCAAATCAATTTCTACGGGGCAAACGTCTTTGCATAATCCGCATAAAGTGCAGGCGTAGGGCAGGGTGTGTGCGTTTTCAAGACCTTGTAAAAGCGGCGTGATGACCGACCCGATGGGACCAGGGTAAACCCAGCCGTAGGCGTGCCCGCCAGTGACATCGTAGACGGGGCAGGCGTTTAGGCAAGCGCCACAACGGATGCAGGCGAGGGATTCGGCGTAGTCGCTTTGGTAGATTTCACTGCGACCGTTATCGAGAAAAATGAGATAAATTTCTTCTGCGCCGTCACTCTCGTGAGGGCGTTTGGGTCCGTTAATTAGGTTGGTATAAACCGTTATGGTCTGCCCCGTTGCGCTACGGGGTAGTATTTGAGTGAGTGTGGCATATTCTGATAGTGTGGCAACCACTTTTTCGATGCCGACCAGCGCAATATGCACTTTTGGCAAACTGGTGACAAAACGCCCGTTGCCTTCGTTCATCACCAAGCCAATTGAGCCTGTTTCAGCAACGACAAAATTTGCCCCTGAAATGCCTAAATCGGCTTTGAGAAATTTTTCCCGTAGGTAGGCTCTTGCAAAACGTGTCATCGCCAATGGGTCTTCTGTGGGCGGCATTCCTGCTTTTTCTTCGAGCGTTTTTTGAATACTTTCTTTGGTTTTATGCACAATCGGCACAACAATATGACTGGGGCGTTCTTCGGCAAGTTGCACAATAAACTCACCCAAATCAGTTTCTACCACTTCAATTCCTGCCGCTTCAAGGCTTTCATTTACGCCAATCTCTTCGGTCGCCATGCTTTTGCTTTTTACGGCAAGCTTAACCTGATGTTTTTCTGCGATTTCTAAAATCAATTGATTGGCTTCGTCTTCATCTTTTGCCCACAAAACTTTGAAGCCGTTTTTTAACAAATTTTTCTCAGCTTCTTCAAGCAACGCGGGCAAATTTGCGAGTGTACGGCGTTTGATTTGTGAGGCTTCGTCTCGCAAGGCTTCGCCGTGTTCTTCGCCGAATTCGTACATGGCAGAGATTCTTTTATCAAAACCCAATTTTGTGCCGTAGGGAACTGCTTTTTGGATGTCTGGATCGCGGAGCGCTTCGTCTGCAGATTGGATGAACTGATTTGCGTTATTCTTCATCGGGGTTGTCCTCCCGCTTCGCGCGTGACCCTGAAATTGATTCCGCTAAAATATCCGCGATGTGGCGGACGCGTTTGGGCTGTCCCTTTTTCTCTAGTGCGGTGTTCATATTCGTCATGCAAGAGACATCCCCAAGCAAAATCCAATCGGCTTTATTTTCTTGGATAGACGATAATTTTTTCTCTGTAATTGCCGCACTGACATTAGGAATCTTGACGCTAAATAGCCCCCCAAATCCGCAACAGGTTTCTGCGCCTTCCAGTGGAATAATTTCTGCGTTTTTTATATTAGAAACTAATTTTCGGGGTGCTTCTTTGATACCCATCATCCTTAATCCATGACAAGAATCGTGGAAAGCAAAACTTTGGACTTCGTTTAAAACACCATCAATATTTTCAATGCCCAACCCATCTACTAAAAGTTCAGTGAATTCCCAAGTAATAGAAGAAATTCGCTCAGCTTCGGCAAGATATTCAGGTTCATCCGCAAAAAGGTTTAGATAATCTACACGCACCATTGCGGCACAAGAGCCAGATGGGGCGACAATCACTTCTGAATCTTTAAATACTTTTAGAAAGTCTTTGGCGAGTTCTTTGGCTTCATCGTGATAACCCCCGTTGTAGGCGGGTTGTCCGCAACAAGTTTGGTTGGCGGGAAAATCAACTTCTATTCCCAGATATTCCAAAACTTGCACAACTGAGATTCCAGTTTTGGGGTGGAGCATATCTACCATGCAGGTAACAAATAAGGAGACTCGTTTTCCTTTGGGTGATTCTCGTTTGGGGAGGGGCATTAGGGGAATTCCTTTTAACCGCTAATTGGTAGCCTGAACCGATGATTGAAATCATCGGCTAAAACAGAAAGTGCGATTTATCGCACTAAAACTCGCACAATATAACCCGTTTCAACGGGTTTTGCATATAAGCCTTATGTTTTCAACATAAGGCAATTGGTAGCAATCGCGTCATTTCATGTTGAACTAAAAACAAAAAACAGTGATGCTTAATGAAGATTGGCGGTTTTATTCCATCTCTCGGCGAATATAAATTTGCGTAGCATTTTCTATAGGTATATCTGAAACAAGGATGAGATAGCCACCACCGCCCGCACCAGATAACTTCCAACCCAGCGCTTTATCGCGGTATTTTTCAATCAAATCTTTGCCAGAATCAGTAAGCATATTTGGGAACATAGCAACCTGTGCTTCAAAAGTTGCTTTAATGGATGCGCCAAATGCTTGTACATCTTCTTTGAGGATTGCATCCCAGCATTGGTCGGTGGCTATTGCTAGAGCTTTGGCATTATCTTCATTTATGTTGGTATTATCTAAAACATCGTACTCGTCACCGCGAGGTCCGAGCATGACAAGGTATAAAGAATTTTCTATAAATTTTAATTTGCTCTCATCTAAAGTATGTTCTATCTTTGAGGGCCAATATGCCCCTTCGTAGGTCGCTTTGGCTAAGCCTGGATAAACGATGCCTATAGAGTCTTGAGAGCCAGAAATAATTTCTGTGCCGGGGGGGTTATCGTAGCAGAATAAAATTTTTGAGAGTTTTTCATAATCTTCCACCGGTAGGCGTACGCCCCATAATTCAATCGCCGCTCTGCGTGTGCTGGATGCCATGCCGCTACGTTCGTTAAATTGGATGGTTGGCTCAAGGGAAATGGTAATCACATCCCCTGGGTAGTATTTTGAGACAAAGGGTTGATCTTGCCAGCCGCCAGCCAAATCGATTCTAAAGGGCATTTGATTTAATGTACGCAAGGCAGTGGTAGAGCGAGGGGGTAAGTTTTCGTGGGGTTCGCGCTTTAAGATAATATATGCTACATCATATTGGGCACATAGTTCTTGTTTTTCGGGCAAATCGCCATCGGCGTTGACGATCATGAAGTCGGGCTGAATTTCTTTAAATTCTTTGATGAAATCCAACATTCCAGAGCCTTTAGAGATAAAGGCTTTTTTTACGCTCCGCACCGATTCTGCCATGAATAGGCGTTCATCTTCATTGTTGACGGGAAGTCTGCCTTTGAGGTCGAAAACAGTTTGGTCTGAACCTAAGGCAACGTAGAGATCGCCGTAAGAGGAGGCTTCTTTGAAGAAGGCAATGTGCCCGCTGTGCAACATGTCGAAACAGCCGCTAACAAAAACTTTTTTTGTCATTTTTTCTCCGTGATGTGAGATTTATCTCGCTTAGTGTGAAGAGCGACATAGATGTCGCGTTATGCGTATTTGCCCGTTTCTATTTTATAGATATCTCCCCTCGAAGGGGAAGGTATCGCCCCTTAGGAATGAGGCTGTTGAGGGGGGGCGTTCACGCCAGAAAAACGCTGATGGTCGGTGCGCAAGTTTGGGGCAAGTGTGTCGCGGTGCGTCATCCAACTAAAATTTTACCTTAATATAATGCAAACACTCGGTTTTTACTCTTAAATCAGATCCCTGTTCTTTTTTTGTGCTCTTTATAAAAGGATATTGATTTTTCGAAGTAAAAACCGAGTGTCTTTGCCTAGCTTTTACCAAATATCATAATCATCTGTATGTTTTCGATATTCAAGTTCACCTATTCCGCTATCTGCAATTGTTTTTTGAGCGGCTTGGAGGGTTTTGGTATAGTGATAAATTTTGCAGGATTCTTCGAGGCTTGAGCTCCACTGGAAGGCTTCTTCTAGGACGGGACCAGTTGAAAAGCTACCGTGCCCACGTAACATGAAAATTTTATATTCTCGCAGTATTTCGGCGGCTAATTTTGCCACATCTTCTGAGCCTACGGTTGAGGCAGTTTGCTCTACTGGTACTTTTCGGAATAAGTAAGAGCCTTCGCTGTCGATGGGGATAATTGCGCCTTCGACTGCCATAGAGAGGGCAACGGCGTAAGGTGGGTGGACGTGGACAATTGCCAGCGCAGAGGTGTTTTGATAGATTGCTCGGTGAACAACCAGCTCACTAGAGGTGAGCATGATATGGCTATCATCTTCATCTAAACCGATTTCAATGATATCTCTTTCTTCCAGATGTGCCAGCATTGAGCCGGTGCGGGTGATAAAAATTCGGTCTCCCATACGAACGCTCATATTTCCGCCATGAGAGGAGGTTAGCCCTCGATAAAAAAGGTCTTTTCCAAATTTCTGAAAATCTTTAAGCATCTTCTTGCTCCATTTCTAGTGTATCTAACCCTAAGGCGATTATTTTTTTCTCTGATGGGATGCCATCTGCGCTCCAACTGCGGAAGCGATAGTATTCTGTGAGCATTTCGTCTAAGTGAACGACATGCCCGGCACTGCCACCTTCTTTGAGTGGTTCTTCGGTGAAGCGAGGGGGCAAATTATCATCTTTTTGTGTAAATCCTGCACGAAGATTATAGAGGCGTTCTAAGTTCCAGATTCGTTCACCGGCAAGTTGTAAATCTTGAGTTTCATATTTTATGCCAGAGACAGAGGTTAAGAATCGGGCGAAAAAATCATCGCCGATGGCGTAGTTGACGAATTTACACATACCAATAGAATCAATGACGGCATTGGTGTGTTGCATGACGATGAGAACACCCGCTTTGCCAGAGGATGCGTGTCGATCGAGCATTTTGGGAGCACCGAGTAGCTCTGGTCCCAGCATATTGCCGCGTAGGTGACAGGCGCCACGATTTGAAGTTGCGTAGAGCAACCCTTGTCCTTGCATTCCGCGTGGGTCGTAGGCGGGGAACTCTAACCCTTTGACTTGCATAGCAACTTCAGGCATATCGTAACGCTCAGAAAGGCGTTTTGAGCCTTCGGCAATTTCATCGCCAAGTCCGCGTCTGTAGGCAATATCTTCTATGGTTTTTAGCAATAAATCAGCCCGCCCAAAGGATAGTTCGGTATCTAATTTGCCGCGTTCTTCTAACTCCATCGCGCAAGCAATGGTTGCCCCGCAAGAGATTGTATCCATACCGAGACGATTACAGAGATAATTAGCAGAGACAATTGTTTCAAAATCGTCAATATCTAGGGATGAGCCAAGCGCGTAAATGCTCTCATATTCTGGACCTTCTCCCTTTTCGTCTTTTGTTTTGGTCACTCGCTTACAGCCAATGGGACATCCCCAGCAGGCGCCGCGTCTCACAAGATAGTCTTCTTTTAGTTTTTCGCCTGAGATTTTATATGCCGTCTCAAATTCACCGCGCTGAAAGTTACGGGAGGGGAATACGCCGTATTCGTTCATGATATTGACTAAAACTGAAGAGCCAAATTCAGGTAAAGCGTCTGATGTGCGTGGTGAGGCAGTCACCATTTTTGAGGCTTCGTAGTTTACAAAGTCAAAAATATCTTTATTCGCGATTCCGGGTTTTTCTTTTCCTTTTGCGCGAAGAGCCTTGAGGTTTTTTGCGCCCATAATTGCGCCAACGCCACCACGTCCGTAAGAACGTCCTTTTTCGTCTGCGATAGAAGCGAAAAGCACCTTATTTTCACCAGCGGGACCGATGCTCACTGTGGAGGTGCCACGTTCTTTGAGCGTAGAAATGGTGTCGGGGATTTCTTTTCCCCATAGTTCATTGGCAGGGTGAATTGTGGCACCTTCGGCGGTAATTTCTAGCCAAACGGGCGTGGGTGAGATGCCCTTAATCACTAAAGCATCAAATCCTGCCCATCTGAGGCGCACGCCAAATTGTGATCCGGTATTAGAATCGAATATCGTGCCGGTTAGTGGTGAGAGCGTGCTTAGCGATGAGCGTCCGCCTGTGGGGACGTTAACGCCCGTCATCGCGCCCGTACAAAAGGCGAGGATATTCTCTTCACCAAGCGGGTCTGTATCGGGGGGAACTTCTGTATAGACTAAATATGTGCCTAGTCCACGCCCTCCTAGATATTTTTTAAGGATTTCTTCGTCTATTTTTTCTATGGATGTGCTACCTGCGCTGAGGTCAACGCGTAGCATTTTTCCAGTCCAACCATTCATTTTTATTTCTCCAGTAAATTATTGATTTCGAATCTGATTTCCTATAGCTCTTAAATGCGCCAATTCTTCTGCTGCTAAAGAAACTGGGGTGCTTAAATTATTTGCCAAATAATAAGTGTAGGCAGCGTGTTCTAGCCGTTCTAAGGCAACCAGTGCTTCTTCGAGGGTTTTGCCAACGGTGATGCTACCATGATGGCTGAGAATAATCGCATTATGGTCTTTTATAAGCTCCTGAATGCTTTCTGCGAGAGCGGGGGTTCCGGGTGTGCCATAGTTTGCAACAGGAACATCGCCGAGAGCGATCAACACTTCAGGGAGATAGTCTGTCGGGAAAGGCAACCCAGCGATTGTTAAGGCTGTAGCATAAGGAGGGTGGGCATGCAAAACGGCATTGATATCCGGGCGTTGGCGAAAAGCTTCCAAGTGCATATTAAATTCAGATGTAGGTTTCAAGCCAGGTTTTCCGATTAAGACTTTCCCGTTTTCATTTACAACAATGGGATCATCTGGCTCCATTGACATTTTATAGAGTCCGCTGGGGGTCATTAGAAAACGATTTTCATCCAAGCGAACGGAGAGATTACCGTCACTTGAACGGATTAATCCTTGATTAGCAACAATTCGTGTTACGCGGATTATTTCTTGGCGCAACCGATATTCATTAAAAACTGTCATTTGCTTAATTTCCTTTTTTATTTTGTAATTTTCCTCCCTAGCTCCTCCGTTATGGGGGGAGACTAGGGGGGCTGAATATTCACCTTATTTTTTTATATTTGGCATAAGCCTCATCCCAAGCCGCGCTATCTTTGGGAGCATAGCCTTCAACATCAAATGAATTTTTCAACATCGCTTTTCCTTCTGCCAATGATGAGATTTCACCCATAGCAATGGCTTGGATCAGGATATTCCCAATTGCAGTTGCTTCTACCGGACCCGCAACGACGCTTTTGCCTGTGGCGTTGGCTGCAAATTGGTTGAGCAATTTATTTTGCGTACCGCCGCCGATAATATGGATGACTGAGTACTCTTTTCTCGTCAGGCTCTCAATTTGCTCGGCAACTGAGCGATATTCCAAAGCCAGACTTTCTAAAACCGTTCGGATGATTGCCCCTTTGCTTTCAGGGACGCTCTGACCTGTTTCCCGACAATAGGCTTGGATCTCTCTTGCCATATTCTTGGGTGCCATAAAACGGCTTTTTCCCGGAACGATAAGTGCGGCAAAGGGTGGGGCTTTTTCTGCCATTTCTGTCAGATCAGCATAACTATATTTATTTCCTTCACGCGCCCATTGGCGGCGACATTCTTGTACAAGCCAGAGACCAACGATATTTTTGAGAAAACGGATTTTTCCATCTACTCCGCCTTCATTGGTCATTTCGGCTTTCATGCTTTCTTCGTTGATTAATGGGTGGTCAAGTAAAACACCCATTAACGACCATGTGCCAGAGCTGAGATAAATATAATCATCACCAGACGAAGGTACAGCGGCAATTGCACAAGCCGTATCATGCCCCGCACCCGCAATCACAGAAGTTGTGTAGCCTATTTCATCTGCCACGGTGGGAAGAAGTTTTCCCAAAAGCGTGCCGGGGGGCACTATCTCACCAAATATCTTTGTGGGGATACCAAGTTGGGAGAGCGTCTCAAAATCCCAGTTCTTTTCTGTTGGGTTATAACACTGTGTTGTGCTAGAAATTGTAAATTCGTTCGCTTTTTGCCCAGTTAGAAAGAAGTTAAATAAATCTGGCATATTTAGCAAACGTGCGGCAGACGTTAAAGCAGGGGATTTGCCCTTTACCATGGAAAACAACTGATAAAGGCTATTTAATTGCATAAATTGGATGCCCGTTTTTGCGTAAATTTCATCACGGGGAATAATCTCGAAGATCTTTTCCATCATACCATCGGTGCGATTATCGCGGTAATGGTAGGGGTTGCCAACTAAATTATCTTGTGCATCCAGAAGACCAAAATCTACGCCCCAAGTATCTAGCCCGATGCTTTGCACAGAATCATCGGCTAGAGATAAGCCGTGTTTGATTTCACTCCACAGATTTAATATATCCCAGTGAAGATGCTCGCCCAAGCGAACACCTCCATTGCTGAAACGATGAATTTCCTTAAGTTGAAGGCGGTTATCTATAAAAGAGCCAGAAATAACCCGTCCGCTTTCTGCCCCCAAATCAACCGCTAAATACGTTGAATTTTTCATTATTAGCCTTTTAGCCCCCCTCTAACTCCCCTCTGATGGGGGAAGGGTAGGATGGGGGCAAATTAGGAAACACCTTTTTTAATGATGATATTGCCATATTTGCGCGTTTCACCTGTCATCACAACAGCAAAAGCAGATTTAGCGCGCTCATAAAAGACAAAACGGTCAGTTAGCGCAATAGCTGGGGTCTCTGGTGCGTATTTGTCAATGGCAGCACGATAACTAGCTTCTACGGTGGGGTCGGGTTCGTCTCCTTCCACAACTTGCATCATCACTACGGGGTCATCTACATAGCTATCCAAGGCAAAGAGGGGCAGAATGGCATCTAGCAAAGCGTCAATTTTCAAACCATCTGCTCGAATAACATTTTTGTTCATTGTATCACCAGGGAAATGGGCATCTGCCAGCACAATTTCATCGCCGTGCCCCATGCGGTAGAGCGTTGCGAGTAGTTCTGGGCTAAATAGGGGAGATATAGTTTTTAACATAGAAAGCTCCTAAAAATTTAAACACAAAGGACACCAAGTAACACGAAGTTTTTATATTAAACCTCTTGCACAAATGCTCTAGTCGCCGTCTTCGGCGGTGTGTTGGTGAGTTCCCTGCGCCGAGGAGGGCGCAGGGAGCGGAGTAAATGGTTACGAAATGTTTATTTATAGATTGCGCCAAAATTTTCGCAAGCTCTGAAATCGGCACCTTCCAAATCGGCTGTGCCAAAAGCATTCCATGTGCTGGGGCGGAAGATTTTTTCTTCGGGGACATTGTGCATGTAGACAGGGATGCGCAACATAGAGGCTAGAGTGATGAGGTCTGCGCCAATATGACCGTAGCTAAATGCGCCATGATTTGCGCCCCAAGCATTCATAACGGAGTAGGGACTGCCGAACGCGCCTGACCCAAACGTGCGAGGAGCAAACCACGTTGTGGGCCAAGTGGGGTTGGTACGGGCATCCAGCTTGTTGTGAACGTCTTCGGGCAAATTAACGATGAAGCCCTCCACAAGTTGAAGAACGGGACCAAGCCCCTTAACAAGGTTGATGCGGGTCATTGTCACAGGCATTTCGCCGCGAGATAAGAAATCCGAAGACCATCCACCACCACGGAAGTATTCCACTGAGGAGGTACACCACTCAACCGCGTCCAAGCATTTTTTAGCGTCATCTTCAGTGACATCCCACCAAGGTTTAATGACGGGTTTGCCATCAACTTCTTGCTCTCCTGTGCCATCTAGGGCTGAGGGTCCTGAATTGATGAGGTGTAAAACACCATCTTTAGCCAGACCTTCGGGGCGATAGCCAGTGACGCGCTCAATTGAATCTGCGCTCCAGTAGGTGCGTACATCTGAGAAAACTTGCGCCGATCCGGTGAGTAGATGCCCGAAAAGCATGGAGACGCCATTTAGTGCGTCATTCTCTGTGGCAACGATATAGGGCTGGCGGATGCCGTTCCAATCGAAGGAGGTGTTGAGGGTGGCTTCCATGAAATCGCCGTTAGGCATGAAATCTGTCCACTGACGTTGCCCCTGAAAACCAGCGGCGATGGCGTTGCGCCCAAGGGCTTCTTCGCCAAATCCGAGTTCTTCAAGGCGGGGGTTGCCAACCATTAGGTCACGGGCGATGAGAGCCATTTTTACGGAAACTTCCCAGTCTTTGTCTTTTTCTTCTCGGCTACGTTGATTTTCTTTGGGGTTAAGGTCTTCACCTTCTTTGTGGTTGTCTTTTACCCATTTAAGAGCTTTTTCAAATTCGATGGGGTCATAAATATCTTCATTTATTCGGCGAATAAACTCAGACATATCGATTGTCTCGACGCGCATTCCCAGATATTCTTCAAAGAAATCGTGGTTTACGATAGAGCCACCGATTCCCATTGAGACACCGCCCATTGAGAGGTAACTTTTTCCTTGCATGGTTGCGAGGGCTAATCCTGCACGTGCAAAACGGAGCAGTTTTTCTTTTACGTCTTCGGGAATACTTGTATCGTCCGAATCTTGGACATCTTGCCCGTAAATACCGAAGGCGGGCAATCCTTTTTGGCTATGTGCGGCTAAAACAGCGGCGAGATAAACTGCGCCGGGGCGTTCTGTGCCGTTAAATCCCCAAACGGCTTTGGGCATGAGGGGGTGCATATCCATTGTTTCTGAGCCATAGCACCAAGCGGGGGTGACTGTGAGAGAGATACCAACGTTTTCGCGAGAGAATTTATCGGCGCATAGCGCAGATTCGGCAACTCCGCCAATGGTTCTGTCGGCAATCACACATTCAACGGGTAAACCGTTGGCATGACGTAAGTTTTCAGAGAAAAATTGCGCTACATTCTTTGCCATGTTCATGGTTTGTTCTTCGAGGGATTCGCGTACGCCACGAAGCCGACCATCAATGGTGGGACGAATGCCGATTTTTGGCATCTCGCCGACAAGTCTGTTTTGGGGGGGGATTTGATTTATTGTCATAAGAATACTCCATTAATAATTAGTTTGATACCCATTTGGCATCATTTTCAAAGTCATTGGCTGCTTTCTGTGTTAAATCATTTTTTAGTAAGTCTTCTACTCTTTCAGGGGATAGGGTGAAAGAACTAACACCATGTTGGGCTAGGGTGACTACATCATCTATTTGTCGGATGCTTGCGACTAGTAATTGAAGAGAACTTTCTGTTGCATCAATGATTTTTTGCATGGCGATTATTTCTTCTAGCCCCTTTTGCCCAGCGTCTGTCATTCGCCCTAGATAGGGGGCTAAATACTCTGCGCCTAGTGCGATGGCTGTTAGTACCTGCTGTGAAGCATAAGCGGCGGTTAATGTCACGCCTATTCCTTCTGCTCTCAATTCGTTAGCACAGAATACGCCTTTCTCGGTGAGCGGCACCTTGACCTTCACGCGCCAATCAATAGCAGATATTTGACGCGCCATGTTAAGCCAAGCGTCTGGAGATTCTCCCCATACTTGGAAGTGCAATTCCTGTGCGCCTAATTCAAATGCTCTTTCAGCTAAAGATTTTATATTTTCTAAGCTGGCTTCAATGCCAGCCATTTGTAACAGTTTGGGATTCATCGTTATCCCATAGAAAATGCCACTTGGTAGATAATTTTGCCAAAGAGAAGTATCTGCACTATCTAGGTAGAGTTGTAAACGATTATTAAGCATTGATAATCTCCAATTCGTTTTTATAGGGTGGATTTGCTCCCTCGCGTGAACAATTAATTGATGCTGCTCTGTTAGCATAGGTTAAACATTCAGATAATTCTTCTGGGGATATATTTTGAAGATTCTCTTTGCTGTCGAGAAAATCAGATTTATATAAATAACCTAGGGTTGCTGATAAAAAGGAATCCCCGGCACCAATTGTGTCTGAGACTTCTGTTTTAGGCGTGGGGGCGAAAATTGGTTCTTTATTAGGCGTATATCCTTTTGCCCCTGTTGCGCCTAGTGTAAGGACGCAAAGACTAATCCCCATATCAAACCAGCGCGCAATAATCTCTTCTATCTTTTCACCAGGATAAAGCCAAGTCATATCGGCTTGGCTAAGTTTTATAAAATCTATGAGCTTAATCCATTGTTCAAAGCGTTGAAGATAGGCTTTTTTATCAGAAATCAAACCAGCTCTAATGTTGGGGTCTAACGAGATGATTCTATTGCCGCTTTCCCGCTTCATCAGTTTTTCTAAAGTGCTTGCGCCCGGTTCCATCACAAGGGAGATTGAACCAAAATGTAAGGCTTTTATGTTTTTTGAGAGCTTTGCTGGAAGTTCACTTTCAGTAAGGCTACGGTCTGCGCTTTGATTTGCGTAAAAAGCGTATTGTGGCTCATCATCTTTTTCTTCGTTGGGCAGGCTGACAAAAGCCAGTGTTGTAGGCGCAGATGTTCTAGGGCTGTAGCTAATATCTACACTATTTTTGTCTAGGTATTCCACCAACATATCGCCAAAAAAGTCTTTAGAAAGTTTAGAAAAAAAACTGACGGGTATGCCCAGTCTTCCCAGCCCAATCGCGATATTATAGATTGAGCCACCCACACAGGGACGATAGGCATCTCCGTCTGAGATAGGGACAAAGTCTATGAGAGCTTCTCCGCAACATAAAATCATTTGTTATTCACCGCCATCTGCTAGATTATGCATAATGCCTTTGGTCTGTTGATAAAGTGCTAAATAGTTTTTATAAAAATGATCGTATTTTTTCTTTTTCTCTAAATTTGGTTTGATAATTTTTTCAGGTTTTACCCAAGTTTTTAAGTCTTCTTCATTCAAGATGCCAGTTGCTAATCCCGCGAGGAAGGCATTACCGTAAGAAGCACCAATTGTTTGGGCGGGGATTTCTTGTTCGATTCCGACAATGTCTGAAACAATTTGCAACCAAGTTGAGCTTTGGGTGCCGCCCCCAACTGCTACAATTCGTTCAACGGGGGCACCGATATTTTGGAAAGTTTCGACATTATGGCGAATACCATAAGCCACACCTTCTAAAATCGCTCTATATATATCTGCACGCGAGTGGGATAAGGTTAATCCCGCAATGACGCCGCGTGCTTTGGGATCGTTGATAGGTGTGCGTTCTCCGCTAAAATAAGGTAAAAGAATTAATCCATTTGCGCCAGGGGGAACATTCTCGGCTTCATCAAAAAGTGTTTGATAAGCTGTATTATCAGGCAGGTCGCCGGCTAGTTCATCGCGGAACCAGCGCGTTAATGAGCCTGTTGTTGCCATACCAGCCGCTAAATTATATTGACCACTAAAAGCTCCGCCGACTGTCCACATGCGTTTATCGGGGACGGGATTATCTAAGACTAAGATGAAAAAGGCAGTGCTCCCGTACATAATCATCAAGTCGCCGGGTTTGGTTACGCCAACGCTAATGCCTTCGCTTAAAGCATCTACCGCGCCAACTGCAACAGGCGTGCCTTCTTTTAGCCCTGTTTCTTTTGCGCCAGCTTTACTAACTTGCCCTGCAATTTCATCACTCCAGCCAAGCTTTGGTAATTTATCTGTATTTATAATTTCTTCTGAAAAATGGTCTGACCACTCAAGGGTCTTGATATCCATCAAAGGCATATAATGGCTGGCTGTATGCCTGTCCATAATCTTTTCCCCCGTCATTTTATAGACCAAATAGCTACTGGCGGTTGTTATATGGTCAGTTTTAGCCCAAATATCGGGTTCGTTATTTTTTATCCATAAAATTTTAGGTCCTGCCGCTTGACTGCTAAGCGACATCCCCGAAAATTCGTAAATTGCGTCTTCCCCTAGTTTATTGTTTAGATGGTCGATTTCATCGCTGGCGCGGGTGTCTACGCCATATAAAATGCCTGGGCGCAAGGGTTTTCCATCAGCGTCTAGGGGAAGCACGCAAGGTCCAATTGCACTCAGGGCTACACCTGCTACATCCTCACCAGAATAAGGAGAGCCATCTAGCAAAGTATTGCAAATAGAGACAACATCTGCCCACCAGACAGAATCTGCATCCTGTTCTGCCCAGCCTTGTTGCGGGATGTCCATTTTGTGTTCAACAATACGCGTTTTTAGCACTGTGCCATCTGCTTCTGCCAGCACGCCTTTACTGCTATATGTTCCTACATCAATGCCAAGCAACAATTTGGGCATATTCTTCTCCAATATCGTTTTATGAGACTCTCCGCGACCTCCGCGTTTTGGGCTTGTGTATTGATTCTCAAACTGGGTACTCGGTGTGAGCGGCAATATGCTCACGTCAATAGGGTATCTACCGAAGGCACTTAAGTTCGGGACACGCAGGTCTCGTTTCCTTCATCCAAAGTTTTAAAAACAGGGATTGTTCGATAGTATCTGAACAATCCCTGTAATTAGACTATCTTATCTACTTTGATTATTCGTAGAGTACAGCTTGAATATCTTCATCATCGATATTTGCGGCGTCATACCACATGAAGCCAGTATCAATCATTGGGGGCAATTCTTCGCCGTTATATGCTTTGACAGCGGCTTCAACACATTTGTAGCCAATACCAACGGGGTTTTGGGTAATTGCGCCTGTTTCGGTACCTGCACGAATAGCGTCCATTTGTTGTATGCCGGAGTCGTAACCAATTACTACGAGGTCGCCTTCCATATCAAGTTCTGAAACAGCGTTCAAAACACCAATGATAGAGCCTTCGTTAGCACCAAAGAAACCTTGGATATCAGGGTGAGCTTGGATGATGGCTTTGGCTAAGTCAGTGGATTTAAGTTGATCGCCAGCACCGTATTGAACATCAACAACGGTGATGTTGGGGTATTCGCTTTCCATTTGGTTTACGAAACCGTCAACGCGGTCGATGCCTGTGCGGCTGGTTTGGTCATGTGCAATAACTGCAACTTCGCCTTCACCACCAATTAATTCAGCCATCATATCAGCGGCTAAAGCGGCGGCGGCAACATTATCAGTTGCGGCTGTGGTAACAGGAATGTCACTGTCTACACCAGAGTCAAAGCCGATTACAGGAATGCCAGCTTCTTTTGCTTCTTCAAGCAAAGGTTCGAAGGCTTTTGAATCAACAGCGGCTAAACAAATAGCGGCAGGATTTTTGCCTAAAGCAGTTTGGAACATTTCTACTTGTTTATCAACCATGGCTTCAGTTTCAGGACCTTCAAAGGTCATTTCTACATCATAGTCAACAGCGGCTTGTTCAGCACCTGATTTTACAGCTTGCCAGAATTGATGTTGGAAGCCTTTAGAGATTACAGGAATATAAAGTTTTTCGGCAGGGGCATCAGCTTCTGGGGCGGTTTCTTCTACGGGGGCGGCTTCGGGGGCGGCACATCCAGAAATAGCTAAGCTGAGGACGATTAGGATACCCAAAAGGGTGGTAATTTTCTTGTTCATTTTTTCTTTCTCCTTGATTTGTTTTTTTTGAATAAAAGAATGTGGTGCTTTTTTAGTTCTTTAGTAAATAAGAGCCTCCTTCTTCATTAGTTTTTCTACAGTTCAAATCTCCCTTTTTATGAGGAGATTAGAGAAGCCGTAAATCATAGATTTAAAGCTTTTCTAATCTCCTCATATAAGAAGATATACGTGTATATTTTTAGCGGCGACGACGTAAAATATCTAAGTAGACAGCGGCTATAACAATACCACCTGTTATAACTATTTGCCACTCTTGGGGTACAGAGAGAATGCGCAAACCATTGGTAAGAGTGCTGATAATAAAAGCACCGATAATAGTTCCTGATATTGTTCCTTCTCCGCCACTCAAAGATGTGCCGCCAATTACGACCGCGGCAATAGCATCCAGCTCATAGCCAGCGCCAAGAGCAGGTTGAGCAGAATTGAGGCGAGCGGCTATCAAAACACCACCTACGCCACTGAAAAAACCTGCTAAAGTATAAACAGCCGTTTTCCATACATTTACATTGACGCCAGAAAGACGTGTAGCTTCTTCATTACTGCCGAGGGCGAAGGTATAACGCCCAAGAACTGTGCGAGTTAAAATAATATGCGCTAAAAGTGCGGCACCGAATAAAATTAACACAGCGTTGGGTACTTCAAAACCAGGGATTATCTTGCCCAGCAGGGACCCCATAGCCATTTCTCTAAACATGGGAGTATCATTAAAGTAAATTGGCTTCATCCCTGAAATCACCAAAGAAAGTCCTTTTGTGATATATAACATGCCTAGAGTAGCGATGAAGGGCGGAATTTTCATTCGCGAAATCATAATACCGTTAGAAAACCCTGCCATGCTCCCAGCCGCAACACCACCAATGATACCTACGGGAATGGGTAATCCCATATTGGTAATGAAAACCCCAGTCATTACTGCGGCAAAGGTCATTACCGTGCCTACTGAAAGGTCTATTCCAGCAGTAATGATGACGAAGGTAACACCTAAAGCCAAGACACCGTTGACAGAGGTTGCCAGCAAAATGCCAATAAAGTTATCAAACGTACGGAAATAAGGTGAGGCAAGAGAGAACCCGATTATTAGGACAATCAGGGCACCAAAAGCCATAAAGCGTTGCATGGCATCGGATCGGAAGAAATCTTTGGCAGATAGGGCGTTATTTTTCATAGGTTTTTCCAGTAGAGAGATTTTGTAATTCAATAATATGTGGTTCTGTGCCTCATACGTGTTTCTGGCTTGCGTGCCAAGAACGAGCGTCTGCGTTATTTGCCAAGAAAGTGTTGAATAATGGCACGCAAGTTGAATTCACGCTGGGCGCGGAGCGAAGCAATCGTCTTCATTTATTGTGCAGTATCGCCTCGCATTGTGGCTAATTCCATGATTTTTTCTTGAGTCATTTCCTTTGCAGAGAGGATGCCAGTAATTCTGCCCTCGCACATCACCACAACACGGTGACTCATGCGTAAAACTTCAGGCAATTCGGAGGAAATCATAATAATAGATTTTCCGCGCTCAACCAAATCGTTGAGCAATTTATAAATTTCACTCTTGGCACCTACGTCAATGCCGCGAGTGGGTTCATCAAAAATCAAAATGTCGGTGTCGGCAGTTAACCATTTGCCGATAACAACTTTTTGTTGGTTCCCACCAGATAAGAATTTAACTTTTTGGGTGATTTTTGGCGTTTTTATCTTTAAGGTTTCTATCATTTCATTGGTCTTATCTTTTGATTTCTTGAAATTCAACCAAATATAATTATTTAAGAATTCTTTCATGCTCGCCATTACGGTGTTTTCTGTAACGTCCATGCCCAAAGTGAGACCATAACGTTTACGGTCTTCGGATAAATACCCAATACCACGAGAAACGGCATCTTGAGGCGTTTTTATCTGTACTTTTTGCCCTTTGATGTAAATTTCTCCCGAATCAAAGCTGTCTGCGCCAAAAATAGCGCGGGCTACTTCTGTGCGTCCCGCACCCATTAGCCCAGCGAAGCCCACTATTTCACCTTTTCTTAACTCAAAGCTAATATCTTTCAATTCTTTTCCACGGTTAAGGTTACGAACTTCGAGCACAACTTCATCACTTGGGTTCTCAGGGAGTTCTGGTTCTGCTTCATAAATCGTTCGTCCAACCATCAGGCCGATAATTTTATCTTTACTGGCTTCTTCAATTGTTAGTGTATCAATTGTTTTTCCATCGCGCATTACAGTCACTCTGTCGGCGATGAGCTTCAGCTCTTCTAAGCGATGTGAAATATGAATAATCCCCACGCCGCTATCTCGAAGTTGTCGGATAATGCTAAAAAGATCTTCAATTTCGGAATCTGTGAGTGCGGCTGTTGGCTCGTCCATGATCAGAACTTTTGCGTTAAATGATAAGGCTTTGGCAATTTCAACCATTTGTTGTTTAGCAACAGTTAGATCAGCAACTTTTGTATTTGGATCTAAATTTAGATTGAGCATTTTAAAAAGAGCTTTTGCCTCTTTATTGGTCTTTTTATCATCCACCATAAAGGAGATTTTTTCTCTTGGTTCACGCCCAATAAATATATTTTGCGCTATGGTTAGGTGAGGCATAAGATTCAATTCTTGATGAATAATGCTAATGCCCAAGTCTTGTGCCATACGCGGGTTTTCTACGACAACGTCTTGACCATCAACATAGAGATGCCCTGAATTTTTACTGTAAATTCCACCAATAATTTTCATTAGGGTAGATTTTCCTGCCCCGTTTTCGCCTACTAAAGCATGCACTTCACCTGCTCGTAGTTCGAAACTGGCTTGGTCCAGTGCCAAAACCCCAGGGAATCTTTTTTCGATTCCTTCCATTAGGATTAATGTTTTACTCATAAATTATCCTCGTTATGCCAAAGTATTTTTCTTTCATCAATATGATTGAACATTTTTATTGCTTAGGTCAGTGTTTTCAAAATAACTTCTTGGCGTATTTTTTCAAAATCATCTATATCAAATTGTCCTGCACCAAGTGTGAGCGTGTTGGCTGTTCCTGCGGCTACACCAGACTTTATAGCTTCTTCTAAGGGCAATCTTTCTGAGAAAGCAGAAAGAAGACCAGCGAGCATACTATCGCCAGAGCCTACTGCGCTTATAGCATTCACTTGTGGGGCTTGTGCTTCTAAAACGCGTTGTCCATCTGAAATGAGTGCGCCACGCTCTCCCAGCGAGAGGGCAAGGGTAGTTGTGTGTCGTGAAGCAATTGCTTGTATAGCGGTAGCAAGTTCACGCACGGACGTTCCCGGTTTTTCATCCAATAAAATAGATATTTCTGTTTCGTTCGGTTTTACCAAAAATGGCTTGGCGGCAATCCCATCTCGCAAGGCATTTTTACTGCTGTCGAGATAGGTGGGGATGCCAGCTTCGTGAGCGATTTTGATTAACCGCGCATAAATATCGGATGGAACGCCTGGCGGGAGCGAACCTGAAAGTGTAATTGCTTGGTAATCTTCAACAGTTTCCCGGAAATGGGCTTCTAGCTCTTCGATTTTTTCTGCGGAAACGGGTTCGCCTTTTTCGTAGATTTCGGTCAGAGTCTGATTGTTTTGGTCTAAAATCGATGTGCAGGTGCGTGATTCTTGTCCTGTTTTTACAAAATCAGTAGCAATACCTTCTTTATTGAGTTCATCTTCTATAAATTTGCCTGCAAAACCACCAACCCAGCCAGAAACAACGGGAGATTTGCCCAGTGTTTTTAGCGCACGAGCAACATTGCAACCTTTCCCGCCAGCTAACGCAACCACTTTTTCAGAGCGATGGATTTGATCCAACTCAAAGGTATTGAGCAGGATAGTTTTGTCGATTGCGGCGTTAAGGTTTAGGCAAAGAATCATTTATGCTTTTCCTGATGAGCCTAAGAAGCGAATTCGTTCTCGAACAACTTCAATTTGAGCATCTATGCCCTGCCCAAGATATTTTCTTGGGTCAACGAGCGTATTCTTTTCTTCCAAAGCCTTTCGCACGCCAAGCGTGAAGGCTTTATTCAGTTGGGTGGCGATATTGATTTTGCTCAAGCCCATCTTGATGGCGGCTAAAATTGCTTGGTTGGTTACGCCCGATGAGCCATGCAAAACGAGCGGAAGGTCGACTTTTGAGCGGATTTCTTCCAGCCGCACCAAATCGAGATCGTTTTCTTTAGTTTGCATCCCGTGTACAGAGCCAAGCGCAATAGCGAGCATATCTACGCCTGTTTTTTGCACAAATTCTAGGGCATCGTCTGGGTCTGTTAGCACGAGGTCGGCTTCGTTAAGTGCCGCACCATCTGGTTTGGGGACTGCGCCAATTTCTGCTTCCATGCACACATCCATCTTATGCGCCAAGTCTGCAATTTTTTTAGAGATAGCGATATTTTCTTCAAAAGAGTGTTTTTCACCATCGAACATGACAGAGCTAAATCCGAGCGCAATTGCTTGTGTCGCTTCAAGCTCAGTACCATGGTCAAGATGAAGAGCAATGGGTGCATCTGCATTATCAGCGGCTCTTTTTGCCATATCAGCAAAGTATTGCAAACCTGTTATTTCGTTCCCATTTCCTAAATAAAGCAAAGCTCTATGGCTAATTTGCACAATCACGGGCGCATTTTCAAGTTCTGCCGCTCGTACAATTGCCTGAAGTTGCTCAAAATTATTTGCGTTAAAGCCACCAATCGCAAAACCTTCTTTTTTTGCGTCTAAAATCCATGAACGTGGGTTTACCAAAGTCATTTAGTTGTTCTCCTGTTCAGGGTTTAGAATAATTTTCCGATGTTCCAATGAATGGTCTTTGAACTTCGCAAAAATATCTGGGGCATCGGATAAGGGGAAGTGATGTGAAATCATTTTATCCATATTCAGTGAGCCATCCAATAGTGCGGCAATCGTTTCATCCCATTCGTGCCCAGGGAAAGGCGCAGAGTAAGACATAAAACAGCCAATAATACTTAATTCTCTCCGCATCATTTTTTCAATAAAAGTCATCGGGAGGGATTTGTCTTGTGGCTGATTTCCTGCGAGCACAATCCTTCCGCGTGGGCGTGTGATGGGGATAGCTTGCTCCAAAACTTCGGGAACACCTGTTGCCTCGAGGGTTATATCAACACCATCCTCTGTTAGATTCGCAACTTCCGTAACGACATCTTGCTTCAGCGCATTGATCGTTATCTCAGCTCCTAATGCTTCTGCCGCCGCGAGATTCTCGTCTGAAATATCGGTGCATATAATCTGTTTTGCACCAAGAATTCGCAACCATTGCACAATCATTAATCCAATTGAGCCTGCGCCCAAGACAACAGCAGTTTCTCCTGCTTTGAAGTTGCCAAGAGAAAGCATATGGCGTGCTACGGTAGATGGCTCTATCAGCGAAACATAATCAAAAGGAAGTTCATCGGGAATAATATAAGCATTTTTCTCAGGAATTTCCATATATTCTGCAAAAGCACCCGCTTCACGGGAACCGATAAAAGAATAACTATGGCAAGCCGAGTAAAATCCTTTTTCGCATTGTTCACATTCAAAACAAGGAACAAGGGGAATCACAGCAACGTGTTTTCCTACCCAATCTTCTTTTACGCCCTCACCTACTTGGGTAATTACCCCTGCTGCCTCATGCCCCAAAATAAGTGGGTACATCCTGTGCCCAGAAATATACCGCTTGATATCAGAGCCACAAATAGAAACGGCTTTAACCTGCAAGAGTAAATTCCCCGCTTGAGGGCTGGGGGTGGGAACTTCTTCGTAAGTTAGGACACCTTTATCTTTTAGTATTGCTGCTTTCATTTTTTTTCCTGCTTTAGATAGTATGTTTATCAGAAATCTTTTTTAAATCTTCAAAATCTCGCATTAGTTTTCTGGAGATATTCTTATAGATATAAAATAACTCTTTATATAGGGCACCTTTTTCCAAAGAAGGCTCAAAGACTTCTTTTTGGGGTAGGCACTCAACAATAACTTCACCGATATCGTCTCGCATCCCTAAGCCGTAAGCAGTTAGGGCAAATAATCCTAGGCTATGCCCGCCCTCGCCGCCATCTGTCCGCTTGGAAACAATAAAGGGTTTGCCATAAATATCAGCTTTAATCTGATTCCAAACCGCGCTTTTTGTCGCACCGCCAGAGCCGAGATACTCATCAACTTCTACGCCATTTTCTCTGGCAATATATAAATTATCATAAACAGCGAAGGCGCAACCTTCCATGATTGCTCTGAGCATATCGGCGCGTTCTGTCTGGTACGAAAGCCCAAAGAAAACGCCTTTGGGGGTACTGCTCCACAGGGGAGTTCGCTCACCTGCCATATAAGGTAAAAAGATTAATCCTTTTGCACCTGCTTTTGTTGTGGCAACTTCTTTGCTGTATTCTTCAAAAGATGCGCTTTCACTTTTATCAATATATGTTTTGAACCAGCCCAGAGAGCCTCCGCCAACTGTACCTGCTTGCAAAAGATACTGATTGGGAATTAGGTGATGCGAAAAAATCAGACGAGGTTCAACAACGACACGGTCAAGACTAATGCCAAATCCACCAGCCTGACCACCTTGCTCGTTGGTTTGTCCCGAACGGGTAACGCCAGCACCTAAAGCTCCAGCGGCAGCATCCAAGCAACCAGCAATCAGCGGCGTCCCGCGACGCAATCCCGTTTCTGCGGCGGCTTTTGCATTTATCTCACCAATAACCTCTGAGCTGGGAGATAAGCGGGGCATTTTCTCGATGGGAATACCGAGCTTCTGAGCCGTATCTTGATCCCATTTTTCATTTTTTATATCAAAAAAATGATAGCCGTAAGCCTGCGTATAATCGCAGGTAAATTCATTTGTAAATTTCGCAACAATAAAGCCCGTTGCTTCAAGAAATTTATGAGCGGTGGCAAATATCTTCGGGCGATTCTTTTTTAGCCAAATCAATTTTGGCGTAAGATAAGCCGCATCGATTCGATTAGCAGATAAATTTACAAAATCCTGTGCATCAGGAAGCGAGTTAAGCCAATCTGTTTCAGCTTCTGCTCTGCGATCCTGCCAAATCATGGCTGGCGTGAGCGCGTTCAGGTTTTTATCTACAGGTATTAAGGTCCAGCCAACCGCATCAATGCCAACGCCAAGAATGTCTTTGGCATCTACACCACTTTTTGTAAGAATCTTCTGCGTTGTCTCACAAATTGCCTGCCACCACAGTTCGGGGTCAATTTCAGTCCACAGCGGACGTGGTCGTTGCAGTGGATAAGGTGAAGACACCTCTATTATAGCCTCTCCATTTTCAGTCCAGAGTGCTGTTTTTGTGCTTGATGTACCAACATCGATGGTCAGAATGTACTGATTTGCCATAGATTCTGCCCATTAAAGGGAAGCAATTTCACCGTTTGCGTCCCACAAATCTTCCCAGCTATCGGCACCTTCCCATAGAAAAACTTGTCCTTTTATCAGGCGACTGCCTTTATCAATCTTAGATAACTCTTGCATTTCGGATTCGGTGATAGGGTTTTCAATAACGCCCAATAAATTGCTATGAAATTCAGCAGGGCGGATAGAAAAGGGGATCGGCACTTGCCCACGCTGGGCAGCCCATTTGACACAGACGACTGCGGGGTGAACATTTAGCCGTTTAGCAATTTTGAGAATGACGGGGTCTTCGATATCAACTGTGTCACCTGGCATTGTGTCTCGTTCTGGGCGTGTCGGCGAACCAATAGGCGAAAACCCAACTGGGAGAATGTCATGATCAAGACAATACTGAAAAAGTTCAGCCTGCTGAAAATGGGGGTGGAGTTCCATCTCGTTAACAGATGGTTTGATTTTCGCATCGCGCAGAAGCAAATCTAGTTTGGGAATGGACATATTAGATGTGCCAATATGTTTGACCAAGTCCATTTCAACCAACTTTTCCATTTGCCGCCAAGTTTTCATATAGTTTTCATGAATATAAGGAAGGGCGTGCGGGTCGCGTGCGTCAACATCTACGCCCGGGGCATGGTGGTTGGGAAAGGGCCAATGAATTAGATAAAGATCAAGATAATCCAATTGCAGGTCAGCTAATGTTTGCTTGCAAGTCGAGATAACATCTTCTTCGGCGTGTGCATCGTTCCACAGCTTTGATGTTACCCAAAAGCCTTCACGCGCAATGCCACTTGCTATAATTTTTTGAAAAGATGTACCGATCTCTTTTTCATTTGCATAAACAGCCGCACAATCAAAATGCCTATAACCGATTTGGGCAGCCTCAAAGACCGCTGCTGCTATTTCTTCGCCAGAAAACCGATCTGAGCCGAATGTTCCCAAACCTACTGCGGGAATCTCAGCCCCAGTATATAATTTTCGCTTTGGCACCAAATTGGGATCGATATTTTCTAAGGGCTTATTCATGCGCTCTCCTAATTAGCTAAAACCTGTCTACTTCATACTGCTTTTTTCAAACTTCACTTGTGGTGCGCGTACTATAATATGGAAATAAAAAGAACTTCAAGGTGACAGCTTTTCTCCACTTGATGCTCTTATAATCATCTCTACTGGCAATATAATTTCCTGGCAGGGAATATCTGTTTTGCCAGAAACACGATCCAAAAGTAATTGGGTTGCTTGTTTTCCCATCTCTAAAGCAGACTGAGTTGCAACTGTAAAAAATGGGGTTATTGTAAGGGCTGGAGGCAAATCGTCTACGGTTACGATTGCAACGTCTTCGGGAACACGTACTTTCTTTTCACTAAGCAATTGCATTGCACCAATCGCAATAAAGTTATTTGCAGCAACTAAAGCTGTAATTCTTGAAGAGTCTTTAACAAGCATCAACTCTGCCATTGTATAACCTGTCTCTTGCGTAAATTCCCCTAAAAAGATATTCTCAGCACTTTTGGGGAGCCCAGCGTCACGAAGTGCCCGACGGTATCCATTCACACGATCAACCGATGTTGATACGCTCTGCGGGCCTGCCAACATCGCAATCTCTTGATGACCTAAAGATAAAAGATGTGTTGTAATCAAGTAAGCTCCTTCTTCTGTATCAGAACGAACCACGTCCACATCCACATCAGGAACTTGGCGATCCATGAGGACAACAGGGACATTCTGCTTTTTGATCAGCTTAATTGGAGCAGGATTATTAGATGCAGGCACCAATAAGATGCCGTCAATTCTCCGACGCAAAAGCATTTGCAGATATTGCTCTTGCTTATCCTCAGATTCGTCTGTGTTGCATAAGATGGTCGAGTAATTATTGGCTTGTGCTACATCTTCTATTCCCCGAGTTACTGTTGTCCAAAATGGGTTGGTGATATCAGTGATTACTACAGCTAATGTCATTGTCTGTTTAGAACGTAAACTTACCCCCAACTCATTAGGAATATAACCCAACTCATCAATAGCCTTTTCCACGCGCACTCTGGTACCGATGCTTACATAATCAGAGTTATTGATTGCGCGAGACACGGTAATGGGGGCAACTCCAGCTAGCTTGGCAACATCACGAATAGTAGTCATATTTTCCTTTATGGTACGCATATCATGTTACGCGTACCATAATAGCATCACCAAAAAGAAAAGTCAAGGATTTTCCAGTAATTAAGGAGGGCATGAGTTTAGTAAGGAGTTTGTCGTTATTTTAAAATCTGCAAGTAAAAATAGACGTGGTATGAAACTCGGGAGCTTGATAGCTCTCGCGGTTCTACAACTTTTTTTTCAACAATATTCTTCAGAATCTTATGGTCTAGATTTAGTTCAGCATACATTTGTTTTAATCTGCGGTTTTCTTCTTGCAATTCTTTCAGATTACACAGAGAGGAGACATTCACCTCAACATATTTTTTCATTTGGAATTCTCCTTTTTCTGATTTTGCCAGAAAACCCCACTTTTCGCTGGTATGATTTTAGGGGATGCTTACATTAGCAAAGAGAACAAAGATTTGGGTAGCATCATTTATCAGGCAGACCAAGCCTTATATTAAGCCAAAAATGCAGGCCGTAATCGGGCTGTTGTATACAAAGACAAAGAAGAAATAGAAGCCTGAAGTTTTCGAGGCAATAACCGATTTGAGACAGCTTTCATAATTTAACAGGGGGATTTAGAAACAGCTCTAAAAACAAAAAACGACCGCAAGGTCGTTTTTTATCTCAATTTGTTTCCGCTCAAAACTCCCCTCTATTCCCCTCCACCCACTTAAACAACGTTTTAATTCCCTCCTCCACGCTAATCTTCGGATTCCAGTCTAAATCTTTCATAGCGGAGCGGATATCGGCATAAAAGACGCGCTGATCGCCGGGGCGCCAATCATCTCGTTCTACGGGGATTTTTCGGCCCAGCATCTCCTCTAGCATTGGGAAAAACTCGGCGTAGACCGAAATCACATTCTCAGCCCCCCCCCCCACATTATAAACCTGCCCCGCCACATCATCGATCCGCGCAATAGACGCATCGTAGGCATCCAGCAGGTCGTCCACATGCAAAACGTCTCGCACCTGTTTGCCGTCACCATAAATCGTGATCGGTCGCCCCGTCACCGCCGCAATCATAAACCACGCCAGCCAGCCCTGATCCTCTACCCCAAATTGTCTCGGACCATAAATGCAGGATTGACGCAAAACGACCGTTCTTAACCCATAAATACGGGAATAATCGCGGACATATTGATCTCCCGCGCCTTTGGAGCAACCGTAAGGGGAATGGAAATCGAGCGGCTGCGCCTCGGGACATCCGTGTTTTAGGCTTGCGTACTGCCAACGAGTTTCAGATTCGGCGAGGGGCACATCTTCCATCCCACCGTAAACTTTATTCGTGGACGCGTAGATAACAATCGGATTGCGTTCTGAAAGCCGCGCGGCTTCGACTACGTTGAATGTGCCGAGCGCATTAATCTCAAAGTCTTCGCGTGGATGCAAAACGGATGTCGTCACCGCGACTTGTCCAGCCAGATGCACGATGATGTCGGCATCTTTAGCGGTAGATGTTAAGGTCGCGGCATCGCGTATATCCGCGTGAACAAGTTGAAACGAGTCTGCACCGTGAGTTTCTCGAAGCCACTTAAGATTACGAGTTGCCCCCGCGCGAGATAAATTGTCGTAGACAGTCACGTCCTCCCCACGAGCTAATAATCGATTGACGTAATTTGAGCCGATAAATCCTGCGCCACCAGTGATGAGATATTTCATATTTTTCTCCGAAATGTAGGGGCGGGTTTAAGACCCGCCCTTACGAAAATCCATGAGTTGTTGATAAATACCCGAAAGGGTTTCGCCTTCGGTTGTTAAACCATAAATGCCGACAATGCCGCTAAAAGTATAGTTAAATAGCCGCACGACGAGGGCGACTGCTAGGGCAGATGAAGCATCGTCTGAGAGCAGAGTAAGCGAGCCAGCGATTGCCGCTTCGAGGGTGCCAATTGCGCCTGGAAGTGAAGGGATTGCCCCACCAAATGCCGCCGCTCCGATGCCAAACATGCCCCAGATAAGGGTGGCTTGCGGAAAAAAAGCAGTGATAATGAGGGTATATTGCACAATGGCGATTGCCCAGTTGAGGAGCATCCAGAGGATAAATCGCAGAAAAAGCCAGCCATCGGTGAAGACCGTGAGACCATTGAGGAGAGATTTGACCAACTCGCCGCCAAGTTTGTTGATTTTTGGGGCGCGGGTGGTGATTTTATCAAAAAAGCTCAGTGCCCATTCTTGGTTGTGGGCAAGAAGGTAGAGAATGATGATAGCGAGAAGAACAAGGCCCCCAATGATATAAGCAATTTGTGCAGTGCCTTCTGTTTGGGCAATATAAGGGAGTGCGGTAAGTAAAATGGCGGCAGAGATGATGAGGTCAAAAATGCGTTCTACAAAAACAGTGGGAATGATTTCGGCAAAGCTTAGCGGTGTTTTTCTGCTAAGGAGAAAGGCGCGCCCTAATTCCCCGAGTCTGAAAGGAAGAAAGTTGTTGAGTAGATAGCCCTCGCTGGTGGTGATAAAGGTGTCTTTATAAGAGGGGATATCTTTAAGCAAGGTCTGCCACACTTTTGTGCGCACCATGAGCCATAAGATATTGAGCATTCCGGCAATGAGAAGTAGGCGATAATTTGCCTCAAGCAGAGCGTTTATGGTTTTGGGGATATCCACGGCATTAAGAATAACGCCGATAAGTATGATGCTGATAATTGTACCGGGGAGCCAGCGTTTGGATTTTTGGAAGAAAGTCTTCATTTTAGGGGGAGGTGTAAAAGGGCAAAAGGGTAAATGGGCAAATGGGCAAAAGAACGCAAATGTTTCCTTTGCTCCTCTGCCCCTTTGAACCTTTGCTTTAGTCGTCTAATTTCAAGACAGCCATAAAAGCCTCTTGCGGGATTTCAACACTGCCGACCATCTTCATCCGTTTTTTGCCTTTTTTCTGTTTTTCTAGCAACTTTTTCTTACGAGAAACATCGCCACCATAGCATTTTGCGGTTACGTCTTTTCTCAAGGCTTTTACGTTGGCACGGCTAATTACACGCCCGCCAGCCGCGGCTTGGATAGCCACATCAAACATTTGGCGGGGAATTGTTTTTCGCAATTTCGTAATCAGTTTTTGCCCTTTTCTATACGCCGAATCTTTATGCACAATAGTTGCCAAGGCATCCATTGGTTCGTGGTTTACCAAAATTTCTAACTTTACCAAATCGTCTTTTCGATATTCTTTGAAATGATAATCAAGTGAAGCATAACCACGCGTGCCCGATTTTAGGGCATCAAAAAAGTCTACAATTAATTCAGAAAGTGGAATTTCATAATTCAACTGCACGCGGCTAGGGGCGGGGTATTGTTGCTCTAAAAACATGCCGCGCCGCTTTGTAACCAACTCCATAATAGGACCATAATAATCAGTTGGCGTGAAAATTTCTATATTCATCCATGGCTCGCGAATTTCTGCAATCTCGCCTTCTTCAGGCAGGCTGGCAGGAGAATCTATGCGCATGGTCTCGCCATTTTTTAGTAAAACTTCATACTCTACCGAAGGGGCGGTAAAAAGCACGTTCAAATTATATTCGCGCTCAATCCGCTCTTGGATAATTTCCATGTGGAACAGCCCCAAAAATCCCGCTCTGAAACCAAAGCCCAAAGCCTGAGAAGTTTCTGGTTGATAAACCAAAGAGGCATCATTTAATTGCAATTTCTCTAACCCATCTCGAAGCTCTTCGTATTCTTCAGGAACAACGGGATAAATGCCCGCAAAAACCATTGGTTTCGGCATTTGATACCCAGGAAGGGCGGTACGCGCCGGACCTTGGGCTTGCGTGACCGTATCACCAACCCGACAGTCTTGAACAGTTTTCAGCCCCGTAGCGATATACCCAACCTCGCCCGCGTGGATGCTTTTCGTAACCTTCATTGTGGGTGCGAAAATACCAATTTCAACGGGGTCTACATTTGCTTGAGTAGACATTAACATTAACTTATCGTTTTTCGTAATCTCTCCATCCACTACACGGATATAAGCAATCACGCCCTTATAAGAATCGTAATGTGTGTCGAAAATTAATGCGCGCAAAGGAGCTTTTCGATCGCCTTGTGGCGGTGGGACGCGTTCAACAACCGTTTCTAAAACAGCGGGGATATTGATATTGTTTTTAGCAGAGATTCGTAAAATTTCATCAGGGTTTCCGCCGAGCAAAGAAACGACATCTTCTGCCACTTTGTCAGGGTTGGCAGAGGGCAAATCGATTTTGTTAATGACGGGGATAATCTCCAAGTCGGCATCGAGGGCAGAGTAGAGGTTGGCAAGGGTTTGCGCTTCAATGCCCTGAGTTGCATCTACGATAAGGAGGGCGCCCTCACAGGCGTTCATGGCACGGCTAACTTCGTAGCCAAAATCTACATGACCAGGGGTGTCGATTAAATTAAGGTCGTAAGTTTTCCCATCTTCGGCGACATAATCCATATAAACGGCAGAGGCTTTAATGGTGACACCTTTTTCGCGTTCTAGATCCATATCGTCTAAAATCTGCGCGGTCATATCTCTATCGGCGATGGTGTTGGTGAGTTGCAATAGTCTATCTGCCAGCGTAGATTTTCCGTGGTCTATATGGGCGATAATGGAGAAGTTTCGTATATTTTTACTCATGGTTTTTATAGGGTTGTTCTCTACGAAGAAAAAATGTATCTTCGTTGTGAATGTTTAGTAGTCGTTTTCATAGCAAGGAGAAGTATACCATTTTGTGGGGAGGAGGCGGGCAGACGTTTATGTCACGAAGTTGTTCGTAGATGTAGCGCACGCTAAAATCACGCGTGAGGCAGGGGGTTCCCCATTTCCTCTGAAGCAAATAATCCCCCAATTCTCCTATTCTCTAGGGTATAATCTTGCCCTCTGAGAACATCATTAAAGAAAAGGTAAAATAATGGCAAAAAAAATATTTATTTCTTATTCACATAAAAATAAAAAATTCGCGAAAAAGGTAGCTCAAGATCTTGAAAAAACAGGGCATGATGTTTGGTGGGATATAACGGATATAGAGGGGGGCGATCGCTGGGCAAAAGAGATTCAAGAAGGTATTACTCGGAGCGAAGTTTTTTTGATTATTGTTTCTCCTGCTTCTATCATATCTGAGTGGGTTGAAAAAGAATTTATCTTTGCAAGCAATAGAAATATGAAAATAGTCCCTCTTCTTTATGAGGAGTGTGAGCTTCCCGTTTGGTTGCTAAACTTGCAATATGTTGATCTTCGGGAAGGTAGTTACGATATGAATTTTCAGCAAGTGTTAAATTCTGTGGCAAATTATGGGCGGCGAGCGGGTGATGCAAAAGCGGAGCCTCGTAAAATTGTAAGGCGTGTGAAGAAGTTTTCTCGTTATAGTATTGTGCTTGCTGTGGCTGTTTTTCTAGGGGTTTTAGTTTTAATTCTGCTGAATCCCTTTGTGCTTGCGTCTGCACCTGCGCCTACGCTAACCCCTTCAAACACCGCAACTCAATTTTTTACCAAAACAAGTGAGCCGCGTGTAGTGGCAAGCACAAATACAACCGTGCCACCAACGGAAGAGAAAATGGAGACACTTGCCCCAACAGATGCTGTTGACGAGACTCCTGTAGTTGCTGAGACATCAACGCATACCCCAGCCCCCTCTGAAATACCTACTTTTATTGGGCTTGATCCCGCTATAACAGATGCCGCGGGGGCTGAGATGCTTCTTGTAGAATCGGGTACCTTTTTGATGGGTAAAGATGCTTCCGAAGTTGATGAGAAGCCTGCCCATATTGTTAGTTTAGATGACTATTATATAGATAAATACGAAGTAACAAACGCTGATTATAAAGCTTGCGTAGACGAGCTTGGGTGCGCTCTTCCTAAAACGACAACTTTTTATGTCTCTTCTCGCTACAGAAATCACCCTGTTACCTTCGTGAGTTGGGAGAATGCAAACAGTTTTTGTGAATGGAGAGAGGCCCGTCTTCCCACTGAAGCAGAGTGGGAGAAAGCCGCGCGTGGCACAGATGCTTATAGTTATCCTTGGGGAAATGACTTTAATGACGAATCCTTGAATTTCTGTGATGTTGAGTGCGAGTATTCTTGGGCAGATAAAAGTGCCAGAGATTATTACACAACAACTGCTCCCGTTGGACTTTTCTCCGGCGGGGCAAGTATTTATGGCGTTTTAGATATGGCAGGGAATACGGCAGAATGGGTCGCCGATTGGTATGCGGAAGATTATTATGAAAATTCGCCCATCGTAAATCCGCTTGGTCCTGAAACTGGACTTCGCCGTGTGTTACGCGGTGGCTCGTGGTACGATCGAAAATATGATGTGCGCACCTTTAAGCGTGACGAACTACGCCCCAATGTAGCCTATAACTATACTGGCTTCCGCTGTGCGGCAAATGCTGAGTAAGGGCTACTTTTCTAACGTATTTTGTGTCTATGATTTGTACCTAAACCCTCTTTTCCCCTTTGGGTTTTGTTAAAACAAGGCATTTTTTTGCATCCTTTCGAATATGTTTCTTGAGGGGTGAGATGAGCGGGTTCAGGTGTCCGCTAGAATGTTGCATAATTCGAAGCGGTACTTAAGCGTAGGCTATGGTGCTATGAGTGAAATCCTTGTAATTAGTTTTAAGGAGTTTAAAGATTTAAATTCTCCTATATTTTAGTCTCTCACAAAATATAAAATGCGAAGCGGAATGATTTCACGCCCTAGACGAACGGCATCTTTGTTTGTTTTTTTTAATCATGATAAATCTCGAAAAATACAAATACAATAAAGTTTGAAATGAATACTTATGAATAAAAAACCTGTAAAATACTTAGTTTATATAATTATTTTTTTGTTTTTTTTGTTTTATGCTCAGATGCGTTATGAAAACAGCCTACTCCCTGTCCCACGTTCTGGTTTTGGCGATGTAAAAGAGTATTATAAGATTGCGTCACAGTCTATATTTTCTGAATCCTTTTGGATTGGGGAGCGACCTCCAACGATCCCATTGTTTTTCAAACTTACGGGAACTGAATATGGGCAAAACTACGATAAAGTAGTGACCTTTCAATTATTGTTTTCTATAGTTTCTTGGGGGGTGTTGGCTCTGACATTAGCAAAGATAACAAAAAACACTGTCATGAAACCTATTTCTTTTGCTGTTATTCTTGCATTTAGCTTAAGCGAAGAAATTATTATGTGGGATTATTTAATAATAAGCGAATCGGTTTCAATTTCATTGATGGTTTTGTTTATTGCTAGTTCCATACTACTTCTTGAAAAATGGAATGCGCTTCGTGTATCTTTTCTTGTTGTAAGTTCTATTTTACTTGTTGGAGCAAGGGAGAATTTTGCTTACTGGTTGTTGATGATAGGATTTTCATTATTAATACTAGTGTTGGTAAAAAAGCACATCAAGAGAGTCCTTATTATAAGTGCTTTTTTTATTATTCTTTTTTTTATAAGTGATGCTTTAGCATCAGCAAGTTTAAGATGGTATTTTCCATTACTGAATACAATTAGTATAAGGATTTTGCCCGAAGAAGAACACATAGCTTATCTTGAAAAACTTGGGATGCCCGTGACAGATGCTTTGCTTGAGCGTAGGGGACTAGCACTTCATCAGGGAAATCCTACGATGATAGAAGACCCTGAATTAGAATCGTTTCGAAAATGGGTAAAAAGCGAAGGAAAACAAGCATATATTAAGTTTTTATGGTTTTATAAAGCAGACCTCTTACAAGATTGGACCCAAGAGATAGAGGCAGTGCTAGTTCCAGATTTCTATTTTTATGGTGCATCAAAATTTAAGCCTATTATAAAAGATCCTCGTCTTGATGAGTATTTATACCCTGTTCGTTTTGGTGTGTTTTTGTTCTTTGCCGCAAATTTTATGGCATCTGCGGGGACTGTATGGGCTTTTTACGAACGAAAAATAAATTGGGTGGTGCCTCTTTTGCTTATCTTATTGTCTTTTCCTCAAATGCTATTTATATTGAGTGCTGATGGCAATGATCTCGCTAGACATTGTTTGTTTTACAGTGTTCAACTTAGGCTAGGTGTTTGGATTTTTATCTTATATAGTCTTGATTTTTTGATAAGTCAAATCAAAACAACCAAGTTTTATCTAACGCCAAAAACAATTATTTCTTCTTTTTAGAAACCTGCTAGAAACTAAATTGCTGTTTATACAAAAAAACGCTACCCCATAAGGGTAGCGTTTTTTTGTGGAGATGGCGGGAATCGAACCCGCGTCCGAAAAACTCGAGCCTCGAACGTCTACGAGCGTAGCCAATTGATGTACGTCACCAGAGAATTCTCAATTGGCAGGAAATTTCTCCAGTCAGCCACTTGGACCCGAAAGCCCTCTTTCACATATTTAGTGGCATCCTATGTGGCACTCCGCTTTTGCGTCGCCCGATCCTATGACCCAACGGAGAAGGGTAAAGGGGGACGCGGTCTACTGTGAGACCGTACCGTTATGGTCTCTCTTCGCTTACGCGGCGAGAGGCATAGCGGCGTATGGGGTGCGTTGTTTGGCACTTAATTTTTGCACTGATTTTACGAGAAACGGTGCACTCTCGGCTCGCAATTCGGGATCAGCCTTCTCCGTCGAAGCCTATCATCCCCGTTGCTTTTTCATTATAGCACTAAGTTCTCTTTCTGCAAAATCCACGAAGACTTCTGAGGATGTTATACTTGCTAAAGTAAATATCTAGCAAGGAGTATCCCATGCAAAAAGACTATCTTTGGTGGCGTGATGGCATCATATATCAAATTTACCCACGTTCATTTAATGATACCAACCACAACGGTTTAGGCGATTTACCGGGCATTACTGCTCGCCTTGATTATTTCAAAAACTTAGGCGTAGACGCCCTCTGGCTTTCACCTTTTTACTCCACACCAGATGCCGATTTTGGATACGATATCAGCAATCATGTGGATGTGGATCCTCGCTTCGGCTCGCTAAAAGATTTTGATACCTTAATAGAAAAAAGCCATAAACGGGGTATTCGTATCATCCTTGACCTTGTGCTTAATCACGTTTCCGATCAGCATCCGTGGTTCCAACAATCACGCGTTGATTCTACCAATCCCAAACAAGATTGGTTTATTTGGCAGGATTCCATCCCCAACAACTGGGAATCGGTCTTTGGCGGCAAAGCCTGGACTTATGACGAAAAGCGCGGGCAGTACTACTACCACATGTTCCTCAAAGAACAGCCCGATGTCAATTGGCGTAATCCCGAAGTGCGCAAAGCTCAAATGGATGTCTTGCGCTTCTGGCTCGAACGTGACGTAGATGGCTTTCGGCTAGATGTTTTCAACGTCTATTTCAAAGATGAGCAATTGCGCAATAACCCCCCAAAATGGGGACGAAGAGCCTTTGAACGCCAGCACCATCTCTACGATGGCGATCAACCAGAGATGGAATCGGTGCTAAAAGAAATGCGCGATATCTTAGATGAATATCCCGAACGATACGCAGTAGGTGAAACATTCTTAGCCACGCGTGAAAAAATAATTCGTTATAACGGTACGGATAAACTGCACGCCGCCTTTGATTTTGAATTTCTATGGAGTAAATATAAACCTGAAAAGTTTCTAAAAGCCATAAACAATTGGGAAAATCTCGCCGAAGAAGCGCAGATGTTTCCCAATTATGTGTTGAGCAACCACGATGCGCCCCGCCCCGCTACGCGTTATGCTAAAAATGAAGATGATGCCCGCATAAAAGTGATTATGGCGATGTTGCTCACTATGCGTGGAACTCCCTTCCTTTATTATGGTGATGAAATCGGGATGCGTGATATATCCTTAAAACGTAGCGAGATTATGGACCCCCCAGGCAAGAAATACTGGCCCTTTAATAAGGGGCGCGATGGTTGTCGCTCGCCCATGCAGTGGGATGATTCTATAAACGCTGGTTTCTCAACCGAAAAGCCTTGGTTGCCTGTACACCCCAACTATAAAAAACGCAATGTCTCTGTTCAACAGGAAGACGAAAGCTCAATTTTCAATTTCACACGTGAGATAATTGCATTGCGCAAGGATAATAAAACTTTGAGGCATGGTGAACTTATCCCCTTTTCTGCGGTGCCAGATGATGTGATGGCATATTTACGCCAACGTGATGACGAAGAAATTCTAGTTCTCTTGAACTTTAGCAAGAAAGAGAAAAAGGTTGCTTTACCCCAAAAATCTTGGCAAATTCTTTTTTCCAAGAACAGAGAAGGCGAAGCTGATGAAGAAATTATACTTTTACCGCATGAAGTGCTTTTATTGAAGAATATCTGACGTGCATTGCATCCACTTTTGGATGCGTCTAGGCTCAACCCGCAACGCATTTTTTCAAATGCAATGCAGATATATAATATGAAAAGAAACACCTTAAATCTCTCTCAATATAAAATCACCGCCGTCATCCCCGCCTATAAAGTTGAAAAACAAATAGCGCAAACTTTAGCGCGCATTCCCGATTATATTGGCGAGATTATCGTTGTAGATGACGCTTCTCCAGATAATACGAGTGAAATTGTCGAAGAGATAAAAGCCCAAGATTCGCGCATCATGCTCATTAAACACGCCAAAAATCAGGGGGTGGGGGGCGCAATGCTGACTGGGTTCAAAGAGGCATTGAAGGGCGGCACGCAAGTTGTCATCAAGATCGATGGCGATGGTCAAATGAGCGGATATGATCCCCGCCATCTCTTAATCCCATTAATTAGCGGTCAAGCAGATTACGTCAAAGGCAATCGTTTTCGAGATTTTGGTGCACTTAAATCTATGCCTCTTATCCGTCAAATTGGCAATATGGGGCTGGGGTTTCTTGTCAAAGCCGCCACTGGGTATTGGGATTGTTTCGATCCCACCAATGGCTTTTTTGCCATCCGCCGTGAGGCTTTAGAGACCTTACCCCTAGAGAAAGTGCATAAATCTTATTTTTTCGAGACTTCCATGCTCGGCGAGCTATATCTAATTGATGCGGTCATTCTCGATGTGCCCTACCCCGCTATTTATGGAGACGAAGAATCGAATTTGTCGGTTGGTAAAACCTTGTGGGAGTTTCCGCCAAAGCTGACCTATTTGTTTTTCAGACGAATCCTTATCAAGAATTTTTTACACAACTTCAATATGGGGTCAATTTATTTGCTGGCGGGTGTGCCCATGCTTCTTTTTGGGTTGGTTTTTGGCATAGTAAAGTGGATCAAGTATTTTAACTTGGGTGTGCCCGCTCCAACAGGCACAATTATGATTCCTGTGATGCTGGTTATGCTGGCGGTACAATTCTTGCTTGCCGCAATAAATATAGATATGCAGTCTGTGCCCAAAAAACCAATTTCGGATGGGGAGTTAGTTATGCTCAAACGTTAATCTTTTTCTAATGAAATTCGACTTGCGCTTTTTAGCAACTTGATGTATTATATTGTCAGCAAATGATTGGGTGCCCCCCTCACCCAATCATTTGCTATTTAAGGAATAAGAGTCGCTGAAATTTCAGCGGCTTTTTTGATTCTAGGGGTAGAATTAAAAGAAAAACGGGCGACTGTGTTATAGTCGCCCGTTTTTATTACTGAAAACTGATTTACTGCCTTACTCAACTACCTCACCCTCAACAACATCTTCATCGTTGTTGTTTTCGGGAGCGGCTTCACCAGCAGGAGGGGGAGGAGCTTGTTGGGTTTGCTCTTGCTGATAGAGTTGTTCGCTAATCGCGTTGAAGGCGTTTTGCAAATCTTCGGTTGCGCCTTTTATGCTGGCGGCATCATCGCCTTCGGCGACTTTCTTGAGAGTCTCAATTTTTGCTTCAATATCTTTGCGGTCGCCATCGGATATTTTGTCACCTAGCTCTTTGAGAGTCTTTTCTGTTTGGTAGCCGAGATTATCGGCACTGTTCTTCAAATCAATTAGTTCACGACGTTTTTTATCATCAACTTCGTGTTCTTTGGCGTCTTGCACCATTTGGTCAATATCGCTTTTGTCAAGGTTTGTAGAGGCGGTGATGGTTACTTTTTGTTCTTTGCCCGTTGCTTTATCTTTGGCGTTAACGTTGATGATACCGTTTGCGTCAATATCAAAAGTAACTTCAATTTGTGGAATACCACGTTGTGCAGGAGGAATGCCGTCTAAGCGGAAGCGTCCCAAAGTCATATTGTCGCCAGCCATCGGGCGTTCACCTTGTAAAACGTGGATGTCTACTGCGGTTTGGTTATTTGCCGCAGTGGAGTAGACTTCGGTTTTCTGCACAGGGATTGTGGTATTGCGTTCAATCATCACTGTCATCACATTGCCCATCGTTTCTACACCCAAAGAAAGGGGAGTTACATCTAAGAGCAGGATGTCATTTACTTCTCCACTAAGGACGCCCGCTTGAATTGCGGCACCAATTGCCACAACTTCGTCAGGATTTACGCCTTTATGCGCTTCTTTACCGGTTAATTTGCGCACCAATTCGTGTACCATTGGCATACGGCTTGAGCCACCGACTAAAACTACTTCGTTTAGCTCACCAGCTTTTAGCCCAGAATCTTTTAGTGCGGCTTCGAAGGGTGTTTTACAGCGATTGAGCAAATCTTCGGTCATTTGTTCAAACTTTGCTCGTGTTAATTTCAACTGCATGTGTTTCGGTCCAGAAGCATCTGCGGTGACGTAGGGTAGATTGATTTCTGTTTCTTGCACGGTCGAAAGTTCGATTTTTGCTTTTTCTGCCGCTTCACGCAAACGCTGGAGAGCGGGCTTATCTTTTCTCAGGTCAATGCCCTGATCTTTTTTGAATTCGTCAGCCGCCCAGTTGACTACTGCTTGGTCCCAGTCATCGCCGCCGAGATGGGTATCGCCGTTGGTAGCTTTGACTTCGATTACGCCGTCACCAACTTCTAACACAGAAACGTCAAAGGTACCGCCACCCAAGTCGAATACAAGGATGGTTTCGTCTGCTTTTTTATCTAATCCATAGCTTAAGGCAGAGGCAGTTGGCTCGTTGATAATGCGCTTCACATCCAATCCTGCAATTTTACCTGCATCTTTTGTGGCTTGGCGTTGGCTATCGTTGAAATATGCAGGAACAGTAATTACGGCTTCTGTTACTTTTTCGCCAAGATAGGCTTCGGCATCAGATTTGAGTTTCGCAAGCACCATCGCTGAAATTTCTTGGGGACTATATTCTTTGCCTGTTATAGGAATTTTGACGAGGACGTCCTTGTTTGAACCTGCTACCGCTTCGAAAGGCACCATGCCACGCTCTACCTCGGTTTCGTCAAAGTGCCGTCCGATAAAGCGTTTGATGGAGTAAATTGTGTTATCTGAGTTGATTACTGCCTGACGTTTTGCTGTTTGACCAACAAGGCGTTCACCATTTTTGTTGAATGCGACTACAGAGGGGACTAAACGTCCACCCTCAGCAGATGTAATAACAGTGGGGGCTCCACCTTCCATAACGGCAACTACGCTATTTGTTGTTCCTAAATCTATACCTATAATTTTGCTCATTTTTTCGCTCCTATTAAGAGAATGTTTATCTTTTGGTTCAGGCTTTAGAAGCCTGAATTTTGGTAATTTGATACTTAAAGGATAATGGATAGATGCAAGAATTTTATTAACGAAAGGTAAAAAAAATATAAGCAATGGCTTTAAATAGAAAAATCCCGAAAGATCAACAATCTTTCGGGATTTTGATTTCTAGATTTTGTCTTTTTAAGGTTGACTAATTGTAATTGTCTCAAATTCAACCTTGACGGGTAAAGCTTCAAAAGAAGCAACACCAACGCCCACTTTCCCTTCGCGTAATGCAATGTCGTTCTCATCAAATGATATTGTTTCATTTCCATTGATATAAAGCGTTAATGTTCTACCGTTACATTCAATGCCGTATTCGTTTACTTCTTTCCCAGCTTTGATTTTATTTGAACCACCGTTTTTAATAGGATGATAAACCATTTTGTTATTGTCTAGTTTTTCAGCGTAATAAATCCAATATAAGCCATTGTTGGCGATATTGAACTCGTACCAGCCAGTATCTGTATAACGGCACATTAAGCTGACATTATTATTATTTACGCCACGATTATCGGCAACAACGTCTATGCGTGCGTTTTCGTATTCAAAGGCGCCATAGGTAACATATGCCCATTGTCCTTCGCTTTCGAGTTCAAAAACTAACCTTTCATTATCTGTGCCTACAAACATGGTGCCGAAATCATCTTCTACGTAAAGGGGAGCAGGCTGATTTGCATCAATGAGGAAATAAGTCCATTGACTGGTATCACCTGTGAAATCTTCGGTGTAGAATTGCTCATAAACGGGGGCTGGGATGTCTGTTGGGGGAGGTGGAACAGGTGATGCAACTTCCTCAACTGGCTGTGGGGCAGTAAGAGTTGGTTCTTCAACTGGTGGTGCAGGTTCGTCTGAAGTTGATGTGCCGCAAGCCAAGCTGACGACAAAAATAAAAGTGACTAAAAAGAACAAGGGTTTTGCTAATGAGAGTTTCATTTTTTTTCTCCGGGTAATTTAGGATAAGTTGAGTAATACGGTTGGTATAGTAAAAATGAAAAGACTCCCAACACTGAGAACGCCGTCAAATTCTTCTGTGAAAAAGTGTTGAGTCGCTGGTGCAGGTGGTTCTGTTACTTCTGGTGCGGCGTGGGGGAATCTGATGAGACCGCATTTGCTAAGAATCTAGGTTTTTATGGAAGTTTGGCTGGGTTAACATTAAATGTTTCCAATATGTGCCATGCGTCCTCGTAATTTGCATCATCTGGATCAACTTGAATTTGTACTAAAATCAGATAAGAAGATGAATCAACGATGGGACGAGCGGCTAATACCCAAGATTCTGTTCCTGGGGCGCATTGCCATCCATCAATTTTTCCCTCAAAGACAGGGTCTGTATATTCATAGCGTCCATTATAGTCACACTCGCTGTACCAAGTATCTTTGACAGCATCTAATAATTGAATATAACCACCAATACTTCCCCAGTCTTTTGATGCAGCAAAATCTACTCCAGGAACATTATAGTAATTTGAAAAACCTTCTAAATCTGCAGAAAGAAGGATGTTGGCGGCTTGGAAAGATATATTTCCCCACTCAGATTCCCATATATTGCCACTTGATTCCTCCCAAGAAGAGGGAGCCTCAACAGATAATGCCCCGGTGCCATCTTCCCAAGCTTGATAGGGCTGGTGGTTTTGCTCTGGGACAGTTGTAGGATCAGGAGGCGAGATTGTAGGAGTAGGAGGGACGGTTGTGGGCGGGGGCACAGGGGATGCAACTTCTAAAACAGGTGCTGGGACAACTGTTGCGGCTTCAGCAATAGGTGCGGCGGGTTCGCTGGGGGCATCTGATGTCCCCGCGTTGCAGGCTAAGCCAACAATAAGGATAAATGCGATTAAGAATAGAAAGGGTTTTGCCAAGTTATACTTCATTTTTCTTCTCCATATTGGGGTGAGGTGAATAGTGCAGTCAGTATAGCAAAAACTTATAAACAAAACAAGCTATTGTTGGTCTGATTAAGGGGGGGGGGATTAGCCGGGTTAACCCTCTGTAGGATGTTGTGCCCCTCGGCAGTTTTAGTGTGTTTCGCCTGTTGCAACCTGCGCATTTTGGGCTGGGGTGCTGAGCCTGAGCTTGGTGCGTGGCGGAAACAGAATCGTGTTTATGCCAGAGAGATGCTGGTTGAGGGCAATCCTTTTAGGGTCACGTGCGTTCCGATTATTTCATCCCAAACCATACCCGTACACGAGGGTTTGGCGCGATAAAAAATTCATGGATGAAGATGGGTCCCAATACGCCCGCGAGATAGGCAAGGATAATCGTCAAATCGTTTTGCCCAATAAGGGGATTAAGTTTATTGTTGACCATCTCTTGAATGGGTACATGAAAGACAAGAATGCTGAGCGTTAGATTGCCCACATAAGAAAGCGTGCGTGTTAACCAGCTAAAATGCTCTTCAATTTGTTTAGAGAGGGTGAGTATAAAGATAATGCCTGCAATGGCTTCAATGGTATTGAGGGGTAGAGATGTGTAGAGACGAATATTGAAATCTACCGGAATATCAAGAGTGAAGACCATGCCGAAGAGTATTAGTGCGGAAACTACAAAGGTGAGTTTAGATGAAAAAAATGTTTCAGGGAGGGTATGGTACATCTCACGAGCAAGAATAAAGAAGAAGCCAGAAAGCAAGAGCAAATCTATACTAGCTGGCGCGCCGTGCAGGGTGAGTGCTTTGCCGAAAACTTCGATTTCGAGGGGCCAAGTGTAGGGGAGGGGCAGGGTGCCAATCCATAAGGTGATGAGGAGAATGAGCCAGCGAATCCAGTCTTTTTTTATGGGGTTTGTAGATTTATAAAAGAAATAGGCGTAGATATTAACGAGAAATAGAATAGGTAGAAACCAAAGTTGCACCCAATTGAGATAAGGACCTGTCATATAGGTAGATTTGAGTATGCGCCCGCCTGCAGTGGCAAAGCTCATTTTTCCAAAAAAAACAGAGATGCCGTAAATGAGCAAAATGGCAAAAATGAGGGGTTTTATTAAGCCATCGAAACGTTTTTTGACGAGGGTTTTGAAATCTCGGTTTGGGTTAAAGAAAATGCCAGACAGAAAGAAAAATAACGCCATGTGAAAGGCGTAAATAAAGCGGTGCAGCATGGGATGGTAGGCATTCAGGTCGTTATGCCCCAGCACAACGAGCAGAATACCGATTCCTTTGGCGATATCTATGTATTGGACTCTTTTTGACATGGTAGTTTAGGGGTTTAGATTTTTCTAATCAATAATCGAGTAAGTGGCTTTTCAAAAAGCTTGTTTACAATAACAGAAAAGAGGAAGAGAAAGAAAAAATAGACATAGAATATATTTGCTTTTTCTATTTTTAATAGGGGTTGCAAAAATTGCATATAGATATAGAAAAAAGGAAGTTGTAAAACATAAATGGGATAACTAAGCTCTCCCAAATAGTTTAACCGTGGATGTTTCAACCAATTGGGCGTTGAAAAACCTTCTGCTAAAGACGAGAATAAAATCAATGCCAGAAATAGCGGTGCATATAGCCCCGCTGAGATGGGCAAAGAAAGGCCAAAGAAATTGTTGAACCAACCAGAATTATTAAGAACGACTATAGACCCGACGATAGACAGAGCAAGTCCTATCTTAACCAATAGGGGGGAAATTTTACGCTCTTTAATAGCCAAGAAATAATATGCCCCCGCGATGCCAAGAAAGAAAGACCCCAAATGCACTGTGGGAAAATAAAAAATTAAATCGTGAGCAATAGAGGGGTAGGATTTATAAAATTTAGGCGTATTTAGAAGATTTGTTGAGATCAACAAAGAGAATGCCCAAAAAAGTAGTGCGTATAGAATGAGCTTTCTTGCCTGTGGCTTAATCTTTTTTATAATGAGCAGGACAAATGGAAAAACAAAATATAAAAACATGAGCGCAGAGAGATACCACGCTTGCCCATTAATCATATTTGGTGCGGGTGGAAACCATGCCTGAAGAAAAAATAAGCTAAGAACAAAGGCTCGTTTGCTGATTGGTGTAGGTTGAAGCAAAACTACAATAAATAAGGCTAAAAAATAAACAGGGGCAATTCTATAGAGGCGAGATTTGAAATAATCCCAAAAAGGAATTTCTTTTTCTATATATCCAAGCGTTAGGACATATCCAGATAACACAAAAAAGAAAATAACTGTCCCAATCCAAAATACAGATTGTGCTAATTGCGTACCTCTTCCATAATGAAAAAATACGAGAAAAAATGAGGCTATAAAGCGATAAATTTGAAAGCTGTGAACGCGCATTGATATTCCTTCAATAGGACTTGTCTGGTTTCTATTTTACCATTGCACAGAAAAAAAAAGCCTCCGTTCCTTTGAAGGGAACGGAGGCTTTTTCTATTTCAACTATTCACCACTTGGTGGCGTATAAAACTGCCGATGATAAAGCTCGGCGTATAAGCCATCGGCTTCGAGCAAATCATCGTGGGCACCGCGCTCAACGATTTTGCCGCCTTCGAGCACCAGTGTTTGGTCGGCGTTTCTCACCGTACTGAGGCGGTGGGCAATCACGAAAGATGTGCGCCCCTCTAACAGGTGGTCTAGTGCACCTTGGATCAGTTTTTCGGTGCGAGTATCTATACTGGCGGTGGCTTCGTCCAGGATTAGGATGCGCGGATCGGCTAAAAGTGCACGGGCGATAGCAATGAGTTGACGTTGACCTTGCGATAGGAGTCCGCCACGCTCCCCAACATTGGTTTGATAGCCTTCGTTCATCTTTTGGATGAAGCCGTGAGCGTTTGCCGCTTTAGCGGCTTCTACAACTTCATCATCTGACGCGTCTAGCCGCCCGTAGCGGATATTGTCCATCACCGAGCCAGAAAAAAGGAAGGGGTCTTGAGTCACTGTTCCCATTTGTGAGCGGAGGCTGTGTTGAGTTACCTCTCGCAGATCGTGTCCATCTATAAGAATTTGACCTTCTTGGGCATCGTAGAAGCGAGCCAATAAGCCCACGATGGTCGTTTTCCCTGCTCCAGTGGGACCAACGAGAGCAACTGTCTCGCCGGGCATCACGTCTAATGAAACGTTCTCAAGTACACTCACGTCTGCATCGTAGGAGAATCCAACTTCATCGAAGTGGACATGCCCCTCGATACGGGGCATGAGTTTTTCGCCATCGACCAGTTCGATATCCTTATCCAAAAGAAAAAAGATACGCTCTGCCGCGGCAAAAGCAGATTGGGCAACTGTCCACATCTGCGCTACGGTTTGAATGGGGCGGAAGAAGTTTTGTACATACTGAATAAAGGCGACTACTGTCCCAACGCTGATTGCACCCGCTATGGCGAGATAGCCACCATAGGCTGAAACAAGGGCGAGGTCGAGGGTGGCGAGTACGTCCATTGCAGGGGAAAAAGCAGATGTGACGCGGGTTGCGCTGACGTTGGCATCTCGGTTGGCGGCGTTGCGTTTAGAAAATTCCCCTACGTTGCGCTCGGTACGGTTGAAAGCCTGTGCCACTTTTACGCCCGAAACTTGTTCTTCCATCTCGGCGGAGACATCGCCAATGGTTGTACGGGTTTTACGAAAGGCACGGCGAGAGAGATTGGAGAAAATTTTGGTGATATAAAAGGCAATGGGGATAACGACCAATGCAACCAATGCCAATTGCCAATTAAGAAAAAGCATGGCGATGGTGATGCCGATGAGGGCAAAAGTTGAGCCAACCATTTGAGCTAGAGATTGACTGAAAAAACTGTTTAGTGCGTCAATGTCGTTGCTGAGACGGCTCATCAGATCGCCAGCTTGGCTACCTTCGAGATATTGTAGCTCTAGGTGTTGGAGTTTATTAAAAACTTCTTCTCGCAGGTCTGCTAAAACTTTTTGCCCAGCGACAGACATGGTGTATATCTGAAAGCGCATGGTGAACATGCCAATAATATAGACTGCGAAAAGGGCAACTACAATTTTAAGTAGCCCCATTTTGTCGCTGTTGGCAATGGCACCATCTATAGCTTTGCCAATTAGCATAGGTCCTGCCCCTTGTGTAGCGGCATTGATAATGACAAATATAAAGGCGATAACAACGTATTTTTTGTAGGGCGCAAGGTATTTTACCAATCGCCAGACTACTTGCCCTGTATTCTGGGCGTGTTCTTCTTCTGTTTCTGCGACGCGTCGCATTCCGTGCATCATAGGGTGCTCCTAGTTTTTTGAACACGAATTTCACGGAGAAAAACTTTTTAAACACAAAGTTCACTAAGGTTCTCTAAGAAAAACAAAAAACTTTTCCTTTGTGCTTTCTTTGTGTCTTTCGTGTTTAAGTTTTTAATCTTTCTCCGTATAATCCGTGCTATCCGTGTTCAAGTTTTTTCTGATTCCTAATTACCTGATTCCTGATTTCCTGTTTTTTCGCCAAATTGTGTTTCAATAATTTCCATATATAACTCGCTCGTGCGTTGCAGTTCTTCGTGCGTGCCTTCGGCGGCGAGTTTTCCGTTATTTAGCACCAAAATTTTATCGGCGTTTCTTACGGTGCTGATTCGCTGGGCAATCACGAAGGTCGTGCGCCCTTTTTGCAGTTCTTCGAGGGCTTGCTGAATTTTATATTCTGTTTCAGCGTCTACGGATGATGTCGAATCATCCATAATCAGGATGCACGGGTCAAGCAATAATGCCCGTGCAATGGCAATGCGCTGTTTTTGTCCGCCAGAAAGGCCAACGCCACGTTCGCCGACTTCGGTATCGTAGCCCTTTGGTTGTTCCAAGATAAAATCGTGCGCTTGGGCGGCTTTGGCGACAGAAATCACATCTTCTAAGCTCGCTTCTGGGCGACCGTAGGCGATATTTTCTCGAATTGTGCCTGTAAAAAGCGTCGTTTCTTGCAAAACAATGCCGATTTGCTTGCGGAGTGAATCGAGCGTCACTTTGCGCACATCGTGTCCGTCTACCAGCACAGCGCCCTCTGCCACGTCGTAAAAGCGGGGGATCAGGGTGATGATGGAGGATTTCCCTGCGCCTGTTTGGCCCAAGATCGCAACCGTTTGTCCGGGATCGGCAACAAAGCTGAGGTCTGAGACAACGTCCGATTCTGCACCAATGTAGCGGAAGCGAACATCCTGTAACTCGACACGCCCTTGTAGCTTGGGCAGGGTCATTGCATCTGGGGCATCGGATACGTCTGATTCAGCGTCTAGCACATCAAAAAGTCGTTGCGCCGATGCCTCTGCACGAGACATCATCGCGCCGATCATGCCCATCATAAACATGGGTTGCATTAAATAGGTGAGATAGCCCGTAAATGCGACCAACTCGCCAAGTGTGAGTGTGCCGTTGATGACAAAAAGCCCGCCTGCGCCAATGACAATGACCATGCCCACCCTGCCCATAAAGAAAACGAGTGGGAAAAAGGTGGTGAAAAGTTTAATCATTGAAACATTGGCTTCGAGTAGCTCTATATTGGCGGCGCTATAGCGTTCAATTTCGTACCCCTCACGCGCAAAGGCTTTGACGATACGCATTCCTGAGAGATTTTCTTGCAAAACGGTATTGAGTATGCCCAACTTCTTTTGTACAGCTTTCGACATAGGCATGATTTTCTTGACGAAAAACATAAAAACTATGATGACACCCGGAATGATTGTCATGAGCAAAAGAGCTAATGTCCAATTCATAGCGAAGAGCATGAAGAGTGTGCCAACCATGAGCACAATGGAGGAGATGAGCATAATTAGCCCACGCCCCAAAAACATGCGGACAAGCTCTACATCGGAGGTCATGCGAGTCATTAGTTTCCCCGTGTGCGAGTGGTCATGATAGGAAAAACTGAGATTTTGGAGCTTCTCAAAAATGGTGTTGCGGAGTTCGTAAGCCACGCCCTGTGAAGCAATTTCACTGAGATAGCCCTGCAAAAAGTTAAAGAGTCCCCGCACAGCGGCAACCCCTAAAAGGGCGAGAACAACACCCCAGACTACGTCCATATTCAGTTTGGCGATGCCATCATCTATGAGGCGTTGGAGTAATTTGGGAGAGACCAGGTTGGCAGCATTAACCAAAAATAGGCTAAGGAGCGCACCGATGGCGGGAATCCAGTTTTTTTTGATATAGGTGAAAGTTCTTTTTATACCGGTCATATTTTTCCTTGATTTTTAACTGCTAATCCGCACTAAGTTTTTTATATTCGTGTAGAGTGGCGGTTGAATAATTGTATTTTATTTTTTTATCCCTTCCCAAAAGAGATTGACTGCCGTTTGGATATCATCTTCTAAGATGGCACGACCTTCGATACCCGCGGAGCGGTGCTGTTGAGCAAGCCCGTGCAACATGCCGAGCATCATCGCGGCGGCTTCTTCTGCACTTGGTTGAGTTTTGATTTCGTCTATTTGCTGGGCAAGTTGCAATGCTTCTACAAGAGGTTGATTAATTGACTTCATCAGCTTGCCGTGATGTTCACCGCTATTCTTAAGGTGTTTTGCGTCCTTACGTAACATGAAAATTGGTGCGTATTGTCCTTCAATTGCATTGACATAAGCATTTAAGATCGCTTCAATCTTTTTGCGAGGAGATGAGATGTTCTCCCCTGCTTGAGCCATTTTTTCACGCAAGTTCTCAGCATGGCGCTGCATTACCTCGGCAAAGAGACTCTCTTTATCAGGGAAGTGGTAATAAATCGCGGCGTTAGTCACGCCACATTCACTGGCGATAGCGCGAATTGATGCGGATTTATAGCCATGCTCGGTAAAGAGCTTTTCGGCAATATCTAAAATATGCTCGCGACCTACGCGCGGATGTGGGGACATAGACTTTCTCCTAACTTACTGAACGTACGGTAAGTTATACTCCCCAAAGATGAAAAGGTCAAGACGAGTTTTGTTGGAGGGGTGTTAGAAATAAAAAGGAGGTTTTTTTTGATAATTTTCCCATCAGGAAAGTTTTGGCAAAATTTCCGATGAATTTGCCTATATGTGGGCCTATTTATTTGAGGATTTATGCCCTATATTTTTGCGCGGCTCGACCTTTTTTGTCAAAAGTCCAAATTCTAAGAATGGAACTATATTCGTAACTACTCAGCCTACAAGCAGAAACTCGGTTTTCCTTCACAGACGAGCAATTTTCTCTTGATTTTTTTCGGTTAATTTGCAGATGCCTTGTTTCCAGAGAAAAAATTGAGTTTCTTGGACTTAGGTGAGTATTCTTTATCTGAGCTTGGGTATAGTTCACTATATATTATAATTATTAAGAAAATAAACCTATTCTGCAAAAGGAGTTTCAAAATATGGCTCTAAAAGGTACGATAGAAGTTAACCACAAGTACTGTAAGGGGTGCAGTCTCTGCGTTGAGGCTTGTCCACAAAATGTGATTGCGTTGGATATGGAGCATCTCACACCCAAAGGATATCACCCAGCGATGCTAATAGACGAGGGGTGCACGGGATGCGCAATTTGCGCAGTTGTTTGCCCCGATGCGGCGATTACGGTTTATAGAGAATCGAGAAAGAAAAAAACGAAGTGAAAAGTAAAACGTGAAAAACAAATCACGAATTACCTTTCACGTTTCACGCAACACGTTTCAAATTTCAAGGAGTTCTAATCAATGACAAAAGAATTAATGAAAGGAAACGATGCCTTTGCCGAAGCGGCTGTGCGTGCGGGCGTTGAAGGTTTCTTTGGGTACCCTATCACCCCTGCCAGCGAATTTTTAGAATATATGGCAAAACGAATGCCTGAACTTGGGCGTGCATTTTTGCAAGCAGAAAGTGAGATTGGTGCGATTCACATGGTCTATGGTGCGGCTTGTGCGGGGGTGCGCTCCCTAACAGCCACATCCGGACCTGGATTGAGCTTGATGAGTGAAGCCCTATCGTATATTGCGGGGACAGAAGTCCCCGCTGTGGTGGTCAACGTGATGCGCGGCGGTCCCGGCTTGGGGAATATCGCCCCATCACAGAGTGACTATAACCAAATGGTAAAAGGTGGCGGGCATGGTGATTATTTCCCCATCGTGCTTGCACCCGCAACCGTACAAGAAGCCATTGATCATATTACGCTTGCTTTTGATTTGGCTGATAAATATCGTTCACTTGTTTTTATTGCTGTAGATGGCAATCTCGGGCAGATGATGGAGCCAGCTGAATTGCCCCCTATGCGTGTTTTACCCGAAGAGCCACCATCATGGTCGGTTTATGGCGCAAAAGACCGCGAGCCAAATATACTTACATCCATTTATATTGATCCACCCGATGAAGAAGTAACCAATATCCGCTTGCTGAGACGCTGGATGGAGGTTGAGAAAAATGAAATCCGCTATAAAGAATACGAGCTTGAAGATGCCGAAATTGCCGTCATTAGCTTTGGGGTAGCGGGGCGAATTTGCTCATCTGCTTTGCGCACAGCGCGCGAAGAAGGCGTAAAAGTGGGGATGATACGCCCTATTACACTTGCCCCTTTCCCCACCGAGGCGATTCGGGAATTAAGCAAACGCGTCAGACGAATTTTGGTCGTTGAGATGAATACCGGTCAGATGTTGAATGACGTAAAGCAAGCCGTGGGCGGGCGCGTCCCGATCGAGTTTTATGGCAGAATCGGCGGCATCACCCCCCTCCCAGATGAAATCCTAGAAGAAATCCACAGAGTTAATCAAAATACTGAAGATATTGCTGACGGACAAGAAAAAGTAGAATGGTTAGAACGTCTTGAAGCACGAATTGAAAGAGGTGACCAATGATAGAGATGGAAGTTGTTTATAGCCGCCCCGAATCATTTACGCCAACTACTACGCATTATTGCCCAGGCTGTACGCATGGCACAGCGCACCGCTTGGTCGCAGAAGTTTTAGATGAAATGGGTATTAGAGAAAAAGCAATTGGTGTTGCACCCGTTGGATGCTCGGTTTTTGCCTATGATTATTTCAACCACGATTTTGTAGAAGCCGCACACGGGCGTGCGCCCGCAATGGCAACGGGCATCAAACGCGTGCGCCCCAACAATACCGTTTATACCTATCAGGGCGATGGCGATTTAGCTTCGATTGGCATGGCAGAAATTGTTCACGCCGCTATTCGTGGAGAAAATATCACCGTCATTTTCATTAATAACGCCATTTATGGCATGACAGGCGGACAAATGGCACCCACAACTTTGCCCGGGATGAGAACAACTTCGTCTCCAGGTGGGCGCGATGTTGAAACGATGGGCTACCCTGTTCGCATGTCTGAAATGCTCTCAACCATTGACGGCACCAGCTATGCTGTGCGCCGCTCTTTGCACAACCCTGCAAATGTGCGCAAATCGAAAAAAGCCATTCGGCGTGCTTTTGAGGTGCAAGAACGCGGCATGGGTTTTGCGATGGTCGAGTTGCTCTCCTCTTGCCCCACAAACCTTAAGTTCACCCCTCAACAAGCCTTAGATTTTGTTGGCGACCAAATGGTCTCTTATTATCCGCTGGGTGATTATAAAGTTGCCCCCGAAGTGAAGGCGTTGAAAGTATAAAAACATAAAAGCTCTCACCACAAAGTGCACGAAGAAATGCGAAGGAAAAACTTTTTTTGTTTTTTTCTTTGTGCTCCTTTCTGCCCATCGTGGTTAAAAAGTTTTTATAAGCTAGGAGAAATTATGGAAACAAATATAATAGTATCTGGATTTGGCGGACAAGGCACATTATTTGCAGGACAAGTTCTCGCTTACGCGGCGATGGATGCCGGCAAGCATGTGACTTGGATTCCTTCTTATGGACCCGAAATGCGCGGTGGCACAGCTCGATGTACCGTGACAATCTCGGATGAATCAATTGGTTCCCCACTGACACGGAATCCCGCGATTGTGCTTGCGATGAATCTCCCCTCCCTCGACATGTACGAACCATTGATGATGGAGGGAGGCTTAATCATCGCGAACTCATCCCTCATCAACCGTGAGATGGAACGTGAAGATGTGCGCGGCTACTACATCCCCGCCGCAGAAATGGCAGAGGCAATTGGTAACCCGCGACTCTCAAATATGGTCATGGTTGGCGCGCTCCTCGAAGCGGAGGCAGTTCTCCCCTTAGAAGTGGTGAAGAACGCTCTCGGCGAGCATTTACCTAAACGTCATCATAAAACCTTGCCCTTCAACTTCAAGGCGATGGATGATGGGGCGGCTTTTGTGAGGGCGGCGAAGTAGGTTGTCCACAGATTTAGTAGATGCCGCTATGCTAATGTCAGATTTTTAAAAGCAGAGGAGCGATACACTTTGAGAGTGCATCGCTCCTTTTTTGAATCTAATGCTTGTCTAGGACTTGCACCTAGAACCTAGCGGTTTGCAGTTTAGTTCTTACAGACATACGTTTTTATATTATGTTTTGGCTTATTTGATTGTTATCAAAATTTGTTTCAGTCGAATTAATTAATTCTGCAATAGTGTTTGATGTAAGGCCGTGAAGCATTGCATATCCTCGTTCATGTTGCTCAACATCAAAACCTTGTTCTTGTAAAAATATTTCAATCTCTTCATATCGCCCCTTTGATCTTCCAAAATTTAGATTATGATTTCCTGATTTTCGTATATTTACATAATAAGTCAAACTTGTCCTATCACTGAAAAAAGTAGGGCCTGCGACCCTTATACTTGTTCGAAGTGGAGCAATAAGTTTTTCAGATATTTCACCGAGCACCATTTTTCCAAATTGGTGCTTGGAGCTATTTTCTTTTTGAATGATATTTCTTGTGTAACTATCAGCGTTATCTTCAATCTCAATTTTTTCAGCATTTAACAATTCAAGAAGCGGAGCCATACGGTCAACAAGATCATCATCTTTGTCATAAAACCATTCACCTTCCACTCTCTCATTAGATAAAACAGTATGCAAGGCATTTTCTAGTTTTTTTGCATCATTTACTTTCCAAGCCGCAATACATTGAGCTTTTATTGGAGATTTTGTATTACTAATTTGCTGTAATCTTGTTGAAAGTGTTGCATTGCCAGCACCCGTTATTCCAATTTTCTTATATGGTATGTCAATATATCCACCAATATCAATGTGCCGCATAATATATAAAATCGTCTGCATTGAATTAGCCACTTCGAACTCCTAGTATTGCACTTTATCTTGAAATCAAATTATGATATTCAATATTATCACAAGGCTATTTCAGTTTAGTTATATAGCAGAGCTTCCCATCTCCACTTCATCCATCAAGGCACAGATATTCAGCGGGACACCTTTGGCTTCATCGGCTACAAGCTTAATCGCTTCTTGGTCGCATTTGTCGATACAAACGCCGCATCCCATGCAGTTTTCGTAGGAAACATCCATCATCCAATCGCCCATCTCAAGCGCGCCAAACTGACAGTATTCCGCACAATTATCACAACTAATACAAAGGTCTTCATCTACTTGGGCGATAAAACCAGATGATGCCAGCATCGGCGTGCCATTATTGTGGGCATTCATCGCCCCGCAACAACATTCACAGCAATTACAGATGGCGTAAAAACGATCGAGCATCGCATCCTTGAAAAAGGCGTGATGTACGTGTCCGCGTGCATCTTCGGCTTTGAGAATTTCAATCGCTTCATCTCGGGTGATCTCTCTTGAGCGTTCCGGCTGATGTTCAAGGATGAAGCTGGCAAAAGGATCGCCGATGACCAAACAAACATCAATGGGCGTACAGGGATTTTCTCTGGCTGAACGGCAGGGGCAATCAATCACTACGATATGGTCGGGATTTTTCAAGATAAGCGAGCGCGCCCGCTTATAGGGAATCACCTGCTCTAAATCAGGCTTATCGATTTCTTCATTAATCTGCACAATCTGCGTAGCTGTTTCAAGCGGAATTGCTTTTGCGTGGTAGGTCTCTGCAAATCCTGTTCTTACTTTTTTAGATTTAGTTTTTTTCTTTTTTAGCCCTAGTTTTTTGAAGGAATTATCCCATTTCACAATTTTTTTTGCGATTGGATGCTCACCTGTTGCAATACTAATATAAAGATGCGTCCAACGCCCGTATATATATCCGTGTAAAAAATCAGCCCAAGAATAATCGGGCGTTTTGCGGGCTTCTTCTATAAATGCTCGCGTAGAGGGTTTTATAAAGGGGTTTTTCATTATATTGGGGAGCTCCTTATATTATTTGAGCCTTTATTATACTCATAAACTGACACTTCACGCCCAAGCCACGCACTTCGTCACTCACAAACTTGTTATTTTGGAGTATGATTAGCATACCTTTTTATTCATAATCTGGAGGTCCAAATGCAAGATTTGACCAAAGAAATACTTGAACTGATTCGCCGCACATCTACCGATTTACCCGCAGATGTGGAAGCAAAATTACGTACCGCTTATACGGATGAAGAAGACGGTTCCGCCGCGCAAGGTGCACTTGATACCATCCTAAAAAACGTGGATTTGGCGAGGAGCAACTCTACCCCCATCTGCCAAGATACAGGGACGCCGCTCTTCTACGTTCACTACCCCGAAGGGCTAAGTACGCGTAAAATTAAAAAGCAGATTGTCGATGCTGTTACCGAAGCCACCAAGCTGAATTATTTACGCCCCAACTCTGTTAACGCCGTCACCGGCGCAAACACGGGCGATAATAGCGGGGATGACCATTATCCAACCATCCATTTTGAAGAAGTAGACGAAAATCTCCCCCTCACCATCGAGCTAATGCTCAAAGGTGGCGGATGCGAGAATGTGGGCGCACAGTATAAACTGCCCAATGTTGAGATGCACGCGGGTCGTGACCTTGCAGGCGTCCGCAAGGTCGTTCTCGATGCTGTTCAGAAGGCACAAGGTAAAGGCTGCGCGCCCGGTATATTGGGAATCGCAGTTGGCGGAGATCGCGGAGCATCCTATTTAGCTTCTAAAGAAACATTATTAACAAAAATCGGTGCAGAAAATCCCGATGCAGAATTAGATGCCCTAGAAAACCAACTCACCGAAGAAATCAACCAAATGGGGATTGGTCCTATGGGATTTGGCGGAAAAACGACCGTTTTAGACACAAAAATCAAAGGCTTGCACAGAGTGCCCGCCAGCTATTTTGTGTCTGTTTCTTATATGTGTTGGGCGTATCGCCGCCGAAAAATGACAGTAAGCGGCGCAGAAGTAAGCTACGATTAATTTTTCACCACAGAGAACACAAAGAACACGGAGAAAAGCTTAAATATAAAAAACTCTGTGAACTCTGTGCTCTCAGTGGTGAAGGTTTTGGAGAATATGATGAAAAAATTGACACTCCCTATCAGTGACGAAGATATTCGCGCCTTAAAAGTGGGCGAAACGGTTTTGCTCTCAGGCGTAATGATGACTGGCCGAGATGCAGTGCATAAATGGCTGAACGATGCCTTTATTGCCAAAACAGTAGAGCCAACAGAAGATGATGTTACCGTTTTTGAAGCCATCAAACCCATTTTAGATGGCGGGATTATTTACCATTGCGGTCCTGTTGTTTCTGGTGTAGATACGGGTGATTATAAATTTGTTGCCGCAGGTCCCACAACTTCGATTCGCGAAGAACCCTATCAAGCCCTCGTGATGGAGCTGTTTAATCTTAAAGGCGTGATTGGCAAAGGCGGCATGGAAGCCAAAACTCTGCAAGGTTGTATGGATACGCCAGCGGTCTATTTTCACGCCATTGGTGGTGCGGCATCGTTGATTGCCCAATCAGTACAAGATGTAATTACCGTTCATAAATTAGATTTTGGTGTCCCCGAAGCGATGTGGGTAATTGACGTAAAAGATTTCCCCGTTGTGGTTACAATGGACAGTCATGGTGGTAGCCAGCACGTGACCGTGAAAGAGAAATCACAAAAAGTTTTAGACGAATTAATGGAAAAGTGATAAGGTAAAATGTGAAGTGTAATGTTTGTTCATACGCTTCACGTTTTACGCTTTTTGTAGAATTATTTTCTTGAAATATCCTAAGGAAATACTGAAAACTAAATACCGAATACCAATATGCTAAATTTCTTTCTTGCCCCCCTTCAATACCCATTCATGCTCCGTGGATTGTCTGCCGCGGTTATGGTCGGAATCGTTAGTGCCGTTGTCGGGACTTATGTTGTCCTGCGCGGCATGGCGTTTTTTGGAGATGCGCTCGCCCACTCCATTTTGCCCGGTGTTGCCATCGGCTATTTACTTGGGGATGGAAAACGGGAGCCCCTTTTCTGGTCTGCGTTGGTCACGGCGATAATTAGCGCGCTAGGCATTAGCGCAATCAGCAGAAACACCAAAATCAAAGAAGATACGGCCATCGGTATCATTTTTGCGGGGACATTTGCGCTCGGTGTGGCGTTAATCTCTACCGTTAACAGCTATACTGTAGATTTAGCTCATTTCCTTTTTGGCGATGTGCTTGGCGTAGGCAACAGCGATTTACGCTTAATTGTAATTTTTGGCGGTATAACGCTTCTCATCATCTTTGCCTTCTACAAAGAATTTATGGTCTTATCTTTTGACCCTGTTTTAGCATCAACACTCCGTCTCCCCGTCAAATTGCTCGACTTTTTGCTCCTAATTTTGATAGCCGTCACCATTGTCGTTTCCCTCCAAACAGTTGGTGTCGCGCTTATGGTTGCCATGCTCGTCACCCCTGCCGCGACTGCCTATCTGCTCACCAAACGCTTGCCTATCATGATGGCTTTTGCCGCAATTGTTGCCTCTCTATCGGGCATCATTGGCTTATATATTTCCTACTACCTCAGCATCGCCTCTGGTGCGGCAATCGTGCTTGTTTGTACCGCAATTTTTGGCTTAGTTTGGGCTGGTGTATCCCTAAGCAAAACCCTAAACATAAAGGGCGCAAAATAACACAAAGTTAAAAACATTTGCCACCTTTGCACCTTTGTCACCCCTTTAACCCATGAAAAAAAACAAACTATTCCCCATCTTCACCATCATTATCGTCCTTTTTATTGCCGCTTTCGTCATTTGGGGCGTGCCCTATTTCTTCGCGTCAACAGAACAAATAAAAACGGGAGAAGGCCTTGGCTCAGGAACAGTTTTAGGAGAAGTTACACAAATCATCGAAGAAGGAGAGATAACGCTTGGCGATAACCCGCCCCAGCTATACCAAATCTTCCGCGCCAAACCGCTCAGCGGCGTATACGAAGGCATAGAGTTCGAGTTAGATAACGGAAAACGCCAAGTCCGCTACGATAATATCCGCCTAGACGTGGGCAATAAATTGCTCATGGCAATCACATCGGGTCCTAACGCTACCCTAAACGCCTACTTTGTCGATTATTTCCGTGCTCCCGCGCTCCTCCTTTTGGTCGCAATTTTCGTAGTTGCCATTCTTGTCATGGCAAGACGCAAAGGTCTCGGCGCACTTCTCGGGCTTACTTTTTCCCTCTTCATTGTCATTGGCTATATTATCCCGCATATTTTAAAAGGCGAAAACCCAATCACCGTGAGCATAATCGGCTCATCTATTCTACTCACCGTCACCCTTTACCTCACCTACGGCTGGAATTTAAAAACCCACTCAGCCGTTATTAGTATGATTTTTGCTCTCATCATCACCGGCACCCTCTCGTGGATTTTTGTCCAAACCACAAAACTGACAGGTTCGGGGGATGAAAACGCACTATTTCTTGTTCAAATGGATACCACCATTAACCTACGCGGGCTTTTACTGGGAGGGATTATTATTGGTGCGCTGGGCGTTTTAGATGATTTAGTAATTACCCAAGCCTCTGCCCTCTTCGAGATTTACGATGCGAACCCAAATTTGAGCTGGCGTGCCCTCTATAAACGTGCCACCAACATTGGGCAGGATCACGTCGCCGCGACGGTTAATACCCTCGTCATGGCTTATGCTGGATCAGCCCTCCCCATGCTCCTTGTTTTTAGCATGTCTAAAGGGAATTTTAGCTATATCATCAACTTTTCTTTTGTCGCCGAAGAAATCGTCCGCACGCTGGTTGGCTCATTAGGATTAATAGCCGCAGTCCCCATCACCACCCTTATTGCCGCCTACTTTGCCATGCACGATGATGGCTTCGGCGCACTCCGACCCTTTTTAGGGCAGAAGAACAGCGGGGGCGGTGGGCATCATCATTAACAACACTCGTAACACAACATTTATGTCGCCCCTGAGCAAAGAACCCGTTCCCTTTAAGGGAACGGGTTCTTTGCTCTTAGTGAAAACTACGCCTCCCCCACAATTTCCCAAAAACGAGCATCTTTGCGCAAATTCTCTAAATCAGGGTCTTTACGCGCCCAATCTTGGCTACTTTGCTTTTTCTCCATTGCAATCTTAAGCAAATTTAAAGTTTCTTCTATATTCCCACAAAGAGATTCAAAACAAGCACGGTTATATTCATTTTCTCTTTCTACCAATTCGCGTGCAAGCTCTTCATGCACTTTTGCCTCTTCATCTCTGCCCATCTTTTTAAATAAGCCAAAAAGTGACATGTGTACAATGCCGTAATCTTCTTTTATTTCAAGAGCTTTGCGATAATTCTCTACAGCCTTATCAAAGTCCTCTTGCGTTTGTTTCAGTAAGCCCAAATTGTAGTAAGCGTTCGCATCTTCAGGATTTAGATCGATGGCTTTTCTATAGGCACTTTCTGCTTCTTCGGGGCGATTCAATTTCTCATCTAAAAGTATGCCCAAATTGTAGTAAGCGTTCGCATCTTCAGGATTTATCTCGATGGCTTTTCTATAGGAAGTTTCTGCTTCTTCGGGGCGATTCAATTTCTCATGTAAAAGTATGCCCAAATTGGAGTAAGCGTTCGCATATTCAGGATTTATCTCGATGGCTTTTCTATAGGCACTTTCTGCTTCTTCGGGGCGATTCAAACTTTTCAAGAGATTGCCCAAGTTGGAGTAAGCGGTCGCATCTTCAGGATTTATCTCGATGGCTTTTCTATAGGAAGTTTCTGCTTCTTCGGGGCGATTCAAATCACCTAATAAATTGCCCAAATTGTAGTAAGCGGTCGCATATTCAGGATTTAGCTCGATGGCTTTTCTAAAGGAAGTTTCTGCTTCTTCGGAGCGATTCAGTTTTTCATGTAAAAGTATGCCCAAATTGGAGTAAGCGTTCGTGTCTTCAGGATTTATCTCAATGGCTTTTCTATAGGAAGTTTCTGCTTCTTCGGGGCGATTCAAACTTTTCAAGAGTATGCCCAAATTGGAGTAAGCGGTCGCATCTTCAGGATTTATCTCGATGGCTTTTCTATAGGCACTTTCAGCTTCTGCGGGGCGATCCAATTTCTCATGTAAAAGTAAGCCCAAATTGTAGTGAGCCTTTGCATCTTCAGGATTTATCTCGATGGCTTTTCTAAAGGAAGTTTCTGCTTCTTCGGGGCGATTCAAATCACCTAATAAATTGCCCAAATTATAGTAAGCGTTCGCATATTCAGGATTTATCTCGATGGCTTTTCTATAGGAAGTTTCTGCTTCTTCGGGGCGATTCAGACCACCTAATAAATTGCCCAAATTGGAGTAAGCGTTCGCATATTCAGGATTTATCTCGATGGCTTTTCTATAGGAAGTTTCTGCTTCTTCGGGGCGATTCAATTTCTCATCTAAAAGTATGCCCAAATTGTAGTAAGCGTTCGCATATTCAGGATTTATCTCGATGGCTTTTCTATAGGAAGTTTCTGCTTCTTCGGGGCGATTCAATTTCTCATCTAAAAGTATGCCCAAATTGTAGTAAGCGTTCGCATATTCAGGATTTATCTCGATGGCTTTTCTATAGGAAGTTTCTGCTTCTTCGGGGCGATTCAAATTACCTAATAAATTGCCTAATTCAACATGGAGCATATCAGAATCGTGGTGTATTGTTGATGTTGCTTCCTTGAGTACAGAAATAGCCTTTTCTTTTTTTCCTGCGCTTGAATACAAACCACTTAAAACCCCGATAGAAATACTGTTTTGCGTCCCCTTTTTGCTGAGCAAATTTATAGCCCTTTTGTCGTGCCCTCTGCTGAAAAAAAGAATTGCAATTACTTCAATGGGGAAATGTAAAGAAAATGTTATAAGCCCATAAATCGAAAGTCTGTTTTTCCAAACGGATCCCTTTTTGTCCACAGAAGAAAATAATTGTTCAAGTATTCGGAATAACGGAGTTTCGATTTCGCTTGTGTAAGCAAGTCCAGGCAAGATAAGTATATCCAAAATCTGCTTAAGATATTTATTAGGTGAGAGTTCGTCTGTGCTTGGGCAAGCATCTAATTGACCATCTCTTGGTTGTAGAATATTTTCATAATGCACTAAATAATTGAGTGATTTTCTTATTTGATTTCTATGCAGTGTCTGAGAAAAAATATTTTTATATGCTATTTTGCGAGTCAACGATTTTATAAAGGAAGGATAGAGAGGAAGTTGATACCATTTCAATAAATATATCGCTTGGTATATATCTTTTGATAAGGGAAACTTGTCGACAGCACGCTCATAAACATCATTCCAAGAACCATTTAGCGTATCTGTAAAGTCGTTAATATCTACATTTTTATTTTCTGCTTTCCAGCGACGTAAATTGAGCAATATATTTCTATAGGTGCCATCGCTTTTACGAGATATCGCTTCAAATTCTTCGGCTTTGCCTTCAATTTTAGCGGTTTGGGTAGTATCTTTTAATAATTTTACGATAACACTATCTTTAGGCTCAGTAAGTTCCACTCGCTCAAAGCGTTTCCAAAGTCTATCTTTTTCATCATAATTCAAAGCTTTCCATTGGTCAGCTTCACTGCGTGCTGTAGCAATGACACGAACTTCCCTTTCAGTACACATACTTTCAAGCATATCCAACACTTTTAACGATTGTGCAAATATTTTTCTGTAAAATAGGTCAAGTGTTTCTTCGACAGTGTTTGAAAAGCACCTTAAAAAGTCAAG
>JADGEO010000016.1 GCA_016744335.1 Anaerolineales bacterium
GCCGTCCTCGGCGCAGGCTTCTCTAAAACACGCCGCCGAGGACGGCGGCTAGAGCACTTATGCAAGAGGTCTATTATAAACGGTATTGCAAGATGGTTGGGTGATGGATGAGCACGATGTTTACGTTTGCAATAATGTTGAGGAACGCCACGCAAGTTAAAAACGCGCGCGGTGTTCTATATCTAATAAAAAAGCGGATTGTTATGACAATCCGCTTTTTCGTGAGAGGGGGGGGAACTTTCTTCTTTATTCGTGTTTTTCTACTTCTTCCCAGCCTGTGAGCATTGTTTTGATGTGGCTGGTGACTGTATGCCCAGTGGTTGTCATGTAGACGTGGACAATGACAAAGGCGACTAAAATATAGGCACCAATTGTGTGGATTACGGCAACATTTTTGAGTATGAAGAGGGGGAGGTTGAGATGATAAAAGTATTCTTCGTAGAGGTACATTGTCCCTGTGATGCCCATAATCGGGAGGATAAGTACCTTGAAGTTTAGGTAAGTAATTTTTTGGAGAGGGTTCAATCTTGAAATCTCGGTTTTTTGGTGGGGATGAGGTTCGCCCTTTAGAATGCCTGAAGTATAGTATTTGACTTGGGAGAAAATGTCCATTTTGTCGAATTTGTATTGTTTCCATTCGCCTGTGGTGAAGTAGTAAAAGAACATGGCAAAAGCTAGTAAGCCGAGTGCTATCCCGGCGATGTTATGAACTTTTACTGCTGTGTCAAAATGGATTAGGTGGTGTGTACCATGCACTGCAAAGCCAGTGAATGCGAGTGTGGCAAGAAGAAAAACTTGCGTCCAATGCCAAAAACGAATGAATGTTGAGTAGATTTTTATCTTCTGTTTCGTCATTTTAGATACCTTCCTTTTGGCTTCTCATTTTGCTACTGATATAACGCGCCAAGCCATGAATAATTACGCCGCCTAGTGTGAGGAGAATTATGGTTATGCTTATTTTATCTATGAGCGGGGTTGCGGTAATGCCGGGGATATAAATACCATCTACGCCTACCAAAACACCTTGATTTCGTCTGTGGCAGGAATCGCAATGGAACGCATCTTCGGCAGGGGCTACCATGTGAGCGATGGGCCAATACATTTCGGTTTCGATGAAGTCGTATTCTCCGCTGTACTCATGGTCTGAGTATTCCATACCGGCTGTGATGGATTTTTGCCAGTCGTAATTTTCCCAATAGGCAGTATCGTCTTTTCCGTAGACGTGCGGGGTGACGAGGGTGTTGTTTACAGAGTCGTAGGGTTGCTTGCCACGCATAATTTTGAAGGGCCAAATTCGGCTGTTGGGGTCATCTGCCGAGCCATAAATTTGGTTGACTTGTAAGATTTCTGTCCCTTCTTCAAATGGCTTCATGTTTTGATAGTCTATATTGCCATTAAACCAAGCGTATTCGGGTTGTACATTTTCTTCCCAGATAAAATCACCTTTCTCTGCAAGATAAATATGTAAGCCATTTTCATCTTCGATGTTAATAGGATTCCCGTCTTCATCCATTTTTCCGGCAGTTGACCAATCCCACCAAGTTTTGGTTGGATAACCACCCCGAGCAAAAGTGGGAATGTGGCAAGTTTGGCAAGCAATTTTTTCTACATGTTTATTAAGCTCTGCCGACATTTCGTTTTCTGGTGGGTGTGGGGCTAAACCATGACAATCTTCACAGGTTAATGCGTTATTTCCGTGACCGGGAGGTGCAATTCCATCCTCATCTTTTGCTTCTACCTGATAACGACTGCCGGGAATGGCATGTGCTTGCGGTGCGTGGCAGGTGGCACAGGTAAAATTTAAGCCTTCTGCGTCCATGTGAACGTCTAATCCGTGATCGGGCGTGATCAGCGATTGATCTAGGTCGCCGTGTTTTACGCCGTTGCCGCCTCCGCCATCAAAATGGCAAGCTCCACAAGTTTCTCTGCTGGTTTCGCCTACATTTTGGGCAACTAGGCTTAGGTCAACGGGTTCCCACATATTGCCGCTTCCGCTGGGGAATTCTTTGGCTTCGTCATAAACGGGATGCCCTGCACCAGTGGGGAGTTTCTTATACGTCCCTGTGGTGTCGTGGCAAACAAGACAGTCTACATTTTCTTCAATATTAAAATCGAAGTCTTTATCTTCCCAACCATAACCTACATGGCAAGAGGTACAACGTGGCTCATTAGACTCTATAGATTGGCAAAAATTATTAATGACATGCTTTTTACCCAGCGTTTCGCCTGTTTGAGGATCTGTAAATTCCCATGTCCAATGCGGCGTTTCCATCACTTGCTTTGCCGCTTCGGTGTGACAAGTTAAGCATGCCGCAGTCACCTCAGGTCCAGTTGCAAAATCTTGCTGGAGTATTTCAAATTTTGAATGGTCAGCGGTAGAGTTTTGCACTTCGGGGTCGTCACCGCTTTGCAATAATTCGCTAAAAGAACCAGACGCGGCTTGGGCATTGCTCATAAAAGCCATAGAAATAGCCAAGATGCCAAGGGTTATTAAGCCGACCATCATTTTTCTTTTTTTCATGAACATTTTCCTCATTATCTTTTGATTTGCGCAAAGATGAGCAGATAGTATCCAATTTTCTTTAGAGAACACTGTTTGGGCAAGCTGATCTTTACTTTATAAATGACAGGGAGATATAGGATAAAAACTTCTGTGAGATTATACACTACTTTAGGTGACATATATCATATTTGTCGTGATTTATGTCCTTGAAAGTGGTTGGTGGCAATTCGCCACTTTTATTATTTGTTCTTTTTGTTCTTTTTGTTCTTTTTGTTCTTTTTGTTCTTTTTGTTAAATTTGTGGGATATAACTCTTTTTAACGATGGCGGAAAGGGGATGCACGACCGCAACATACTTGTTTTGGGCTGGGGTGCTAAATCGTGATCGGGTTTTTGGCGTGAGCAGAAAAAACTTCACGCCGCACAGGAGTTTGAGGCAAAATCCCAAATTTGAGATACGCATGCCGCGGCACTTTATCCCAATATCTCATATTTCAAAAACATCTATTGACAAAGTGTCAGTAGAGATGTATAGTATATATATTGAGATTGGAGGAGGTGGTTTATGGTAGGAAGAGGTCAAAATCAAGGTCGTGGAAGCGGCAGAGGGCGCGGAGCTGGCAGGGGGCGTGGACGAAGGGCTCAGCGGCGTGGCGTGCGGGGGTTTTTACGTCCTTGTTTATTAGTGACGCTTTCACAGGGTGAGGGGCATGGCTACAGCATGTTAGATGAACTGGAAAAATTTGGCTTCGACAAAGAAGCCGTAGACCCAAGTTTGGTCTATAGAGCCTTGCGAGATATGGAATCTGCGGGCTGGGTCTCCTCCTCTTGGGGCGATGAAAGCCAAGGTCCCAGACGGCGTGTTTATCAGATTTTGCCCGAAGGTACGACGCACCTAGAAGAATGGGCAACAGATTTGCGCCGAGCGCGAGATGAGATCAATCAATTATTAAATGTTTACGAAAAAATATAAAAAGGAGGCATAAAATGCCAAATACAGATAGAACAGGTCCAAGAGGGGAAGGGGCGATGACTGGTCAGAAAATGGGCAGATGCTCAGGAAATAATACTGAGAATGCCCGTGGCTTTGGACGCGGATTTGGTCGCGGTCAAGGGCGTGGAGGGTTTCGCTCTACTGGAGGACGAGGCTGGGGCAGAGGAGCTAACTTTTCTTCGCAAGAAAGCGGAGCGAGTAGTTTGGACGCGATTTTAGGTACCTTAGAAAATATTCTTGCAAAACTTGATAAGTCAGAAAAATAAAAACTGCGGAGCAGAGATTGGGAGTTCGGTATCCCTGATTCCTGATCATCTGCTCCCTAATCACAAAAGGACAAATTATGAAAATAGCAATTTCTTCACATGATGGAAAAAAAGACACAGAATTCAGCACTCGTTTTGGGCGTTGTGATTTCTTTGTTTTCGTAGATTCAGAAACAGGTGTTTGGGAAACCAAGCCAAATCCTGCTAAAAGTGCAAGTGGTGGTGCCGGACCCCAAGCTGTTCAGTTTCTTGCCGAAAATGGCGTAGAAGCAACAATTACAGGGCGTTATGGTCCTAATGCTTATACAACACTTGAAGCCGCTGGCATTAGAGCCTTTGCCGCCAAAGAGGGAACGCCAGAAGTGTTATTAGAGAAATTTTTAGCCGAAGAGCTGGAAGAAGTTGATTCAGCGACTGGCAAAGAGATGCACCATTAAGAATAGTTTCAAGTAAATAATTCAACCTAAATTCGTGTTGCGTATTGCGTAAAAAAATTACGTAATACGCAATACGCAATATAAAACTATGATCATAGCAATTGCCAGCGGCAAGGGCGGCACAGGAAAGACAACCATCGCTACCGCCCTCGCCCAAACTCTCTCTGAAAGAGAAGAAAACATATCTTTTCTAGATTGTGATGTTGAAGCACCTAACGCACATATTTTTTTGAAACCTGATTTCACAGAAAAAAAAGATGTTGAGATGCTAATTCCCGAAGTTGATGATGATTTATGTACCGGGTGCGGACGTTGTGCAGAAGTTTGCCAATTCCATGCCATTGTCGTTTTAGGCGGGAAAACCCTTGTCTTCCCCGAAATGTGTCATGGTTGTGGGAGTTGTACCCTCGTTTGCCCAGAAGATGCGATTACAGAAGTCCCCCAAGTTTTAGGCGCATTAAAAGGTGGGCTTACGCCAGAAGGCATTAATTTTGCACACGGTTTGTTGAACGTTGGCGAGCCAATGGCTGTGCCTGTGATTACCAAGCTCAAAAATTGGGATGAACGTATCTCTGCAGAGGTCGTTATTGTAGATTCTCCTCCGGGTGCATCTTGCCCAGTTGTAGAATCTCTGCGCGGGTCTGATTTCATTATCTTAGTCACAGAGCCAACTCCCTTTGGCTTACACGATTTAGGGCAAGCCTATCAACTAACGAAAGAGATAAACGTCCCTGCCGGGGTCATTATTAATCGAGATGGGGTAGGCGACAAAAAAGTTGGTGCCTATTGCGAAGAAAATGATATTCCCGTGCTAATGCGTATTCCACTAGAGCGCGAGATTGGTGAGGCGATTGCACAGGGGAAGTCTTTACTAGAAGTTCGCCCGAAATATAAAAAAGAATTCCTAAATTTATATACAGAAATTCAGGAATTAGCGGGGGAGGCAAGATGAAACAATTAGTCATTCTCAGCGGAAAAGGCGGCACAGGTAAAACCAGCGTCACCTCCGCGTTTGCTCACTTATCATCTTTGGGTGATTTAGCTTCAAAAGTTGTCTTCGCAGATGCAGATGTAGATGCCTCTAACCTAGAGCTAGTCCTTGCACCTAAAAATACTGAAGAAGAAGAATTCTGGGGCGGTCAAATTGCCCTAATTGATGCAGATACCTGCACGGGCTGTGGTATTTGTGAAGAAGTTTGTCGCTTTGACGCTGTTCACGAAGATGGTGCAGTTTTTCTTGTTGACCCAATCGCTTGTGATGGTTGCGCCGCCTGTGTTTATCAATGCCCTGTAGATGCAATCACTATGCACGAGCAAAACGCGGGCAAATGGTTTCGCTCCGATAGTCGCTATGGCACTTTATTCCACGCCGCACTTCGACCCGCACATGAAAATTCGGGCAAGCTGGTTACGCTTGTCAAACAACAGGCGCGGCTCTTAGCCCTAGATGAAGATTACGACCTTGTTCTGGTAGATGGTCCCCCCGGTATCGGTTGCCCCGTTATCTCCGCCACATCGGGTGCAGATTTAGCTCTAATCGTAGCCGAGCCAACCGCGGCAGGCGTGCACGATATGCACCGCGTGCTAGAAACCACCTCACATTTTGATGTTCCTGCCCTAGTTTGCATCAATAAAGCCGATGTATATCCGAAAGGAGCGGCAGAAATCAAAGAATTTTGTCGTGCGCAAGATATTCAAATGATTGGCGAAATTCCCTTCGATGTTTCTGTTACAGAAGCAATGGTGCAAGGGCAACCCGTCACAGATTTTCTTCCTAATTCGCCCTCTAGCCAAGCTATAGTAAAAATTTGGGATAAAGTTGTCAAAGAAATGCAACTGGATGGTGTCTCATGAGTGATAAAAATTTAGAAGAAGCAATCATTTCACGTTTGCGCCTAGTCATCGATCCCGAAACCTACGCGGACGTTGTCCGAATGCGGCTTGTCGAAAACCTTGAAATCGAAGAAGATGGACTGGTAAAATATACCTTTCGCCCCTCTTCGCCCGTTTGCCCTATCGCCGTCTCGCTTGCCCAACAAATCAAGCAAGCGGTAGCGGAAGTTTCTGGGGTAAAATCTCAAGAAATCACTGTAGATGGCTATGTGGGTGCGGAAGAATTAACATTCTTAATTAATAAATAGGATTTTAGGATGTGTTGCCGCACCGCGCGTGACCTCAACTTGTGTGCTTTCGGTCAGCTTGGTGCGGTGGCGTAAACGTGTTTCTCGCCACACAGAAGCTCGGATTCAGCATTCAAGCCTAAAACAAGTGCGTCTCGGCAATTCATCATTTATAACGCAAGATAAATCTTGCGCTACAGATTATTCAACCAATCAGGAGAATTAAGCTATGCGTATTGCAATTTCAGTAGAAAAAAAGAACGATTTAGATAGCACCGTAGCCCATCATTTTGGGCGTTGTCCATTTTTTGCCATTGTAGATGTTGAAGGAACAGAAATTCAGACAATTGAAGTTATAGAGAATCCCTTCTTCTCTGGGCATGAAGTCGGTGAAGTGCCTGGCTTTATCAAAGAGCAAAAAGTAGATGTGATGTTAAGCGGCGGCATGGGTGGGCGCGCTATTCAGTTCTTCAAAGAATTAGATATTGAAGCCTCTACGGGTGCTGATGGCACTGTTCGCTCTGCTCTCAAAGGTTATTTTGGTGGTGAGTTGAGTGAAGCCGCGCCTTGTGTTGAAAGTGTTGAGCATGGGCACGAAGATGAGCACTAAAGGTGAAAAAAAATGGTAGTTCTAAAGTAGCTGATAAGCTTTTTCGTAGAAAGGGAGTTTGGAGTCTACTGATTTTGGTTTTTTGCTAAAAACCTGAAATCGGGAGATTGCGGACTCTAGGCTATCACTTATTTGAAGATCACTATTAGGAAAGAAATATTTTAAATATATAGGACACCTTGAGAATAAGGGCTTAGGAAGAAATAACTTATACATTTGAATCCCCAAATTTGAGTAAGATATGCTTCAAATGTATGAGTTATATAATTTTCTTTCCTAAGCAAAGGTGTTCTGTATATTGCTTCAAAGGTGCGGAGGGTAAAAATGAAATATGTTTTTGGTCCGGTTCCGTCAAGGAGATTGGGACAATCTTTGGGCATTGATACTATCCCCCATAAAACTTGTAACTGGAATTGTGTATATTGCCAATTGGGTCGCTCTAAACCCATGATCGGCGAGCGGCGAGAGTATATTCCCCAAGAAGATATTTTGGCAGAGGTGAAAGAGACACTGGCTTCTGCTAAAAAAGATTCGATTGATTGGATTACTTTTGTTGGCTCTGGTGAACCAACTTTGCATAGTGGAATTGGTTGGTTAATTCAAGAGATAAAGGCTTTTTCTGATTTGCCAATCGCGGTAATTACCAATGGCACGTTGCTTTTTCTTCCAGAAGTTCGAGATTCGTTGATGCAAGCGGATGCGGTTTTGCCCTCTTTGGATGCGGGTAATGCCGATAGTTATCGGCGTATCAATCGCCCTCTTCCCAAATTTACTTTTGAGAGACAGGTGGAAGGGTTGATCGCGTTTCGGCAGGCGTATCGGGGAAAGCTATGGGTCGAAGTTATGCTCATGGATCAAATTAATGATTCGGTATCTGATTTAGAAGAGATTGCGTCTAAGTTAGAAGCTATTAAACCAGATGAGATTCATATTATTTTGCCAACGCGCCCACCTGCTGAAACTTGGGTAAGACCATCTGGGGAAGAAGGCTTGCTCCGTGCTAGAGCGATATTGGGTAAGATTGCTAAGGTAGTCCATCCAATTGAGGGGAGTTTTGATATTAGCGGTTATGAAAGTGTGGTTGAGGCAATTGTTGGCATTATTACTCGTCACCCGATGAGCCAAGAAGAGCTTGAAGCTACATTGGAGAGCCAATTTCCAGGAAAGACTAAAGAGACATTAGAAAAATTAGAGGCTAGTGGCAAGGCTCAGGCAGTAGAGCGTTATGGAATTCGTTTTTGGAGTGCGTCAAAGGCGCATTATCCTGATGAGGCTCGAAGCCAGCGTTCTAAGGTTTAGGAAGTAGTTGCTCAAAAGCCTACAGGTGTGGGATTGAAATCCCATGCTGAAATACCAAGTCCGTTTATACGGATTTCCCGTATTAGCCTATGAATTCATTCATAGGATGAGATAGGCGTAGCACATTTTGAGTTGTTGTGAAAAATGCTTAGGTTCGGCAGATGTTGACCAATGCTAGGCAAGTGAAAAACGAGAGCGGTGCGCTCTTCCATATCCAATAAAAAACGGATTGCAATTGCAATCCGTTTTTTTTTGTTTTTTTGAGAAAGTTTATCCACATCCACCAGCAGAGGGGGCACGCTTAAGTTTCATTTTTATTTTTGGTATATATTCTACGTGTTCGTGTTCTTCGAGGTGTGGGTAGGCGGCGGGGCAGTGGTCGCCAAGAGCAGAGGTGAGAATATATTTGAATTCGTCATCTGCTCGGTCTTCTTTTTCACCTGCACAGTATTCGTTTTCGTAGGGGGTGGCGTAGGTATCTACCCAATTGTTTATGCCACCTTCGAGGATATATACATTGGGGACGCTTTCGGCGACCATATATTTCCATACTTCTGTGGCTCTGGTTTCATCGTTTGACATGATGACGAAAAGGCTATTGGCAGGGAGGGCTATGAATTGATCTATGAGCGTAGGAATTTCTTCGGGGAGAACGTGGTCGGAATCGGTGATATGGAAGAGGTTATAGTCTTTTTCATCACGGACATCAAGCATGACAAGGTTGAGTTTACTATCGTGCATGGTGTGGAGTAGTTCTTCGGGCACGATTTGAATTTCTCTGTTGTCTAGTTGGGCTTGTTTTTCTTCTTCTATCCATGCCCAGCGATCGGCGATGGTGGGTTGACCGATGAAGATTAAGGCTATGGCGACAACTACTGCTACGCCTGCGCCAATATAGCGACCTTTAGGGGCTTTGGATATGTCTTTATTGCCGTAAATTTCTTCGAGTTTTTCGCCACCCCAGAACATGAAGATTGCCATGAGGGTAACAAGTAGAATGACAACGCCAGTGGGAAGTCCGAAGAGTTCCATGAGGGTTAAGCGTCCGAAATAACTGCCGTTGAAGAAGTGGGCGGCTTTATCTATGGTTTCGCTAAAGGCGAAGATACCGACAAGACCGCCAACGACGAAGAAGATACCATCCACTTTGAGGGTGGCTAGGGCTGTGAGGGATGTTCCGGGACAGAATCCGCCGATGATGAATCCCACGCCCATCACAAGTCCGCCAACCAGCCCAGACCAAAGATACGTGGGGTTAACCCAGATGAGGTTATAGTCTAATATGCCAAATGCGGTGGCTGTAAAGAGCATGAGCATGCCAACCACAATGGCGGTAAAGAAGACTTTGAATACGGTTAGGTCTTTGAAGTAGAATTGTTTGGCTAGGATGGTAGATTTGTTAAAACCAGAGCTTTCAAGGACGTAACCAAAGGCGGTGCCAATGATTAGAAATATGGCGTACACGCCTACTTTTAAAAAGATAGCGTCTAGGGTGAGGGGGAAGAGAGGCATTTTTTACTCCTAATTCCAGAGTTTGCGGAAGGTGTAGGCGAAGAGATATGCGCCGCCAAAGATTGCCATCATTACAGCCCAACTGCCTGCTGAGAGGGTTGCGCCACCAGAGAGGGCTTGACCAGATGTGCATCCACGAGCAAGGCGTGCGCCGTAAGTGAAAAGTAAGCCGCCGATGAAGGCGAAAGCCCAGCGTTGTTTGTCGGTGATTTGGGGACCACGGTTGGTTTCGAGTTTGACGCGTCCATTGACAATGCCGGAGATGAAGCCACCGAGAATTGCGCCGAGACTGACGTAGACAATCCAGTTATCAAGTGCGTTGAGTTCTCCACCTGCAACTTTAATGAGGTAGGGGACACGATCTACATGCCCAGGGACGACTATATCTTCTATAAAGGCGACTATTCTGCTGAGCCCACCCGATGCGCCTAGCCCGCTTCCGGTGAGGAAGAAGGAGGTGAAGAGGACGATTCCAAGAATTGTGCCACCTACATAGGCGTTCCAATAGGGCTTTGTAGGGCGATTAAAAAGGCGTTTGAAAAAACCGTCCTTTTTCTGGGGTTCTTTTGGGATTTCTATTTCTGTTGTCATAGGATTTATTCCTTTGTCTAGACTTGAAACCTGACAGGTCTTGAAGACCTGTCAGGTTTATATATAGTTACTCTTCACTATGTTCGTGAACTTCTACTTCATCCCAACCGGTAATCATTGATTCGATTCCAGCCAGCGGGGTGTGACCTGTGGTGGTGAGGTAAACGTGCAATACAATGAAGGAGCCAAATATCCACGCAATTAGGGTGTGGAGGGGGGCTAGGAAGGGCAGACCGCCGACTAAATCGGCAAGGGGACCCCAGCGTTCTGCGCCCCAAATTAGGATGCCTGTGATGCCTTGCAAGGGAAGTAAGACGTTTAGAATCGCTAAGTAGGTGATTTGTTGAAGCGGGTTGAGCTTATTCTCGATGTTTTTCTCTACGGGGTGATCTTCGCCTTTGAAGATGCCGCGTAGATAGTAGTCGCCTTGTGTAACGATTTGTGTGAAGAAGCCCTTTGGCGCAGGGAGATATTGCTTAATCTCACCACTTGCTAGATGATAGAAGAGGGAGAATAGCGCATTGAGTGCAAGGATAACTGCTACAACATTATGAACAATGACCACACCGCTAAATCTGAGGAGCATATAATCATCTGGGTTGTGGATAACCAAGCCTGTAAAGAGAAGGATGATGATGGCGGCAGTTTGGAGCCAGTGCCAGAAGCGTTCGTAAACTGTGTACATATAAACTTTTTCAGTTTTTGCTTCGTGGGTTGGATTTTTGTAGGCGGCATAAATTCGCAAGCCACCATGTCCGAGTACGCCTAAAACAACCAATGCGAAGAGTAAAATGCCTACTGTATCAACCCATTTTACGCTGTCTGCGCCGAGAATATAGAGGTTTTTGGTATCTGTAGTGGGCTTGTAGAATAGTGCGCCTTCTTCTGTTTCGTAAAGTTCTCCGTTGAAGTTAACATTGCTTCCTGAGACGAATTCTGCTTCTGCGCCAACAGGGGTATAGCCAGAGAGTTGAATCTCTTGTGTGATGAGGCTGTTTTCGCTGTGGCAGGCTTGGCAATCATTGGTTGCCCATTCTTCGGTGGCAACATCGTGGTGGATGCTGTAAGGTTGAATTTCACCCATAATGCGGGGGTTTTCTAAGCCAAGTGCGCTGAGGCGGTCTGCGATGAGGGTCTTTTTGGATTCTGTGTCGAGCAAAAGTTCGCTGTCATCTAGTATGCCATCTGAGTTGGTGTCGAAGGCATCCAAAACTTCGGGTGCGTACTCTGCATTTTGGAGGTAAGCAAGTTCAAGGTCACGTTGAGGGACGGGTCTTTCATCTGTACCATAAACCCAGAACCATGTTGTAATTAGGTTGTGCGGGTAGAGGCGTGTTGTCCCATCTGCATTTTCACGAGGCAAAAGAACGGGTTCATAACCGGTGAGTAAAGTGTTTACGCCTGGCTCGCCTTCTGCACCGCGGCATTCGGTTGTGGCGTTGCCATTGAGGTCTATTACTGTCCAATCGTGTTGCTGATTTGCGGAGGAGTAAAGTTTGGGGATATGGCAAGATTCGCAACTGAGGGCACTCATGTGACGGTCGGCATAAGGAAGCCAATCGTGTGATTTTTCTGCGCTATGGCAATCGGCACAGCGGCGCATGGTGTCTTTGACGTTAGGGGAGACCATGCTTTGTGCGCTTTCGCCGCGGGCAAATTGGTGGAGGGGTTTTTCAAGATATTCGCCAACTTCGAGGCGGCGGGGGTCAAAAAGAAGGTGTTCGGGGCGGGTGTTACTGCCTTCTTCGTAATAGAGGGGATTGTTGAGGGCGTAGTGACAGTCGGTACATTCGAGCTGGCGTTCTGCGTGTGCATCCCATGTACGGGAGAGTGTGTCTTTGTCTTCTAAGTTCATGCCTGAGTCGGAGAGACGTTGTGAAGAGATAATTTGCCCTGTTGTAATTGTTGTCCAGCGTTCGGGGGTACAACCGTCCATCACGAGCGGGTCTTCTACGTTGTCGTGAACGAGTCCATGACATAAACCGCAGTTGCTGTCTTGAGGGTCTCTTAGGGTTACAAATTCTGCGTTTAGCTCATTGTTTTCATTAAAGGATTCTGCGTTATAGGTGAATTCGCCACCCGCTTCGCTGACTATGCCGCCTCCGAGCAATGTAGCGGTATTTGCCCAGCCAAAATTGCCTTCGTGCAGGGCTTCTACGCGCGCTTCATTATTTGGGTTGGGCGTGTGGCAGAGGAAGCAGTTCATTTCTACTACGCCAGATTCTTCCCAATCCCATTTTACGAGTTCGCCCGTTTCGGGGTCAACGATATTTGTTTCGAAAGAGTCTTTCGCATAGTCTAGCTCGGTGAGTTTCACACCACTTTGGCTATATACTGCGGGTCCACCACCTGGGTGTCTGCTACCAAGAACTTGAAGCCATTCGGGTGTGGTCAGATCTACATTTTCATCCCCTGCGGGGGAAAGATAACGGTAGGCAATTGGGTTCCAAGTGCCAAAAAAACCTGGGCTAGTGTCCCATGCGCGTTCGGTGGGTGTTTCGCCCGCCGGCATCATGCTGTCTAAACCCGCTTTGGCATGGTAGCTGTGTTTTTCGATAAACTCTGCATCGTGGCAGGCACCACAAGTTTCCATGGTTGAAATAGCATTGCCTGAATCTAAAACATTGTCTCCATTTTCATCGAGCAAGGGAAAGGAGGGGTGGAACACCGAGCTTGAGGGTAATTTTTCTTCTTCGGGAGGAGGATCGCCTTCAGCAAGGGCATTTGTCCCTGTTATTGCAATGCCGATAACGAGGAATGTAGCGGCGAGCAAAATACCTGATATTCGCCAGCGGGATTGTGTAGATTTTTTCTTGGATGGCATCATCTGTTTTCCTTATTCTTTCTCTTTTTTACTGGATGGAGCGGAATGTCTGTGTACTTCGACAGGCTCAGCATACGTATTTTTAGCTTGAGTGCCGTTAATGAGCGGATGAGTGGTGAGGGGCTTTTTCTTGTAGCGGCGGTTGAGTAGGCGATGCACTGCGCCGTATCGAAACCAGAGCGGGCTGTTTTGCATACGCCGCTTTGATTTCGATATGAATGACGATAGTGCTGTCATTCTACTCAATCGCCACTATCTTTTATTTTTTCTTTGTGTTCCTTTGTGTTCTTCATGGTAAATATCTTTTATCTCTTTGCGCTGAAACGTCCACCCCAATCAATAGGGTCTCCGTAATAGCCGAGGGCTTCCCAATCCATGCGCCCGTCTTCACCGTGGCAATAGCCGCAAGTGAGGGCTTGATCGGCAGGTTCAACCATATGGGTTGTGGGCCAATACATTTCTGTCTCAGCGAAATCATACTCACCGCTATAGTCCATACCTACAATTTCAGAGCCTAAGCGGAGGGCTTGGTCCCAGTCAAATTCTGTCCAAAAACCACCTTCGCCAACGGTTTTGGGTTGAAGGAAGTAGTTATTCACCGTGTCGTAGGGTTGTTTACCTCGATGCACCTTGAAGGGGAAGATTCTTGCTGTTTCATCGGTAATATCACCTAAAGGCATATTGATAGCGGTTACGCTGTTGGGGTCCATTTCATCGCCAAGAATATAGCGTTCGGCGTCTCCGTTATACCAATGGTATTCGGGGACAAAGTCATCTTCGTAGACAAAGCTCCCTTTGATTTTGAGATATTCGTGTGTGCTTTCTACGATGTCGTCGTTACCTGCAGTTGACCAATCCCAAAACATTTTTGTTGCATCGCGTGTTGCGGCTTCAGGGATGTGGCAAGTTTGGCAGGCAACGGAATCGAGGTGAACGTTAATGCGTTCATCTTTATGTAATTCTTCGCTGTGACAATCGGTGCAAGCAATTTGGTTTTTGCTGTCTAAGCTTACAGAAATCGAACGCCCAGATACCAAATGTGCTTCGGTGCGGTGACAATCGGTGCAGAGAAAATCATGTTCTCCCATGTGAACATCAACACGATCGGGAGGGTAATAGAGCGTTTCGTCTAAATCACCGTGTTTGACAGCATTGCCGCCGCCGCCTTTGAAGTGGCAACCCCCACAATTTTCACGCCCAGGAATACCAACATTTTTGGCAACATCCATCAAATCTACGCCTTCGGCAGGGTTCCCAGCGGTGCTTTTTATATAAGTGCCCGTGGTATCGTGGCAAGCGAGGCAGTCTACATTTTCTTCGACAGTGAAGTCGAAGTCTGCGCTGTCCCAGCCATAACCAGCATGGCAGGAGGTGCATCCTGACCAATTGCCTTGAATGCCAATACAAAAATTATTGATTTGGTTTTTCTTGCCAATGGTAACGGGTTCATCGTGTCCCTCGATTTCGTAGGGTTCGCTTTCCCAGGTCCAGTGGGCAGTTGCCATCATCTCAGATGCAGAATTTTCATGGCACTCAAGACAGGCATTGGTCACATCTTGTCCTGTTTCAAAGGGACCGCGTTCTTCGAGAATATGCGTATGGTCTGTATGAATGGGATGCAGAGGGAGATTTTGCCAAGGGTCATCTGACCTTTTTTCTGCCCTAGGAAGAAAATAAATGGTTGGGATGAGAATAATGGCAATAGTGGTAATTAAGCCGATGATCCAAACTCTTTTTGATTTTTGCATAGTTTTTCCTGTGTTCTACTGATTTCTGATTTACTAATGAATAAGAATTAAATAACTTATACATCTGAAGCATACTTCACTCAAATTTCACCTCGTCAATGAATAATTTACTTCTTCCTAAGTCCTAATCTACTGACTTTGCACCAAACTAGCTCTATAGGTAAGTCGGTCGTTCAAAATTGTACGAAGCAGGTCGAGTGCTTCAATAATGCGTTCATCTGCGAGGCGATAATAGATATAAAGCCCATCTCGTTCTCCAATCACTAAGCCTTGCTGGCGCAATATTTTTAGGTGACGTGATGTAGTCGGCTGTGGGAGGTTTAGAGTCTTTGTCAGGTCGTTGACATTACGAGGCGAATCAACCAATGCGTAAAGCATAAGAATACGCGTTGGGTCTGCTAATCCATTGCAAATACCAGCATGGAGTTCGGTCACTTCTTGGAGGAGGGGATGTTTTGAGTTCATAAGCATATTCGGATATTTACATATAGTTCAATCAGCCAAAATAATAACATTATGAGAAAGTTCTAATTAGTGCAAATTGTCACATTCGGGGATGTGCTATGTCATAATGCGACCAAGTGTGTCACAATAGCTGTGTGACACACTTCGCTTCTAACAATTCTATGTTACGAATTTTTTTTGAAAAAAAGGGGGGGATTATTCAGACACTAAGTCGAAGAATAGCTAAAGATTTTAATCTTCAAATACTGACAGTTATCGTAATACTTTGGTTTTATTCCAAGGTTGTGATAATGTCTGTTCTGTTGCCCTAAAAGACAACGAAATATAAAAAAAGAAAGGTGAAAAACATCTGCCCCCTGGGTGATGCCGATGCGATTAGAGATTCCACAAAAAATGGTGTAGCTTGGTTCTTTTTATCTGTTGAAAATGGTGGCGAAAATTACTCAGAATATTATTCTGGTCTCTTGCTTTGATTAATCTTCTTTGTCTATAATCTCTTCTTCTGTAAATCCACTATGGTCTTTCTGCAATCGCCACGAACGGGATGCGTCAGCTTTGCCATCATTTACGCTGGTGATGATATAAGAGAAGAAGGTATTTGCCCATTTCAAGTCGAATTCAGAGGGTTCATCTGGGTGGTCAGGATGTGAGTGGAAAACGCCAATGATGCTCAGGCCCATTTCCTCTGCGGCTTCATCGGCTTTGATTATATCTTGCGGGGCGACATCGTAGCGATTATGGCGGGCTTCTTTTTCGCGGGCATTTCGGACGGGGTAAATAACCTTAACTTCGCGTATTTCTTTATTCTCCAAGCCAAAGAGAAACCCTACGCCCTCTTCGGGGTAGCAGTTTTCTCCAAGTGCATAAATTTTTTTAAGGAAATTGTTTGAAATTTTAAGCATTAGATACTGTTTCATTTCCACAAAGTTTCGTGGCTTAAGTACTTATATCCCGCATCGGGGAAGATGGTCACAACAACGCCCTCGTCTAAGCTTTCTGCCACACGCAACGCCGCGACAGCCGCCGCACCAGAAGAAAGCCCCACAAAAAGACCTTCTTCACAAGCAAGGTGTCGCACCATTTCGTGTGCCGCTTTGCTTTCAACTTCAACATAGCGGTCTGGTAAATTGGCGTCATAGATGAGTGGATGTCTTGAGCTATCCATGTGCTTTAATCCCTCTAGCCCGTGATTTGCTCTTGTTGGTAACCCCGCTATTAATTTTATTCTCGGATTTTTCTCATGCAGATAGCGACCAGTGCCCATCATCGTGCCGGATGTTCCCAAACCAGCTACAAAATGCGTAATTGTCCCAGCTGTTTGGGCGTAAATTTCAGGTCCTGTGCTGTGATAGTGTGCCATCCAGTTTGCGGGGTTATCAAATTGGTTTGCGTAAAAATATCTTTCAGGGTTTTTATCGAGCAACTCTTGCACGACTTTCATTGCCCCTTCCGCACCTTTTTTTGCGTCTGTTAAAACCAACTCTACGCCGAGTGCGTTTAAGATGGCTATCCGTTCTTTGCTGGCATTTTCGGGGAGGGCGAGCGTGACGGGGATTCCCATTGCCGCACCAAAGGTTGCATAGGCGATGCCGGTATTGCCAGATGTTGAATCGAGTAAGCGTTTATCAGTGGTTAATTCTCCACTTGCAATTGCACTTTGGATGATATTTAGCGCGGCACGGTCTTTGATTGAACCGCCGGGGTTAAACCACTCGGCTTTCGCGTAAATGCTTACAGCGGCTGGCAAGTTTAGGGTCACGCGGCGAAGCGGAAAAAGGGGGGTATTCCCCACGCGGGTAGATAGGCTATCGACCTGCAAATCTAAAAAAACCTTTTCAAGGGTAAGTGTATTCATCGTATTCTCTCTTTAAGAAATAAGAGCCAACAGGAAATAAAAAAAGACAGTGCGAAAGCACATCTGTTTGATGCGGAATTCGACCACTATCTTTCAACTGTTGGCTGGCTTTGAAGAGACGCGGTTACGAACCCCGCCCCATACACAAGCAATATCTAGAGAGAATGTTTAAAGAAACTGAATACATAGACGATATTCTACCAATCTTGTCCAAATTGTCAAGCAGAAATTAGGGGACAAAAAACTAAATGCTTTTTGGGGGATGTGGGACAGGGTACGCGCGTGGTTTGGGCTGGGTGCTCCTTGATAAACATCTCTTTGGTGTATGCTTTTTTCCTGCAAATTTTTCATGTCCCAGTATATATCTGATAAGATATGTGCACATTATATTTAAACAGGAGAAGAAATGTCACTAATCAACCACTATTCAATCCTTTGGGGTGTTGCCTTTTTATTTGCTCTCTTTCTTTTTCTCTTTCGCAAAGATGAAGTGAAAAAGAAAAAGCTATTCGCTATCACGGGTGTTGTCGTTGTTTTGCTCGCAGTTTGGTTCACCACTCGTGCTCAAACGGGGAGCAAAGCCGTTGCATCTGCACTACGTGAAGAAATTGCGCAAGGACAGCCCGTTTTGCTAGAATTACAATCTCCGTTCTGAGCGGCTTGTGCCGCGGCACAGCCCATCGTTGATGGGATTCACGAAGAATTTGCAGGAGAATTGGTCGTTTTACAAGTAAATATACAATCAGAAGCTGGCAAAGATTTTGCTAGGGAATTTGGCTCTTTCACCCCAACTTTTGTCTTTCTTAATGCAGAAGGTGAGGAGATGTGGCGTTCGTTGGGTACTTTAGATGCGGAGCAGGTAAGAGCTTCTATGAAATAGAAGAGACCTGACAGGTCTGGAATCAAAAAAACGCCCCTCGCAAGGGGCGTTTTTGATTGCAATTAAGTTGGGGGACAAATATCTGCTGGTTAAGGGCAAGCAAGCCTAAAACAAGCGTGATGCGGTTCTTCATCCATCCAAAAATTAGATGAAGACGATTTGCGCGCCCTCCGTCATATCCATAAAATCGGAGGCGGTGACAACCTTGTCGATGCAGGGCAGGAAATCTTCGTCTTTGATGTCGAACATATCTACGGTCATTTTGCATCCGTACATATTTGCGCCTGCATCTGAGAGCATTTCCATATATTCGCGCACGGGGGGAACACCGAGCGCTTTCATTTTCATTTTCATAAACCAAGTGGCAAATGCGGTCATGCCAGGAATGATGCCCATGATGTTGGGAATGCCTAAGTTGCCTGTTGGCAAGCCCATCATGCTCATTTTGAAGCTGGTGTTGGCGACTGGGGCAATTTCGAGTTTGTCTACTCGTTTTTCTGTGACTAAATCAAGCCCCCAGAAGGTGAAAAAGATAGTGACATCAATGCCGTCACCAAGTGCCGCCCAGCCCATGATGAGGGCGGGGTATGCCATATCGAGATCGCCTTTGGAGCAAATAAAGGCAATGTGTCGGTTTTTTTCGTCTGACATTATAAAACTCCTTTAGAAATACATCATTATGGTAGCGGCGGTTGAGTAGCGGAGCGTATCGAAACCAGAGCGGGCTTACTTTTATATGCCGCTTTGATTTCGATACGAATGACGGTGATACTGTCATTCTACTCAATCGCCGCTATTGTCTAATTTTGAAATGCTTAAGTCTTTTGTAAGCGTTCAGGGGTTTCAAAATAGAACACGGATTTTACAGATTAGACAGATTTTCGCGGATTTTAAAAACTTTTTTGTTTTTTATATGTGTAAAGATGACAAAAACATATAAACTTTCTGGAAAAAATGTAGCAAAAGCATTAAAAATTCGCGTCATTCGCTCATTCGCGTATAGCGTAGCGGCATTTGCGTTGAAAGCTTTTAGTATGGCTGAACGCTTACAGTCTTTTTAGACACAACCTTCGGGTTTGCCAAGTCCTGAAATCTTGGCAACTTTTTTTGCGGGTCCTTTAGGGAAAAGTTTGAATAAATCTTTTGTGGTTACGCCAGCACCTTTGGTTATTTGGCGCAAAGTGGGCGCGGCGCCAGAGTCTGCGGCTTGTTCTCGACTGAAATTGATGATTGTCCAGTGTGTATCAGTGAGTGTGATGCCTTCTTTTTCTGCGAGGGCGGTGGCTAGTTCTTCTGTCCATTGTGCGGGCTCGGTCATATAGCCATCGTCGTTCAGGGTGATATTTTCAAGTGTGGTCATAATTTATTTCTCCTGTCTTTATTATGCGGGCGTTTCGCCCATAACTTTGAGTAAATTGAGCATACGGGACATGCCACGTTTTACTTGCGGGTTGCCCATTTCTTTAATTAGCTTGAATGTAGATATATCTTCACCTTCAGCGGGAACTTCACGAATCGCATCCATGCTTTGATTGGCAATTGCCATGATCTCTGGCTGGGTCATATTTTTGACAGTTTTGAGAATAACCACAACATTATCGGCGAGGGCTTTTACGTCATCTTCGTCAAATTCGGTTACGATGCGCTCTACAATCTGCCAACCTTCACGAGCAAAGGAAAAATAGCCTTCGCGTTCTAATCTGTCTAGTTCATGGATGCCCTGATTAAAGATTTGCTTACCGAGCATCTGCATATCGTCACCTAATTCCATTGCATTTTCGAGTTGGTCTAGCACTTTGATGAGCAGATGTGTATCACGCAAAACTCTTTTGACTAAGAAGAAAAGGTCTTCGGCTTGAAACTCTGAGCCGATTTCTGCCAATTCATCAATTGCCAATTTGAATATGTGATTGCCAATGGGAATTAGGTCACGTTGTAGCTCTTCCATCTCTTGCTGACGGCGTTGTTGTTTTGCCATGTGGCTTTCAATACGGTCCATTTTCTCCATTAGCAAGGAAAATTGCTCTTGGGTAATGGTGCTTTCAGCAGTAGCAGTCATCTTATACTCCTATTTCCATTTTCCAGCCATGCTCATCTGTGATTCAAAGGGCATTTCGCCGCCCTTGAGCAAGATATTCCAATACATCCAACGGAACATCATTTTGCCCCAGTGATTGGCATAGGATTCTTTGAGCAATGAGAAGGGACCAAAGCCAGGGAGCGGGAACTTGCCCGGAAGCGGCTCTACATCGTAATTGAAATCAATCAGTACGCCTTTTTCAAAACCAGATTCGATATAGCAATTTGCATGACCATCAAAATTGGGCAGCGGCTCTAAGCCTTCCATATCTCGGTGGATATTTTCGATTAAAATATCGAGCATAAAGTGCGCCACAGAGCCAGCCTTAGAAGCGGGAAGATTGCCGGCATCGCCGATAATCCACACATTTTCCCATTTGTCAGTTTGCAAGGTGTGTTTGTTGGTTGGCACAAAGTTGAGTTCATCACCCATGCCAGAGTTGCCAATCACTTCCGCGCCCATATTGGTTGGGATGGTTACGAGCACATCGTAACCAATTTCTGTCTCGTCATAAGAACGGATAACCTGTTTCCCATGATCTACTTCCATGATATTGTAATCTGGCACTAGATTAATATTTTTATCATCTAGCATCCCACCCAAAATAGAAGAAGCACGTGGTTTTGTAAATGCACCAGAGAGCGGCGTAGTGAAAGTAATATCTACTTTGTCACGAATGCCACGCTCGTGGAAGAACCAATCTGCCAAAAAGAGAAATTCTAGCGGCGCAACGGGGCATTTAATCGGCATTTCAGCGATATTCAACACCATCCGCCCGCCTTTCCAAAATTTCAAGAAATTGCCCAACTTGGTCGCCCCATCTAAGGTGTAATAGGGGAAAACATTCTTCATCCACGCGGCTTCATCGTCCAATCCTGGTGTTTCTTCGGGGTGGATATGGCTACCAGTCGCGATGACCAAATAGTCATAATTTATTTTCTTTTTCGCCTTGCCCAAAGTCACTCGACTTTGTTCAGGCTCAATCAATTCGATGTCTGAAAAAATCACATCCACTTGTGGGGGCAAAAAATTGCGCTTCGGCTTTACCACATCGGCGGGTGAATATGTCCCAAAGGGGATAAACAAAAATCCCGGCTGGTAATAATGCGTTTCGTCTCGGTCAACGATAACGACACGCCACTCTTCCATGTCGAGAATATCTATCATTTTATTCGCAACCATCGTACCGCCCGTGCCGGCACCGAGAATGAGAAATGTTTTCATACAAAACTCCTTTTATGATGTGGTTAGACACTCGGTTTTTTTGTTTATAAAGAGATACTTTTTATTACTACGTGAATGGATATCATGTGGTTTTATATTCAAACAAAAGCCGAGTGTCTAGTTGTTGTTGGATATAAAACCGCAACGTCCTTGATTTGGGCTTGAGTGCTCTTCTCAAACATCTTCTTATAAATTCACCTTCGTAGTAACCGATTCAGCGGTTCTTTTAGCTTTTACCCTGCCAGCGCAACAATCTCCGCTTGTTTTTTGAGATTATCTGCCATAACAAGGCGCAATAAATCCAGTGCATCAATCACGCGTTCGTCTGCCAGTGAATAGTGGACATATTGCCCACTACGTGTCGAAGCAACTAAGCCGCGCTCGCGTAAAATCTTCAAATGTCGTGATACGGTAGGTTGGGGGGCGTTGGTTTTTTCTGCAAGCTCGTTGACATGCCGTGCGCCATCTGCCAGAGAATATAAAATCAAAATACGGAGCGGATCAGCAAGTCCATTACAAAGTTGTGCATGTAATTGGTGTATTTCGTCTTTTAAGCTCATGAGAACTCCTTCGCTTGTTCATATATTCGCTTTAGTGAATACGTGAACTAAGTCTACCGTTTTCCTTTAAAGAGACCTAGTACGTTTTGTCACAAAGAGATACGCATAAATGTCACATGCCTATTTCGGTAAAAAATGTCGCAATACGAAAGGTTGCAGTATAATGTGGCTTATGATAGGATAGTGTCACAAATAGAAGGTATAGTTAGCTGTTTTTGAAATTATAGAGGTGAAGATGACAGAATTATATAAAAATGATGCGGTGTCTGTTAACGTAGGGTCGCGTTTGCGATCTTTGCGCTCGGAGCGGAATTTGTCTATTCGTGCTTTAGCGCGTAAAAGTGGGCTTTCTGCAAATGCTCTTAGCATGATTGAGCGTGATAAAACTTCTCCATCGGTGAGTACGCTTTATAAGCTCGCTGATGGGATGGGCGTGCCCATTACTTCATTTTTTGGTGAAGAAACAGATAGTGAAATGGTTGTTTTTGTTAAGGGAGACGAACGTACGCGAGTTCCCTTTCAGCGTGGCACGTGGGAGGGTTTAGGTGGCGAGAATTTTATAGGGCATGTAGAGCCTTTTATATTAACCCTAGAAAGTGGTGCTAATAGTGGTGTTCACGCTATGGTGCATACGGGGCATGAGTTTGTAATTTGTTTGCGAGGGGAGTTAGAGTATCAGATTGAAGATAAGTATTATAATTTAGAAGCAGGAGATAGCCTGATGTTTTCTGCTCGTTTACGGCACCGCTGGCGCAATGTGGGGAGGAATGTAACTAATGTTCTCTTTTTGCTCTCAGGCTTTGCCGATGGGGAACGCCCAACGCCGATGCACATGGTGAACCCAGATGTTGAGAAAGAGAAATAAAAGAAGAAGTTGAAGAATCAAAAAAACGCTCCTCGTAAGGGGCGTTTTTTTTTTGATGAGGTAAAGTTGTGGGTAGGAATCGGCTTGTTGGTAGCAAACAAGTTTGAAGCGCGCATGGAGCGGCTTAGTCCATCCTTGAAAAATTAATACATGCCCCAATCTAGGGCCGCGGGGTCTTCCATCATCGAAAAATCCCAAGCTGCTGTACCCATGTCTACTGTAGCAGGTTGGTTGAGTGCTTCTTGGGTAGCTTTGCGAGTGGCTTCGATCATGGCGGGGGCGTAAGGACAGAAAGGTGTGGTGAGTATCATAGATACTTTTGTGATACCTTCTTCTATATTTACTTTTCGAATTAGCCCGAGTTGTAGTACATTCATTCCAATTTCGGGATCAATGACTTTGGATAGTCCTTCGCGGAGTGGCTCTACTAGGGCGGGATGGGTGTCGTGGATGTCCCATGTGATAAGGTTGAGATCGTTTTCTTCGCTCATTTTTGTTTTTCTCTCTTTTGGTGTTTTTTAGGCGGGGCGACAACATAAGTACATCGCTCATCGCCCTTTAGAATACATTGTACTTGATCAACAGGAACAGCCAGCATTTGTGAAATCAATGTTTGATCCATCGAGCAGATTTCAGGGTGACTTTCGCCCACTTTGTGATAAGGGCAGGAAATTTCGTGGATGAGATATTCTTCTTTGTCTTTTTCCCATTCTACATTAAACCCTTCTTCGTCTAGCAAAGTTTTGATGAGGTCTAAACGCTCTTCTATTCCTAAGCCTTCAAGTTGATCTTCGTACTCTTCTGCTAAATTAAGGGCAACTTGTGAGAAAAGCTCTCTGACCATGGGGTTAGGGAGTGTTTCTTTAAGTTGTTTTAGCAGTCGTGAAGTGAGGCGCAGATAGCGTGTGGGGAATTTTTCTGTCCCCTCATCTGTGAGGGAGTAGAGAAGGCGTGGTCTGCCTACACCATGACGCTCCTCTTCGGATTCAATCAATCCTTTTGCTTCTAAGTTGCTCAAATGATGGCGTACAGATATGGGGTTAATGCCAACAGTCTCCGCCAAATCGTTAATGGAGGAGCGCGGTTTAGATAATAGTGCTTGCAGAATTTTGTCGCGTGTTTTTGCCATAATCTAAGCGAGAGTATAATGCTCATCTTTTTTTTTGTCAATATACTAGATAAATATCATAATTATTGACTTTTTATTTTTCGCGTGCTATAATGTCGCTCGCTAGTAAGAGGCGTAAAGCGTGAAAACTTAAAAGCTTGCCTTTTGCAATTTTTTTACTCAGGAGTATTATGTCTATATTAACAATCAAAAATCTACACGTCAGTATTGATGGTAATGAAATACTGAAGGGGTTAAACCTTGAAATTAAGGGCGGGGAAGTTCATGCTATTATGGGACCTAATGGTACTGGAAAGTCTACACTCTCTTATGCCATTATGGGGCATCCCGCTTATGAAGTGACAGAGGGTGAAATTCTCCTTGACGGGAGAGACATTAACGAGTTAGCAACAGATGAACGCTCAAGATTGGGATTGTTTCTTGCATTTCAATATCCTGTTGCCATCCCTGGTGTGACTGTGGCAAATTTCTTGCGGACTGCCCTCAACGCTCGGCGCAGAGCAGATAATCCCGATGATAAGGGGATTTCTATATTGGCTTTCCGTAAATTGCTCAAAGAAAGAATGAATATGCTCAAAATGGATCATGCTTTTGCTGGTCGCTATCTTAATGATGGTTTTTCTGGTGGCGAAAAGAAACGCGCCGAGATTTTGCAAATGGCAACCTTGAAACCCAAAATTGCTGTTTTGGACGAAACAGATTCAGGCTTAGATATTGATGCCCTTCGCATCGTGGCTGATGGCGTAAATGCGTTGTCGGGTGATGATTTGGGTGTGGTTGTGATTACTCATTACCAGCGCTTGCTCGATTATATTAAACCCCAGTTTGTGCATATCATGTTCAATGGGCGCATCGTAGAATCGGCGGGCCCAGAATTAGCTTTAGTACTCGAAGAAAAAGGCTACGATTGGATTCGCGAGAAATACGCAGAATAAACAGGAATTTGAACACGGATTACACGGAGTTTACGGAGAAAAGCAAAAAAGTTTTTTTCCGTGTAATCCGAAAACTCCGTGTTCAGAAAAAAAATATGTCAGATAAAAATACCCTCGAAAAAATCGGTGGGCAAGAAAAATACGATTTTGTAGATTCAGAAGAAAATTACGCTTATAAATCGCGCAAGGGATTGGACGTGGATATCGTTCGCGAAATCTCAAAGATGAAAAAAGAGCCGCAGTGGATGCTCGATTATCGCCTTAAATCTTATGCCCATTATGTAGATCGTGTTATGCCCACTTGGGGACCTGATATTTCACCCCTTGATTTAGATGATATTTATTATTACGTCAAACCCACAGATGGGGTAGAAAAAGATTGGGACGATGTGCCAGATGACATCAAAAACACCTTCGACAAACTCGGTATCCCCGAAGCAGAGCAGAAGTTTCTCTCTGGCGTTGGTGCGCAATATGAGTCTGAGATGGTCTACCATTCTATTCTCGAAGAATTGGCTGAAAAAGGCGTTATTTTTCTCAGCATTGAAGATGGATTGCGGAAACATCCTGAGCTTTTCAAAGAATACTTTGGTACCGTTGTTCCGCATACCGATAATAAATTTGCCGCGCTAAATGGCGCAGTTTGGTCAGGTGGATCATTCGTTTATATCCCTAAAGGTGTGAGCGTAGATTTACCCTTGCAGGCATATTTTCGTCTCAATGTCGCCAATATCGGGCAGTTTGAACGTTCGCTTATTATTGCAGACGAGGGCGCACAGGTACATTATGTAGAAGGTTGTACCGCACCCTCCTACACTACCGATGCCCTTCATAGCGGCGTAATCGAAATTGTCGTTAAGAAAAACGCTCGTGTGCGTTACTCAACTATCCAAAATTGGTCTACAAACGTCTACAATCTTGTCACTCAACGTGCCAAAGTTTTTGGTAATGGCACAATGGAATGGGTTGATTCAAATCTTGGCTCAAAAGTAACCATGAAATACCCCTCCTGCCTACTCATGGAGCCGGGCGCACATGGAGAAATTCTTTCAATGGCATTCGCCAGCGATGGGCAAATTCAAGATGCAGGCGGAAAAATGTTTCACCTTGCGCCGAACACCACCAGCAAAATCACGTCAAAATCAATCAGCAAAGGCAATGGGAAATCATCCTATCGTGGGCTTGTTAAAGTCCGCAAGGGCGCAGAGAACGTCAAAAATAGCGTTGTTTGCGATGCGCTACTCCTCGACCACAATTCTCGCACCGATACCTTCCCCTATATCGAAGTTGCCGAAGATAATGTTAGTGTGGGGCATGAGGCATCGGTCTCAAAGGTCGGCGAAGAGCAACTTTTTTATCTCATGTCTCGCGGTCTAAGCGAAGAAGAAGCCACCACCATGGTTGTCTCTGGCTTTATTGAACCGCTCGTCAAAGAACTCCCGATGGAATACGCCGTAGAAATGAATCGCCTCATCCAAATTCAAATGGAAGGCTCAGTAGGATAATTTTTTTAAGACCCGAAAGGTTTTGTTTAGAATATGGCTAAATCGAAACCTACGCTTTCTAAAGTGTTTTATTAAAAATGTAGCATGATAAACCTTTCGGGTCTCCAAACTCATAAGAATATGACAAAAAACACTAAAGTGGGACGCAAACTTGATGCGCGTTCCCAAACATTTAATTTTTCTCCTCCCTCAAGTGCTGACTTTAGCACCTCTCCCCTTGCTTCCTACGTGAACTCAGCTTGGGACGCGTTTAACGAGTTGAGTCTCCCTTCAACATCCGAGGAAGCATGGCGGCGTACCAATCTGCGCAAGATGCCTATTGGTGATTTTCATCTTCCCGAAGATAGCACATTTGACGAGTTGTTACCTGTCCCTGAAGAATTACTAGTAGGTGACTTTGACGGACAAATTGTCCTTGAGACCCAAACAAAACCTTTCGGGGCTAGGCTTTCTCCAGAACTGGCAGAAAAAGGTGTCATTTTTACCGATTTTCAGATCGCAAAGAAGGAACATTCTGAATTATTGGCAAAAATAATCGGCACAGTTGTTCCCGCCGAAACCGATAAGTTCTCTGCTCTCACCGCCGCTCTTGCCCAAAACGGAATCTTGCTCTACATTCCGCGTAACGTGCAAATTGAAAAGCCACTTCATAGCCTTTTATGGGGTGCAGGAGCAAAATTGGCGCATTTGTCTCATTTAATCATTTATTTAGATGAAGGTGCATCAGCTACTTATATTCATGAATCGGCTTCACCTACAGAAGTTGCAGATTCCATGCACGCAGGCATTGTAGAGATTACGCTTAAAGATAATGCCCATCTGCGTTTTGTTGAAATTCAATCTTGGGGTAGACATATTTGGAATTTTAGCCATGAACGTGCCAAAATTGGCAGAAATGCGAACTTAGATTGGGTTTTTGGAGCAACCGGCAGCCGGTTGACGAAAAACTTTTCAGCTCTCGATCATGTTGGGGAGGGCGCGTCAAGCCAAATGTCTGGGTTGTTCTTTGCAGATGAAGACCAGCACTTAGATCACGATACGCAACAAGACCACCATGTCGCGCACACTTACAGCAATCTCCTATTTAAGGGAGTTTTAAAAGGAAAGGGCCGATCTGTATGGCAAGGCATGATTTATGTTGCGCCGAAAGCACAGCAAACGGATGCGTATCAATCGAATAGAAATTTGTTGCTTAGTGAAGAAGCTCGGGCTGATTCTATCCCTGGCTTAGAGATTTTGGCAGACGATGTGCGCTGTTCACATGGTGCAACCGTTGGTAAAATTGATGATGAACCGCTCTTCTATTTGCTTAGCCGCGGTATTCCCAAAGTAGATGCGGAAAGGCTAATGGTAGAGGGCTTTTTTGACCCTGTTTTGAGACGTATTCCCGTTGATCATCTGCGTGAGCGTTTAGAAAAGACGATTGCAGAGAAATTGGCATGATGTGAAAATTATTTCGTATTACGATTTTTTAGGAGAGTATTATGGCTTTTATGAAACCACCAGAAAAACCGCACGAATATCAGGTTGCTGATAGAGTAGAAGTTTATTGTGACCATGACGATAAAGAAAAAGAGCGTGTACGGGGCTGGTTGAAAGGCGTGGTTGCGCAAGTGGATAATAAGTTGGTTGCCGTGCAATTTCAGGTGAATGTTTATCTTACTGAAGGGTGGATGGTGCCAGATAGAATTTTATGGTTTCCAACGAATTCAAAAGAAATTCGCCCCATTAAGCGTGCTTCTGAGTAGTAAATATGACGAAAATGCCCTTTGACCAAAACTCGGTGCGTGCTGATTTTCCGATTCTTGAGCGCGAGATTGCTAATAAAAAGCTCATTTATCTCGATTCTACGGCAACTGCCCAAAAACCGAATGTGGTAATTGACGCGATGGATGAGTTTTATCGTCATTCTAACGCGAATATCCATCGTGGCGTGCATACTTTAGCTGAAGAAGCGACCGCGATGTATGAAAAGGCGCGCGGGCAAGTGGCAAGTTTGATTAATGCGGCATCTGCACGTGAGGTAATTTTTACGCGGAATACAACAGAATCTATTAACTTGATTGCCAAAACATGGGGACGTGAAAATTTAGCGTCGGGTGATGTGATTATTCTGACAGAAATGGAGCATCACTCGAATCTTGTTCCGTGGCAAATGCTTGCTGAAGAGCAAGATTTGGTGCTGGAGTTTGTACCCGTTACTGATGATTATCTTTTCGACATGGACGCGTATCGCAAACTATTGGTCTTAAAGCCAAAGCTGGTTGCTTTTACGCAGATGTCGAATGTTTTAGGCACAATTACGCCTGCTAAAGAGATTATCAAATTGGCGCACGAAGCAGGGGCATTAACTTTGGTGGATGGCGCGCAATCTGTGCCACATCTCCCTGTAGATGTACAAGATTTAGATGCAGATTTTCTCGTTTTTTCGGCGCATAAGATGGTAGGTCCATCGGGTATTGGCGCACTTTATGGGAAAATGGATTTGCTCAACGCTATGCCCCCGTTTATGGGGGGTGGCGATATGATTAAGACTGTGCATTTACGTTCTTTTGTAACCAATCAGGTGCCTTATAAATTTGAAGCTGGCACGCCAGCCATTGCAGAAGCCGTTGGTTTTGGCGTGGCGGCGGAGTATCTTCAAAATCTTGGCATGGATGCGGTAGAAGCCCACGAACATTCTCTCGCTGAATATGCCTTAGAGCGATTGGCAGAGATACCAAGCCTAACCGTTTTTGGTCCCTCCGCAGAGCATAAAGGCGGTGTGGCTTCTTTTGTGATGGAGGGGCTTCACCCTCACGATATTGCCCAAATTTTAGATGGCGAAGGCATTGCCGTTCGCGCAGGGCATCATTGCGCTCAGCCTTTGCACGAAGTTTGTGGTGTAAAAGCCACAACGAGAGCGAGTTTTTATATATACAATACTAAAGAAGAAATTGACGCTTTGGTTGAAGGTATTTACAAAGTAAAAGAAATTTTTGGGTAAAACTAAAGCCTTAAACACGAAGGGCACGAAGATTCACAAAGAAAAAAACAAAAAAAGTTTTTCCTTCGTGGCACTTTGTGCTCTTTGTATTTGGAAAAAACTGGTTATTAATTATGGACGATCTTTATAGACAACTTATTATAGAACGCTACAAAACCCCTCATTATCGTGGACACCTTGACCCGCATGATATTTTCTTTGAGGATGATAATCCTGTTTGCGGTGATCATATTGAAGTCACCCTACGCGTAGATGATCAAAATCTTGTTACCGAAGCCAATTTTGATGGTGAAGGATGCTCCATCTCTCAAGCCTCAGCAGATTTGCTCATGGAAACTGTGCATGGGATGAATCTTGACGAAGTCAAAGAATTAACAAAAGATGATGTGGTAGAACTTTTGGGGATTGATTTGGGTCCCGTTCGGCTGAAATGTGCGTTGCTTTCGCTTAAAGTGCTCAAAGCTGGGGCTTATGGTCTTGGTGTGGATGAAGTGAGTGATGATTTGGTGGAGTAAGAAGAATAAAATATGAAGAGTCGTCAATGGCAGATTGTTTTTGACAAAAACGCTCAAGGTAGTTACAATGTAATTACTTTGAGCGTTTTACTTATTCTTCGGAGGTGTTTTAATGACCACAGCAGTTAGAACTAGCATTATACGAATTGGGAATTCGCGAGGAATACGAATTCCTAAATTATTACTTGAACAAATGCGTTTTGTTGAAAGCGAAGAAGTTGAGCTGCTTGTAGAAAAAAATCAATTAGTTATGCGCCCTGTGCGTAAAGCCAGAGAAGGGTGGGATGCTGAGTTTAAGGAAATGGCAGAGTGCGGCGATGAAGAATTATCAGCGTGGGATACTTATATTCCAACGAAGTGGGATGAGGAAGAATGGGAATGGTAAAACGCTTTGATATTTATCTTGTGAGATTAGACCCAACAATGGGGAGTGAAATAAAAAAAACGCGCCCAGCTTTGGTTATATCACCGAACGAAATGAACCATTGGATAAAAACGGTGATAGTTGCTCCGATGACGACAAAGAAACGAAATTTTCCGAGTCGTGTGATGTGTGATTTTCAGGATAAGGAAGGACAAATTGCTTTAGACCAAATACGCACTGTAGATAAAGTACGTTTGATTCGTAAGTTGGGGCGTATTGATGTGAATGTTCAAATTGCTGTTTTAGATAAACTGGCTGAGATTTTTGAGAAATGAGCTTTTTTTCTTGCATATCATTTCTAATCGGTCGTTCCTCATGCTCTAGCTATTGTCCCTAGCGCAAGAAGAAAAATTTTTGAAATATGCTATTCGTTAATTTTGACCAACACCAAATTATATTTATTCCCTACGCGAAAATGAAAAAGAGTAGGAATGGTAGAGAGAGATAAAAAGGTTTATTGAGATGTACAAACCCATTTGGCGTGTCCTATTTGGTAGTATCGTAATTGCTAGCGTTTTAGCAATCCTTGATTTAAGTCATCTTGCTACAGACAAAGGCTTCTCCCTTTTTCAACCCAAATGGTTGATTCTATCCATTTTTATTGCCTTTATAGGGATATTTTCAGGAGCAGTTCTTAGCCTTACCTGGACAAAATCATTTGAGAAATTAGAAAAATTTTATAATAGCTTTTTATCTCAAGGGGAAAAAATAAAAGGGCTGTTTGTCCTGTTTTTCATTGTCACCTTATTTGCCTTACCTTACTTTGCGCTAAATCCTTATCTTGGTGATTTATTCGGCAGTCGCCTTTGGATTAAAGTTCTCCTTTTCCTCCTACTCACCTTTTTTGGCGCGTCCTTTTTGCGTGTAGCCAGAAAGCCATCCAAAAATAATAGCAAAAAAGTTTCATGGATTGAGTGCATTCTTCTTGCCGCACTCGCACAGCTTCTCACCTATCAACTGGTCATGGTGGGACTTTATGTTACCAACTATCCCTTTGCTCTAGGGTGGACGCGTGACAGCCGTTATTATTATGCTTCGCTCTTTTTTTCAGAAACTCTTTACGGGCAAAACTTGCCACGCCCTATTTTACATCCCAGCCTTCATTTTATTTTGAGCCTGCCCTTCTTACTTGGTAAAATGCCACTTTGGGTACATCGCGCTTGGTCTGTGATTCTAACGCTCGGATTATCATGGGCAGTCTCGGTGACTTTATTTAAAAAGCACAGAAAAAACACACTTACTATTTTTTGCATAATTTGGGCATTTCTTTTTCTCGTGCAAGGCTCAGTTTATGCCCATCTCCTCGTTCCTACTTTAATAATTCTTCTTTTTGTCTCTCTAGAAAACAAAAAACGGGCTTGGGTGGCAATCATAATCGCCTCGGCTTGGGCGGGCGTGAGCCGCATCAATTGGTTCCCCGTCCCCGCTATGCTCGCCGCGCTAATTTATTTTCTTGAGCCTCGTAGTGAGGGCTTTAGCCCTTATCTTATAAAGGCAAAGGGTTTTTTACGTTATTTCACCCTCCCCGCCGCGTGGTTTTTCACGGGCACCCTAAGCGCATTTCTTTCCCAAGCCGTCTACATTCAACTTTCCGGCAATGGCGCACGGGATGAGTTTTTTACCAGCCTCGCCTCCGACTTGCTTTGGTATCGCCTTTTGCCTAATGCCACCTATGCGCCCGGCATTTTGTGGGGGGCTATATCCCTTTCTTTGCCATTAATTATTCTCGTTTTTTACGCGAGTAAAAAATGGGATGTTCTTCAAAAACTGGGCATTTTTTCGATATTATTTATTCTTTTTGTGGGGGGATTGGTTGTGAGTGTGAAAATTGGTGGTGGTGCCGATTTACATAATATGGATGCTTATTTCGTTAGCATTTTACTTGTGGGAGCGACCGCCCTCTCACGTGAATTTGAACAGGATAGCCCCCGTGAAGATTTGCGTGGCGTTTGGCTTTTTTCTGCTAGTCTTATTTTGGCGTGGTTTATTTTGCGAGGGCAAGGTTCGTTTGGATACGATAAAGTGGCAACAACTGCCCAATTAAACGCGTTGCAAGCCCAAAGCACGCATGTCGCGGAGGCGGGAGACGAAGTCCTCTTTATTTCACAGCGTCATCTGCTGGCAGTTGGATTAATCGAAGACATCCCCCTCATCCCAGAATATGAAAAAGATGTGCTGATGGAGATGGTGATGTCGAAAAATGGGGCGTATATGGGGAAGTTTTATAAAGACCTGCACGACCAGCGTTTTGGGCTAATTGTGATTGACCCCCAAAAAGATTCTTTATTAGATGAAAAACGCTCTTTTGGCGCAGAAAATAATATCTGGACGTTAAAAGTGACACGCCCGCTTTGGTGTTATTATGAGCAAGAAGATTTAATTGGGGGGATAGAGTTATATGTGCCGCGTACCGAGCCATTAGATTGCGATTAAAGAAAAGAGCCGAGTGTTTTCAAAGCACTCGGCTCTTTTTAGGCATTTTTTTTGAACTCTCCCACAACCCTTAAAATATCGAAACCCTCTGCAAAGTCTTTTTCAGCTAATGCCCCATGCCGCACCATTGTTGCTCGAAGCAACTCTGCGCCAAAGTAGTATTTATCGGCATAAGTGTTATATTGCGCCAAAGCCTCAATTTTTTTATTCACATTTTCGTTGCTAACCTCAACAAAGAAATTTGGGAAAAACCCATGACTAGAGCGAACGACATCAAATCCGAGTGCGGTGATGCCACGATAGGCGCGTAACGCCTCCTGCGTGATGGTATTGTGGTCTTGATGTATATCTTGCTCACTGTGAGTAAAAATAATATCAGGCTTGATTTCACGACGCAACTTAAGCAGATATTCGAGTATTTCCTGACGATGTGCGGGTAGGTAACGTGTTTCAAACGCTTCAACAATTACATTTTCACGCGGAACGCCTAAAGTCTTCATACTCTCATAATGTTCAGAAAGTACGTTTTGGAGTTTTGGGTTTTTCTGATTGTCTGAGAGCGTGACGCAGGTCACCTCGCAGTGGGGGAGTATATTATGTATCAGTGCGCCTGCTCCTAACTCAATATCGTCAGGATGTGCACCAATAAAAAGGACTCTTTTTCCGTAAAATTGCATATTTCTTTTTAAAAACACGAAGGACACTAAGGTTCACGAAGAAAAAACTTTTTTGTTTTTCTTTGTGCTTCATTGTGTCCTTTGTGTTTAAATCCTTTATTTCGTGCCTACAAAACCACCGACAACTTTGGTCATGACCAAATTGCCATCCTTTTCTAATCTTTTTTGGGCAGTTGCCGTAATTTTATCCATTACTTCTTCAAACTCTTCTGCGCCATTGAAAAGGTCTCCCCATAATTTGCGGTCTTCAGATAAAGAAGCACGTACATAAGCGATAAAAGGTTCAACTGTGGGGAAGGTGAGCGGATTTTCAAAGATGTTTACATCTACTTTAGCAAAAGTATCTTTCATGGCAGAGAGAATTTCACTTTCGTAGCGTGAGCTTCCCGGCATGGGCGGGATGACCATCCCTGTTGCTTCGGTGATGATTTCATAAAATAATTGCTTATTTGCGGGCAATGGTCCCGATGTAAATAAACGCCCGCCAGGTTTGAGTACGCGGTGCATTTCTGTAATGGTAGCAGGGATGTCTGTCGCGTAATAAATCGCGAAACAGCAAGATTGCAAGTCAAATTCATTATCATCAAAGGGGAATTTTTTATCAAAGTCGAGCGACATTAAGGTAAAAGGATTGCCTAATTCTTCATTTACGCTACGGGCTTTGGTGAGTAATTCATCGTTCACGTCTCCACCAACAATTTCAGCTTTACCCTTGCTGTGGTCAAAATATAATTTGCATTGTTTGCCCGCACCGCAAGCCACATCTAAAATCTTGTCGTCTGCTTTTGGCTCAAGTAATTCGAGCATCCATTCGTCAATATCACGTGCGCCATATTCTTCGTGGATATTGATGCGTTTTAGTAGGTCGTTGGTTGTTTCTTTATAATCAATTTTCATGTTTTCCTCTATAAAAGTAGTGAATTTACCCGAATATACCACAATTTATGCTAAAATGCTGTGGCGATAAAAGAAAATTATTGGAGTAATTTCATGGCAAAAAATATCATCATTTCCGCCGTAAAAGGCACACGAGAATTCTATCCTGAAGCAATGGCACTGCGTAACTATTTGCACCAAAAAGTGCGTCAAGCCTCAGAAGCTTTTGGCTATCAAGAGTGGGACGCCCCCTATATTGAAAGCCTCGAACTCTATGCCGCAAAATCTGGCGAAGAATTGGTTAAAAAACAATCCTTCACCTTTGAAGACCGCGGCGGTTCACAAGTTACCCTGCGCCCCGAACTCACCCCCAGCCTCGCTCGCATGGTCGCAAAAAAACAACGTCAACTCGCCTACCCCGTACGATGGTGGTCTTTTGGACCCTTTTGGCGATATGAACGTCCACAAAAGGGACGCTCTCGTGAGTTTTTTCAGTGGAATATAGATATGTTGGGACCCGATTCCCCCGAAGCGGATGCGGAGCTGATAGCGGTTGCCGCCAAATTTATGCGCGGGGTCGGACTTGCCCCAAACTTGGCGCGCATCTACGTCAACAATCGCCGGTTAATGGACGCTAAATTTGACGAGCTTTTTATCTCCGAAGATATGCGTCTAGCAGTCTCGAATCTCGTAGATCGCCGAAGCAAAATGAAAGCCGAAGCCTGGGCTAAATATGCCCTAGAAATGGGATTAAGCCAAACTCAACTCGATGGATTAATTGTAATTTTAGAAAACAAAGAACTTTGGAAAGAATCAGAAGATTTGGTACGCCTTTTTACAGCCCTAGAAGCCCTGGGCGTGAGCGACTATGTAGAATTTGACCCGAATATCGTGCGTGGTCTTCTATATTACACAGGCACTGTTTTCGAAGCCTTTGACCTCAGCGGTGGTGTTCGTCGTGCCATCTTAGGCGGTGGACGCTATAACAACCTCCTCGCAGATGTGGGCGGTGACCCCCTCTCTGCGGTCGGTTTCGCGATGGGCGATGTGGTTGTTGGCATTGTGCTAGATGAAAATGATTTGCTCCCTAACTTTAGTGACTCGCCTGCACCTGTGATGATGACGCTTTTTGATGATAATTTGCAAATAGAATCGCTGAAATTAGCGGCAGAAGTTCGTGAAGCAGGTATTAACGTCACCATGTATCCGAAAGTAAAAAATTTGGGCAAACAGTTCAAGTTTGCTGATAAGATTGGGGCAAAGATTGCTTTGGTTTTGGGACCGGATGAGGTGGAAAATGCTCAGGTCGCAATTAAAAGTTTGACCAGCGGCACGCAAGTTTTGGTTACGCGCGCCCAAGTCCCAGAAGAAATCCAAAAAATGCTTGCGAGTGATTGAGGGTGGTGATATAATCTGCGGGCTATAAAATGGTGGCTGTAGCTCAGCTGGCAGAGCACCTGTCTGTGGAACAGGATGTCGCGGGTTCGAGCCCCGTCAGCCACCCATAAAAAACCTCCTCATTTGAGGGGGTTTTTGTGTCTAAGCGAATTTTTTTGTTTTCAGTTTTTTAAAGATGGGGCTGTTTCAAGGGCTTTGACCAGTTCATCTATCTTTACTGGTTTGCCAACGTAATTATTCATACCTAAAGAAAGATATTTTTCTCGATCTCCCTCTAGGGCATGAGCGGTCATGGCAATGATATAGGGCTGTTTTTCTTTTGGTATATCTGTTCTGATTTTGTGCGTAGCTTCATCGCCATCCATTTCGGGCATTTGGATGTCCATTAAGATGACATCATAGTCTTGACGTTCTAGGGATTCTAATGCCTCTATGCCGTTGTTTGCGATATCTATGTTATAGCCTAAGCGTTTGAGAATATGTATGGCAACCTTTTGATTGATAGGGTTATCTTCAGCAAGTAAAATGCGAAGTGGATGTCGTTCGCCTAGGCTACGTTCAAGTCCAGCTGTTTTTTTGTTTTCTGTTACTTTTATAGGGGTAGGTTCTATTGCGCTAAGAAGTATATTGAAGAGATTCGAAGTTTTTATTGGTTTATTAAGAAATGCGACGATATTTTTGTCGGCGGTTCTTGGTTTATTTCTTCCCATTGAAGATAAAATGATGAAGGGGAAAGTATTATCCTGGTATATGCTTTCTATTTCCTTTACGAGCATAAAGCCGTCCATTTGAGGCATTTGCATATCTAAAATAGCAATATCAAAGGTTTGATTTTTTCTAATAAGACTTAGGGCTTCTTTTCCTGAAGAGACTGCCTGAGATTTCATACCCCATGATTGAGTTTGTTTGACTAAAATCAGTCGGTTTGTAGCGTTATCATCAACGATGAGGACGCGTTTTCCTTCTAGTTGAGGTTGGGCGCCTAGAGCTATTAAGGGTTTTGCATCCGTTTTTCTAGTGGCTTGAATGGTAAATAAAAAAGTAGAGCCTTTGCCCTCTTCACTTTTGACCCACATTCTTCCGCCCATACTTTTTGCCAATTTGTTGCTGATTGCTAATCCTAGCCCTGTGCCGCCATATTTACGGGTTGTAGATGTATCAACTTGGCTGAAGCTTTTGAAGAGACGATTTAGTCTATTCGCAGGGATACCTATGCCTGTGTCTCGAACGCTAAACTCTATTTCGTGGAGGTTGTCTTTAAGTGATTTTGATTTGACGTGGACGATTACTTCACCTGTTTCGGTAAATTTTATGGCATTGCCCAACAAATTGACCAAAATTTGACGGACATAGGTGACATCTCCGAGTATAGCTGAAGGGGTGTCTGTTTCTATGATGTATGCTAACTCTAGCATTTTTTCAGCGGCTTTTCCAGCGAGGAGATCTAATGCTGTTTCAACACATTCTCGAATATAGAAGGGCTGTTTTTCTAATTCTACTTTGCCAGCTTCAAGTTTTGAGAAGTCGAGGATATTATTAATTACTGCTAATAGGGTTTCGCTACCTCCTCGAGCTGTTTCAACGAAATCTTGTTGTTCCGCATTTAGTGGGGTGTCTAAGAGTAATCCGGTCATACCGTATATAGCGTTTAATGGTGTTCTAATTTCGTGACTCATATTTGCTAGAAAATCAGCTTTTGCTTGTGTCGCGGATTCGGCAGCATTTTTAGCTTCTTCTAATGCGAACATTGCTTCAACCCGTTCACTAATATCTTCTTTGACGGCAATATAATGGGTTGTTTTTCCATTGGGATTAATCATGGGAGAGATTGATGCTGATTCCCAGAAGTAGTGGCCATCCTTGCTCTTGTTGTGGAATTCACCTCGCCAAGTTTTACCTTTGGCAAGAGTTTCCCAAAGATTTTTATAAAACTCAGTGCCATGCTCCCCAGATTGTAATATACGAGGGTTATGTCCTATTGCTTCTTCTGCTGTATAGCCTGTGATCTTTGTAAAGGCAGGGTTTGTATATTCTATTGAGCCGTTTAAATCGGTAATGACTATTGCGGCAGGGCTTTGGGATGTTGCAAGTGATAGCTTAAGTAGCTTTTCTTCTATTTTCTTTTGTTCGCTAATATCACGTACTACAACCAGTAAACGTTTTTTTTCGCCGATTTCTTGAAGGCGTCCAGTGATAGATACAGGGAAATGCTCTCCATTAGATCGTATATTGATGGTCTCGAAGGCTTTATCTGAAATATCTTCTTCGCTTTGTTCGGCAGGAATTAAGGCACGATTTTTAGGGGGTACCATATCTCTGACTGTTTTAGTGATGAATTCTTCACGTGTCCAGCCGAACATTTCGCAGGCGCGTTGGTTTATATCTAGTATTTTTCCTGAGAGTGTTTCAACAAAAACAGCATCATTAATGCCATTAAAAATATGTCTATAGTGTAATTCGGTTTGGGCAAGTTTTTTCTCGGCTTCTTTTCGGTCTTTTAATTCTTTTTCTCGTTGATTGTGTAAATTACTTGTCCAACCGATAAATCCTGCGGCAATAAATGTGAAGATAATACCCACGCTAATTCCAGGGGTTTTGATATTCCAATATGTTCCTGTTCTTATAAAAGTGAGAAAGAGATTTAGTGGGATAGCTACCAAGGCAAGAAGGAATCCCGTTTTTTGTCCATAGAACCAAGCCCCGACAATTACAGGCAATATGGCAAAGGCAATTACAATGAGACCGATAGAATCATAGGCTAGAAAAAAAAGAATTATATAAACTAAAAAAGATGCAAGAAGCATAAGTTTATTATAGAGGTCGAGAGGAAGTTTTTTTTCTTTACTTGACATGCCCTACTCCTTTATATAAGGGGATTCGGAGATTAGTGTAGTGATTTGCAAGAGATAAAATACATTTGTTTTAGCATTATACACAGTTTAGCATATTCATAATTTGAAAAACTCCCAATTACATGACAAAAAGATAGCGTGGCTAGGGGGTGGAGCTGTTCAGTTCTACGTACAGATACTCAGTTTTCTCCTTTTCTATCGGTCTAATAATTTCATCAAAATATCGGGGCGGTCGCTCATAATACCGTCTATGCCCATATCAATAAACTTTTGGATTTCTTCATGTGTATTTGGAGTCCAGATATGGACTTGCACATTGCGATTACGCGCACCGCTGATAAATTCTGGGCGCACAACCAGAATCCCTGAGTTGCTTTCGGGGACTTGAAAAGCGACATCAGTGGGTGAATATAATTTCCCCATAAAAATATAATTCAAGATGACGAACTTGGTGATTTCATTTTTAGCCGCAGATGTGGCAATTTCGGGACAAATTTTACGAAACTCTATTATGCGCTCATCACTAAAGGACGCAATAAGAGTCTTGTTTTCCATCTTATATTCGCGAATTTTTTCACATAAAGGTTGGGCAATAGAGTTTTTAGTCTTTTTGATTTCTATATTGACAGGGTAGCCAGGGAAACTTTTAAAAACTTCATCTAGTGTGGGGATTGTAATCCCTTGCCCGCGATAGGGATAAGTTTCTCCCTCATCTTCTGTCCACCAATAGCCCGCATCCAGTTCTTTGATTTCAGCGAGCGTCATCTCTTCGACAAGCCCTGTCCCGTTTGTGGTACGGTCAACATCTTCATCGTGAATGATGACGAGAACGCCATCTTTGGTAATATGAGCATCCATTTCGAGAATATCTACATCCATTTTTACAGCGCGCTCAAAGGCAAAAATTGTATTCCCAGGCGAAAGCAAATTTCCGCCCTGATGTGCGAAAGCAATCGGGTATTCATCGAAATTATTAAAAAAAGGATGTGTGGGGGCAGGGCGTGCGCCAAGCTGAAGCCCTACGAGTAGGGCAATAAAAAGTAGGAATAAGATGCCAAAAAAATTCTTTTTATTCATTTTTCTTCTCCACAAAACTCATGCCGTATTCCGCCAAGGCAGTGATGCTTAGCGAAGGATTCACGCCCGGGTTCCCGGGCATAATTGAGCCATCGATCACATATAAACCGGGGTAATTATGTACGCCAAAATCTAGCCCAACTACGCCCTCACTATCATCTCGCCCAATGGGTACACCGCCCATAAAATGCGCAGTGGTGGGAAAGTTAAAAAGCCCATCGGTAAAAGAGGCTTGCGGGATTCCATTGGCGCGTTTGGCAAAATTCTTTACCACTTCATTGCCAACGGGAATTTGTTTCGGGATGGGATAATTGGCATCTGGTTTTAGCACTAACCCTTTTAAAAATAAAGTAAATATATTTCTGCCCTGCCGTACATGCGTTAAATTATCTTCGGTTTGCATAATGAGCAAAATGGTGGTCACACGTGCCCAATTTGCCAAAACTTTCTCGTAAATAAAATCATAAGGATGGCGTAAAATCTTCCCCGCCATTTTTAAGAAATTGAGCCAAATTGGGTGGTCTCCTTCAATAAATGGGGCAGTGATGGCACGTATAAAAGATGCCCCCTCGGCATATTTCACCGGTTCGATTCGGGTCACTTCGTCTGCCTGAAAAATGGATGTGATGGCGATCCCCTCTGAATAATTTATATCTTTTTCTCGCATTGCCAAGCCCATGATATTTTCAGAATTTGTACGTACCTTTTCCCCTAATTTTTGGGATATTTGACGGAGGGATTGGGATTCGTCGCGGCATTTGAAGAGTAATTCCATTGTGCCCAGTGCGCCAGCAGAGACGATTACGTTTCGCGCGTGGAGTTGGGCAGGCTTGCCTTTAATGAGCGATGTTGAGGGCTGATACATGATTCGGTAACGCGCACCTGTTGAATTCACGTCCGCTATCGGTTTTATATCCACAACTTTTGTTTCAGGCATTACTTCTGCGCCATTTTTTTCGGCAAAATAGAGATAATTTTTTGTGAGCATATTTTTAGCGTTGTGATTGCATCCTACCATGCAACCGCCACAGTGGATACATCCCGCACGGTCTGGACCTTCACCATCAAAATAGGGGTCGGGCACAGTTTTGCCTTCTTCTCCGAAGAAAACGCCTACATCGGTGGCGTGGAAAGAATCCGCATAGCCCAGTTCTTTTGCGATTTCACGTAAATGTTTATCTGCCGCCCAAAGTTTGGGGTTGCGCGCTACGCCCAGCATTTTGCGTGCTGTGGCGTAGTGAGGGGCAAGAAGTGTTTTCCAGTCGGCGAGGTCTTGCCAACTGGTACGAAAAAGCTCCTCGCTTGGCTCCATAAGTACGTTGCCATAAGTGAGACTGCCGCCGCCCACGCCACTGCCATGCAAGGCGAGGAGACCGTTCATAAAGGTCATCTCAAAAAAGCCATGTAGACGCAATTTTGGGAGCCAGAGAAATTTTGGTAAATTCCAATTTGTTTCGGGGAAATCTTCATCGTTAAAGCGTTTTCCGCGCTCAATAACGAGCACAGAATAGCCTTTTTCGGTTAGTCTCATGGCTGAAACAGAGCCGCCGAAGCCAGAGCCGATGATGATATAGTCGTAGGTTTTCATGGGGATGTCCTTTTGAATATAGTCTTGTATATTGGGATAATCGTTGTTTTCTTAAGGGCAATCAAGTTGGGGACACGCGTGGTGTGGTTTTTCGTCTATCCTAAAAAAGTTTTTATGATAATATCAGCAAAGAGAATTTAGGGGGATGGGATTATAAGGCTATTTAGGAGTAAGAAATGAACAAACTTCAAGCGGCAATAAGTGCCATTAAGAAGGGTGATAAGGCGACTGGAAAAAAGTTATTAATAGAAGTTTTGCGCGCTAACTCGCAAAACGAAACCGCTTGGTTATGGATGTCTACGGTTGTTGAGGGGTTGGATCAAAGAAAGGAATGTTTAGAAAAGGTTTTGGCTATTAATCCTGACAATCAAAATGCGCAACGTAGTTTAGAGACGATACGAATAAAATTGGATATGCAATCGGGCAAGCCTTTGCGCCAAACGCCGCAATCTGCTGTAGCAACTGCCAAAGGGGAGAGTGAGCCTGAGCCTGTGCGGAGAATGAATAAAGCAAAAAAGGATGAACTTAAAGGATTACTTCATTATGAGCTTAGTGAAGGTGCACCGCCTAATGCGTTGGTAACGAGATATGTTAAGAAGGGGTATCCGCGAGATGTTGTTGCGGAGATTGTGCTTGAGGCAGATGCCGAGTTGGTGCCAGTTAATAATAGTATGCCGCTATCGCAATTACTCTTTTCAACCAAGGGGCGAATTCCGAGATCAACTTATTGGTATTACACTTTAGCCATATTTTTGATTAGTATAATTGCTTTTATTTTAGATCTTATCTTTAGAACATTTAACGAAGATATAGGCATAGGCTTATTTACGATAATTGTGTCGCTAATTTTTATGCTTCCATCGTATGCCGTTTCTATAAAAAGACTTCATGATAGAGATCGTTCAGGATGGTTTCTTTTGGTCGCTATTATCCCTCTTGTAAGTATATGGGTTTGGATAGAGGTAGGTTTTTTGAGGGGCACTTATGGAGCAAATCAGTACGGTGCTGATCCGCTTTTAGGTAAAGGAAAGAGAAAGTCTAAGGCGTATAGGACAGATGAGATTCCGCCTACGTCTTGAGTTTTTATGTGATTTATAAAAAACTCTCTCGGAGACATCAAAAAGCTCGGAGGGAGTTTGCTTTTTTTCTATAACCCCACCCTGAAAATTGAAATAATTTAGCTGAAATGTAAAGTACGTTGAGAAGTTGCACAGTCTTTTAGATAAAGATTAATGAGTGTTGGATAGGGAATATCTGTTTTTTTAGACATTTCCTTAAAATACTTAAATACATCTATTTCCATTTCTATAGTGATGGGCTTTTTTAGCTTTTTAATATAAGGATTTTTGACTGATTTTGAAAAATCGTATTCTTCTCTCATATCTTCATTCTATTGCTAAGAGGGAGATTCGTCAAATTTAATTGCCTCTATTGCTCAATAAAAACCCCTCCAAGACCAAGTCTCGGAGGGGTTTTCATTAATTTCTAACTTACCCTCCCCACGGCATTTCAGTATATTTTTCAAAAGCTTCATCGTGCATACGTTTGAAGAGGCGTTCATGACCCGCTTCCCAGCGGGCGAGCATCTCGAGGGTGGCTTTTGCTTCGCCTTCGGCTTTGGATGCGGCTTGTTCGTAGAATTCAGCGAAATCTTTTTCGATTAAGTATGCCATGCGCAGGACGGGCAAATCTGCGACCATGGATTCGCTGACGCTTTGCTCAATCATTTCTGAAGCGGCACGCCCAGAGAGAATCTCTACTTCATCTAATTCGGGGGCGGCTTGTTCAACGGGTTCATTGGTGTCTAATGCGTTAAGATGAGCTTGAATATATTCAATATGACGCTGTTCTTCTTTTGCAATAATTTTAAAAGCTCCACTTGCGGAAGCGTTGCTTAATCTATCGGCGTTTTTTTCAAAGAAGGCTTTGCCTTCATATTCACGTTGTAGGGCATATTCTAAAACTTTACGGATATTCATTTGTGTTTTCCTCGTGATATGTTCTAAGGATTGTAAAAGATCTCGTTATTTTTTAACGCGAATGACGCGAATGAGCGAATTTCACGAATGTTTTTATTTTTTGCTTTTATTCGCGTCATTCGTCAAGTCGCGAACATTCGCGTTGAAAAGATTTGCTAATCCACTTTCTCCACACTAACCGCCGTAACCTTAAACTCTGGAATCTTCGCCACAGGGTCAAGAACCGCTTGTGTTAGTACATTTGCAGAAGATTCGGGGAAGTGGAAGTTGGTGTAGACCATACCGGGTGGGACGCGGTCTGTGATGATGGCTTTACTTTCTATACTGCCTCGTCTGGAGGAGATTCGGATTCGGCTATCGCCACCTTGTCCTGAGCCTGTCGAAGGGTTTAAGTCTAGTTGATCTGCATCAACGGGATTGATTTCTACGAGAGATTCTCCGTAGACTTCCATGATGCCTTCTACGCGGCGGGTCATTTGACCGCCATGCCAGTGGTAGAGTACGCGCCCGGTGGACATGATGAAGGGATATTCATCATCAGGCGATTCAGCGGGGGGAATATGCTCGATAGGCATAAATCTACCCTGCCCAATTGCAAATCGTCCTACGTGCAGGATAGGCGTTCCACCATGTTCTTTGTCTCTGATAGGCCATTGCAAACGCTCGCCATTTTCTAGTCTTTCGTGGCTAACGCCAGTATATTGCGGGGTGAGTGCGGCGATTTCATCCATGATTTCGGCGGTGTTGGCGTAGTCCCAGCCAGCAAAGCGTCCACTTTCAACACTCAAGTTCGGGTCAAGGGCGTTGCCTTGAGCCTGTTGAAGGGCGATCATCCGCTTGGCTAATCCAGCAGTGATTTGCCAATCGGGAAGAGAATCGCCAATGGGTTGAATGGCCTGACGTACCATCTGAATCCGTCTTTCTGTATTGGTGAATGTTCCTGTTTTCTCGGCAAAAGATGAGCCGGGGAGTAGAACATCTGCATAGACCGCTGTTTCTGAGGGGAAAATCTCTTGCAAAAGGACAAAATCGCAGGCTTCGAGATTGGCGCGGATATGTTTGGTGTCGGGGTCAGACATGACGGGGTCTTCGCCGAGAATATAGAGGGCGTTGGTTTTGCCCTTGAGTACATCGGGGATCATTTCGGTGAGCGTTTTGCCCACGCTGAGATTTGCGGTTGCACCCCATGCCTCTATAAATTTCTCTTGAACGGCTTTATCGGTCACTTTTTGATAGCCGGGGTAAACATTGGGTAAACCGCCTAAATCGCAGGCACCTTGCACATTGTTTTGACCACGCAAGGGGTTCGTGCCGCCGCCGGGAACGCCCATATTGCCGAGCGTCATTTGCAGATTTGCCAATGCCATCACGTTGCGCACGCCTTTAATATGCTGGGTGATGCCCATTGCCCACATGGTTGCCATCGGTTTATGCGTACCCATAATTTCGGCGGCTTCATGCAATAACGCTACAGGTACGCCCGTAATTTCACTCACTTTTTCGGGGGGATAATCTTTGATAACCTCCCGATAAGCGTCAAAGCCTACGGTGCGCTCGGCGATGAAATCTTTATCTTCATATCCTTTTTCATAAATTAAATACATCAAGCCGTTAATTAGGGCGGTATCTGTGCCTGCTCTTTGTTGCAAATGCACAGTTGCCAAATCGGTGATGTCAATGCGGCGTGGGTCAGCCACAATTAATTTTGCGCCCCGTCGTTGAATTGCACGTCGTAATTTTGTGCCAAAAACGGGATGTTGTTCAGTCGTATTCGAGCCAATGATGAAGAACGCCTCTGCAACATTTGCAATATCGTCCATCGAGTTTGTCATTGCGCCAGAACCATAAGTGGTAGCCAGACCGGCTACGGTGCTGGAGTGTCAGAGCCGCGCGCAGTGGTCGATGCTATTTGTTCCCACGACCTGCCGCGCAAATTTATTCATTAGATAATTTTCTTCGTTCAGACATTTTGCCGAAGTCATAATGCCGATGCTGTCAGAACCATTTTCTTCTTTGATACGATGCAGGGATTCGGCTGTGATATTGAGTGCTTCTTCCCAAGATGTTTCTACCCAATCCCAAAGCGGATTCTCATCCGATTCTTCCTTGGATTTGGGCTTGCTACCGCCTTCAAGCAGGTAGCGGCGAACGAGCGGTTTCTTTACTCGGTCTTCGTGCTGAACATATTCCCAGCCATAACGCCCCTTCACACAAGTATGCCCTTCATTGACGCTATTTTCTCTATCGCCACGCACGCCGATGATTTTTCCGTTGCGGGTTTCGAGTATCAATCCACAGCCTACGCCACAATAAGGGCAGGTTGTGCGGGTTTCTTCCATTGCCAAGCCATTTTTCTCTGCCGATTTATCATAAAGTGCGGCTGTGGGGCAAACGTCTACACAGCGTCCGCAAGATTCGCAAGTTGAATCCCACATGGGCAAATCAAAGGGCGTTGTGATTTTCGATTCAAAGCCGCGATAGCCAAAGCTAATCGCTTGCCTGCCTTGTAATTCATCGCAAGCCCGTACGCATTTTCCGCAGAGAATACATTTCTCTAAATCGCGCACATAAAAGGGGTTGCTTCTGTCTTTTTCGTAGGAGCGGGTTTCGCCTTCGTAAGGTTGTTCGCGCACGCCAACGTAGCCTGCCACGTATTGCAAATCACATTTCATATTTGCTACACAATGTTGGCAATCTAGCGGATGGTCTGAAAGCATCAGATTCATCGTTGTACGTCTATTTACTTCGATATTTGGGCTAAAGGTTGTTACTTCCATCTCCTCTGTTGCGGGGGTAGAACAAGAAGTTGGTAAACCACGATGACCTTTAATTTCAACGATGCACATTCTGCAAGCCCCAAAAGGCTCAAGTAATGGGTCATCGCAGAGGGTGGGGATATACACGTTCGCCGCACGGGCGGCATCTAAAACTGTACTTCCTTCTGGGACTTCGACTTTTTTATTATCAATTTTGAGATTTATCATAAATTTCTCCTTGCAAGTGCAAAGGTTTTTGAAAATATACTGCTGATTTACGCCATTATGCTAGCGGTGGTTGAGTAGGGCGATAGCTTTTTCATCGCCCGTATCGAAACCAAAGCGGATAAGAATGTTGTTGTCTCTTCGTCACTGCTTATAAGAGATTGCCATCTATCAACACCGCATCAAAATTACAAACTTGTCTACAAGTATCACAGCGCGTACAAATATCTGTATCAATGATGTGTAATTCTTTTTTCGCACCGCTAATTGCATCAACGGGGCAAGATATGGCACAAAGCGTACAGCCTGTGCAATCTACTTCATCAATTGTGTAGGTAATCAGAGCTTTACATTGCCCAGCGGGACAATGACCGTCCAGAATATGTGCTTCATATTCCTCTCTGAAATACTTGAGTGTCGTCAGTACGGGGTTGGGGGCAGATTGCCCAAGTCCACACAAGGAGGAATCACGAATGGAAGGAGCTAATTCTTCGAGTAGGGCAATATCTTCGATTTTCCCTTTCCCTTCAGTGATGCGAGTCAAAATCTCAAGCATTCGCTTTGTTCCTAAACGGCAGGGAACACATTTGCCACAAGATTCAGATTGGGTGAAGGTCAAGAAGTAGCGTGCCACATCTACCATACAAGTAGATGTATCCATGATGACCAATCCGCCCGACCCCATGATGGAGCCGGCTTTTGCGAGGGCTTCATAATCAATGGTTAGGTCGAGCATAGATGCAGGTAAACATCCGCCGGAGGGACCACCTGTTTGTGCGGCTTTGAACTCTTTCCCGTCAGGGATGCCACCGCCAATATCGTAGATGACCTCGCGTAGGCTCATCCCTAGTTCAACTTCGATTAAGCCTGTATTTTCAACTTTGCCTGTGAGCGCAAATGTTTTCGTGCCTTTGCTTTTTTCTGTTCCTTTTTCTGCCCAAACTTCCGCGCCTTTTGCCAAAATGACGGGGATATTGTTGAGGGTCTCAACATTATTGATAATAGTCGGCACTTCCCACAATCCCGCCTGAGCAGGGTATGGTGGGCGCGGCATTGGCATTCCGCGTAAGCCCTCAATGGAGGCAATTAGTGCGGTTTCTTCGCCACAGACAAAAGCTCCCGCACCTTCTTTTAATTTAATCTCAAATGAGAACTCTGTACCTAAGATGTTTTTGCCAAGCAAATTCTTTTCACGAGCTTGGTCAATAGCCAATTTTAAACGCTCAATTGCCAGCGGATATTCTGCTCGGCAGTAAATATAACCATAAGTTGCACCAATGGCATAACCAGCGATGGTCATCCCTTCAATTACAGAGTGCGGGTCTCCCTCTAGTACGCTTCTGTTCATAAATGCGCCAGGGTCACCCTCATCGGCATTGCAAATGACATAGCCGAAAGCGTCACTGTTGGGGTTCTTTTCTTTGTAGGTGTGGATATTATCTGCCGCTATGCTCCACTTCCGCCCAGCAGGGAAGCCCGCTCCGCCACGCCCGCGTAAGCCAGCGTCTAAAGTTTCATCAATCACTTCGGCAGGCGTCATCTCCACCAGTGCGCGTGAAAGACCGGCATAACCATCATTGGCGATATACTCTTCAATTTTCTCGGGATCAATAAAGCCACAATTGCGTAAAACCCTTCGTTCTTGAGGTGCGAAGAAGGGAATTTCCTTCCATGAAGGAATTCCTTCAAAAGTCTCATCACCAATAACGGCTAAAGCCTTTTTGTGCTCATATTTATTATTAAGAAAGATATTTTCAAGAATTTCTTTTGTGTCCCTAGCAGTAACTGATCCGTAACTCAAACGCGGTTTGCCGGGAATTTCAATATCTAGTAAGGGTTCTTTATAGCAAATGCCAATACAACCAACAGAAACCACATCGGCTTTGATGGCATCATTATTGGCAAGCGTTTTTTCAACAGCATCAAGAATTTTATTGCCCCCTGCCGCAATGCCGCAAGTCCCCAAGCCAACCACAATACGAGTTTTATCTGCTGTTTTCTCATCAGCCCATTCACGAATAGCGGTGTAATTACTCATTTTTTGCCTCCCCGTTATTTTTATCTGCGGCACTTTTCTTAGCCTTCGCCGCCTGGGCTTTTATGATTTTTCGTACCATTCGCCGGGCTTTATCGGGGGTGATATTACCTTTGGTGTCTTCGTCAATAATCATCACAGGAGCCAAAGAACAAGCCCCAAAACAAGCTACTTTTTCAAGGGTAAATTCACCGTCTTTGGTGGTGTCGTGGGCATCATCTAAGCCAAGTTCTTCTTCAACCGCATCAATAATTAACGGTGCGCCTTGCACATGGCATGCTGTTCCCTGACAAATTTTTACCTGGTGCTTACCTACAGGGGTCAGGCGGAACTGGGCGTAAAAAGTCAAAACGCCAAAAATATCGCTGGTTGAGACGTGCAATTCTTTGCCTATCTCAGTAATTGCTTCTCTGGGAACGTAGCCCATTTCCACTTGCACTTGCTGTAATAATGGAATTAATGCACTACGGTCTTGTGTGCTAACTGTCATAGAGCCTCCAAATAAATGCTACTAAAAATTGCTTTATATATTATGCTTATTTCCAGAAATGCGCCAGTTAAATCTTATCTATGTTGGATTGACATTTATCCTTATCTTTCTGGGATGAATGCTCCGTGTCGAACGTGACCTTAACTTGCGTTCTGCTAATCAACATTGTCGCTGGTGTGATCTTGTTTTCGCTAAAACCAACCCCTGAAAATTGAACGCTACTCTCTAACCCTCTCCCTGTGCGTATATAAATTGAATCTATGGTTTTTCGCATAGCCGATCAGGGTGACGCCTTCTTTCTCTGCAATTTCAACTGCCAAAGAACTCGGTGAAGTGCGCGAGATGACAACTTCGGCTTTTATTTTCGCTGCTTTCTGCATCATTTCTGAACTAATTCTACCTGTTGTGATTAAAATCCGCTTTTTCGAGAAAAAACCTTCCATTAAGGTAATGCCAGCAATTTTGTCGAGAGTGTTGTGTCTGCCAATATCTTCGGTTGAGATGATTTTTTCTTCCCCATCTGTTAGCACTGAGGTATGCACTCCACCTGTTTGACGGTAGAGAATTTGGTGCTCGTCTAGGTGTTTAAGGAGGGCGGGAATCTGCTCAGGGGAGAGCGTCATATTTTTTGACCGCGCACCAAGCCCCGGTTCCACGTTTGTTTCTACAGAGGTCATCCCTCCAGTACAGCCAGATGTTCGCGTCCACTTGGCGGGTTTTTCGGCGGCGTGATAGAGCCAGATGTCTACATTATCGCCATGCTCACAGATGCGAGTATCGGCAACTTCGCTGAAGTCCTGAATAATCCCCTCGTTGAAGAGAAATCCGATGGCGAGTGCTTCGAGTTGGGAGGGTGTGCACATAAAGGTTAGCCAGACTTCGCCATTGACGGTGAGTGAGACGGGGGCTTCAGTAGGGAGGTGCAGGGCGCGTTTTTCGACCTTGTTATTGTGAAAAAACGTATATTCTTTGGGCATTATTTGTACCAGTAAAAGATGAATTATTTGTGTTTTTGCCAGCTAGAAATATAACACATCCTTTATCAAGTCTTCATTTTCCATTGGACACAAACTCCTATGACAATACTCCTACTTTATTTGTGACGCTGTTCACTAATAGATATTGTGAATTATGTTACAAATATAGAAGGATAAAAGTATACTTAGTTGCGAGGAAAATATGATTGCCCAAAATGAGTTGAGAGAGGTACTGCAAGCCATTCCGTGGTTTGGGGAGTTGAAACCTGAGCATTTTGAAAAAATGGTGTCAATTTCTAGCGTTCACGATTTGCCAGCCGATTCGGAGTTGTTTCGCGAGGGAGATCGACAAGACAGATTGTATATTGTGGTCGAGGGGCGTGTCGCTTTAGATATTTTTATTCCCCACCAAGGCAAATTACGGATTTCTACTGCGGAAGTCATGGATCTGATTGGCTGGTCTGCAGTTACGCCAGGTGTTAGAACGCGCACTGCCTCGGCTCAGACTGTAATTCCTAGCCGTTTAATTGGGATAGATTCCCGTGGTTTACGTGAAGCATCTGATGAAGATGTTGAATTTGGCTATATCATCATGAAGAGAATTGCTAAGATCGTAGCGGGGCGTTTGATGGTAACGCGTTTGCAGTTGTTGGATATGTTTGCATCTCCTGAATAAGTAACTGACTAGAAATTGTGCACCTCAAAGACACGAAGAATACGAGGTTTTCTTTGTATGCACAGAGAAAAACTTTGTGTACTCTGTATCTTTGTGGTGAGATAAGGACTAAAAAATGAGCCAAGAAAAACTTGAAATCGGTAGCACTTATGCGCTACCCAAAGCCGAATTTGATAATTTGCTGGCGCGTCTCAAAGAAAAAGGATTTGAAACTTTGGGTGCAAAAGTAGATCACGAGACTCTGGTTTATGAGCCAATTTCAGCCTTAGCCGATTTGCCGCAGGGTTATATTTCTGAGCAAAAGGCGGGCGAGTTTCGTCTGAAAAAGACGCATCATAAACGTTATTTTGATTATATCCCTGGCGCACATTCTTGGAAACAGTTTCTCTTTCCATCTCGGCAAGAGTTATTCACTTTACATAAAAATGGCGATGGGTGGAATACAGAACTTCCAGATGTAGAACAGCCCAAATATGCCTTTATCGGCGTGCGTGGTTGTGAGTTGAGTGCCATCCAAATTCAGGATGGTATTTTCATGCGGGAAGATTTCACAGACCCAACCTATGCGAAACGCCGACAAAATTTATTTATTCTAGCCGTAAATTGTTTACACCCTGCGGAGACTTGTTTTTGTACATCGCTCAAAACAGGTCCCAAAGTCTCCCCTGGATTTGATATTTCTCTCACAGAGTTAGAAGATGTCTTTTTGCTGGAAATCGGCTCTGAAATTGGACGCTTAGTTTTACAAGGTTTGCCCCTTGAGGCTTCGAGTGCTTTCTTATTACAAGCCGCCCAAAAAGGATTAGAGCGTGCTGAGAAGAAAATTCAGCGCGAGTTAGATACTAGCGATCTCCCTGATTTGATGACCAAGAATCTCGATCATAATCATTGGCAGGAGATTGCTGAACGATGTTTATCCTGTGGGAACTGCACCCAAGTTTGCCCCACTTGTTTTTGCTGGGATACAGTAGACACCAGCGATTTACTCGGTAAAGAAACCAAGCGCGAGCGTGTCTGGGACTCTTGTTTCAATCCCAGCTATTCTTATTACGCTGGTGGCAATACCAGACCTACAATTAGTACGCGATACAGACAATGGCTTACACATAAACTTGGTACGTGGAAAGAGCAATATGGCACTTTAGGCTGTGTTGGCTGTGGCAGATGTATTGTTTGGTGCCCCGCAGGGATTGATCTAACAGAAGAAATTCCGCTTTTTAGAGAGGAGAAGTCATGACAACATTCATAAAACCCTCTGCTGTACATGAAGCACAGCCCATGGCTCCACATTGGGCAGATGTAGTTGAAATTGTGCATGAAGCCGAAGGGATTTCAACTTATTGGCTGAAATTTCAGGATAAGAATCTAGCTGAAACTTACAGCTTCTTACCTGGGCAATTCAACATGGTCTATATCCCCGGTTATGGTGAAGCTGCCATTTCGATCAGCTCCGATGCCGAAGACCGCACCCGAATCGGACATACCATTCGCTTTGTAGGGAATGTGACTCGCGCTGTTAGCCGCCTGAAAGTTGGTGATGCAGTTGGTATTCGTGGTCCCTTTGGCACGCCCTGGCCTATGGTTGAACTGGAAGGTCACGATATAACCATCGCCGCTGGTGGCATTGGTCTGGCTCCTCTGCGACCAGCGATCTACCACATCATGAATCACCGTGAGCGTTATGGTAAAGTGCATATTTTATATGGTGCTCGAACGCCTAACGACATGCTCTACCCAGAAGAATATGCGCTATGGAAAGAAAATGATATTCATGTTGCCACAACCGTTGACCGAGCCGATGATACATGGAAAGGTTCGGTCGGTGTTGTGCCAATGCTCTTTTATCGTTATCGCATGGATGCCCCAAAATCTGCGGTGTTGACTTGTGGACCCGAAATCATGATCCGCTTTGTAATCTTCGAGGGGCTGGCTCGTCGTGTTCCGGCAGACCATATTTATGTCTCGCTTGAGCGTAATATGAAGTGTGGACAAGGCTCATGCGGCCATTGTCAACTAGGACCATATTTCATCTGCAAAGATGGTCCCGTTTTCCGCTTCGATCAACTTGAAGATTTCTTCAATGTGGAGGAATTCTAATGACAACACGCCCTACTTTAGCCGTACATAAATTCTCTTCCTGTGATGGATGCCAGCTACAAATTTTGAATATGGAAGATGAAATTCTAGATTTAGCCGAAGTCATCGACATTGCCTATTTTCTTGAAGCAACCAGAGATGCTCGTCCCGGTCCCTATACGATTTCTATGGTCGAAGGCTCAGTCACTACAGAACATGAGGTTGAGAGAATTAAGAAAATTCGGCAAGAATCAACAATTCTCATTTCAATTGGCACTTGTGCTACAGCAGGTGGCATTCAGGCTCTGCGTAATGTGGCAGATGCCGATGAGTACGCCAATATCGTTTACCCAAACCCCGAATATCTCAGCTATCTCAAAGAGGCTTCCCCGATTTCTGAGTATGTTGATGTAGATATGGAACTTTGGGGATGCCCCGTCAACAAAAAGCAATTGCTTGAAGTGATCGTCGCCCTGCTCCAAAATCGCCGCCCCGTGCTTCCGCAAAGTAGTGTTTGCATGGAATGCAAGCAAGCCGGTACCATTTGTGTTTTGGTTTCAGAGGGTGTGCCTTGTCTCGGACCTGTTACTCAAGCCGGTTGTGGCGCAATTTGCCCAGCAAACGGACGTGGTTGCTTCGGCTGTTTTGGTCCGCAGGACGGTGCTAACACCGATTCCCTTAGCGATATTCTGACCGATATTGAGCGTTATCCTGGTGAAACGAAGCGACTTTATAGCAATATCAGCAATTTTGCCCCAGCTTTTTACGAAGCGACCAGAAAATTAACAGATTAATTGGATGTAAAACCGCAACGTCCTTGATTTGGGCTTGGGTGTTGTGACCAAACAGAATCTCGGTGTGAGCAGTAGGGATAGGACTTGCTCCTATCCCATTGGGTGACCGCAAGGGTTTTTCGCCAAAAAAATGCTCACCAACGCCACACAAGTTCAGGTCAAGTGCGTTCCGTGTTTTTCATCCAATAAAAAATCTAGGAATTAAAACCTGATAGCTCTTACGCTTCGTAGAAGCACGACCTGTCAGGTTTACCATCAGAAATAAGGATATTTATTATGTATGAAAAAATTCAAGTTGATGCTTTGGCACGTGTTGAAGGTGAAGGTGGGTTGTATATCGCATTAGAAGGCGATAGCATTAGCGAATTGCGTTTAGATATTTACGAGCCACCCCGCTTCTTTGAGGGCTTTTTGCAGGGGCGGTATTTGCAAGAAGTGCCCGATATTACTGCCAGAATTTGTGGAATTTGCCCTGTAGCGTACCAAATGAGTTCGGTTTACGCGTTAGAGAAGGCGGTTGGCGCAGAGATTACGCCCAGCATTCGAGAATTGCGGCGTTTGCTCTATTGTGGTGAATTTATCGAAAGCCACGCCTTGCATATTTATATGTTGCAGGCTCCCGATTTATTGGGGCACGAGAGCGCACTTTCTTTGGCTGCGGTTGCGCCAGATGTTGTAAAGACTGCTCTACGTTTGAAGAAAATTGGTAACGAAATACTGCGTACTATTGGCGGACGCTCTGTTCACCCCGTGAGTAGTTGCGTGGGCGGATTTTATCGTTTCCCCAAAGTAGAAAAATTGCAAGAGTTATTACCCGATTTGCGCTGGGGCTTGGACGCAGCGAAAGAGACCGCACGCTGGTCAACGACTTTAGATTATCCAGAAATGGATGTAGATTACGAGTTTGTGGCATTAACCTTGCCCGATGAATATGCGGTTGTTGGTGGCGATGTCCTTTCGAGTAAAACGGGCATAATTCCTGTTGAAGATTTTGTGTCTGTATATCCAGAAAAACATATTCGGCACTCGAACGCTTTGCACAGCTCAAACGCCAGCGGAGAACCTTATTTGGTGGGTCCTTTGGCGAGAGTGAATCTTAATCACGAAAAACTTAGCCCACAGGCAAAAGCGATTGTGGAAGAGTTGAAACTCGAATTCCCGATTACGAACCCTTATAAATCTTTAATTGCACGAGCGATAGAGTTGGTTGAATCTTATGAATTAGCTATTGAAATAGTTGAAAATTATAAGCCTGAAGGTCCCAGCCATGTAGAATTAGATTTGAAAGTTGGCAAAGGCTGTGCCGCAACAGAAGCCCCGCGCGGTTTGCTCTATCACGACTATGAAGTTGATGAAAAAGGTTTTATAAAAACAGCGCATATCATGCCGCCAACGGCTCAAAACTTGGCACGTGTTGAAGAAGATTTGCGTCAGCTTATTCCCCAAGTGATTGATAAAGAGCATGCAGAAGCCACACTAGATTGTGAGCATCTAATTCGCTCTTATGATCCTTGCATTTCTTGTGCAACGCACTTCTTGACTTTAGATATTAAGCGGAAATAACTGCTTTTGAACACGGAGTTTCGCGGATTACACGGAGAAAAAACTTTTTGTTTTTTCTAAAAAATTAAAAGCCTTCTCTATAAAATCCGTATACTCCGTGTTCAAAAAAACAAGATGAACAAAATTATCATTATCGGCATTGGACAAAAATTTAGAGGGGATGATGCTATTGGGCCCGAAGTTGTTTTGGCGTGGGAGAAGAAGCATCCAGAGAGAGCCAAAGAGCTTCAAGTAAAAATCAGTCCTTTGCCTGGGCTGGAATTACTCGGCTTATTTGAAGATGCAGATACCGCTATTCTGGTAGATGCCGTTCAAAGTGGCGCAGAAGCGGGGAGAATTCACGTTGCAAGCGCGGAGCAATTGATCGCTTTTGGGGCAGGCTCTGGCTCCGTGCATGGATTCGGGGTCGCGGAGACGCTGGCTTTAGGTCGGCTCGCTAACCCTGAGACAATTCCTGAAAATTTAATTGTCATTGGCATTGAAGCCGCAAATATGGATGTGGGGAGTTCTATTAGTGTCGAGGTGAGAGAGAGTATTCCGAACGCAGTTGCTAAACTTGATGAAATAGTTTCTCAGTATATTTAGCTAAAAAGCTTTAACACAAAGGGCACGAAGGAATACGAAGATTTTTAAAATAAAAACAGCCACAGATTGCATGGATTACACAGAAAAAATCTGTGTAAATCTGTGGAATCTGTGGCAAAAAATTAGTTTTTTGCTTTTCTTTGTGCCTCTTTGTGTTCTTCGTGTTAAACAGCTTTTACACCAATTTCCCCACAATCTTCACACATGGACGTGTAAAAACATCAGCGGCATGGGGCGCATCTGCGAGTTGTCCGCTTAGGTCGATGCCGGGGAAATGCAGGTTGCGGTGCATCTCTTTGCGCCAGTTGGGGCAGTCGCTTACGTCGTAAACGATGCCGTCGTAGGCGATCCATTTTTCGTCTTCATCATCGCCGTTATGGCGCATAAGTTGAGGTTTGGTGATTGTTTTTTCGGGGATTTTCATGGGGGTATTTTAGCATGTTCCCCTAAAGCTTTAACGCGAATATACGCGAATAAAAGCAGTTTTTAAAAAGTGTTTGCGAAATTCGCTGATTCGCGTAATTCGCGTTGAAAAAATATCTGACAACATTTACACGATGTGAGATAATACCCCCATCTTAAAAAACAACAAATATAAAAGCTCTTCTCCGTGAAATCCGTATTCTCCGTGTACAGAAAGATGAGGCAAAAATGACAAAAAGAATAGAATTAGACGGGCAATCGCTCACCATTGCGCAGGTTGTTGAGGTGGCGTATGGCGAAGCGAATCAGCCCAAAGTCGTAATCAAAGCTGATGCACAGCAGCAAGTTAAAAGCGCGGCAGATGCCGTCCAAAAACTGCTTGAGCGCGGCGAGGTTGCTTATGGCATCACAACGGGATTTGGCGCGTTTAAGGACAAAGTCATCCCCCTTGAAGATGTGAAAAAACTGCAAAAAAATATCGTGATGAGCCATGCAGTGGGAATGGGAGATTTTTACGACATCCCGACTACAAGGGCAATTATGCTCATCCGCGCAAATACGCTTTCACGGGGACATTCTGGTATTCGGCTTGCTACCTTGCAACTGCTTTTGGCTATGCTGAATGAGGGGATTCACCCAACAATCCCCGAAAAAGGATCACTCGGCGCAAGTGGAGATTTAGCCCCGCTCGCGCATATGGCGTTGGTGATGATTGGGATGGGAGAAGCCGAATATAAAGGTGAAATACTCTCTGGCGCAGAAGCGTTGCAACGTGCGGGCTTAGCACCTGTTGAGCTGGCGGCAAAAGAGGGCTTGGCACTCACCAACGGGACATCTGTGATGTGTGCGTTGGGGACTTTGATGGTGCATCAATCGGAGCGTTTATGCGGCGTTATAGATGCGGCTGGCGCACTAAGTTTGGAAGCGTTACATGGCACGCCGCTCGCCTTTGATGAGCGAATTCACAATCTGCGCCCCTTCCCGCGTCAGATTGGGACGGCAAAACATCTGCGAGAATTGCTCGAGGGCAGTGAGTTTACGCGTGATTACGACCCTGCAAACGTGCAGGATGCCTATACTTTGCGCTGTATGCCCCAAGTGCATGGCGCGGCACGCGATTCGATTGCGTATACGCGCTGGGTGATGGAAATTGAGTTGAATTCGGTGACTGATAATCCGCTCATTTTTATTGATGGCGAAGAAATTACCGTTTTATCGGGCGGAAACTTTCACGGCGAGCCGCTTGCCATCGCAATGGATTATTTAGCGATTGCAATCACAGAATTGGGCAATATCTCAGAGCGTAGAATTATGCGTCTAACCGATGAGTGCAGTAACTCGCAGGCTTTGCCGGCATTTTTGACTCAAGAGGGGGGGCTAAATTCTGGTTTTATGATTACGCAATATACCGCCGCCGCGCTCGCTACCGAAAATAAAGTTTTGTCGCATCCTGCCAGCGTGGATAGCATCCCGACTTCGGCGAATGTTGAAGACCACGTTAGCATGGGTTTGACCGCTGGGCTAAAATTGCGCCAAGTGGTGCAAAATGTAGAGCATATTGTCGCCACCGAGTTGATGGCTGCCGCGCAGGGTGTCGATTTCCGCAAACAGGATGTTGGCGAGAACGCAAATTTGGGCAAAGGCACTGCCCCTATTTATGCGAGCATTCGGGAAGAAGTGCCTTTTATTGAAGAAGATACCGTTTTATATAAATATATCGCCGCAGTGAAAAGTTTGATTGCGAGCGGTGCATTAGATGACGCGATGTGTTAATTTTTTTACTAAAAAGACACAGAGAACACAAAGTTTTTCTTTGTGTACTTCGTGCCTTTATGGTGAATTGTTGAGGTAAATATGCCAAAAATAGTTGAATGTATCCCTAATTTTTCAGAAGCTCGCCGCCCGGAAGTGGTGGACGCTATTGTTGCCGCAGTCGAATCGGTTGCAGAAGTGAGTTTGCTTGATCGCTCATCGGATAATGACCATAATCGCACTGTACTTACTTTTGCGGGTACGCCAGATGCTGTTTCTGAAGCCGCATTTCGCGCCATCAAAATTGCAGGTGAGTTAATTAATTTGGATGAGCATGAGGGAGCGCATCCGCGCATTGGCGCAACGGATGTGGTGCCTTTTGTCCCGATCTCGGATGTGACGATGGACGAATGTGTCGCTCTTGCACACGAACTTGGTGCGCGTGTGGGGACAGAGTTGCGAATCCCCGTCTTTTTCTACGAGAAAGCCGCCAAAGACCCTAGCCGCGTGAATTTGGCAAAAGTCCGCAAGGGACAATATGAGGGGCTAAAAGCTGAAGTGGAGATGCCCGAACAACGCATCCCTGATGAGGGACCAGCAGATGTCCCCACAGCGGGAGCAACTGTAATTGGTGCGCGTGACCCTTTGGTCGCCTTTAACGTCTATCTAACAACGGATGATGCTGAAATCGCCAAGAAAATCGGCAAAGCTGTGCGTCATTCTTCGGGCGGATTGGCATTTGTAAAGGGAATGGGCTTGCTCGTGGACGGGCGCGCACAAGTCTCGATGAACCTGACGAACTTCCGCAAAACGCCCGTTGCGCGGGTTGTGGAGATGATTCGGCGAGAAGCGGCGCGATATGGCGTAGGCATCCACCACAGTGAGTTGGTGGGATTAATCCCACAAGAGGCTCTCGTGGATGCGGCGGTTTGGTACACGCAGCTTGACCAATTTGAGAAAGACCAAATTCTCGAAACGCGGCTTTATGCAGCGCAGGAAGGACTTGCGATGCAAGAAAAAGTTGATTTTCTGGATGAAGTTGCGGCGGGAAAGCCAACGCCAGGCGGCGGCTCCGTTGCCGCATATTCTGCCGCAATGGGCGCGGGACTGGTAGCGATGGTAGCGCGTTTGAGCATTGGCAGAAAGAAATATGCCGAAGTGGAAGAAAAAATGAAGTTGATTTTAGACGAAACCGAAGCCTTGCGCGAAAAATTGACCCAAGCCGTTGATGAAGATGCGGCATCTTTCACCGCAATTATGCAAGCCTTCAAATTGCCAAAAGGAAATGATGAAGAGAAAGCCACTCGCTCGCAAGCAATCCAAGACGCGACCCTTTATGCCAGTGAAGTACCGTTAGAAACGGCAAAAGGCGCGGCGCGCGTGATGGAATTAGCTTTAGAAGTTGCAAAGGGTGGCAATAGCAACGCGATTACAGACGGCGCATCGGGCGCGGCAATGGCACGTGCGGCGTTGACATCGGCGGGCTATAATGTGCGGATTAATCTCGGATCGTTGAAGGATAAAGAAAAATCTACAGAACTTATAAAAGAGTTGAAGAAATTAGAAACAAAAGCAAATGAAATTAGCGTAGAATTACGCAAGATTTTGGAAGAGCGTGGTGGATTAGTATTTTAGTCTTTTATGGTATATTCCCCCGCTGAAAAATCTTGTTACCCTTGCAACCTTTGTCACTCTTGCACCCCCTAAAAAAGGAGAAAAAATGGGACTAAAACCCGACCACTGGATTAGAAAAACCGCGGTAGAGCAAAAAATGATTGAGCCATTCGTAGAAAACCAAGTGCGCGATGGTGTTATTTCTTACGGCGTTTCATCTTACGGATATGATATTCGCGTAGCCGATGAGTTTATGATTTTCACGAACGTTCACTCCACAATTGTTGACCCGAAAAATTTTGACCCTAAATCAATGGTCGAATTTAGGGGGGATACTTGTATCATCCCGCCCAACTCATTTGCGCTGGCTCGCTCGGTAGAGTATTTTCGTATTCCGCGCGGCGTGCTTACGGTTTGCCTTGGCAAATCGACTTATGCGCGTTGCGGCATCATCGTCAACGTGACCCCCTTCGAGCCAGAATGGGAAGGTTTCGTGACTCTCGAAATCTCGAATACCACCCAACTCCCCGCAAAAATTTACGCTAACGAAGGTTTGGCGCAAGTGCTCTTCTTTGAAGCAGATGAAGAATGTGAAACTTCCTATGCGGATAAAAAAGGAAAATATCAGAAACAGCAATCGATAGTGCTTCCAAAACTTTAATTAGTAAAAGCCCCTATTTCTTTTATAGAAATAGGGGCTTTTTTCTAGAGTTCTAACAGAATTTGTGTTTTATCTTCTGCCCCTCCAATTAAGACGAAATCATTCTGCCCGTAAATTTTTATTCGCTTTATTATTCTTTAGCGAGAGCAAAATAACGCCACCAACCACAAAAAACGCGCCGACTATCTGCCACCCTGTCAGCTCTTCTCCCATAAATAAATAAGCCATAAACGCGGCAAAGGGAACTTCGGCAGTAGATAAAATAGAGGCAACGCTGGCAGGTAGTTTTTGCAATCCTGCAAAATAAAGCAAATAGCCCGAAAGCGTGGTGATAAAAATCAACTCGGTAAAAGGTAGAATTACGGGTAATAAAGATGCGCTAGGAGACAGCAATTGCAAGGGAAGTAATGTGAGCGTGCCTATGCCAAAAGCATAGGTAAGAATTGTCCAGGGGCTATAATTGCCAGAGAGCTTTTTGCCAAAAAGGCTAACTGAACCATAAGCAAAAGCCGATATTAAGCCAATTAATAGCCCTAAGGGGGTAATTTTTATGCCGCCAAAGCCTTCAACATTTACAATAAGAATTGTGCCTATAGTAGATAAAATAATAGCAAAAACTTTAAAAGGGCTAAGCCTTTCTTTCCAAACTATTCTCGCGATGATGGTCACAAAAACAGGAGAGTAACCTTGCAGTACGGTGGCAACCGCCATCCCGTTAATCATAATCGAGGTATTCCATAATACATGAAATAAACCAATGCTAATAATGCCCATGCCAATTAGCCACGGCAAATCGTTCTTTTTAACTCGCAATAAGGTTGGGCGCAAAATGGAAACCCCAAGCAATAAAACGGCAAAAGTGCTTATATCGCGCCAAAATGCCAAGTTGATGGGCGTGAGATTGCTTTCCTTGATGACCTGTGTAATGAAGATGCCGCCAGTTGCCCAGAATGCTGTTGCGATGATGACCAGCGGTGTGCCTGCTAATTTGTTTTTTTTCATGTTTTTTATTTTGGCTTCTATACTGTATATTCAAGATTCTCCACAGATAAACGCAGATAAATGGGATGTTTTTGATAAAAAACACAAAACAATGCTATTGAAAACATTTTTTCGTTTATAAATTTAGACTTTTGGGATGGATTTCAGCTAAAAAAACCTTCTTTTTAGTCTGGCATAAAGAAAAAATATTAAAATCAGTGTTTATCTTGTTCATCTGTGGTAAGTTTTCACTCTCGGATAATCTCTTGCAAAAGATGTACGGTAGATTTTTTTTGGATAAGGACCACGAGAAGCGTTTTTGGATGATGCGCCGCTACGCACGCGTTTTTAGCTTGGTAGCTGAGGGTGAAGGTTTTCTTGGTGTGAACTTTTTGGCTCTTCGTAGGCTTACACAGAAAAAGGTTTCTGCTTTTTCTTGTGAATGTTGCGGTAAAAGCTATATTAACTCATGATGAAACAACTTCTCAATAGTGCCAAGACGTTCACGCTACGCACCAAGTTCGGGGCGCTACGCGTGCACCCCAGCCCAAATCAGGTTCGGCGCGGTTTTATATCCACATAATTTTTTATCTGTATAATCTAAATATGCCAATCCGCTTGTGAGAAGAAAAAAATCCATATAGGGCGAATGCCATGTAAAAGAAAACTTAACGTGGACGGTAAAGATGGAATAATGGAAACTTACTCAAAGGATACGGCGGTTTTCTTCTTTCTGGTAGAATCTGTTTACTTAGGAACGAGAATTAAATAACTTATACATTTGAAGCATACTTCAATCAAGTTTTGTCTCAATAATGGATATTTTATTTCTTCCTAAGTCCTTATATCATTTTAATTGCAAATCAGGAGACCCAAAAATGACAGAGCAAAAAATTCTTTATCTTTCTCAAGCCGATGTAGTTTCAGTTAATTTAGGCATGGCAGAAGTAATAGACCTTGTTGAAAAGGCTTTCAATGAAAAAGGGCATGGGCGTATCGAAATGCCGCCTAAACCCGGCATCCACCCTGGCGAAGGGGATAATTTTATTCATGCCATGCCCGCTTATATCCCCGCGCTCAACTCGGCGGGCATCAAATGGGTGAGCGGATTTCCTGACAACCAGAAAAAGGGATTACCCTATATTACGGGATTGCTAATTCTTAATGATCCTGAAACGGGCATCCCCTTGGCGGTGATGGACTGCGAATGGATTACCGCAATGCGTACTGCCGCGGCATCGGCTGTTTCTGCGCGCAGATTGGCGCGTGCAGAATCTTCTACGCTGGGTGTTCTTGGGTGTGGCGTGCAGGGCTTTACCAATACCGAAGCTTTAAATGTAGATTTTCCCATCAAAGAAGTTTTTGCTTATGACCTTTCAGAGAAATCGCTTAATCTTTATATAGAAAAAGTGAAGAAACTGGGGCTAAAAGTAACTGTCGTAGATACCCCCCAGGAAGCTGTGCAAGGATGCGATTTGGTTGTTACGGCAGGACCTATTTTGAAAGAGCCACATAAAACAGTGAAGGCGGGCTGGTTAGAGAAAGGGGCTTTTGCTACCTTAATTGATTTTGATTCTTATTTGTCACCTGCCGCGCTAAAAGAATCTGATAAGTTTTGCACCGATGACCATGCCCAATATAACTATTATCAAAGCGCGGGATATTTTCAGGATGTTCCGCCTGTTTATGCCGATTTAGGGGAGTTGGTTGCGGGTCAAAAGGTTGGACGCGAGTCGGATGATGAGAGAAATATCGCGTGTAATTTGGGCTTGGCAATTGATGATATGGCAGTTGCGCCAACACTTTATAAACGCGCCGTTGAACTGGGGATTGGCACGTGGTTGCCTTTATGAAGGTTGCCTTTATAAAGTATAGATTTTACCCCAAAGAAAAAACAGAGCTTCACGGTTTACGTGAAGCTCTGTTTTTGTTTTTTAGCGAAGGTTGGTGTTGATTAGCGGTTAAAAATCTTATTCTCGATAGAGTCTTATGCAGGCGTGAGCTAATTTAATGCCTCATCAAAACGCTGAATTTCTAGCGTATATCCATTAGGGTCTTTGAAGAAAAAATGATAAATTTGATACTTGGGATTATGGATAGGCGGTTTTGTGACTTCCACACCTTTGGCTTTTAAGCCTTCGTACCAAATATTAACATTGTCTGTAACGAGTGTTAATATAATGCCTTTCTGATGTGGTATCTCAAGATGCGTGCAAAAGCCAAGGTAAGCATCTTGGCTTGTTTTGTAGATGCGGCAAACGCCCTGATCCCGCACGAGGGGGAGTTCAAGAATTTCTTCGTAGAAGTGAGCGGTGGCTTGCAGGTCGTTGGTGTGCAGGAAGGTGACTGTTTGGTCAAAGGGCATAAGGAAGTTGTTCCTGAATAGTGGAACTCGGTTTTTTTATCGTTACCATAAAGCATTTGTGTGAAAATAAATGTCTCTTGGCTAAAAAGATCGTGAGAGTAAAAGAAAAACAGAGTTTCTTGACCGCTAAATTTATTTGTGTAGTGAATTTGAATCCCTATGGCAAATCCAGTTTTGTGAGAACACTTTCTACTTCATCGAGAAATTCAGATAAACTCACTGCCCTGCGACCTTCGACACTTATATCATGTTCAGTTGGGTTTTCGCTGGGATGCCGATGCCAAGTATCGCCTAATAGATCGCGTGCGTATATTCGTTCGTTATTGGAAATTAGGGCTAGACTTGTCGTGTTAAAACGCTCATTTCGATAAACTTGTACAAAAAGCTCGTCAGAAATATAGAGCCGAACTTTTAGTAGGTTTTGGCTATGATCCAGTATCTGTACGCGTTGTATATATGCTCGGTGGGTGTGCTCGCTATGGAGGGTAGATAGCAGTTCTTTTAAATTCATGCGTGTTGAACAAGCTTACCTAAGCGTTCGATTTCAATTTCCATATCATCAGTTCCAGTTATAGCTAGTTCCCAATCGAAATAATCTTGTTCTTTTTCATAATCAGGTTGAGAACTAATGATTTCTTGGCGAAATTTCTCAAAAGGCTGTTCATATTTTGTATTAAATTTACGATTAAGTGCACGATACTTAATCAAGTTCTTTTGTGCGCGTTCATAAAGCAGTTCTGCTAGAATTTGATTCATGCTTAAATCGGGAAATAATTGTTGCGCACTTTTCTCTAAGGTGGGGGTGATACTTAAGGTAATCATTTTTCTTTCCTGTATTTGTTTTGAGAAAATCAACTATTTAGATTATACGATGTAGGCGGAGGAGTAGTCAATCATAATGAGAATGTACGCGAATGGGCGAATGACGCGAATAAAAACTTTTAAAAATTTAAAAATTTGCGTACATTCGCTAATTCGCGCCATTCGCGTAAAAAAGCTTAGGGTTTATGCAGGGTCTAAATGCAATAAATATGGATAATCTGTTTGAACCGTACTAATTATTTTCAGCAATCCATCAGTTTCTGCATTTTGCTGAACAGTAGTATCACTGAAACTCACTTCACCGTTTTCAAGTACTAAATCGTAAATATCTCCGGCGTAGCGCATCTTTAAGGTGTTTTCACCTGTGTAGACATAGCCTTCTTGCTTTGTGTACTTCTCAAATTCGCTTACACGCCAGAAGAGGGTAAATTTATCTTTGGCGGGGTCACTGTCGTAGGGGCAGAAGACTTCACAGTTACCGCACTCGTTACAAAGACCTTCGAGATGCAGAATTTGGTTCACATCGGTGAGTCCTTCAACCTTGATGGGCGTATTGGCGATATTTGGGCAAACTTCAACGCATTTATTACAGACGATATTGCAAGAAAGACAACGATTTGTAGATTCTGCAAAACCAGCATCAAATTCTGTTGAAGCAAGTTGTGGTTCAATAATCGCTTTGCGTTCGTAAATTTTATTAAGACGTTCGCTTTCAAATTCGTATTCATCGGCGGTCTTGATATAGGCTTTCTCAACATTCTCTTTCTTGATAATGCCCTCAGCAACCGCTCGACCATCTGCAATGGCTTCGATGATTGAGGATGGACCTCTATAG
>JADGEO010000017.1 GCA_016744335.1 Anaerolineales bacterium
GGTCTCCTGTTTTGTTTTTGGTTAACAAGAGTTTACACTGTGACTGATTATTTCTCTGCTAGATGTAGGGTAGAGAAATTTATTATATATTTTTATGGGATGAAAAGCAGACACGCGCGTAATCTTAGCTTGCGTGCTATCAACGACCATCTTCTCAGCGTAAATATTTTCACCCTGCCGAAAAGATTAAAAGAAACCCCCGCTCAATAAAAAATGAGCGGGGGTCTTTTTTTTATATTTTTCTTTTTATCTTATTGCCAATTCTGTCTCCGCATCAAAGATGTGGAAATTTTGCATATCAAAGGCAACTTGAATCGTTTCCCCAACAGTATATTCTGAACGTGGGTCAACACGAGCTACAAAGTTATTCTCACCAAGAAGAAGATGCAAGAAAATCTCATTTCCCATTAATTCTGTTACATCTACCTTTGCAGTTGCATGTTCAATATGGATATTTGGTGGGACATAATCGGGGTTATGGATATTCTCTGGGCGGATACCGAAAATAATATCTTTGCCCAAATGTGCCTCGTAAGATGCCGCACGCTCATCAGGGATTGGCACTGAGAATTTCTTGCCCCCAACATAAATTCTCCCATTATCTTTGCGCAATTTAGCAGGGAAAAAATTCATCGAAGGTGAGCCAATGAAACCAGCAACAAAGCGATTAACGGGCGTATCATAAAGCACTTGTGGGGAATCAATTTGCTGTAAAACGCCTTTGTTAATCACTGCGATACGAGTTGCCATTGTCATCGCTTCAACTTGGTCGTGAGTAACGTAAACAAAGGTGGTTTGCAGTTTCTGATGCAACTTGCTGATTTCAGCGCGCATTTGAACACGCAATTTTGCATCTAAGTTAGAAAGGGGTTCATCAAAAAGGAAAACTTTAGGGTCACGAACAATTGCACGCCCTACAGCCACACGCTGACGTTGCCCACCTGAAAGTTGGCGAGGTTTACGCTCTAGCAGATCTTCAATGCCAAGAATGCCAGCCGCTTCGTTTACACGCATTTTGATCTCAGCTTTAGGGGTTTTACGTAGTTTCAAGCCGAAGGCAAGATTATCGTAAACAGTAAGATGAGGGTATAGTGCGTAAGATTGGAATACCATTGCAATATCGCGGTCTTTGGGTGCAACATCATTTACTATACGGTCGGAAATAGAAATATCACCACTCGTGATTTCTTCAAGCCCAGCTAAAAGGCGCAAGGCTGTGGTCTTACCACAACCAGAAGGACCAACCAATACAAGGAATTCCTTGTCGGCGACCTCGAAACTTATATCGTTCACAGCAGTCACGTCACCAAATTTTTTGAAGACGTTTGCATACGTTACACTTGCCATTATAAACTTACCTCCAGTTTTTTGAAATATAGTGAGAAGATTATACTCTATAAAATAGAGTCTATCTGTCATGTTTTTTTTGACATTAAGTACCTGTGCAAAAGGTTTACGATATTTTTAAAGCTCGTAGAGCAACATTTGTGTTGCAGTTTATGGAAAGGGCAAGATTTATCTTGCCTCACATATATACTAAATTATGGGTAGTAGTTTTAAAGTAAGTGGGAAGTTTTTTGTAGAAAGGGAGCCTAAAGTCTCTAGACTTTGACTTTTTGCTAAAAAAATAAAAATGGGAGATTTCGGACTCCAAGTTTGAAGATTACTTCCCCTCTTTTTACATCTTTTGTTATTTGATGGGTAGCAAGCCAAAGGTCACGTGCGTTGGTTTTTTATTCCAAAGGAGGGGAATAATTTCAACATCCGCAATAAGACGTAGAATTGCATTCGAAGTTTTGCGTTTTGATAGTTTTAAAACTATTTCTCCTTCTTCTCTGAGAAGCCCTTGCTTGGGTTTCAAAATATCGACCTTCTGATTGCTTTTCTTTATTAAAAGTGAGCATATCGTAAGCAATAAAATCTTTGGCATTGGGGTTCTAAGGCACTAAAATGACAAGCATAAGGGCTTAGACAATCTCCTCAATCCGCCATTCTTCATTGCCGAGTACGGTTTTAAGGCGTGCCAGCATCTCGTCACAAATGCGCGTGTTGTAATTTGGGAAATCAATTAAATGCCCTTTATAGCCTTCAAAAATTTGCAGGGAGAATCTATCTTTACCAGGAAAAGAAATTAACACACCGTGGATATTTTTTAGCCTTCTTTTATCACGTTCTAAATTGCCATTAGGGCGCACCGCTACGGTAATTATTCTGGGGGGATATTGGGATTCGCTACCCTTAAACAAATCTAATTTTGGAATAGATTTACGCACCTCGCGTGCTACGGCATCTTCTTGTGGTGCGCTCGTGTTTTGGCTTTGGTCATCGTGTGGACGCGTTGGGTGCGTCTCTGACATTGTCATTGGGTAGTCATACTCTTCTACGTCAGAGGGCGCGTCTATTTGATAGGCAAAATTATCCCAGTCATCGGGGAAGGCGGGCGGAGGTGGAGGCATCCCTGCGTCTATTGCAGGCGGGGCGGTATAGGTTGCGGCGGGTTCAGAAACTTTTACAGTCCCTTGTCCCTTCGGGGGAAGGCTAGGCGTTGTCTTGAGCTTGTCGAAGGGATGGGGGCTGGCAGGCACAGATTTAACAGTAGGCTGTTCTTTTACAGGAGATGCCTTTTTAACGGGAGCAGGCTGAACCACGCGCGGTTTCGGTTTTTTGTCCAATGGGGTCTTTTTAATCTCATCTGCCGAAGTGACTAGGTTGAAGTCTGTTGATATTTTATCCACAAGAATTTTCGGTGGGGTATTTTCAGCATCTACTTTGCCCGAAATGATGACTATTTTGCCTTCTTCGCAAAGCTCTTTAGATTCTTGCCAAGTGCGTGGAAAAATGACCAATTCGATGATGCCGTGCATATCATCGAGGGTGACGAATCCCATTGGCTTTCCCTTTTTGGTCTGGTAGGGACGCACACCCGCTATGATGCCGCCAACGCGAACGGGCTGTTGGTGGCGGGCATCGGGGAGGGTGTTGAAAGTATGCGAGGCAATTTGCTGGAAAATATCTTGATATTTTGAAAGGGGGTGATCAGAAACATAAATGCCTATGAGTTCGCGCTCCCAGCCAAGTTGAATGCGTTGTTCAATTTCTTCACCAGGGGGGATTTGAATTTTGTTGCTGATGCCTGTTTCTGCGCCAAACATGCTAAATTGCCCTGCGTTTTTTGCTTTGAAGTGAGACGCGCTAACGGCAATTAGTTGGTCTATAGCAGAGAGGAGGCTAGACCTATCGCCAAAATTATCGAGTGCGCCGACTTTGACCATTGATTCTAGGGAGCGTTTGCCTATGGCGCTTAAATCTACTTCGTGAACAAATTCGTTGATGTCTTTAAAAATTCTGTCACCGCGAGCTTCTATCAGTTTTTCTATGGGTTTTTCGCCCACATTTTTGACTGCACCAAAGCCAAAACGGATGGCAGATTTACCATCATCATAAATTTCTGAAGTGAAATTCCATTCGCTACTATTGACGCTGGGCGGGAGAATTTCGATACCCATATCTTTTGCGTTGGCAGAGTAATGAGAAACTTTTTCGGTTTTTCCATAAAAGACCGACATGAGGGCGGTCATATATTCGGTGGGATAATTGGCTTTTAGGAACGCGGTTTGTACAGAAATTGTGCCGTAGGCGGCCGCATGGCTTTTGTTAAAGCCGTAGCGTGCGAACTCTTCCCAGTCATCGAAGATGGCAGAGGCAGTTTCTCTTTTGATGTCATTTTTCACACAACCGTCAATAAATTTCTCACGATGGCGGGCAACTTCTTTGAGCTTTTTCTTGGAGATGGCTTTTCGCAGATTGTCCGATTCTGGTCCCGAATAGCCGCCCAGCTCTACCGCCGAGCGCATGATTTGTTCTTGGTAAATTGGAATCCCGTAGGTGGATTTGAAAATTGGCTCCATACTGGGGTGTCTGTAGGAGACTTTTTCACGTCCGTTCATCCGCTCAATATAGGAAGGGATAAATTGCATCGGTCCTGGTCTGTAAAGGGCAACCATAGCGATTACGTGGTCGAGGGTTTTGGGTTGCATTTTGACCATCCACCCTGTCATGCCACCGCCTTCGAGTTGAAATACACCCGCAGTATTGCCAGAGCCGATGAGTTCAAAGGCTTTTTTATCGTCTAGCGGGATATTTTCGAGATGGTATTTTTTCCCGTAGCGTCTTTCAATTTGCTCTACTGTGCGAGCAATAACGGTGAGGGTGGAAAGCCCTAAAAAGTCTACTTTTAACATCCCCATTGCGTCAAGAACGCCCATTTCGAACTGGGTGACGGTTTTGATGGGGGTATTTTCAGAGTTGGATGTTGGGCGGTGAATAGGGAGATATTCTGTAATTGCTTTATCAGCAATTACTACACCCGCGGCATGTGTGCCTGCATTGCGGATTACGCCTTCCATGCCCATTGCGGTGTCTATGAGTTCTTTAATTTGTGGCGTGGAGTTGTACATCTTTTTAAAATCTTGTACGTCTCTTAGTGTTCCCTCGAGGGTGACTGTTGTGCCAGAAACAGCAGGGATTAGTTTAGCAATTTGATTAACTTCGTTGAGCGGAATATCCATCACGCGTCCCACATCGCGGACGGCGGCTTTTGCGCCCATTGTGCCAAAGGTGATAATTTGGGCTACTTTTTCATCGCCGTATTTTTCGGCACAGTAGGTCATCATTTCGTGACGGCGATCATCTCGGAAGTCGAGGTCGATATCGGGCATAGAGACACGACCGGGATTCAGAAAACGCTCAAAGATGAGATCATGTTCAATGGGGTCTATCAAGGTGATTTCAAGAGCGTATGCGACAATTGATCCAGCCGCGGAGCCGCGCGTTGTGTATAAAATCCCACGTTTTTGTGACTCGCGCACTAAATCCCAAACAATGATGAAGTAGGCATCGAATCCCATGGTGTGGATGATGCCCAGCTCATAATTTAGACGCTCTCGTATAACTTTATCATCTGCGTGTTTGCCGTAGCGATATTCCAATCCCTTTTCGCAGAGATGGCGTAAATAGCTCTCTTCGGTGTGCCCTTCGGGGACGATAAAGTGGGGTAAATGATATTCTTTGAAGTCTAGGTCTACATTGCATTTTTCAGCGATTTCGAGGGTATTTGTGAGTGATTCGGGGATTTCTCCGAAAATTTTGAGCATTTCTTCAGGAGAGCGGAAATAATAGGAGGGGTCATCCATTCTGAAGCGATTTTCGTCTTTGAGGCTGGCACCGGTTTGGATAGCGAGCAAAATATCTTGATATTTTGCGTCTGATTTTTTGATATAGTGGACATCGTTGGTGGCAACAAATTTAGATGAATATCTTGCTCCTAGTTCGACTAACTTTTTATTGACTTCGACCAACTCATCTATATTATGCTGTTGGAGTTCTACGTAAAAATTGTCTTTGCCAAAAACATCGTAATACCAGTTCATGCGTCTCACGGCTTCTTCGGGATCTTCTTTCATGAGGGCACGCGGAATTTCTGCGCCTAAACAGCCTGTTGTGCAAATTAATCCCTCGGCGTGTTCGGCTAAAAATTCGTGGTCAATGCGTGGACGGTAATAAAACCCCTCCGTTTGCGCGGCAGAGACAATTTTAAGTAAGTTTCTATAGCCAACATTATCTTTGGCGAGCAATAAAACATGTGTAGATTTTTTATCAAGTTTGACGTCTCTGTCGGTCATTCTGCGAGCCGCCATATAGGCTTCTACGCCAATAATGGGTTTGATTTCGGCATCTTTGGCGGCATCGTAGAAGGCTTTTGCGCCAAACATGGTGCCGTGGTCGGTGATGGCAACCGCGGGCATATTCATGGATTTAGCAGTGGCAACTAATTTTTTTATGTTGCTAAAACCATCAAGTAGGGAGTATTCTGTATGGACGTGGAGGTGGGCAAAGGACATAGGTTAGGAATTAGGGATTAGTAGATCAGGAATTAGGAAGCAGGAGAACAGGTTGTTTTCTAACATTATAATTATAGCATGGGGGACTTTTTTAGAAGTTGAATTTGGCTTAAAAGTTAGGATGTTTTAAGGTTGGTTCTCAGATAAAAGAAAAGAGACTGTATAATAGTGAAAATATGATGAGTGATGAGTGAAAAGCTTTAACGCGAATTACGCAAATAGGCGAATGGCGCGAATATTTTTAATTAAAAGTTTTTATTCGCGCAATTCGCTCATTCGCGAACATTAGCGTTGAAAAAAACTCTACCACCGTCAAAAAAACAAAAAACCTACCCAATCCGCGAAACTTGTACTGGGCATAGTCGAAGTATCTGTAAATAAGCCCAAAAAGGAATCCCCCATGAACCCTAAAATCATCCGAGACAAAAATGGCACCATGCACGTTAACGCTAAAACCCAAGAAGAAATGTACTGGGGGCAGGGCTATATCCACGCAAAGGATCGCGGAATGCAAATGTTAATGATGCGCGTCCTGGGGCAGGGGCGCGTTTGCGAGTTGCTTAACGACAGCGATGAAAGTTTAGGCATCGACAAATTCTTTCGCCAAATGAATTGGCATAATAATCTTGCCAGCGAATTTGGAAAACTCTCAAAGGAACACCAAAGTTTCATCCAAGCCTATACCGATGGCGCAAATACCGCCTTCGGTGAAAAAACCCCATGGGAATTTAAATTGCTCGGCTATAAACCCGAAGCATGGCATCCTAACGACTCGATTATGATTTCTCGCATGGTTGGCTATCTCACCCTCGCCCAATCGCAGGCAGAGATGGAGCGGCTTTTTATCGAGATGGTGCAAGCGGGCATCCCGCGTGAGAAACTCGAAGCACTTTTCCCTGGCAATCTTGGTGGGGCAGATTTCGACCTTATCAAAAAAGTGCAACTTGGCGAGCGTATTGTCAACCCCGTATCGCTTTGGGGCATTGGCGCGCCGCGCATGATGGCATCTAATAATTGGGTCATCAGCGGTGCGCGCACCAAATCGGGGCATCCCATTCTCTCTAATGACCCACATCTCGAAGTCAATCGCCTGCCCAACGTTTTTGTCGAAAACGCTCTCTCTTTTGGCAGTCGCTATCTCATCGGCGGCTCTATGCCAGGCAACCCCGGCGTTCTCTTGGGGCGCAGTCCCGACCTTGCGTGGGGCGTGACTTATGCTTTTATTGACGCGGTCGATTCGTGGATTGAGCAATGCAAAGATGGTAAATATCTGCGCGAAGGCGAGTGGTTAGATTTCGACATCCGCACCGAGACGATTAAACGGAAGAAAGCAAATGACGTGACCGTGACCTTCTACGAAAACAATCACGGCACATTGGATGGAGACCCGACGGGACGCGCGGGGTATTATCTTGCTACGCGTTGGTCAGCTTCTGATTCGGGGGCAACCACTTTTGCCTCCCTTTTCGATATGGCTGAGGCAGATACCGTTAAAAAGGGCATGGATATCATCGGGCGCGTAGAAACTGGCTGGGATTTCGTGCTAGCCGACCGAGATGGGGACATCGGATTCCAAATGACGGGAAAAGTGCCTCGAAGGCACGCAAGCGGAAACGGGTTCGCCCCCCTCCCCGGCTGGGAATCAGAAAACGATTGGGATGGTTATCTGACGGTAGATGAGATGCCGCGTACGCTTAATCCATCAAAAGGTTTTTTTGCAACCGCCAACGAAGATTTGAACAGATACGGTAAAGAAAGCCCGATAAATATGCCTATGGGGTCGTACCGCGCTGAGCGAATAAACGCACTGCTCGCCGAAAAAGACGATTTCACAAAGGAAGATATTTACGCGATGCACGGTGATTTATATTCGCTCCAAGCTGAGCGTTTTATGGCTATTTTGTGCCCGATTTTAAATGATTTAAACACAAAGGACACGAAGAAGCACGAAGAAAAAACTAAAAAAAGTTCTTCCTTTGTGAACCTTAGAGACCTTAGTGTTAAAAAATTGCTTGAGTGGGATTTGTGCTACGATGCCCAGTCGGAGGGTGCGTATCTTTTTGAAGCCTTTTATAAGGAACTCTACCGCGAGGTCTTTGGGAAAAATGGACTTGGCGAAGCCGCACTCGATTTTCTCTATGAAGAAAGCGGCACTTTTATTGACTTTTACCAGAATTTTGACCGCGTGCTACTTTCGGAGAACTCTATCTGGTTTGGGGGGCTGAACCGTGATGAGATTTTTGCGAAGGTTGCGTTAAAAACTTTAACCACGAAGGACACGAAGGAACACGAAGGGAAAAACCAAAAAAGCTCTTTCTTTGTGTCTCTTAGTGCTCTTCGTGGTAAAAAAGAATCCCTAAAAACTTGGGGAGAGCGGCAGCAGTTTACGATGAGCCATATCCTATTTGGTGGGACATTGCCTAAATTTCTCGGCTTCGACCGAGGACCCATCACTGGCATTGGCGGGCGGGCGACCATTTCTCAAGGTCAAATCTATAATAGCGCAGGACGGATCACCAGCTTTTTCCCCGCTATGCGTCTCGTGACGGAAATGGAAAAAGACAGGCTCTATACGAATTTAGCGGGTGGTCCCAGCGATAATCGTTCCTCGAAATGGTATGTGTCTGATTTAGAGAACTGGATGGAGGGTGTGTATAAGGTCGTGAGGGGGGAGGGGTGACTATTTTAATTGAGGAGGCGTTGGTGCATAAATAGTGGACTGAAAGACCAAGAAGCATGTATTCTTGGTTCATGATAAAGAACAGAAAAAACTACGCTCTGAGCCAAAGAAATCATATCGCGTACGCAATTGGTTAGATTACGATGTGGGTGTAAACATATTTCAGGACTAGACAACACTAACTTGTGGAAAGGTATTAAGTAATACGTTTTATGAAAAAGCAAACCATCCCATAGAAATGCTATATTTTATCAACATTGCTGTACACATAAGGACAATCAAAACCCTCAGGTACGAGGGGTTGATTTTGAAAAGAAATTTAGACCCCAACCATGCGCCAATTCCCTGCCCTGCTATCATAAAAATGCCAGCAATCCAAACTATTTTTCCTGTTGTTAGGAAGACAAGCAAGGCGGCTACATTTGTCGCAAAATTCATCGTTTTTGCAACGATGGTTGCTGAGATTAGGCCTCGCCCTCGAAGGGATACGCCCGACAGCGCAAAAAATGACCCCGTCCCGGGACCGAAAAAACCATCATAGCTACCGATAATTGGCACAACGATATTTCTGTATTTTAAATAGGATATTTTAGGATCGCCATCATTTTCTTTTGGCTTTGGAGAAATGAGAAAATAAATAGCAATAAATAAAAGCACAACAGGAATGACGAAAGATAGCATTTCAGGATTAATAAATTGCACAGCAGACGCGCCTATTGCTGACCCGATAAAAGCAAAAAGCATCAATCCTTTGACTTCATCCCAAGTCACTTTTTTGTTCTTAAACATCATAAAGGTTGCGGTTGCTGTTCCCATGCTACTTTGGAGTTTATTTGTTCCAAGTACGGCTAGTGGGGGGAGACCACTTAATATTAATGCAGGCACAGTAAGCAAGCCACCGCCACCAGCCAAGGTATCGAGAAAGCCGGCTACGATGGCTGTTAAAAATAATAATAAAAGTATGTCTATGGAAAGTTCTGGGATTTGCATGGATGGTTCCTTTTTTGTCAAAAAAAATTACTTAATATGCCGAAGGCATTATAAACGTATTTTGTGTTCCGTAAAAAATACGAAATATGAGATATTTTTTCTTCTTGACCTTAGAATTTTCTCATGTTAGACTTTGCCTCGTTACGAAAGTAACAAATCTTATAAAAAAAGGAGACGTATTTTATGAACATAATTAAGCACATCTTTCGCTTTGTTTCCCAAGGCGATGTTACCTCTGTACCTTCTCGAAATGCGTCTGTTACTCTTTAGAAGATAATTTTATCTAAATACCTAAAGCCACAGAGCGTTTCGCTCTGTGGCTTTTTTATTTCTACGAGACCTGTCAGGTCTGCGAAAAGCCATAGAAGAAATTCTGTGGCTTTTTTTATTAATACCGTTGCGATTTCGATAGAGGCGATGAAAAGCTATCGCCTTGCTCAATCTTCACTAATTGGTTTTACTCAAAAATAGCGTAGCCGCTGATTGAGTAGGCGATGCTCTTCGCCATATCGAAATCAAGGCGAAGCGAAAATAACAAAAATCTGTAAAATCCGCACAATCTGTGGATAATACTTTTAGGAAAAACATCATGCTACAAAAACAAATCACCCGCGCCAAAGAAATCTACCGCGAATACCCAAGTCAATTTTGGGTTGTAGTCGGCGCATCATTTGTAGACCATCTCGGTGGCGCTTTGCTCTACCCCTTCTTTGCCCTCTACGTGACCAAACACTTCGATGTGGGAATGACCGAAGTCGGCATTCTCTTTGCCATCTTCTCCATCTCGGAGTTCTTCGGCAGTATGTTTGGTGGCGCACTCACCGACCAGATCGGACGCAAGAAAGTCATCATCATCGGGCTAATCGTCAGTGCCTTTACCAGCGTTGGGATGGGATTGGTCAATAAGCTCGAATTCTTCTACCTGATGGCGGTCATCACTGGTCTTTTCGCCGATATGGCTGGTCCCGCCCGCCAAGCGATGCTTACCGATTTGCTCCCCGAAGAAAAACGCGCAGATGGTTTCGGTATTATGCGAATCGCCATGAATTTGACAGTCGCCATCGGTCCCGCCATCGGTGGATTTATCGCGGCACGCTCTTATATGATGCTCTTCGCCGCAGATGCAATCTCAAGTACCATCACTGCCTACTTCTTCTACAAATTGGTCGCTGAAACACTTCCCAAAGCCACCACCAAAGAAGAAAAAGAAGCCCAGCCTACTTTTGCTGAAACCTTCCGTGGCTACGGAAAAGTTTTCAAAGACCATGCCTTTGTCATTTATATGGGGCTTTCAATGATCGTCACCATCGTTTATATGCAAATGTACGGCTCACTCCCTGTTTTTTTACGAGACGTTCACAGCATCCCAGAATCGGGTTTCGGCATGTTGATGAGTCTCAATGCCGCAATGGTCGTTCTCTTCCAGTTCGCCATTACGCGCAAAATCGGCAACCGCCCGCCCATGCTCATGATGGCACTCGGTGCGTTCATTTACGCAATCGGCTTTGTCATTTATGGCTTTACAGGGCAATATGCCATGTTTATGGTTGCGATGGCAATTATCACTATCGGTGAGATGATCGTCACACCTGTTGCCCAAGCTCTCGTTGCTAAATTCTCACCCGAAGAGATGCGCGGGCGTTATATGGCGGTTTTCGGCATCTCGTGGCTCATTCCGGGGGCAATTGGTCCGCTCCTCGCCGGGCTACTGATGGACAATGGCAAGCCTCTTTGGGTCTGGTTCGGATCGGGAATTTTAGCTCTCCTCGCCGCGCTCGGATTCGTCATATTCCATCAATACTTTAAGCAGGATGAAAGTCCCGCGTCGTCCCAGAACCCTGAACTTATTCCCGTTATGGAGGAATTAACCTGATGAAAAACACCAATCTCTTTACCGCCCCAAATATCTGCCTGACCGCCTTAGATGCAGTCGCGGATGCAAAAAGATTTGCCACCTGGACGCACGACAGCCGCTTTATCCCGCTGATTGAAGATGACAGCCCTACGCATCCACTCTCAGAAGCGCAAGCCAAAAAACTGCTCGATGAGATACTCAAAGAAGCAGACGAAGATCGGACAACCTTCTGGTTTGGCATCCGTACGCTTGATAAATCTGAACTGCTTGGCATCGCCACCCTGCATTGGATAGACTGGGGCAACGGCGCAGTTTATATGGATATAACGATGAAAAATCTGGAAGAATATGGGAAAACTTCTACAAAAGAAGCCCTAGAATTGCTCCAAAATTATGTTTTTTACGAAATCCACATGCACCGACTGAGCATTAGCATCCCCGCCTACAACACAGGGTTGATTGAGTCTCTACAAAATACAGGCTTCATCGAAGAAGTCCGTCGACGCGAAGCAATTTTTCGCTTTGACAAACGCTGGGATAGTATCCACTTTGGCATTTTAGCCAGTGACTGGAAGGAAAAAAATGATAGCAACAAATTACATCGATAATTTAGAAAAGGATGAGCAATTTTTGCCTGTCCCCGCAAGGAGCGTATCTGAGAATGTAACGCCGATTTTTAGAAAGAAAAGTGAAATGAGAAATACCTGCTCTTGCGAAAAAGAAGATGCCAGCCGCATGGTGACAGGGCAAAAGAAATAAAATGCTAAATATGCACTGTATTCGGATTAGATGCGTTGCATGTCTAGTTAGCGTATAAGACTCGATATGCAACGCATCTTTAAGATGTGATGCACATCTACGATAAGGAAAATAAAATGAGCACAAATCTATATGTCGGCGAAAAGATTCGCCTTGCCGCAAGAGACCCAAAAAATGATGCCGTCCGCATGGCGATATGGCAACGCGATACTGAATTCTCTCGTCTAATGGACAGCGATCCTGTCCGTTTATGGAACGCCAGCCAAAACACAACGTGGATTGAAAAACAACAAAAGGATGATGCTTTTACGGGCATAGATTTCACCATCTACGCCCTCGAAGAGGATAAACCCATTGGCTTTGTCGGCTTAGACGAAATCTCATGGCATAATCGCACAAGCTGGGTCGGCATCGGCATCGGCGAACGCGATTATTGGGGAAAAGGCTACGGCACAGAAGCGATGAAAATGGTCGCCCGCTATGCCTTTGAAGAATTGGGCTTATATAGGCTAAATTTGAATGTTTTTTCCTATAATGAGCGCGCCATCAAATCTTATGAGAAAGTTGGCTATATCGTTGAAGGCAAAACCCGAGAAGCAGTTCACCGAGATGGCAAACGCTGGGATGTGATTTTTATGGGATTGCTTGAGAGAGACTTCAGACGTTAGACATCAGCTTAAAAGCTAAAAACGGAGAATACAAATAATGGATCCTAAACAAATCGTTTCAGATGGATATGATTACATCGCAAAAGAGTATGAAGAATGGGCAAATGATACGAGGATAGAAGAACGTATCAAATACACAGCAGTACTCCTTGAGAAACTATCCAAAGGTGCTGAAGTACTTGAATTAGGTTGCGGATCAGGAATCCCAACAACGCAACAATTAGCAGAAAAGTTTTCTGTTACGGGTGTAGATATTTCTGCACAACAAATTGCATTCGCACAACAAAGAATCCTCAAGGCAAAGTTTCTTCATGGTGATATGACAAAACTCGATTTTCCAGAGAATAGCTTTGATGCAATCACAGCATTTTATTCCATCATTCATGTTCCTCGGCAAGAACAGGCAGGGCTTCTATGCAAAATAGAATCTTGGCTACGCCCTGGAGGGCTATTGGTAATATCAATGGGTGCAAATTCAGATGAAGCTCAAGTCAATGAGAATTGGCTGGGTGGCTTGCCCATGTATTGGAGCAATTTTGACAGTGAAACCAATCGACAGCTCGTTGAAAAAGCAGGTTTGAATATCATCAGTGCAAAAGATGAGACAGCAGATGAATTTGGCAAGCCAGTTACCTTTCTTTGGATAGTTGCACAAAAACCTTTATAAATCAAAAGCCGAGAATGTGATGACAACGATAGTATAGGTTTGAAGTATTTGTGAAAAACGTAGTGCAACACTCATGTTGCGCTTGCACCCCCGCCGCTGAGGACAGCGACTAGAGCAATCGAAAAAATCTAAAGACTTAAGTCTGATGTCTTCAGTCTCAAAAAAGGAAAAACAAAATGACCAATTCACAAGTTCCGCAAGGTTACACTCTCCGTGCGGCAACAATGGATGATCTCGAAGCTGTTACCAAACTCGTCTACGATGTTTGTTTAGATGGCGGCGATACCAGTATCGCCTATTCAACTGAAGAGCTAAAAGAAATCTGGGAAGACCCCAATCTCGTTCTCGAAACCGACACTTGGGTTGTCACCACAGATACCGGGCGCGTTGTTGGCTACGAAGAATTCTACAACGTCGATGCACACGCCTATATGGTAGGCGATGGCTACGTCCACCCTAAATTTATGGGCAAAGGCATCGGTACAGCCATGCTGCGAGCGATCAACAAACGCGCAGATGTTGAAATGAAAAAAGCAAGCCCCGAGCTACGCGTCTATATCCGTAATGGTATGGGCATTGGCGATACTGTTGCTCGCAAAATGCACGAAGCTGAGGGCTACGCCCCCGTCCGTTTCTCGTGGAAAATGGCAATAGAACTTGATGAAGCCCCGCCAAAATCCACCCTCCCAGAAGGCATAGAACTACGCCCCTTCAACGAAGAAGCGCACGCCCAACTTGTTTACGAAGCGCACGAAGAAGCCTTTAGCAAAAATTGGGGACATGCTTTCATCCCATTTGAAGAGTGGAAAAGGCGACATATCGAAACCAGCGAATATAACCCCGAACTCTGGTTTGTTCTCTGGGATGGGAACGAAATTGCTGGATATGCCGTAAATCACCATAAATCGGATGCAGGCTACGTCTCGATTCTCGGCGTGCGCCCGGCGTGGCGCAAACGTGGTTTGGGCTTGGTTCTGCTCAACAACACCTTCTCGGCATTTTACGCTCGCGGCACCAACAAAATCGGACTCGCAGTTGATGCCTCCAGTCCAACCGGAGCCACCCGTCTCTACAAACGCGCCGGCATGAGCGTAAGCTCAGAATATGTGAGCTATGAGAGGGAGTTGCGGGCTGGGTGTGATTTATAAAAAATAATGAGAAATGTGCAGCGCATCTTGCAAGATGCAACGCACATCTCACAAAAAAGGAAAATAATATGACTGATATAAAAATTCCCGAGGGGTTCACCCTCCGCTCGGCAGTAATGGATGATATCCCCGCCTGCGCAGATCTATTTAATCTTTGGGCTGAGAAAGAATTAGGACACCGAGAGCTTACAGCCGAAGAACTTCGTACAGAATGGAGTTCGGATGAATTTATCCCCGAAGAAGATACACGAATTGTCTTTGCGCCAGATGGTACGCTTGTTGCCTACGTTGAAGCATGGACACGGAATGCCCCAGCCGTCAAACCCTGGATTTGGGCACGCGTCCATCCTGACTATTACGGGCTGGGCTTGGGCACAGAATTAACTCAATGGGCAGAACGATTTTCTCTACGAGTTTTAGATATTTTGCCGAAAGACGTACGCGTTACGCACGAACTAGGCGTAGATAGTAGGGCAAAAGAAGCGCATGAACTCTTCAAAAATATGGGCTACAGCCCCATCCGCAGTTTTTATAATATGCGGATCAAGATGAATACGGAACCAAGCCCCTCGCCCCTCCCCAAGAATCTTGTTCTGAAGCCATTTGACGTCACGCGCGATCTCGAAGCGGTTTATCGCGCAGAAGTCGATTCTTTCAAAGATCATTATGGAGTCGTTGAAGAGCCATTTGAGACAGGATATCCCCGATTCGTTCACTATATGACTAAAACCAAAAATTATGACCCTGCGCTCTGGTTTATCCTTTGGGATGGAGAAGAAATTGCAGGGATCAATATCTGCCGCCCACGCTCCTTTGAAGATGACGATATGGGGCATGTAGCGATACTCGGCGTGCGTAGACCTTGGCGCAAACGTGGGTTGGGGCTGGCTCTGCTAGAACATTCTTTTGGCGAATTCTACAAACGTGGTGTCCGAAAAGTTGATCTTGGCGTAGATGCCAACAGTCTGACAGGCGCGCTCCGTCTCTATGAAAAGGCGGGGATGAGCGTTCACTCGCAATTCGATAAATATGAAAAAGAAATTCGTGCGGGTAAGGAAATTAGTGTGCAGGCTATAGAAGAATAAGAGATTGTGACAATAAATAAAAAAAGCCGAGTGATAGAGTATCACTCGGCTTTTAAATTTAAAGGAAAATTAGACTTATTCGGCTTCGGTTTCTTCAACCTCATCCTCTACATCTTCATCGTCCATATAAAAATCCATCGCCAAGTATAAACCTTGCGAAAGACCACGTAAAACTAGAAAAACAAAAACACCACCAAGAATAGGTTCAGAAAAAACGCCAGCAAAAGCGGCAACTTTACCTAAAATTTCTGGGGGAAGTGATTGTGAAATCATCGCCCACTGTGATGTGATCGAATACATTGTATTCACAAACATCAAAAGTGAAAGAACCAAAGCTATCCAAGCAACGATATTTGACCACATTGCAATACGAAAAACTGCATTCTCATTATGAAAAGTAGTACTTTCTTTATCCATTTCTAACTCCTTAATATAATTAATTGATGGGGGCTATTTTATCAGAGAAATCTGATTATAGACATCCCTTCTTGTCCACCCTGATTCTTTTGCCAACTTTTTAGCCAATTGGGATGGAAGGATTCCTTCGGAAATTCCCGCAACGATCGCGCTATTTAGGTTTGCTTCCGTCCATTTGACAACATTTTCTTGGTGATAAGCATCTACCACCAAAACGAACTCGCCGCGTGGACCGCGTTCCTTAAAAAACGCTTGTGCGGCTGAAACATCGCCGCGAAAGAAATCTTCGTAGAGCTTTGTCATCTCGCGTGCCACTGCAATTTGCCTATTTCCCAAAACATCTTCAATGTCTATCAACGCCTTTAAAAGCCGATGCGGAGTCTCAAAGAAAATCAGCGTATAGGGCAATTTCTTTACCTCAGCTAATTTTTCTCTTCTCTCTTTCTTTTTGCGTGGCAAATAACCGAGATATAGAAAAGAATCTGTTGGCAAGCCAGAAACCGATAAAGCCGCAATAGGTGCAGAAGCCCCAGGAATAGGTGAAGTTTTATGCCCAGCATGAATTGCCGCTCGCACTAATTCATAACCAGGATCGTTGATGGCGGGTGTTCCTGCATCAGAAACCAGAGCTACATCGCCTTTTTCTAGAGCATCAAGAATGCGGTCTAATTTGCTGGCTTTATTATGTTCAAAATAACTTGTTTGAGGTGTGACAATATCAAAATGTTTGAGTAACTTCCCCGTCACGCGTGTATCTTCAGCGGCAATGAGAGAAACCTTGCGCAAAATCCGTTCTGCGCGTGGAGAAAAATCTTCGAGATTACCGATGGGGGTAGAAACAATATATAGGGTGTTCATGGGGTGAATTGTATCACTGCATTTCTTGAATAACTTTATCAGAAAGAAAATTTCAGCGGCTAGAAGAATCCGTTCCCTTCAAGGGAGAGGGTTCTTCTAGCCCGTTCTCGTGATTGTTGTTTTCCCCTGTGCGGTTTTAATTTAGAGCTTCTTTATGAAACGCTCAACCACTTCTGCTACTTGGCGAGGTTTTTCGAGCATTACCATATGCCCCGCACCCTCTATAAACTCAAGCTCTGAGTTTGGTAGTTCTTCGTGAAGCGATTTTGAGTATTGTGGCGGGGTCATTTTATCTTCTGTACCACAGACAATTAAGGTGGGAATTTTAATGTCGCCAAGTTTTTCGCCAACGTTAAAGTTATTGCAAGCAATGAAGTCGCCATGTAAAACGGTGGGGCGAGTTTCTAGCATTTTTTTAGCGGCAAGTTCTTTGAGATGTGATGAAGATTTAGATGAGAATGATGCTTCAATAATGCTTTTTACTGCAAGGGGAAAAGTCGCTTCGGTGGCGGTATTTTCTAAAATCGAAGGTGCGACGCGTAATCGGCTTCCACTGCCCAATAAAACGAGACCAAGCACACGGTTCGGGGCGTTTAGAGCAAGCTGAAGGGCTATCGCACTGCCCATAGAATGCCCAATGATGACAGCGGCTGGCAAGTTTAGGGCATCCAAAAAAGCTAATATATTTTTCACATAATCATCGATATTTTGTTTTCCCACCCCTTCTGATTTACCATGACCAGGCAAATCTAGTGCGGCAACTTTGAACCCATTCATGCGGCGAAGTTCTGGCGGATAGTGAAGGTGTGAGCCACCCGCACCATGAATGAGAATAAGCGGTGTGCTGCTACCCTCTCCTTTGGAGAGGCCTTCCCTTTCGGGGAAGCCTTCTTTCTCGTGAAAAAAATAATATAAATTTGCAACTGATGGCATGGGGAGCCTCTTCTATTTGGCGCGGTGAAGGCGGTCGGCGGCTTCTTCGGTGAGTGGAATAAAGATTTGCACATTTGTCCCCTTGCCAGGTGCAGAGTCGATATGAAGCCGTCCGTTGAGCAATTCGGCGCGTTCTTCGAGATTGACCATCCCCAAACTACCTCGGCTTTCATAATTTTCAGTAACGGCTTTAACATCAAAGCCTTTCCCTTTATCTATAATTTCAAGAACAATAATACTATGGTCTAGGTAGCGTAAGCGGACGGTAATTACGGAGGCATCGGCATGTTTACGGGCATTATTGACAGCTTCTTCTGAGATAAAAAAGATGACGCCTTGTTTCCCCATTTCAAGTTTTTCGATAATTTTATCGTTTAAGTCAATGGCAACAGCTTGGTCAAAAGTTTCATCCATCTTTTCAGCCATTGATTCGAGGGCGGCGCGTAAGCCCTGTGATTCAAGTACAAGCGGGCGAAGCGTAAAGAGCATATGACGAATCTCTTTGGTTGTTCTGCGCGCTAAATCTTCAGCACGAATGAGTTCATCTTCAACTTTATCTGGCGCGCGGGTAAGCATCATACGAATTAAGTTTAGACGCATGGCAATTGCAGAAACAGATTGGGTAGGTCCATCGTGCAAATCACGGGCAAGTTTCTTGCGCGCTTCTTCTTGCACTTCAATCATACGTTCTTTTTCTTCAATTAAGTCTTGATATAGGCGAGCGTTTTGAATAGCAATTACCGATTGCCGCCCAATTAACTCTAGCATTTCTCGCCGCTCTATAGTGAAGAAATTCGGATCTGGGTGAGAGAAAAGCAAAACACCATAAACGGTAAATCCTGTGCGTAGGGGCACGGCATAGCTAGAAGTGCAACTGTGCAAAGCAATTACGCGGTTTAGTTCTGCATCTTCTCTTAACTTTTTTGTAAGAACAGATTCCCCTTTTGAAATAGATGTGCCTAAAATACCGTCATTGCCCTTGAAAACAAGTTTCATATCGGCACGGGTAAATCGGCGGGCAGTTTTTACAATAAGCTTATTGCCCACAAAAAGCAAAACGGCACTTACGATTTTGTCGCTAAAATCTTCATCTTCTTCTGGGTGTAAGGCTCTTACGCTTAAATCAAGTGCAGATTCTAAAACGCGTTTGTAGTTAAGGGTTGCATTTAGGGTGGTCGTAAGCTCATAAACAGTATGCAAGCGTTCGTTTTCTACTCTATGGCGTTTCTTATCCTTTTTCTCTTGTAGTTCTCGTAGTTCACGCAGGCCATTTATCAGCTGATGGCTCACAAAACCAAATAAAAGCCCCAAAGCCAAAGTCACTGACGCGCCAATTCCCCCTGCTATTATTGAGCCAGCGGGCATAAAGAAGTAAGAATAAGCAAGGGTGCTCACGGTCATTATGCTGGCAGAAATCATGCTACCTAAAACTTCAAAATAGACTGCGCCGCTCAATATAGGTAAAAATGCAATCCAATAAAAAACGCCTCCTAGCCCGCCCTGCGTCCAAAACAAAATTAGAGAGAAAAGGATATCAACAAAAACAGAGATTTGGCGGTGATAGCTCAAGCGTATATTTAGCCCGCCCATTACGCTCAAGCCTAAGTTCCATAATGCCAAAAGTGTCAACAGAAAAATCGCTAAAAAGCCATTTTCTTTATCCACATTTATTGTTAAAGCGAAAATTGCTAGCCAACGCAACGAAATGGCAAACCAATCGGCAATGTAGGGAGAGTTGAATTTTCTCATGCGTTAATGATACTTGAAAACGTTTACTTTAGGGGATTAAAGCTCATAGCCCATTTTTTGGATGGAAGAGCCGAAACGCTCGCGAATTTGGTCTTGCTCGGCGTTGGTATACGCTTCTTTGTACCGACCAATTTTGCCTTTAAAGAAATGTAAACCTTCTTGCCCCGCTTCCGCTTTTCCTGGACGATATTCTTCAATCACTTTTTGATACTTTTCTTCGTTTTCATCTAGGTTGAGATATTTAAGAAGTTTTTTCATTTCAGCATCGTAGTCTATGAGTAAATCTTCATAGCGGGTGGTGAGCGTGTTTTTCTCTTTCATCCACTCTGCCCAAATATCTACATAGTCTGCCATAAAGTTGAGGGTTTCATCAAAATTGCTGAGCTTAGAAAAGAAATTTGGGCGACCTTTGGCAGTAGAGCGTTGACCGTATTCGAACGCTGAGAGCATCGCGTCGCGCGGGTCACGGTAAATGTAGATGGGCAGTAGCAAGCCCAGAGACACGAGCGTCTGCGACCAAGTTGTGGGACCCGCGTGGGCTTTGAGCACAAAATCCCGCCCCATTAACGCTGGCAGGCTAACCATCGCCAATCGCCTTAAAGATAGAACACCGATATTGCAATTTACTTCGGTGAGAATTTTTTGCAATTTATATTTTTCACGGATTTCGCGGGCTTCATCATAACCTGCGGCATCCATCAAATCGTGGATGATATTATAGTGCCAGCCTGAGCCAGCGCGAGGCATACCAACGGATAAAACGATCATGAAATCTCCTGTGAAAAGTGCTCTGTTATGCCCAAGACGATGCCAAAATTAACCCATAACTCTGCCATTGCGAAGGAATCTTGCATGAGATAATAACTGACGATGGCGAAAAATGAAAAGAGTCCGCCAATGCCAAGAAATTTATTACGTTGCAGGGCGATGCCAATTTGAGCGAGAATGGCAAAAAGAAAACTGCCCAAAATAAAAAAACCGACCACACCTGTTTCAACTAAAAGGCGCAAATATAGGTTTTTTGCGTTGGGGTATAGATTGGTGGTTGGGCTAAGTTGGCGAGCAACTTCAGGATTATTAACCATTGCCCAATCGGGATATTCTTGAAAAAGGTACAAGCCCGTGCTTCCTAAGCCCGTCCCTAAAATGGGGTGTGCTGTATAAACTTTTGCCGCCGCCCAAATATAAGTGAGCCGCCCGCCCGCGTTGATTTGTATAAAATAATCGGAGATGCCCGTTGCTTCTACCGTCCATAGCCGAGAAACATATTTTTGTTGAGAGATAAAGGTAACTCCGCCCCAGAGCATTGCGATGATGAGGAGGAGCAAAAGCGCGCGAGTGGCATAATGAGCGGGTTTTGAACCGCCAAGTCGCCAAGAGAGCGGAGTTTTTTTTGTTTTTTCTTTTATTCTTTCTGAGTTTTTCTTGGCGTTCTCCGCGTCTTGGCGGTTAAAGAACCAAGCAAAGCCGCGTGAAATTGCTTTTCTTCCGCTGATTAGGACCGTAAGCCCTGTTGCAACAAGTGCAATGAGCATCCCGCCGCGTGAAAAAGTAAGAAGTAATGATGCTAAAGCTCCGATCAGAAGTAAAGGCTCTAACCATTTATAGTTTGTAACGCGAAAATGAGTAAGTATTGAGGCAAAAAGCCAAGGAATATAAAGTGTCACCAATTGCCCTGCCAGCCAAGAGGCTTCAAAGGCAAAGCCTGAAACACGCCGAACTTTGGTTAAGCCACGTACCGAAAAAAGTTCTTGCCAAGCAGAAACTTGTCCTTTCTTGAGCAAAGGCGTATGCAGAGCAATTGCCTGAACGCCTACCCACAAAATGGTGATAAAAAGCCCCGCGTAAAGCCATTTAAGCGAGTGCCGTAAATCGTTTTCGTCTTTGTGCATCCAGAGCGCGGCGAAGAAAAAAGATAGCCCAATCCCAAAGGTGATAAAGGCGCGGATGGCGCGCCCCCAATACTCATTTCCGTATAAAGGGATGGGCGCAAGAAGCGCGCCGCGGGCGGTAGCAAAAACGGTGAAAATAAAAAAGAGCAATAAAGGCAAGAGTGCGTTGCTCCATGGGAGTTTTATTTCTTTTCTCAATAGCCGTAAAAACAAAACTAAATATAGCAAAGCCAAAGGGTAAAATGCCAGTGGGCGAACGTAAGTATGTTTGCCTAAAAGAGGGAAAAACCGAAAAGAAGTAATCGGCAAAGTCAGCAAAACTAATCCCCACAAAAAACGGGAGATTTTCTCTAAATTTATCTGCGAAGGCACAGCGTTCACAAAGGTTTTCTTTGTGGTTTCTTTATTCATGCGCTTTTCCCGAAAACAAAATCCACACTGCGCTTAATAGAAGCATCGCCGTTGCCCCCAAAAAGACATATTCAGCCAGCGAAGCCGTGCGTGCAATGGGCAAATTGTCTTTTTGGCTCAAAGAACTTTGTATATAGGCACTAATGCCCAAACTCTCGCTCTCTAGCTTTGCAATATCATCTTCTACGTCTGCCAAGGCAACATCGCCATTTTCTAACGCGGTTTTCAGAGCATTTAGTGCTAACGCATTCGCCGTTCCATCTTGAACTTGCTGATTAAAATTCTCCACCCAAGTTTGGACGATTTTCTCTGCGCGCGCGGGATTAGCGTCATCGGCGTAGAAATGCCAAGCCCCATCTTGAGGCTGAGACAGAGCGAGACGTTCCTGACGTAAACTGGAACCCGTTAAATCAGCAAATTCCTGAGCAACAGCATCTACCGTTTCATCTGACCATGCCACTTCAACCAGCTTCCGAGATTCTCGTTCGAGATAGTAGAAAAGCTCGCGGTCGGGGATTTGTTCCCACGATTCTTCGAGATTGAAATCTACAACAACCGTTGCCTGTGCACGATAATCTGGGGGAAAGATGAAGTAAATCCCCGCGCCAATTGCCGCGCCTATTAGGGAGAATATGAGCCAAAACTTCCATGCGTGTAAAAGGCGTAGGAAATCGTTTTTTGAGGGGGGGGAGAGGAGCCAGTTCATTATTTTTACCTGAGTACGTAGACCGTATTGCATAATCATTTGCGAAAAAACTTAATACGCATCTATGATGTGCGTTTCGCTTTTTCCATTTTTCTGCGTCTGCGCCAATTCCACCATGGGGCGACTATTTTGCGGATAAGGTGTTTTACATTGATAATTGAGAAGAATGAGCCGCCTTCACGATAGTGAACGCGCATCATCTCTTCCCAGCAGTATTTATCTTGGGCAATAGATTTTGCGTCACTGTGAAGGCGGAAGTTTGCCCAATTTTTCCCGGGCAGATAGCGGAGTTCACTGATCTTGGCTAGGCGTGTCCATAAATCATAATCCATCGCGAAGAAGAAGCTATCATCTAGGGGGGCGACTTCTTTCCACAACTCTGCACGCCAAAAGGAGGCTTGTTGCGGGATGTGGACGTAGCCTTGTTGTAATTTCTTGAAGTCTGTTTGGGCGGCGTTGAATTCACCAAACTTTAACCCCTTTTCGTCTATAAAATTGCAATCGCCGTACACTAAACCAACTTCGGGGTTTTTTATTAGGAAGTCAACTGCCGCACTAATTGCACCTGCTTCGTAGGTGTCATCTGAATTGAGCCAAGCTAAAATTTGCCCGTTGGCGCGGGCAAAGCCTTTATTGATTGCGTCAGTTTGCCCTTTATCTTTTTCGGAGACCCACCAAGCGAGTTGATCGGCGTAGCTTTTGATGATATCTGCACTGCCATCAGTTGAGCCACCGTCTACGATGATATATTCGATGCGGGGATAGTCTTGGGTTAGCACCGAGTCTATGGTCGCGGTGATATAGGGCACTTGGTTAAAGGATGGGGTAATGATGGAGACCAGAGGCAAGCCTTGGGTCACGTTCGTTTTACTTTTATTCGTCATAATTTAAGTCTGCACTAATTGAATCCACGCCGTAATAACGCGCCGCACAGCGGTTAATCCAATGGTTAGGGTCGCTATCTAATTCTTTGACTATGTGTATGCTGTCAAATTCTTGGATGTGAATATCCATCTCGCCGCTCGCTACGGCTCTTTGTATTTTATCATCACGTAAATCCCATGCTGTGGCGCGTTGGCGATAAAAATCGATTGTATTGAAAGTTTTCTGTGCCGCTCTGAGAGGATATAGGGAAAAAACCGCCAAGATGAGTAAAAGAAAATACTTGAGGTAGGTTGATCTTATTTGAGGCAGTAACTGTGCTAGGAAGGCACTTTCAAGGAAAAGTGTGGAAGTCATTAAAAAACGTGCGCCAAGTAGTGCACGGTCGGCGGGATAGGCTTGGGCATACGCGCTAGGGGCAAAGTTGACAATAAGGAGCGCATAAAAAATGAGCGGGGCTGTTAGAAGTGCTATCCAGAGATTTTTTTTTGATTTTTGTACGCGATTATAAAACAAGAAAAAAATCAAAAATGAGATAAGAATTGAGAGCAAAGTTGGAAGCGGGAAGGGAGTGAGGGTTGAATCTATGATGAAGTTTTTGGGATAAGTGAAGATACGCTCTAGAAAAACAAAAAAAGTTGGGGTTTCAGTGATGCGGGCAGAATTATGGGGTGCTATGACCATGAGTAACATGCTTATTAGTGAAGCCAGAAAGATACTACCTGTAAGCCAAAGGCTGGCTGTGCGTTTTGCTCCTTTTTTCATCCAAAAGAGGATACTTGCAAATGCTAGAAATGATATGGCGAAGATGAATGTGTCGTTCATTTCGTCAAAACCGCCGATGAGGAAGGTGATTATGAAATAAAGAAAGCTCCAGAGGAAAAGCTCCCATCTAGCTCCCCCCACAGGGGGGAGTGTTTGTTCTTGAAAATGTGAGTTTCTTCTAAGAAGGGCTAATAGTGATGCAAATAGGAAGAGGGTTAATACTAAAGATACGAGGCGATTAATGGAACTGGCTTCCCAGTAAATGGATTGATAGCGTGCGGGTGCTTGTAAAATTGTAAAAAAGGTTAAAAGGCTGGTAAGGAGGTATATGATGAGTTTATTTGCTTTGAGTGCAAGGATAAGATGAAGTTCTCTGAGCAACCAATATAATGCGATTAGCCATAAAAGAATCATGGTGATGGGCAAAAATGATTGTCCGCGAGGTCCAAACTTTTCGGTTAAGTAAGGTACCGCTAGAATCATATAGCGATTAGAGAATGTGGTGTAATGATGTTGTACAGCGGCGAAAAAAGGTTTGTTTTTTACTAAATCGTGGTGGCAATAATCGTCTCCCATGAAGCGCGCGAAAAATCCTAGATAGGCATATATGGCTAAGGCAATGGATGTCGTTAGTGCGTTGAGTATGAGGGGGATTTTAGGGAGTTTGTTTTTATAAAGCATGGTATTTTAGATTTGGTTTAGAGACCAAATTTTAGCCACAGATTATATAGTTTGGGCAAATTTTATTCGCTTAAAGAAAAGATTAGGTAGTTCTCTCCCTCGGCATAGAGGGGATAGTTAGCAAAAAGATATTCGCGCAATTCTATTTGTTTTTCCCATTCTTCAAAGTTGGTAACAAGGAAGAACTTGCGGTTTTTAGTGTGCTTATCAAAGACTTCGGCAAAAGCTTGAGGGTCGCCGCGTTTTTCTTGGTACCATAAATCGCCTGCGGAGGGGAAATGGGTGGTATTTAGCCAGCCCCAATAATTGAGTCTGTAGCCATAATCATTTGAGAGTGCAACAACACTGCCTTCGTCACGAAGCATATCGCCGATTTCACGATAGCTTTCAGCCAGAGGGCGATAATCTACGGAGTGCATTTGGGTACGCACTGTCCACATGGCGCCGAGTAGAGCCAGTGTCCACGCGGCGAGGAGTATCAGACGCGGCAAAAAGCTATTTGACACGCGCGAACGCAAAGACGTACTTATTATCTCACCAAGTGGAGCTATGGCGAGGGCGGCGATCATAATAAAGGGGATTTGATAATAATCGTGTGTTGAAAAATGATAGTTGAAATATAAGCCATAGAGAATATAACCAATCCAGAGACCGTGCAATATCCCGTTTTTCTTTTTAGGGAAAAGGAGGGTGCCGACTATGGAGAGCGCGATGAGAAGGAAGCCAACTACGGCGTCTAATTTCAATCCCCAGCGGAGGTAAAAAGAGGGTTGAGTGAGCATGGCGGGGAAAAAGCGTCCGCCGAATTGTTGGGTGAGAAAACCGTCGATGACGATGCCGTAGAAGAAATATAAAGCGGTAGGGAGAAGGGCTAAAATGGCGATTGCCCAAACTTGAGCGTCTTTGAGTGCGTCTTTGAGTGATTTGGCTTTTAGTACCGTCACGATTGCGGTGCCTGCAATAAAAAAGACAGCGGTCATTTTTACGAGAATGGCAAATCCGCCAAAAAGACCGGCGAGGATTGCCCATATCCAGCCGTGTTTATCTGCCCATATTGCCAAAGTCCAAATGAACGCGGCGATAAGCATCATCATTAACGGATCAGGTTGAAAACTGCGGCTGGCGAAAACGCCGTAGGGGAGATAAAGATAGATTGAGGCTGTTAGAAGTGCCCCATCGGGAGAGACGAGGCGTTTTGTGGTGAAGAAGAGAAAGATGCCACCAATCACCCAAAAGAGTGCGCTAAAGATGCGTGGTAGGGCTAGATTTGCTTCGCCCGTTTTATCATAAGCAAAAACGGCTAAACGCTCTACAAATTCTGGTTCGATGGTTGCCTGTAATTTCCATTGATGCACTGCCATATCCCGTTGCCATTCAGGAATATCTGGCGCATTTTGGTAATAGATGCCGCGCGCTTTTAACGCAGAAAAAAGTTGGCGCGTGGGGTGAAAATCAAGAGGAAGGTCGTTGATGTCTTCCATCCGAATCCAAATTGATCCTAAGAAAATTAGGATAGCAAAGAGGGTGTATATTTTAGGAGGGAAGATAGAGGTGTTTTGATTCAATTTTTATCCAGAGATTGGGTAGATTACATATTTTTAACGCGAATTTCGCGAATTAGCGAATGACACGAATTTTTTTGTTTGTTAGCAAGTTCTACAAGTTTGGTTGTTTTCTTGCTCTCTATCAAAAGGGTTGTCTTGGATTCCTGTACTGTGATTGTATTTCAGCCAATGTACAAATCGCTGGGCTATCTCATCATTTCTTTTACATTTCATACCTGGTCCTTTTTTGATGAGGTAGTTCAATTCATCAGGCAACTCTACAGTATTTTCCCCAAAATAATAAAATTTCTCAGCAATAAAAACTGTAGGATGATCAGTGTCTTGTTTTATTTGTCCTTTTTCTGTATGGTGATTAGTAGAATGTTGTTTCCATTCATCATTTTCCTTGTAATACATATTATCACCACAGCGTTCTTTCCAAGTTCCGTTTATGTTTGGACGTTTTTTAAGAAAACGTGCATCATGATAGTATTCATTAAAACCTGTCTTTTCAGAAATCTGCATCGCGTAAATCAATTCTCTTCCACGCTTTTTAGAAGATATACCGACAAACCAATCCCCTTTTTCCAATGTACTGTTTTGATGATTCGGTGTACACATAGCCAGCGTGCAATATCCCCAAAAGGGATTGGGGGCAAGTCCTGTATCAGAAGTAATAATATACGAGCATAAACGCATTTTATTTTTCCTTGTAAAATTCGCGTAATTCGCTAATTCGCGTCCATTCGCGTTAAAGATTTCTGACGTGACTTCAAATAACTTTTTCTTATGCTCGAAAAGCCTAATAAGCTCAAAAACGCATATAGAATCCGTTTCCAACTCTTCAGCGCGGTTTTGGGATTATATCTAAAAGTGCGCCAATACGCTTTCAAGCCCGCGTTCATTTTTCCAGCTTCGACCAAATAAAAAGCGTCTAAATGATGCGTGCCCGCCAGTATTATTTCCTTCTCATCTCTCAGGATATTGACCATCAAAGGCTGTGTTTCCATCCAATCGAGAATTTTAAAGGCTTCTTTGCCAAAACGATCGGCATAGGCGATATTTTTGGCATTTTCGTGATAGCGTGCTTTTGCTAAAACTTGGGGTGTATAAACTATAGGGGCAAGTTGCGCCATCCGTAACCAAAGATGATGGTCGAGCAGAAAATGATAATCAAGGTCGAGATAACCCGCTTGTTCTAAAACACTTTGGCGCATAAAGACTGCGGGCTGGCTGATGATATTGAACGCCATCAAATCATTTAGTTTATAAGGGGAAAAATGTTGGATATTGATTGGGTTCCCATCGCCGTCAATAGATAAAACATCGCCGTAGATAATGCCCGCGGTGGGGTTTTCGGCAAAGAGTTTGGCAACTTTGCTAAGCGTTTCAGGGAGATATACATCGTCAGAATTAAGCCACGCGATAATATCGCCTGTAGCGTGAGAAAAGCCTTTGTTAATCGCGTCCGCTTGCCCTGCGTCCACTTCGGAACACCACCAGTTCAGGCGTGTGTTGAGTTGGGGCGAAGCATCACGTGTGTAGCGGCGGATGATGTCCACGCTCGCGTCTGTAGAGCCACCGTCTGCAATCAGGTATTCCACGTTCGGGTAATCCTGTTCTAAGACAGAACGAATCGTTTCCTCAAGAAAATCTGCTTGGTTAAAAGAGGGGGTAATAATTGAAATCATCGTAAATCAAAAAGAAGAAAATCATCATTATCTTCTCCGAGAAGAGGATAATTACTCAAAATTTCTTTTAAATCTGGCTGTTTATTATATTGTCCAAAAGCCGTAACAAGGAAAAATTCTTTACCCTCCGTGCGCCTTTCAAATTCGGCGATTGCGTCCACTGGGTTATCGTTCATATCTCGCATAAGTGTTGAGAGGGGCCACAAAGTAACATCTCGCCAGCCATAAACCATCAACCTATTTCCGTAATCTTGGGTTAGGGCAATTATATTGTGATCCGCGGGAATCTCATCTGCAATATTTTTCCAAACTAAGGGTTCAAAAGAATAATTTTTGGATAGGAGGAGCGAGCGCGCCACCCAAGCATTGTAAGCAACTGCGAGCAGAGCTAAGCTGATAAGTAGAGAGCGCCAGAAACGCCCTTGTTTCTGGGCTTGAGTGATGATTCCTTGAGCAATGGGTGCTACCCCCAACGCAACAATTGGTATAAGCTGAATGTGATAGTAGCTATGTGTATGAATAAAATAAGGGAGAGAAAAACCAAAAAGAATATATCCTATCCAAATGCCAATGAGCATGGCACGCCCGCGTGGGGGCATAAGCAAAACGCCAAAAAGGCTGATATAGATGATAGGGGAAGCCATTAAGCTATCTACTAAACGCATCCACTGTAAATAAAATTTTGTATCATATAATAATTTAGATGTGCCTAAGGTTCTTTCAGCAAAAAAAGCGGAAGAAGTTTCACCAATAGCTAAAATATAGTAAAAAAAGGCTGGCAAAACCATAATAAAGAAGATTGCCCAAGTTTGGGGTGATTTCCAAAACTTTTTCCAGCCATATACAGATAATACTGCCACAGCCGCAATTGGGGCTACAAAAAAGACAATGCTTATCTTAACCAGTGTCGCTAACCCTAAAAGAAATGCAGAGAGAAGAGCGAGCTTCCAGCCCTTTTCTTCCGTCCACCTATACAGAAAATAAAATCCGCCGATAAAAAGGGAGGTCATTAAAGGGTCGGGCTGAAAAGAGCGGCTGGCTTCTACGCCAAAGGGTAAAATTAAAAAGAAAGCCAAAGAGACTAACGCAGCTTCTTCTGAACTAAGTCTGCGAGCAAGCCCAAAGAGGGCAAGACCAGCAAGAAGCCAAAAAACAGTGTTATAGACGCGCGGCACGACTATACTCTCTCCGCCCGCCCAGAGATAAGTCCAGCCTACGAGAGACTCAAAGATTGGGGGTTCGTAGATTCCCAGTCTGTTGGCAAAAGATGCTGCTAAGGCTTGCTTTTTGGGGTCTGCATTAGGCAGAATTTGGTAATAAACATCACGCGCAATGAGGGTACTGCGTAGTTGACGAGTAGGATGAAAGGCAAGAGGGGGGTCGGTAATATCTATCAACCGCAGGATTGCGCCTAATATCAGCAAGCCAGCCAAAATAGCGGTCGTTACAAAAGATTTTTTAGAAGAGATTGTCATAATCCGCCTTTTCAAAAATTGTCAATTTGCCGCCAATGGTGGCATCTAAAATTTGACGGTTATCCTGTTCGTAGGCTTCGCGTGCCATCAAATAGGCAATCTCGGACATATCTAAGTCGGGCAATTGCCAGCGAAATCCTTTGCCAAAATAACGCGGGTCAAAATGGTTGGGGTCATCACCATCGGACGTGACAGTTTTATTTGCTTCACCCTTACTCTTGAAACTGTGATCAACGCCAATGAGAATTACTTGTTCAAATCCCATGTGATAAGCGAGTTGGAGGCAAACGTTGGTTACGGTTGCACCTTCCCAAATGCGATGGCTCACATCTTGAGAAAATTTCATACCATCGTAGGTGGTGTAAAGAAAATTAGGCAAGTTTTTGAGGGGCAGGTTTGCAGGAAAATACTTGTGTGAACGCCAAGAGAAAAAACGGGGCATATCGAGAGCGAGGAAATCGTCTACACATTGCTCTATAACAAGGTCATTAACCGAGGCGAGAAAAGTTGTTTGAAATCCCCATTCTTCAAAAGCAAGGTAAATGCGATTCATGCCAAAGGTATATTCATCTTTAAGTTTGGAAACATCGGTATCGCGCAAGCTAGGACCATTGCCGATGATAAAACAGCGTTCGCCTTTATATTTATCTTTGAGTTCTGCGAAAGATTCCATGCTTTTTTTTCGCCAAGGATGAAAATAGGCAGAAGGCAAATCAGGGATATGGCGCGTGGCGATAACTGTATCACGGGCAAGGTTCCAGAGGGGGGAGGGGATGATATTTTTAAGAGTGGTTTTCATTTTTCAGTATTCAAATCAACATTGCGAGTCATTTGCGTCCATTTAACGCGGTGTTCTTTAATCGTATTTCGAAGTTGACGTTCTCTCTTACTTAAACTGCCTTTATTGGTTTTTACTTCAACAAAAACGATTTCTTTAATTTCGCCTTCGCTCAAGCCGTCAAAAACAATAAAATCTATCGGTGCACCCATAAATCGGGCATCTTGAGGGTTATAAGAAAAATCGGGGAGATAGGGAATAAAATGTTCTGTAATTTTACCAATCAAAGTTGAGCGGCTTCGGTCTGCGGCATCTTTACGGATTTCTTTTTCATATTCTTTTTTCCATTTTTCTAATATCACTCTATATTCGCTGTTGATGCTTCTTCTCATTTCATGGCGGATATTTTTCATCTCCCTTTTATGTTCTCTGAGGAGATAAATGAGCATAGCGATAATGAGAATGGCGATGAGGAGCAGTGTTGATAAGAGGGGTATTGTTTGCATTTTATTCTGTACTTAACCGCGCCGTTGCCCCTCCATCTATAACGAGAGATTGCCCCGTCATAAAAGAAGATTGCTCATTATCTGCAAGGAAGTAGATAGCAGACGCGATTTCGGCTGGCGTGCCGACTTTCCCGCTGACAGTTTTTCGGGCGAGATTTTCGAGACGGGATTGCACATCGCCCTCTCCAACATGCCCACGCCCCAGACCATCGCGGAGCATTTGCGTATCTACTGCGCCGGGCAAAATGGCATTAACGCGAATATCATCAGAAGCAAATTCAATAGCCATTGCACGCGTTAGCGCAAGAAGCCCGCCTTTGCTGGCGGCATACGCGGCGATATTTGCGGATGTCTGGATGGCATGAACAGAAGAAACATTGACAACAGCCCCTCCGCCACGCGCCTTCAGAAGTGGGTGCGCTAGCTTTGCCCCCAGAAAAACAGAGCGCAGATTTGCTTCCATGACCGCATCCCATTCTTTTACAGAGGTTTCAAGAATGGGTTTGGCAATTTGTAATGCGGCATTATTAACCAATGCTTCAAGAGAATCAGTAAAACTTTGTGCTTTGGCGAAGATTTCTTCCATCGCATTTCCGCTAGAAATATCGCTTTGGATAAAAAGCCCGTTTTCTGGGAAATTGTAGCCCTGAGCCGTGTCGAAGGGAGCAATATCCACGCCGATTACGTGCCAGCCTTTTGAAGCAAAGAGTTGCACGGTGGCACGCCCAATCCCGCCAGATGCGCCGGTGATGAGAACTGTTTTATTGGTCATTTTTTAATTCACTCGAATCTATTTCAAGCCCATCCAATAAATTTTTAATCGTATTCCAATGTACCCGTTCCCAAGCTTCGGGGCTAGAGTTAGAATTATGGGGAGCAAGCATTACCTTATCCATCTTTTTGAGTGGACTATCTTCAGGCAAAGGTTCAACTTCAAAAACATCCATTGCCGCGCCGCCGAGCTTGCCAGATTCTAGCGCAGAGATTAATGCTTTTTCGTCCACAATAGGACCACGTGCTGTGTTAATAAGAATGGCAGTCTTTTTCATCTGCTCCAGCGTTAGTGCGTTAATAAGATGTTGGCTGGTGGGGTTTAGGTCACAGTTGATGGAGACGAAATCTGATTTAGAAAGCAAGATATCAAGCGTTGTCAATTCAATACCTGTTTCATTAATAAAAACATGGTCAATTTCAATAATATCGGTGCCTAGAACTTTCATCCCGAAGGCTTTTGCTTTGCGTGTTACCGCTTTGCCTATATTGCCAATACCGATAATGCCCAAAGTTGATTCACTTAGGCTTTTGCCGGGAATTTTCTTCCACTCGCCCGCTTTCATGGCCGAATCCATCCATGGTTGACGGCGAGAGAATGCCAAAATATAGCCGAGCACCGAATCTGAAACGGGGGTGGTGAAGGCATTCTGTGTCCGCCCGATGGTGACTCCATAACGCGAGCAAGCTGAGGAATCGAGCGAATCGATTCCTGTGCCCCACTTTGAGATAACTTTTAGGCGCGGCGCACAGGCTTCAATTACGCGCGCCGTATATCGGTCATCCCCACAAATTGCCCCGTCAAATGTCCCCGCATATTTTAGCAGGTCGGCTTCTTCCATTCGCTCTTCAACGTCTGGCACAATCACTTTTAGCCCGTATCTCTCTAGTACGGGGACAAAGCGGTCTACAAATGGAATCATATAAGGGGCGGTGAGGAGGATTGTTTTAGTCATTTTTTACCTTTATTCACAGGCGAGATAATCTCGTAGGTCTATTAATATATTTTCGCGTTCTGTTGAAGCGGGCGTGTTTTCTTCGATATTGATGAGTGTTGAGCAGAGAATAGGAGACATGCCTTGAGTAATTTTATTCGATCGACGGGTCATTTCTTTTACTCGTTCCCAGTTTTCTTGATGAGCATAGCCTTCGATAAAGGGAATGTATTCAAAACCGTTTGCAGGTGCTTTATTTGCTTTTTGGGCTTCTTCCCAGAGGGTAGTGATTTCAGCCCACTCACCTCGCTGACGTGCCAAATCGGCTTTTTGGTAGTAGGAACACCAGTTTTCTTGGGTTTCTTCCCCGAATATCTCTGGAGGCAAGAAGTGTTTGCTTTCGCTCTCTGTCAATATCTGGTCAAGTGCAGAATTTAGGCTTACTTTTCGTTCTAAATGCGAGATGAGGCGTAAATTAGCATCTTCAGGGCGAAGCACCCATAAGCATTGCCCAAGTCCTGGTTCAAAGGAGATAAGAAGGCTTTCTTTACTGCTCCCATTAAAATTAGAGAGAAGGTGTTTTTTTTCTAAAGGTACTCCTTCAACGAAGGTATCAATTTTATCGTAATATCCTGCATACCCAGCAAAAAACCAATAAGGGATTTCTTCATTAGAAGTACCCTTGGCAGGAAAAAAAAGTGTATTAATAGCGTAGGAAGTAGGGTATTCCCCCATAAATGGCAAAATCTCTGCTTCTGTGATAATGGCGGTATTTGCTTCCCAAGCAGGGATTCGCTCTGTTAACTGGTAATAAAGGTTTTTTTGTTTTTCCCAAGCATATTCGTATTTATGTGCATTATGCAAATGTACCCCAATTGCAAGAGAGACTAGAATGGAAACAAACAGATTTGCTTTTTTTCGTTCTCTAATGAAGTAAATTATGCCAGTAGATAAAAGAATTGCCGCACCAAGCATTGCTGGAATACCAAAACGAGTTGCCGCCATTTGATTTGTATGTGTTGAGATTGCCTTACCGATTGCCCAAATGGGTAAGGTTCCAGAGAAAAGAGCAACCACGCCGAATAACAGGGATTCTTTTAGTTGATTTCGGTTTTCCTCTGTTTCTGTTTCCTCTTCTTTTTCTAAAAACAAGTGATTTAGAAGAATATAAAGAAAAAAGAAGCTACCAAGCATTATGAATAAAGTAAAGCTTGTAAAAATGGAGGTTAAATTAAAAATGGCAGGCTCTATGGCTTGCGCCCAAGTGCCAAGTAAAACAATAGAAGAATCTTTTAAAGCAGTGATAAATAAAGATAAACTTGCTTTTAAAGGTTCTTCTAGAAATTGGTAGAGAAGAACAGGTGAGTTTCTATCCCCCGAGGGGGGACCTTGAAAGATTACCAAACGCCAATAAAAATATCCTCCTAAAATCATGAGATAGGGCAACCAACGTAAGAAAGTTTTTAATAATCTTTTGAAAAAGATTATTTCTTGGCGAGAAATTAAAATCCACAAAATAATAGGGCGTAAAAGTTCTAAGCCTGAATAATACTCAGCAGTAAAAAGATGTACACCTTCTAAAAGAAGAGATCCCAAAATGAGAGGAATGCGCCACTTTGAAGCAGATTCTGCTCGTATCATAAACCACAAGGAAAAAAGATAAAGAGCAAATCCCACCCAATGATGTGTCGACCCTAAAGCCAAAGGTTGCATCAAAAAAAAAGGATAAACGGCAAAAATTAAAGCTGAATAAGTGGCTAGTTTTTTAGAATCTTTCCACAAAGAGTTTAACGTTAACCAGAGAGCAAAAGCAGAAAGCCACCTAAAGAAAAGAGTTGAAAGATGCCAATTTAAAGGCTTAAAACCTAGAAAATTAAACCCTAAAGTATATAACCAGCCTGCATAAGGACGACTATCAAAAAAGAGCATCTTGTCTATGTTTTCGATTCCCTGTGTGTAGGCATAATAAACGTAGGGCCAATCGTCCATATAAAAGCCCAGTTTTGGCGCGAGCAATCCAAATGCCATGAAAGAAACGCCAAATAAAATTAGCGGTACTGCCCACGCAGAGGAAAGTAGAGAAAGTGCTTTTTCTTTTGTATATGAAAAATTATTTTTCACTTTTTTTCCTCATCAAAATATCTGCCAAAATAAAATCGCTTTCTTCGTCAATATCTACCGCCTCAAGCGCAGGGATTTCAAACATAAGCGGATTTTCGCCAACTCGATGGTTAAATTTGAGTAAATTCTCTCGGCTAAAAAGATAAATGCAGGAGTTTTCTTCGTAAAGGGGATCTAAATCTTGCGTTTGGATTAATTCTTTCGGATTATGATTAATCGCTTCGCCGCTTCGCGCGTAAAATCGGGCTTGGTGACGGGTTACAGAGAATAGCGAGTCGTGAGCAGGGTGCGCTTCGAGAAACGCCTTAATCCCAGCAGATACTGTTTGTGAACTCAAGAGTGGATTTGTGCTGTGGGTTTGCAAATAAAAATCTGCTTTCACTTGCTCTGTATCGTAGAGCAAAATATCATTCATCGGGCGGTCATCTTCGCGCAGATGCTTGGGGCGTGGTAGCACGTGGACTTCAGGGAAGTCAGCGGCAAGTCCATCTATAATTGGTTGTGAATCTGTATCTACCACGATGATGTCAATTTCAGGGACGGCGCGTAAAGTTTCAATAATATGGTGAAAGAGCGGCTTGCCAGCTAAATCACGATAGTTTTTTCCCGGCACGCGCTGGGAGTGGTGTCTCATGGGGACAAGGGCGGCAATTTTAGTCATCTTTCAAGCCCAATCGTTGGCGCATCAGTTTACGAATTTCTTTACAGGTTTTTACCGCATCTCGAGCATCTTCTTTTTCAGCCGATTCTCCAGGGTACCGAAACTCAACAGCGAAATCAGTAAGCTCTCGTAGCGAGTGAATGAAAGTTAAAAGAAAAGGCTCAATTTCGTTGAGTAGATTTGCTAAATATGCAAGGTCGTGTGTTTTTGAAAAAGGTTTTCCCGCTTCAACTAAGCGCGCTTTTAAGTATTTCTCAACACACTGTTGAGCATGAAAACAAGCTGAATCATAATTAGGATGTTTTCTAGCGCGATATTCCCGCTGTGCTGAAATAAAATCGCCTTCGGCTTTCTCTACCCATTCATGCGTAAGAGGCTTCATATAGCACCGTCCCTTTCTCAATAATTTCCTGAATAAAAAAATCACCCATTTCTAAACGTCGCTTCATTTCTTCTGGTCGGCGCACCATCAAGTCAATGGGAAAGTCGGGGCGCGTTTTCATCCAAATTTTTGTTGCCATTTTAGGACTGCGTCCTTCAAAAGGCATAATCACGAGCATGTCAACATCTGAGTCTCGGGTCGGTTTTCCATGAGCATAAGAACCAAAGAGAATGATTTTCTCTGGTTCGAAATAGGTAGCTATATCTTTTGCCAAAGCGTGGATTTTTGAGATTTTAAGCATGGGCATTTGCTCCTTCCATAAGTTAGTTCTCGAAAATATATCCTGCTTCTTTCAATACTTTTTTAGCAAGAACTAAAGCATCGGATTTGACCAAAATATAATCTGTGTCATAAGTCGAAAGCGCAAAAATGCTGATCTCTGCCTCAGCCAAGACATTAGAAATTGCGGCTAAAATTCCTGTGAGCGCAAAATCAAGCGGACCTAATACTTTTATGCAAGACCAGCCCCTTTCACTTTTTTCACTTGCTAGAGAAATTTGGGTATCACAAACAATGGATAATTCATCATCTGTGCGTGTGATAGAGAAGAAATTAGATTTTAAAACTTGAGTAGGGATGTTTTGCTCAAGTTTTAGACGATGGACAGTATATTCTCCGTCAAGGAGGGCTAATTTTAAATTATTTTTCATATTCTATTTTCTCAATGCCTCGCGGTGCGGGCGTTTTTTCTGAAAGTATGCCAGGCGGATAATAAAAGCTTTGATGCAATTCTGAATCTATTCTACCCGAATAATGATAACCCTGATACGTACCAAGATATTGCAAAAAACGGAACCAGAGTATGCTCCACCAATTTTCTTTTAATGCTCTTTCACGTTTTGCTTCTAATAAGTCTGAGTAGGTGCTACTGAGCCAAAGGCGAAGGAAGTTCCAAAGTGAGAAGGTGCTATTCGGCAAAGTTTGCTTCATTGCAATTGCTTCTCGTCTATAGCGATTATGGACTTGGGCAGGTTCTTCATCGTGAAGATGGATGATTTCGGCTTCGGCAATATAAGCAATGCTGTAACCTTGCTCCATTGCCCAACTGCTCCATGCCAAGTCTTCGAGACCCGTTAGCGCTTCATTATAAGGATGTTCTTCCCAAAGCGATTTCCGAATGGCGGCATTAGCATTATGCGAGTAAGGATGTCCCTGATTAGGTTGGGAAATATCAGGGAAGTATTGCTTAAAAAACTGATGTTCTGAGTATTGATTTGTCTCTCCGCCGCGTTGTTTTCCGTAACTGACCGCCAGGTTTTCATTATCTTTAAAGGGTTTCAACAATTGCTCTAGCCAATCGGGGTAAACGGGATAGCAATGTGCGCTAACGTTGACGATGAACTCTCCCGAGGCGGCTTTTACGCCATAATTGAGCGAACGCCCAAAGGTGAATTCTTCGGGCGTGATGTGAACAATTTTGGCGTCATAGTTTTCGGCAATCGTGACAGTCTCATCGGTAGAACCTGAATCAACAAGAATGATTTCAATACCTTCAAGATTCTGTTGCTTGATTCCCTTAAGCAAACGACCAATATCTTTGGCTTCATTATAAGCACGGATGATTATAGAGCAAGTTTTAGCCATTTTTTATTTCTTCTCAGCCACTAGCATGATACTCTCCCCCCACTTCATGGGCAAAAAGGGGATTCCGAGAATTGCTTGCAATCCACCAAGTGAGCCGAAGAAGAGTTTTTGGAGTATATCGGGGACGTAAGAAATATAAGGCACATCCCAAAAACCATCGGAGAAGAGTTTTATGGGCGGACTAAAGCCCGCACTACGAAGCATTTTAAGCCAATCGGCGGGTGGTTTTAGGGCAATGTGGGTAGGGTCTTGGTAGCCGATCCACGCGTCGCCTTTAAGGGGTTTGAGGAGAGAATCTAGGTTTGGGGTAGAAAGAACGAGAACCCCGCCTGGGGACAGAATCCTGCCCAATTCGGAGATAGCAAGTTCAGGGTCACGGAGGTGTTCGACAACGTGTTTGATGATGACCACGCCGAAGCTAGAATCTGCAAAGGGGAGATTTTCCGCACTTCCGACATTCAAATCTGTTTGAGGGGCAAGAGCACGAGATTCTTTCAATGCCCAGTGATTAATGTCGAGGGCAAAGGTTTCAAAATCTGCTTCTAAAGAGCCAATAAGATGCCCCATTCCTGAACCGATTTCGAGCAGGCGGGTGCCGCTTGTCCCATAGCGACTTGCTAAAATTGCATAAAAACGATTCGACCACCAATACATGCTATATTTTGCAAAACTGGTGTTTTCGTAAGTATTTGTGGAAAAATAATCTTCGTTAAATTTCTCGTTATGTTCCATAAAGTTTGTTTATTTCTCTCGCTTTCTCGCAATAAAAAAGGTGAAAGTGCCGTCATCTACTGGTTCGGCAGAGGCGTATTTACGCACATATTTTTCGGTAAAATATAAGTTCCAGCGGGTGGGGGAGAGTAGCCATTTGCGGGTAAAAACATGCACAATCAGCGATGGTAGCCCAAAATAGTGCCCCCATTCTAGTGTGCGCATTGCAGAAGGAGAGAAATAATGCCACCAGCGCACCAACTCAAACCCTGCTTCGTTGAGCCGCTTTTCCCATACTTCGGGTGGGTCGGCATATTCGACACGCGAGATAAACCTGAACCACTCTGTATACATATCTGCCAATTTTTTTAGACCGATTTGGCGGAGGCGGCGCGGAATATCGAGTTCGGATAAATAGCGTTCATTGGGGACGCAGAAGACAAAAGGCGCGCCCGCTCTTAACGTTCGGCTTGTTTCCGTTAAAACAGCATCGATGTGGGGGATATGCTCCAGCACCGAATTGCTTAGCGCACTGGCAAAATGCCCATCTGGGAAGGGCGACTGCGCCGCATCTCCTTCGATAAGTAGATTGTAAACGCCGCGCGTTCCCGCTTCTTGAATAGGCCCATGCCATGGGTCAAGCCCCACGTCAATTTTGCGGTCAAAGGTGAGTTGGGCAAAGTGACCGTCTCCACAGCCCACATCGAGGGTTGGCGAGGGGAGGTCTAAATCTTGATAGTATTCTGATTCTACACCACGCACGAGGGCGCGAAAGTAGGGCAGGTCACGGAGATGGCGAAAGAGGAAGTCTTTTGAGGAAGTTGTCATAGTTTTGATTATTGCGTAATGATTTTTGTGCTATACTAAAAGTGTAATCACTTTCACCAAAAACGATTACACTTTAGGAGATTCTTATGATTAGAACCCAGATTCAATTAGAAGAAAGGCAATACAGAAAAATAAAAGAGATGGCGGCGACCTATGATGTTTCTATGGCTACGTTGATTCGTCAAAGCGTGGATATGTGGATTGAAAAACAGACTCAGCCTAGCCAAGATGAATTACGAAAAAGGGCATTATCAGTTATTGGCATTGCCAAAGATATTGATGGCGCGACAGATGTTTCGGTGAACCACGATAAATATCTTGATGAAGCCTACGATTATTTTACAGATATTCGTGTGTCGCAAGGAGTTGAAAATGATATTGATTGATACATCTGCAATTTTTGCTATCCTAGATAAAAATGACATCAATCATTTTCGAGCGGCAAATTTATGGCAAGAGTTAGTTCAAAAAGAAATAGATATTTTCATCAATAGCAATCTGTTGCTTGAATCGATTGCCTTAATCCAACGAAGACACGGGATGGAAATTTTGCACCAATTTCATTTTAGTATGGTTCCTTGGCTAAAAATTGAGTGGACAGATATAGAAAAACACACTCATGCAATAGAAATGCTTTTTGCCGCCAACCGCCGACACCTCAGCCTTGTAGACATTTCTGCCTTCGCTACCATGCGCCGACTTGGTATCAGAAAAGCCTTTACCTTCGATCAACATTTTGCAGAAGAAGGTTTTGACCTGATTCCTGCTTCCTGATTAACTAATTCCTGAGTTCTTCAAACATTTTCTCATATTCAATCGCCACGCTATCGGGGTCATACGTTTGAGCAAGTGCGGCAGTATCACAGCGATACTTTTCTTTATTGGCAAAAATTTTCAATAAGCCATCTGCTAATTCATTTGCACTGCCAATTTTGGCGATTTCGCCCATATCGTGCATTAACACGGGCTGACGAACGCCAGGCAACGCTGATGCCACGCAGGGGACGTTATTGAGCATTGCTTCAATTTGTACGAGACCAAAAGCCTCAGTTGCATTCAAAGAGGGGACAACGAGCGCATCAAGAGCGGGATAAAAAGCCGCCATCTCTGTAGGGTTGAGAATGCCAAGAAAAGTCCAATGTCCATTTTCTTCATATTCTTTAATTCGTCCCATCAGGTGGTTTGCGTAGGCTTCTTCGCTGAAAACATCTTTATATTGTCCGGCAAACAGAACTTGCGCATTGGGGTATTGCTCCAGAATCTGTGGCATAGCATCAAGCAGAATTTCTACCCCTTTTTCTGCGGCTAAACGAGTTGCCATGCCTATAACGGGATTGCGTACAGCAACCTGATGTTTTTTTGCGAAAGTGTTAATCGCATTATCGCCTGCATCGGGTAATTCTACGGGGGGCAAGAAGGTGCGTAATTTATCTTTATAGCGCGAAAGATAAGGAGAGTGATCGGCATAATCTTGGGTATAAGTCACGATTCTATTTGCCAGTTTTCCCGCTAAATTATTTTGAAAATGCACCACAGAATTAACGATTTTATTGAAAAAACCATCGGGGAGATTTAAGTCACAGTGGTAGGTTAATACAGAAGGCTTGTTAAAAAGTCGGGCACGAAAGGCTACGCCGGGAGCGTCAAATTGGGGCAGATGCATTTGGACTACGTCATGCTCTCGCGTTAATTTGGTGGCAACCCAGCCAAATGTAGGAGCGATTACGCCTTTGCTAATGCGAAAAGCCACAGGCACGCGTAGCACGCGCACGCCATCCATCATCTCTTCGCGCGGTAAATCCGCATCAAATTGGGTGGTCATTACGGTAACTTCGTGACCCCGTTTTACAAAAGCCCGCGCCAATCGTTCGGCGTAAATGGTCAGCCCCGATGTGTGGGGGCGATAGTAGGTAAGGACGGTTAGTATTTTCATTGGGCAGAATTATAACGCAGATATGAGATTGAATAAACGCCCGCGACAAGTGTGACCCTGGGCTTGCTTGCCTCTGTCAACATTATTGCTAATAGGCACTTATTTTGCCTTATAATAGATTAACGTAAGATACGGGACTATTTTTTACCAAAAAAGGAGTAAGAATGTTGCCTCAAGATGGATTAAGTAATTTGCCAATGATTGACGGTCAGATTGTAACTATCGAACGCTTTTTGCTAGAAAAACAACCCGAAGATGCAAGGGGGGATTTAACCGCCATCCTTTATGATTTGGCATTGGCGGGCAAAATTATTAGCGCACAAACACGCCGAGCGGGCTTGCTAGATGTATTAGGCTTGGCGGGCAAGGTAAATGTTCAGGGAGAAAATCAACGCAAACTCGACCTTCTTGCAGATGATGTCATTATTCGCCTTACCGACCATACGGGCAGGTTAGCGGCACTTGTAACAGAAGAACAAAAAGAATGGCTACGAATTCCCAAAGAGTATAAAAAAGGCTCTTATGTTTTGGTCTACGATCCCCTAGACGGCTCTTCAAATATAGATACAAATATCAGCATAGGCACTATTTTTGGCATTTACCGAGTTCTAGATAAAAAGAATCGTGGTCGCATAGAAGATTGTCTCCAACCAGGGCGGGATTTGGTTGCGGCAGGATATATTTTGTATGGTACAAGCACGATGTTGGTTTATAGTGCAGGGAAAGGGGTACATAGCTTTACCTTAGAACCATCTTTGGGCGAGTTTTTATTATCAGAAGAAAATATGCGTTTTCCTGAAAAACCTGCTTATTACAGCTTCAACCATGCTAGTGGGCGGTATTGGACAGAAGGAATGAACCAATATATCGACTGGCTGAGAAACTCCTATAGCCCTACTTTATCTCACCGCTATATAGGCTCAATGGTCGCAGATTTTCATCGTAATTTGATTCACGGGGGCGTATTTGGCTATCCTGCTGAAGCGAAAAAACCAGATGGAAAAATTCGACTTTTGTATGAAGCCGCTCCCTTAGCTTTTTTGGCAGAGCAAGCTGGCGGTTATGCCTCTGATGGAAATCAATCGATATTAGATATAGTCCCCACTGATATTCATCAACGTGTCCCTGTTTTTGTTGGCAACCGCGATCTGGTTGAAAAGGCAGAAGAAATGGTATGTGGAAAATATGGACTAAAAACAGCCACGGATTTTACCGAAAAAGAATAAAAAAACAGCGTAAGGCGATTCTTGAATTTGAATTCTCCGTTTTCGTATTGCGTAAAAGGTATTGCGTAAGGAAAAACATTACGAAATACGCAATACGAAATATGTGTTTCGGATAACTGTTTTTTGTAAATCGCCTAAGCCTTTGGTTTGCCCGTAGTTGATGGCTTTAGCAAAAAACTCTTCGCTTTTTCTAAAGCCTTAGCGCGATGGCTAAGGCGATTTTTTTCCTCTTCGCTCAACTCAGCCATGGTGCGCCCTAGCTCAGGGAGATAAAAAACTGGGTCATAACCAAACCCGCCGGCGCCGCGTTCTTGGGGAATGATTTCTCCTTCGCAAACACCTTCGGTGAAGTGAATTTTTCCATCGGGGTGGGCAATAGCTATGGTGGCGCGAAAACATGCTGTCCACGGGCGAGAGATGGCGCGTAAGTTTTCTAACAGAAAAGCACGACGGTCGGCATCGGTGGCATCGGGATTAGGGGCGTAGCGGGCAGAGTAAAGCCCAGGTTTGCCGTTGAGTGCATCCACCTCTAAGCCTGAGTCATCGCCAAGAGAGAGCAATCCGCTTGCTTTTGCATAGGCTTTTGCTTTTAGGGCGGAGTTTTCAGCATAAGTTTTCCCCGTTTCTTCAACTTCAAGATGGATTCCGATATCAGCGGGGGCAATAATTTGGATGGGTAAATCTCGCAAGATAAATTGCATTTCCCGCAACTTTCCTGAATTTTGGCTTGCCAGCAATAGCTTGATCATTTTTCTTCCTTCAATTTGATTGCCCTCAACGCCCATTCGGCGTGAGTGCGGACGAGAGGCTCTATATCATCTTTGGCTTTTTCTAACACAGGGATTGCCTCTGGATTGCCCGCGTTGCCTAATGCAACAGCTATATTACGTAAGTAGCCACGCCTTTTGGCGCGTTTGACGGGGTTATTCTTAAACTTTTTATTGAATTCTTGCGGGGTGAGAGAAAATTCTTTAATTAGGTTGGGGTGAGAGTCAATCTTTCCCTCAAACCTGACAGGTCTTGAAGACCTGTCAGGTTTGGCTTTCTTGTTCCACGGACAAACTTCTTGGCAAATATCACAGCCGAAAATCAAATTGCCAAGTTTAGGACGCAATTCTTTAGGAATTTCCCCTTTATTTTCGATGCTTAGATACGAGATACAAAGATTTGCATCAATAGTGCGGTTTGGCAAAATAGCTTGGGTCGGGCAAGCGTCTAGGCAACGTGTGCAAGTGCCACAATGGTCGCTAGAGAAGGGTTCATCTGGCGGGAGTTTGATGCCGAGAAAAATTTCGGCAAGGAAGAAATAGGATCCAATTTTGGGGTTGATAAGACAAGTGTTTTTACCAATCCAACCAAGACCGGCGCGTTGGGCTAAATCTTTTTCTAGGATGGGTCCCGTATCGGTATACCAACGATTAGGGACTTCATGCCCAACTTCTTCCTCGATAAATTCTACAAGATGGATTAGCTTTTCTTTGAGTGTAATGTGGTAGTCGTCATTCCATGCGTAGGCGGATATGCGTCCTTTGCTCCTCTTCACATCCACTGCTGATCTAGCGGATGCAAGTTTGGGGTCAGGGTAGGGAGCGGCAAGGAGAAGAATAGATTCTGCTTCGGGGAGTATTAGTTTTGGGTTGGCGCGGCGTGTGCGAGCGCGCTCATCCGCTAAATATCCCATAGAGGCGTGTCGTCCTTCTGCTATCCAATCTAAATAATTTCTGAGGTGGGGTGGGGGTGTGGGCGCAGTGATGCCCGCGAGAACAAAGCCTTGTTTTATGGCTTCTGCTTTTATCTTAGAGGCAAGTTTTTTAGACACAGTTTAGCGAACGACTATAGAAACGTAGAAAAATTCGCCAAAATTTACCCCTGCTATATTTGCCATACGCCAATAACTTTGGTATTCGCCAACCTCAATAGGCGCGGTTAAGACAACAGTTACCTCGACTGTTTCTTCGGGGGCAACGCTTGTTGAGAGGGGGCGAGGTTGTCCACTCATTTTTTCGTCATAACCAAATACCAGTTGATAGCCTTCTTGCCATGTACAGGTGCCTGTGTTTTTGATAAGCCAAGTTTTTTCAAAATGTTGGCCGGGTACCATTTCTGTTCCGTCTATTACGCTAATATCGGTAACGTAGGCGGCGTTATCGCAAAATTCATCGGTAGGCGGTACTTCAGTTAGCACAGTGGCTGTTGCGGATGGGGTTTCTGTAAAAGTTGGGGTGGCTGTTCTGATTGATGTGGGAACACTCGTTGCTGTTAAGACGGCTTGTGTATTTGTAGCTATTGCATCTGGGGTTGCGCTATTCACTGCCGCTGTTTGGGTTAGTTCTGCAATAACAGTTTCTGCCGCCATTGTATAAAGCGCGTTTATATCTGCTGTAGGGGAGGCGGGTGTGTTACCCCCACAGGCGGTTAGTAGGATGGCAAGAATGAAGAATAGGGTAAAAACTTTTCTTTTCATAAAACCTCCTGAAATGCAATACAGCAAAGCCTAAGTTTCAGGCACTGTCTGAAACTTAGGCTTATTAGCTCAAGATGCTAGGGGTCTACAACATCAATTTTTGCGCAAAGATAGCCGCCAAAGAGAACGCCGCGGTCATTCATCATCATAAAACAGGTTTCGTAACCTTCACCAACCGAATTGGGGGAGGTTAGGTGTGCGCCAACATCAACGGTTTCTCCAGGTGAAACAAGCGTGTCTAATTCCCAAGCAGGGTTGGCGGCATCAAGTACACGAGAGTTCGCAACAGGAACGAGTTTGTAACCACTATCCCAAGTGCAGGTGCCAGCGTTTTGAATACGCCAAATTTTATAGAAATTGATTCCGCCAAGTTCGAAGTCTGTGCCATCAGGAATGGTGACATCTAATGGGCTTCCGTATAGCATTGCATCGCACTTATCGCCACTATCGAGTGTTGCGGTAGGAACGAGCGTTAGGACACTAGGCGTTAAAGTTGGGACACCGGCTGGTAGCGTTGCGGTAGGTCCTCCAACACCTGTTGGGCTTGCTAAAGGCGTTTGCCCAATATCAATGGGTGTAGCTGTTGCAGGCAATGTGGGTGCCACAGTTGGCGGGGCTGGGGTGGGCGAAAACGATACGGCTGTTTCTGTGAGTTGTGCACCTACAGTTGCCGCCGCAGAGGTAAAAATAGCACTTGGGTCTACTGTTGCTTCTCCATCTGCTTCAGCTTCACCAGCTGTTTGCCCTCCGCAAGCGGAAAGGGTTAATGCTAAAACGACCAAAATAAATAACCACGTTTTTTTTGTTGTATTCATAATTTTCTCCATACACAAAGTTGTACTTTTCTGTATTATAGCCTCCTTTTTTGAGGGTAAGGCTAGTCTTTTTTCAGTATCTCTTCAAATATAACGAATTCTTATCTCTACTTGTTCCCAAAATTAGGGATTAACACCTGTCAAAATTTGCCCAGCTTGTAATTGTTCGAGAACTACTTCGGCGTTGGCTTGCTTTCCCGCATCAAGGTGCTCGGCGTTTATATCTGCCAAAATAAGCGGGGCGGCAACTGTAATGCCACCTACGCCGGCAACAAGCTGGGGCCAAGCAGATTCTATTGCCTGAAAGGGATCGGGTTGAATTGTTGTGACCCAATTCCCATATTTTTTAGTAGGTGAAGCCTCACCAATAAGCAATATGCCGTTACTAGAGAGATAGGTTAATAACTCAGGTGTAGTAAATAGGGAATCTGCAAACATGGTCTCAACTTCACGTTGAATAATAAGAAAATCTGAATACGCGTTATAAGTTACTGGGTCTTCATCTAAGGGCACTTGTATAAATTGTGGGTAGCAAGGTGCAGTTCTGCACCAAGCGGGATAGATAAAGGCTTCACAAGTGCCACAATAATACTCCTTCCCATTAGTATATGCGGTTTTGTCCATTTCGCCTTGTGTGTCACTCGTAAGCATTGCGCCAACGCGATAATCTTCAGTAATCATTGCAGAGATATACCCTGCAATAAAGGCAACAATATCAGGGCGGTTCGTATCTGCAACAACGCTTAAGTTCCCACCTGCAACCATATCGGGAATATTAACAGAAAGAAATTGCGCTTGAGGCGCGGCGGGGGCTAAAGTCATTAGCCCAGGGTCTGGGGGCAAAACGATAACCACGCGCAAAGAGGGTTCTAAATCTTCCACCGTGAGCGTATTACGTACCTGAAAACGCATCCCTGAGCTTTGAGCAAGGTTATAAACAAGTGCCTGATAAGCATCAGAAGTTTCCTGATCCATATCTGCGGGAAGCACAAGTAATGCTAAGGGAATAGCTGGCGTGGGCGTCAATACCACTTCAGGAACGGCTGTTTCTGTAGGGGCTAAGGTTGGTGGCAATGGCTCAGCACTTTCTGGTTCTTCGGCACCGCCGCATCCTGTTATTATTAAAGTAGCAATGAGCAAAAGTAAAACAAATTGTTTTTTCATCAAAAAATCTCCTTCATAAGCTTTTTTCAATTTTACACTATTGCGGGATTTAAAATAAGAACCTGTTTTTTTCGAAGTCGGGAGACTTCAGACACCGTTCTTGATTTTGATGATAAAGGACCGCACCGCGCTTGACCCTATCTTGCGTGCGTTTATTGGGCATTACTTGGGCGTGAACTTCTTCCCGCATCACTGCGCCGTATTATATTAGGTTTCTCTAAAACACGCCGCAAGGACGACGACTAGAGCACTTATACAAGATGTCTATTTTTACTCGGTTAAGATATTAAGCAATCGCCCTAAAAATATCCCAAATAATAGCTTTTGCGCGTTATAATTATTTTATGGCAAGAAAATTGATATTCTCTACACTCGTTGTTGGTTGCATTGTTGGCGGCTATCTCATCTATCGTAGTATGCAGTCTTCGGGCGCACGCTCTGTGCAGGTTGTACGCTGGTTTAATAACCCCGAACAACACAGCGATTGGGAAATTCTGCAAGGTGAGCGTTGTGGTGATGCCCCTTTTATTCTCCCCACCGATGGCATTATTGGCTATGTCTGGGATGATTCTTTTCGCCCCGGTCATCGGCACCAGGGTTTAGATATTTTCGGCGGGAAAGGCCTCGGCGTAACTCCCGTGATTGCGGCTTATGATGGCTATCTGACGCGAAAACAGGATTGGACATCTGCTGTTATTATACGCGTTCCCAACGATCCCCTATATCCCGAACGGCAAATTTGGCTCTACTATGCCCATATGGCAGACGCGGCTGGTAACTCTTATATTGTAGATGCCTTCCCGCGCGGCACCACAGAAGTCAAAATCCCGGCGGGGACATTGCTCGGTTATCAGGGTAATTATTCGGGAGATCCTGTGAACCCAACAGGCATTCATCTTCACTTTTCTATTGTGAAAGATGATGGCTATGGTAACTTTCTGAACGAAACAGATATTAATAATACCTATGATCCTTCTCCTTATTTAGGGATGGAACTAAACGCCAATAATAATCCTGACGAAATCCCGACTTGTAAAGAATAGCGACTATCAAAAACTGCTCAGAGGAACCCGTTCCCTTCAAGGGAACGGGTTCCTCTGAGTAAAGAGCATTTTTATATGATTGTGGACAAATTATGAATTTCAAAAATAAAGTAGTTTTAATTACTGGCGCAGGGCGTGGGTATGGGCGCGAAGTCGCCAAAGCCTTTGCAGAGCAAGGTGCGCGCCTTGCCCTTAATGATATTTCCCCACTCAACTTAAAACGTTTAGCTAAAGAGATTGAAGATACTGGCGGGGAGGCAAAAGTCTATGTGCAAGATATTGCTAAAAAAGTCCCCGTGCAGGGATTGGCGATGCACGTTGAAGACGATTTTGGGAAGATTGATATTCTTATCAACTATTCTGCGGTTGCGCCAAAGAAAACGCTCCTTGAAATGGATGAGTGGGATTGGCAACGTACGCTTTTGGTCAATCTCTCTGCACCATTTTTGATGACCCAATCTGTGGGTAGAATGATGAAAGAGAGCGGTGGCGGCGTTATTGTGAATCTCATCCCTCTTGATGGACGTTGGGATAAAGATGGTGGCACTGCGTATCTCTCCAGCACGTTGGGGATGGTGGGACTCACGCATCAAGCCGCGCGCGAACTCGCCGCGGATCACGTTCGAGTACACGCGGTTGCCACGGGAATCCCTCAACTGCATCAGGCGGCAGAAGGGCATCCATCCCACTTTATTGAAGCAGTTTTATATTTATGTGATGATAAACAAGAAGAACTAGCAGGAGAAATCATCAACATTTTGTAGTGAGGGTTCTAGCCCTCGAGGAGTTAATATGGAATACAGGCGTTTGGGTTCATCGGGGTTGCAGGTTTCTGCGCTATCTTTTGGCGCATGGGTTACTTTTGGCTCGCAAATTGGCGAAGAGGTGGCGCAAGATATGATGCAAGCCGCTATCGATGCAGGCGTAAATTTTTTCGATAATGCCGAAGTTTACGCAGGTGGGCAGGCAGAGACGATCATGGGCAATGTGGTCAAAAAAGCAGGCTGGAAACGCTCTGATTTGGTCTTTTCGACCAAAATTTTCTGGGGCGGCGAGGGCGTAAACGATAAAGGTTTATCTCGCAAGCATATTATTGAAGGCGTAGATGCCGCACTGGAACGCCTGCAAATGGATTATGTTGATTTGGTTTTCGCACATCGCCCAGATATGCACACCCCCGTTGAAGAAACGGTGCGGGCTTTTAACCACGTTATTGAGCAAGGTAAAGCCTTTTATTGGGGAACGAGCGAATGGAGCGCGATGCAGATTATGGAAGCGCACGCGGTCGCGCGTGATTTGGGCTTGATACCGCCTACAATGGAACAACCTCAGTATCACATGTTCCACCGTGAGCGTGTAGAAGTGGAATATGCGCGTCTCTATCAAGAAGTTGGGATGGGAACGACAATCTGGTCGCCCTTGGCGAGCGGCTTGCTAACTGGCAAATATAACGAAGGGATGCCCAAAGGGACGCGTACCAGTCTTGAGGGGTACGAGTGGCTCCGTAAAAACTTTACTGATGAAACCGCAATTGAGAATATCGTCAAAGTTGGCAAATTAATGCCCATTGCCGAAGAGATTGGTTGTACTATGGCACAACTTGCCTTGGCGTGGACGTTGAAAAACCCCAATATCAGCACGACAATTACGGGCGCATCTCGCGTAGAGCAAGTAGTTGAAAATATGAAGGCAATTGATTATGTTGAGAAACTAACGCCAGATGTCATGGAAAAAATTGATGAGATTTTAGAGAATAAGCCCAAAGCTGAAACAGATTGGCGATAAAGACTTGTCACCGATGTTTTAAGTTTTAACTGTGCAAATAAAAACGCCCCATTTCTTCTAAAGAAATGGGGCGTTTTTGATTCCTTAAGATGTAGTGTTAAGAACTCTCAACAATCGCTGAAGCCACATCCGCACAAGAGCGGACTACTTTTGTGATTAGTTCTGGGCTATGCCCTGTGTCTTTTTTCATCCATGAAACAACTTTTCCCAATACAGCAACGGGCGGGTTGGCGGTAATTAAAGCATTGCGTACAGCAGGGGGCAGGGTTATATCAGCGGGCGCATCTGTAGCTTTGAATAAAATATATTTCTGGTCAAAAGGAGGATAATCTTCTTTTACTTTATACCAATCAGGGGAATCATCGGGGTTAACAGAAAAGTTTTCTCCGCGTGGATGCACAAGAAACGGCGCATAGGATGATGGGAGTATGGCGCGAACGCGCGTCCACGGGCGCTGACCGGGACCAGCTTGCCCCGATCTTGCGTACTGTTGAAAGTAAACGTCTACCTCAACTTTTACCCCTTTTATCTCCCCGTGCAAATTTGGATAGACGCTCTCAGGTTCTTGGTTCGATAATCCAAACTCTTTTTCTAAGGTTTCAATAAGAATTTGGCTTTTTTCTACATTCTTTTTCCCCATTTTCCAGAAGAAAAAGAATAAAATCCCAAGTATAACGAAAACAGAACACACAGAGAAAATAACGACTAAAGCAGTAGTATACATAGCGTTAAAACCTTTTTTCTTTTGAAAAAACATTCACTTTACCAAAGCACTAAACCAGTCCAATCTACAAACCATGCGTAAATAGAGGGATAAATAACAAATCCAATCCAGCCACCGAGTATACCGAGGAGAGCACCGACAACAATATCGGAAAGGTAATGCACGCCCATTGCCACGCGTCCCAGTGCTACCAAGGGTGCCCAGATAACGAGAATGATTGCCAGCCAAAGGGGACCGAGAAAAATGGACATCATGCCAATTAAAAAAGAGCGTGTTGCATGACCAGAAGGGAAAGAATGTGGATCGGTGCTACGGTACATTAACCCCCATTCCCCCTCGGGGCGTTTACGTTTAACTGAAAACTTGACTATTAGCACAATTGCGGCCGCAGTGATAATTGCCCCAAGTTGAACCATTGCCCATTGCTTCCAGAAAGTGTTGCCTAAAAACCAGAGCAGGAGTAAAGCTACTGCCCAGAACCATGAGTCTCCTGAGTGGGCGAAGAGAGCGGCGATTGTGCGTAATTTGCCGGGTTTTTCAGCAATACGTATCTTTTTTGTCAGTTGAGCGTCTAGGGCAAGGATGTTTTTTAGATTCATAATAAGTAAATGTTGAGTTGTTGAGAAGAGTGACTTCTCAGAGGGCTTGGATAACGGCGAAAAATTAAGACGTATGTGCTTCTGACGGAATCGGCATTCTCTCCACAAATCCCTTTGCACGGAATTTCTCTACATATTCGTAGGTTTCCCAATAATCGAGACCTGTTTCTTCGGCGATGTCGAAGATGGTGTGTTCTCCTTCGAAGCGCATCATGATCTTTTCGATGGCACGGTTTAGATTCCAGTTTTCGCGCCAGTCTACCCAGAGTCCGTGACCAGAGAGGAAAACGGGACCGCGAAATGTTCTTTTGGGGATGTAGTTTGTGGCAAAAATGCGGATAATTTCTTCAGCAACATCGGCTGCGTTGACGAGCATCTCTTCGTCCATGATGCTGAGATTATCTTCGGTGGTGTGGTATTCGTCGTAGGGGAAGCGATTAATCGAGATGCAGGGGACGTTTACGCCGGGACCATTAATCACGCGCTCGTCATTGGCGGGGGCGGAGGCGAAATCACGTTCAACGTATGGCGTGCCTGCCCTGAGCTTAGTCGAAGGGTTGCGTAAAACGTATTGCGTAATTCTATCGAGTAAGTGAGTGTGTTGGCGGCTATGATGCCAGGCGAGTTGATTCTTGTTGCCCGTCATCTCCATGAAGATTCCGCCCTGCAGATTGGGGATTAAATCTTCGTTGTTGGCGAGGTAGGCGATGGTGCCGATTGTTTCGGGTCCGAACCAGAAGCGGACGCTCATTGAGCCTTCGGGGAGGGGGTTTTCTGCGAGGCGTTTGGCAAGTTCGATGGTGGAGACGACTCCCGCTAAATCGTCATTTGCCTGCATGGGATGGCAGCTATGGGCTTGGACGATGAACTCGCCTGCGGATTTAACGCATCCGCCGCTGGGGTGCAGGACAGCGTGCCCGATACGGAGACCAAGTTCCGGGTCACGGGCGAATTCGACATTAATCACGGCATGGAATCGGGCATCCCGATTGAGAGCGTCGTAAGCGTTTTTCGTCAGGCAGAAGCCCCAATCCCGTTCATAGTATTTAAATTCCCAAGGGAGGGCATCGGGGAATTTTTCGCTGTAGCGGAGGTGGGGATTTAGCTCATCGAAGGTGAGAATTTTGTCGATGGGGAGAGAATAAGAGATGATGTGAAGGGGATTGTCGGCAAAATCGACGATTTTTTCGCCATCTTCGGTCTCAAGATATGCCTCGTGAACGATATAGCGTTCGGGGACTTCCCATGTCCAGATTTTGGTGCCGGGGGCGTAGGTTTGGGTTTCGTAATTCGCCGAATCGGGGAGATAGCCGCCGATGATCTCGAGGGTTTTGTCCATGTCGTCTGAGACGATGGTGCGATGGAGGGGGAGGAGTTCGGCGATGATGTGTTTGAGGGATGGGTAAGGTTTCATTTGGGGTATAGAATGGAACGCGGATTTTCGCGGGTTGAGCAGATTTGCACAGATTTTAAAAACTTTTTTTGTTTTTAAAAATCAGCGTAAATCCGCCTAATCCGTTAAATCTGCGTTCTATTATTTTTTAATCTCGTAAAGCAAATGCGGTTCGCGCTTCATCTCTCGCACGGTAAACTCATAAACTTCGTTCGCTTTCATCAGCTTGACATCCGCATCGCCGATTTGGCGGGATTTGATGACACTTTCTTCTTCCATCAATGCACCCATCGGGTCTACCATCGTTTCTACGCCCATATCAAGATTGCGGACGAGCATCTGGTAGGTGTCTTGGGTTGTGTTTCCGTCCCAATCGGTGATATTACCGGTGAAGTCTTTGAGATAGCGATAATCCACGCCTTCCATCTCTTCGACGTGGTGGAAGAAGGTCATGCTGTCGTTATAGGAAAGCCCAACGACCATGATTTTTCCATCTAGCTCACGCAATTTGGCAAAAGCGGAGTTTGCGCCGTAACTGCTTTTATCACGTAAGTTGCCGAAGGCTTGGGCGTGTTTGCCGATGACGGCAAAAGAATAAATCGGATGAAAGACGCGTGTCGCACGCTCATCTTCTCGCACGAGATTGGTCATAAATCCCATTTGGGAGGGGGTTTCGCGCACGTCCCAATCGGCACCTTTGCAGAAGTCGAAGTTGAAGGTCGGCATGATAAGCGTGCCATCTTCACCAAGAACTTCGAGCAGGGCATCAATCACGGTTTGCGGACCACCCTCCACGCCGCCAAATGATTTATAGGAGGAGTGAACGAGTAAAGTATCTCCAGAGTTCACGCCGAGCGCATGAAAACTATGGGCTAAATTCGCTTTATCCAGCATTTTCGGCTTCGTCTAACCCTTTTGCTTCAGCAAGAATTTTTGCCCTTTTTTCTTCTAAAGATTTTTGGCGTTCTTCTTCTTTTACTGTCAAAGAATCTACTTCGCCTTTACGTTCTTCTAGCGATTTTTCTGTGGCTTTATGTTTTTTCTTTTCCCCAGAGAGTGCCATTTTTTGCTTAATTGAGTTGGGGGTCATAATCAAAACGCCAATCAAAACCCCTGCCGCCACAGCTATTAACAGAACTAATGCTAAAGGCTGTTCTTCTAAATGCCAAGCCAAAAAAGATATGGTCACGGGTCCTGTGTTTCCTAAAGCGAAAATGACCGCTATTAGTGCAATGGCTAAGGCTAAAATCAGGTAAAAAATCATTATATAGTCTCCTTAAGACTTAGTTTAGTTTCATCGTTCGTTCATAAGCGACCAGCAATTTTTTGAAGTTTTTCTGCCAATCAGCTCGCTTCTCGGCTATAAGCCGAGCGTTTGCGCCAATCTCATCCAGCGTATCACGGTTTTCTATCACGTGCAAGATTTTTTTTGCCAGTGCATCGGCATCACCATCGGCAAAAAGCCAACCGTTCTCGCCTTCTTGCACCCACTCTTTATTTGCCGGAATATCTGAGACGAGACAAGGCAAGCCACAGCCCATTGCTTCCATCAGCGAAACCGAAGAACCATCTACATGCGAAGGTGAAATATATACATCGGCTTCATTATAATAGCGTGGCAAATCTTTTTGTGGGATAAAGCCCGGGAACTGGACTTGGTCAATCGCGCCCCTTTTTTCTAGGATTTGGCGAATCGCATCTCCCTGTGACCCACCGCCAAGCAGATTCAAACGTGTGTTGGGCTTGCTTTTTGCAACCTTAACAAAAGCCTTAGCGAGAACGTCTACGCCGTAGCGCGTTTCCCAAGACCGATTGCAAAACAACTGTAGGGGCGCAGTATACTGCGCCCCTACAGGTGCGGTTGGTGAAAAGTGGTCGAGATCAACACCCCAAGGGAAAACGATGGTGTTTAATGGATTCATACCATATTTTATGGCTTTATTTCGCGTTACTTGGGCATCGCTAATAAAAAATGTGCTTCTTTTTAAGACGTAGCTGGTAATATACTTCCACCAAAGGTTACGATGCACGTCTTCCATCAAATCAAATCCCCATGACATCATCAAAAGGGGTTTGAATTTCGTCAGCACAGCAATCAAGCCAAGAGTCTGGATGGGTCCCGTATGCAAAATATCGGGTTGAATTTTGTCAATGAGATGCGCTAAGCCACGCGTATAGTTTGGTACATCTCGCCAGCGAAAGTCACGCGCGCATCCCTCCCAATCTACAAGCTCAATTTGGGCGGGAAGATTGGCATTATCCGCCTTCTCCAATTGTACAAAATAGATTTTATGCTCGGTTTGTGCTAAAGCTGATAAAAAACGATGGTCGTGGGGAGAGTATCCCATTGAGAAGTAAATGATTTTCATAAATAATTGGCACGATAAGACCCCGTTCCCTTTTAGGGAATGGGGTCTTATTTATCTCTTCTTTTACTCAATAGAAATTATCAATTGATAATGTGACTGACCGCCATCGAGCATATCAACTTCATGGTCGGGATAAGCCTCTTGAATTATATCCCCCACACGGTTTGCTTCGGCGCGTGGATATTCGCCGCCCATATAGAGCGTGATGAGTTCGTAATCGTCCATATCGGTTTTTTTCAGCAAGCTTAGGCAGGCTTCTTCAACAGATTTTGCGGCTAAGACCAATTTTCCATCTAATAAGGCAATTACTTGCCCCGTTTTCACATTTATGCCGTCAATTTCTACTGTGCGGGTGGCGGTGGTTACTTCGCCGGTACGAACATCATCTAGGCTTTTGGTCATTTTTTTAGCAACGCTTGCTAAATCGCCTTTGGGGTTATTCATTAGCATTGCCGACAACCCTTGCGGCACTGTTTTGCAGGGGATAACTTCAACGTTTTTAACCGTCACATCTCGTGCGGCTTCAGCGGCAAGGATGATGTTTTTATTATTCGGCAATATGATGACTTTGTCGGTGGGCAAATTCTCGAATGCCGCTAATAATTCTTTGGTGCTGGGATTCATCGTCTGCCCGCCCTCAACGATTGCCGCTACGCCTAAGCTGGCAAAAATACGTGAGATACCAGAACCTGGAGAGACGGTGACGATCGCGATGTCATCTGGCTCGATGTTGGTCAACTCTAGCCTATCGTAATCTGTGTCTTTGTTCAACTCATTCATCTGCGCTACTAGGTTTTCCATCGCTACATCGGTGACTGTGCCTAACTCCATGATGTAGTCAATGGGCAAGTAACGATTTTCTAGCGGGACGTGGATGTGCATTCTATACATGCCATCGCCTTCGCCGATTTGAATGGATGTGCCCATTTCTTCAAGTGCGGCATAAAAAGGCTCTAGCTCTAATTCGCCATTAGGGTAAAAATCAACCACGACTTCAAAATCTTGTCCTTCTTCAACGGCGTGCATCGCGTTTTCTATTTCGAGTGCCGCCATAGGTTGAACTGCCATCGTAGGGATTTCTAAAGATTCATCGTAAATATATTTGAGCATCCCTTCGATAATGAGATAAAGCCCCATACCACCAGAATCAACTACGCCCGCATCTTTTAGGACGGGAAGAAGTTCAGGCGTATGCTCTACCGATTCGTCTGCCGCTTTAACGACTTGTGCCAAAAGCTCTATGGGGCACACGCCTTCTTTGTTGGCTTTTTCGGCGGCGGTTGCCATATCTTTTGCAACGGTGAGAATGGTGCCTTCAACAGGTCGAACAACGCCTCGGTAGGCAGTATCGCGGGCTTGTACGAAGGCATTTGCCATATTTTCACTGGTTAAGACCTCGGCACCACTCAACCCACGCGCGATGCCGCGCCAAATTTGAGATAAGATAACGCCAGAGTTGCCGCGTGCCCCCATTAATGCCCCCTGTGCAAAAGCGTCTGCCATATTAGTTACTTTATGATGCCCAAGATCGGCAATTTCATCGTACGCCGATTGCATTGTGAGCACCATATTTGTGCCCGTATCCCCATCGGGAACGGGGAAAACATTGAGGGCGTTAACGGTTTCTTGATTAGTGCGTAGCCAAGCTAGCCCAGCTCCAACGAGTTTTTTATAGGCTTGCCCGTTAAAGGGGAATTCTTCCATTTCTTCTATTCTTTGTGCACGTGCGGCATTTTGTTCTTCGGTCATAATTGCTCCAATTTGGGGTATCAGTAAATCAGGTATCAGTAAATCAGGTTTACTGGTCTACGCTAAATTTCGTTTCCAGCGCGCAAGCCTGCTACATGCACGTCTATACTATTAACACGCACGCCTATTGCTTTTTCAACATTAAAGCGGACGGTGTTAGCTACGCTTGTGGCAACAGAGGATATCCGCGTGCCGTGTTGGACAATGACATATATATCAATATCAATTTTGTCGTTATCATAACGCACAGATACACCGCGGTTAGGGTCTCTGGTAATTGATTGCGCCAATCCTGATGCCAGGTTTTTTGATGATAGACCAACTACACCATAAGAACGCAAGGTAGCGTGGTAGGCAATGGTGGCAATTGCATTGGGGGAAACGTGGATTGTGCCGAGGGTGGTTTCTTCTTCGCTCATAGTTTTTTTCCTTTTTTTATGTATAAGGCTTTAGACTTTAGCTATTAGATTTCAGCTTCTGGTTGAAGCCTTAGGTCTGGTGTCTTAAGCCTTTAAGATATAACAATTTCTCTTGTAGATGGATACGCTTTGTGGTAGAATGCCTCGCTTGGGCAGAAAGCCCAAAAATTTGCTATTATTTTATGTTGAAAGGAGCTAAAAATGGCTGTCTGCGCTCACTGCGATAAGAAAACAACTTTTGGTAATAGTCGTTCTTTTTCTATGAAGGCGACTAAACGAAAATTTAAACCTAATTTGCAAAAAGTGACACTGTACGAAAATGGTCAAAAAGTCAAAAAGACTCTCTGTACTAAGTGTATCAAAACTTTAGGTAAATCTGCTTAAGTTTTCAAATTTGTTTTCTCAAAGATCACGGCTTCGGTCGTGATTTTTTGTTTTAAGGGAAAGTGTGGTGATTTGTGTTTCTAAACAGAAAAATCCATGAAGTAGGTTTCATTATCGATTTTGAAAAAAGCTACAGATGTTCTTCCGTATTTTTCCAAATCGTTTTTTTCTACAAATACTCCAGAAGCCAATCCTAAACGATTTCTGAAATACTCACCAATTAGACTGTTATTGTGCGGTGTATGAATTGCTTTTCCATTATCTTGTGCTCGAGTACATATTAATACTTTCCCATCGTCTGTATGTACTGTAAAATGAACCGTCCTTTCGGGGAAAAACTTTGTGTTATATATATGTGATTTTAGGCTTAAATATGCTTGGTTCGGTTCTCTCTTCTCTCGTTGTCCCCAATTGAGTCCTGATGCTACTGGCATCTTGTTTCCGCGGGCTAACAAACTTACCTGAACAGAAGGTAAACCCTCAATAATGTTTTCTGGCGTTATTACATCTTCTTGTGATTTTATTTTTTTCTTTGCTTTTGCTCGCCTATATTGCTTATCATTATAAATATTGATTAACGCATCAGCATCAATATGGTTGCAATATATGGTTTTATCAATTAAGCTTTCGTAGTAAGCCAAACCATCATCTGCTGAACATTCAGCCATAGCTTCTTTTCGCTGAGAGCTTCGAAAGGCAAACTGTGTATAGTTAGCGGAACCAAGAAAGCCTTGTACTGGGGTTCCATCTTGGCACCAAACATAAACTTTTGAGTGGACAGAGGGAGACTGACTAACATAGCTACAACTAAAATGATTGGGAAACTCATCTTGCATTAGGGTCTGAAACCCTCGATGGTTGCTTTCTGACATACCATCTAATCCACTCATTCCAACAATTAAATTTATATGAATATTTTGATCGTTTTCTTTTATTTTTTGTAAATGGTGAAACGCCATTGCCGACGTAGCGTATCCAGACACAATATAAAGTTGGTTAACTTTTTGGTCTATAGGGCGCATAAGTATTTCGTTGAAAAGATTTTCTGTCAACATATTTTACTTTACCTTAGTTATATATTTGCCTTGCTTCTCTAATAGTCTCATTTGATTTTTCTCACTATAAAAATGAGTTTTTCTGTCTCTTGCGTTATGAAGCATTACAGGAAGACTAGGAGGAACACTTGGATAAGAAATTTTGGCAAAAGACTTTAGAACAGCCTCAAAAACTACTTGGGCTGCTTTTGGAGGGACAGCCATACCTATTTGCTTTCTAATACTTTCTTTTGAGCCACAAAACTTGAAATTATCTGGAAAAGTTTGCAATCTTGCTCTTTCTCGATTTGTTAGAGCGCGATTTTCTTTCCAATGATACACGTGAGTGCCGCCACCGCCACTTCCTGTAACAGTATAAGATGGCTTACTTGGATCAAGACGTTTGTAAATTTGACTAATTTTTGCCCCTTTTACGTTTAAAGTTAGGTGGTCTGGTATATCAGCATTAAAGGCATTTTCACCAGGTTTAATATATTTCAATCGTTCAACAACGTGCTTGGCATGTTTTGTTAAAATTTGGTTAGGCGCATTGCTGGGAATAGGAGGTTGTTCAATTCCCTCCCGACATGTAATGGGAGTTGTGTGAGTAGGGGCAGGTATTGCAAAACTAACATCTAAATCTTTGCGAATGCCAATTATGATGATACGATGGCGAGCTTGTGGGACACCATATTGCTCAAATTTATAGAGGTGGGGAACTATGTTGTATCCAGCATCAAACATTTTGCTCAATATCGTTTCGAACGCATTCCCCTCATTCGAGTTCCGTAATCCACTTACATTTTCTGCTAGAAACCAATCTGGTTGAAAGTTTTTTAAAATAGTTATCCCGTAGGAGTATAGAGGTCCATAAACACCATTCATTCCTTTTTGTTCTCCGACAATACTGAAATCGTTACAAGGAAATCCAAAAGCAAAAGCTGTGATTTTGGGAAGTTTATGGACATTTAATTTGCGTATATCACTCCGAATAACAGAGTTTGGATTATTCGGAGTGATATTTGTTCTATAAGTAGCACAAGAATCTTTATCGTAATCATTAGCCCATTTGTGCGAAATAGTGTAAACATCATTATTTGTTTTGACTTTTGCTAAAGATGCTCCTAGTCCCAGCCCCCCCGGTCCACAATACAGTTCACCTAATTGGAAGTTCATTTGTTTCTCCTGAGGGATAGATATAAAATATTTTTCGAATATCTATTATACCTTGTCTTAGAACGTATTTTCTGTTTTGTTTGAAAAACCTTCCAACACCCAACCTTTCAAACCCTGAACTCTCACCCCGCGGGATTATAGGCATAATAAACCCACATCCAAAAGGGGAGTAAGCCGCCTGCCAAAACTAAAGCAAGCAATCCTAGCACAAGGCTTCCCCAGTCTATATTAATAGGGGCTTCATAAGGGGGCAGTTCATCGTAGGCGAAGACGGGAGTCTCTTCTTCTACAGGGATATGTTGATAAGCGGTATCAAGTTCGGGTTCAGGGGCGTCTTCGGGGATGTCCACAGGCGGTGGCGGCACGGGGACAGAAATCGGCTCAGAGATGGGCGCAGGTTCACGAGTCCCGAAAGTCTCCAAAACGCGACCAAATTGGTCGGCGGTTCTATATCGGCGGGCGGGTTCTTTTGAAAGCACCTTTGCAACAATTTGCTCTAGCGCGGGGGGAATCTCGGGCACATATTCGCTCAAAAGAACGGGTGTTTCTCTTAGATGCAAACGAGCAAGTTCTTCGGGCGTAGGCGCAACAAATGGGAGCGTGCCGGTTAGCAACTCATAAAGAATTACGCCCAGCGAGTAAACATCAGAGGCGGGAGAAGGCGCACCACCTGTGGCTTGCTCAGGCGCAAAGTACTGCGGCGACCCCCAAACAACATCGCTATATTCATCATGCTTGATTGTAGAAAGTGCGCGGGCAATACCAAAATCGGTCACTTTTAGGCGGCGGTCAGAAGTGACCAGGAAATTATGTGGTTTCACATCGCAGTGTACCAAACCTGCACGGTGCGCGTACCCAATTCCGGCACATGCCTGCACCATTAGAAAAATAGCCTCTTTGATATTAACCCGTCCGCTTCGGCGAATGAGTGTTTTTAAATCAGGACCATCAACAAACTCCATCACAATAAAGAGTTTCCCCACATCAAAACCAAAATCGTGTACGGTTACGATATTAGGGTGTGAAAGATTTGCCGCGGCGCGTGCCTCTTGCCTAAAACGTTCACGAAACTCATCGTCATCAGAGTAGTCGTCTCTGAGCAATTTGATTGCCACATCTCGTTCTAGCATTTTATCTCTGGCGCGGTAAACAGTCGCCATGCCCCCCTTGCCAAGACGTTCGAGTAATTGATATCGGTCGTTGAGTAATTTTCCTTCGGTCATTATGCTCAAATTATAACAGGTTCGCCTTGCATTGCATTTTGAAAATGCGTTGCAAGGCGAATTTTTCAATGATGTGCAGGACATCGAAAAGAAGATGCAACGCGCCCTGACCTCAAGTATAATATAGCCCATGTCTATACTAAAAGATAAGCGGATTTTACTCGGTGTGACTGGCTCCATAGCGGCATATAAAGCGGCAGAACTTGCCTCTAAGATGACGCAAGCAGGCGCGAGCGTGGACGTAATCTTGACGCGTGCCGCCGAGCAGTTTATTTCGCCCTTAACTTTTCAGTCCCTAACCGGACGAAAAGCGTATACCGATAGTGAGCTGTGGGGTGGTAAATCACATATCCTTCACGTTGGGCTGGGGCACGCGGCAGATTTGCTCCTCATTGCCCCCATCACGGCAAATACGATGGCAAAACTTGCTCATGGGCAAGCAAACGATTTGCTCTCTATCACCGCCCTTTCTGCACAATGCCCAACGCTTGTGGCTCCAGCAATGGATGTGGGCATGTACGAAAATATCGCTACGCAAGAGAATGTGCAAATACTCAAAGCGCGCGGCATCTTCTTTGCAGGTCCTGCACAAGGAAGAATGGCATCGGGATTAGAGGGTTTAGGCAGAATGGTAGAGCCAGCCGAAATTATAGGCGAAGCGCGGCGCGCGTTGGGGCTAAAACACGGCAAACTTGCGGGCAAAAAAATCATTATTACCGCGGGCGGAACGCGTGAAGCAATAGACCCCGTTCGTTTTATCACCAATCGTTCTTCGGGAAAACAGGGCTACGCCCTTGCTCAAGCCGGCATAGATTCTGGGGCAGATGTTACGCTCATCTCTACACCTACCGCGTTAACGCCACCGATTGGGGCAAATCTTATTTGGGTGCAATCTGCCGAAGAAATGCTAAATGCGGTGCTTGGTGAAGTAGACCCGAAGGTTGATGCGCTCATCATGGCATCTGCTGTGGCAGATTTTAGACCCGCCCAAATAGCCGATAAAAAACTCAAGAAACGCGCCGGGATTCCCCAAATCACGCTTGAGGCTGCCCCTGATATTCTTAAACGCCTCACTTCGACACAGTTCAGTGCAAGCTCAAGCCCAAAGTTACGCGCGTTGCGCCCTTATATTGTGGTAGGATTTGCGGCAGAGAGTCACGATTTACTATCTAATGCGGCTGATAAAATCCAATCCAAGAAATTAGATTTTATTGTGGCAAATGACATCTCGGCGAAGGATGCGGGTTTTGATGTAGATGAAAACCGCGTTACGATACTTTATCCCGATGGTGAAAAAGAAGAATTTTCATTACGAAGTAAGTTTGAAGTTGCTGAAATTATTATTGAGCGTGTGGGTAAACTTTTAGGAGAAATGAATGCGCGTTTTAGTCATCTCTGATGTTCATGCAAATTACACTGCCTTTGAAGCTGTACTAAAAGACGCAGGTAATTTTGAAGCGGTTTGGTGCTTGGGCGATATTGTCGGTTATGGTCCTGACCCGAATATCTGCGTAGAAATGCTCAGCGAGCAACCCAATTTGTTTTGTGTACCGGGCAACCATGATATTGCGGCGATGGGAAAAATGCCTTCCGAAGCCTTTAATGGTGATGCGCGTATTTCTTTGCTTTGGCAACAGCGTGTGCTTTCTGCCTCTAGCATGGATTTTCTGAACACGCTTCCGCAGGTGATAGAACCTGATGAAAAAGTGACACTCGTGCATGGTAGCCCTCGTGACCCGATTTGGGAATATATGATAAATACGTTGACTGCACGGTTGAATTTTCTTGAATTTGAAACTGATTTTTGCTTTGTGGGGCATACGCATGTACCTAGTATTTTTTGGTGGGTTGCAGAAGAGAACAGAGTCGTTTTAGATATTCCTCGTGATGGTGTGTCCGTTGAGTTAAGTGGGCGTGTAATTCTCAACCCCGGTTCTGTTGGTCAACCGCGTGATCGTGACCCGCGTGCCGCGTATGCTATTTTTGATACCGAAACTTTTTCTTGGACATCGCATCGTGTTGAGTATGATATAAAGTCTGTACAAGAGCGTATTCGTGAAGCTCGTTTGCCTGAAAGACACGCTTTGCGCCTAGCAGAGGGATGGTAGCCCCCCCATCTTAATCTTCCTCCACAGGGAAGGGATTTGTCTTCCCTCACAGGGGGAAGATGTCCAAAGGAGAAGGGGGAGGAACTTTTTTGCTAAAACCTGCGTCTGTATAGAAACGCCCAGCTTATGGTTAAAGCCTTAAGCATCCCCCTAAAAATAGAGGAGAAAAATGATGAAACGCTATCTGATTACCGCCGTAATTATGCTGGTCTTGCTCACAGGTTGTGCAGGTGCCGCCTCAGAAAAGTACGCGGCAGAAGACAGTTACGCCCCTGCGGGTGTGCCCATGATGGATGCAGATATGGCTGTAGAGTCTGAATCTATGCCAAACGAGGCAAGAGAAGGTAGCTCATCGTCTTCTGGCACGTCTGTTGAAGCCGCCCAACAAGAGCGCCTTGTTATTAAAAATGCCAACTTACGCGTCACTGTTGCAGACCCCGAAGAAAAAATTGAAGCAATCACTGCGCTTGCCACCTCCTTGGGCGGTTATGTTGTTTCTTCAAATACCTATCAGAGCTATGCCAATAGTGGTGCGCAAGTGCCGGAGGGCAGTATCACTATTCGTATCCCTGCGGGGAAATTAGATAGTGCATTAATACAAATCAAAGCAGATGTTGATGAAGTAAATTCAGAAAATGTCTCTGGTGAAGATGTAACCGACCAATACGTAGATCTTCAATCTCGGCTTGACGCCAAAGAAGCCGCTGAAGAGCAAATGCTCAAAATCATGGAAGATGCTACAACCACAGAAGAAACCCTTGCTGTTTATTCAGAACTCCAATACATTCAAAGCGATATCGAAGTGCTAAAAGGGCAAATTAATTATTACGAACGTTCTGCCGCCACATCTTCTATTAGCACCGAAGTTATCGCCACCGAAAAAGCCGAACCTATAGAAATTGGCGGTTGGGAGCTAGGCGAAACAGCCAGCAAAGCAATTCAGAATCTCATTAATTATTTGCAAGGTTTTATGCAGTTCATAATTAATTTTATTCTCTTTGTTTTGCCCGTTTTATTCACGATCGTATTGCCCTTCTATCTCGTTTTCATCGCTGTTCGTGCCATTATACGGCGGCGTAGAAAGAAAAAAGAAAAGCAAGAAGTAAAAGAAGAATAGCATCGCCCATCCCAACCCTTCCCCCTACGGGGGAAGGGTTTTTAATGACCTAAAAAGAACCCGTTCCCTCAGGGCTTACGCATGAAATTTAGCCCCTAACAAGACCTTTTCAAGATACTGGGTGCTCAAAGCACATTTGAAGCGTT
>JADGEO010000018.1:0-637 GCA_016744335.1 Anaerolineales bacterium
GTGTGAATGCGCCCCAAGCTAAAATTTTGTACATGCTACGAGCATAAGGCGATTTATCGGCTTGTTTTCCGCCTAAAAAGTAGCCTAGCGTGAGGTAGATGAGCATGAGACCAATAATTGCCGCCCAAACGAGATTGCTGGTGCCAAAGATATTGCCAATCAGGCGCGAGGCAGAGAGTTCTACCGCAAGGGTGGTCATGCCAGAGATAAAGACGGTGAAGTAGATGTATTTTTTCATTCTTTTAACCAGAGATGTTTTGATGCGTTTTTGTGAACACGGAGTTTCACGAATTTCACGGAGAAAAACTTTTTTTGTTTTTCTTAGCGAAGCATACTTGTAGAGTGCAGTAATTTTAAATGCTTTTTCCGTGTAATCCGTAGAATCCGTGTTCAAAAGTTTTTTGAAGATAACAGATTAGGGGGATTTTGCAAGAGAGTGGCGTTTCTGAAAGAAGCCGTTTAGCCTCCAGCGATTTTTGTTTTGTAGCCTAGTTTTTCTAATACTTCTGCTATTTTTTCGCGATGTTCGCCTTGGATTTCGATCATGCCATTTTTCACTGTTCCGCCACTGCCACAGCTTTGTTTAAGTTTTTTCGCCAGAGATTTCATATCTTTTTCTGAGAGAATTAGATTTTTG